>JAQVHL010000027.1 GCA_028696185.1 Halothiobacillaceae bacterium
TACGCGCGCTTTGATTTCTCCAACAGCAGCGATTTCACGGGTAAGGCGAACAACGTAGGCTACGCGGGCAAACTGGGGCTTGTGTTCCGGGTTACCGATGCTTTGAGCATAGGCGCGAGCTATCACAGCAAGACCAAACTGGGCGATCTGGAGGCAGGTGGTTCGACCGTGACCCTGGGGGTGGATACGCCGATGGGCGCCATGGCCATTCCGGTCACCGGTACCGTGAAGGTCATTGATTTCCAGTGGCCGGAAACCTACGGCGTGGGGCTGGCGTTCCATGCCACGGATCGCCTGATGCTGGTGGCGGACATCAAGCAATTGAAGTGGTCGAAGACCATGGAAAATTTCAACCTGGGTTTCACGGCGGATCTCGTACAGGCCAACCCAATGGCGGCGGGTTTCGGCGGCACCTCCATGAGTGCATTGCTGGCGCAGAACTGGGATGACCAGACGGTATTTGCTTTTGGTGGTGAGTACAAATTGATGGACAACCTGGCGCTGCGCGCCGGTTTCAGTCTGACCAACAATCCGATTCCGGACAACACGTTGAACCCGCTGTTTCCGGCAATCACCAAGAACCACCTGACGCTGGGTGTGGGATATCGCATCAACGGCGCCCATTCTTTGGCGGCGGCAATGTCTTACGCGCCGCGCGTGCAGCAGACCAATTCCGAAAATGGCATTACCTGCTCACACAGTCAGACCAACTGGCGTCTCAATTACAATTACACGTTCTGAGCGTGTCAGGCCATGGATGGCCTGTAAATCTACGTTGATTTCAAACCCCGTCCTGTGGCGCGTCTTCCACGCTGAGGCGCAGACCTTTTTCCAGAACATCTTCCGTTCGCCAGACACAGCGCTGTCCGTCGTTTTCCTGGGCGCATTGTCCGCCGCTTTGTTCCACGATGCGGTAACCTGGAACCAGATGGATAAGCACTTCACCGGCAAAGTGCAGTCCCTTTTCGCGGTATTCGCGGATTCGGTTGGGGTTGCCGGGGCCGGCGCGGAAGAGGAGGCGTCCTTCGGCGTCCGGTTTGACTTCCACCAGGCTGAACAGCAGCTTTTTCTCTTTTCCTTGCGCTACCCAGGCGTACTCGGCACGTATGTCGAACCGGTTGCCACCGATATGCCGTATTTCGCGGATTTCTGGCTGTTTGCGTGCATCTTCGATGATCTTCTCGACATCTTGCGCGGTGACGGTGTTCTTGCCTATGGGGTTGTACCAGGTGATGCCTTGATATAGCGCGTGCATCTGTCGGTGTTGCGCAAGGTCGATGCGCAGATGGAAGTCCTCGGGAATCATGCAGGAAACCAGGGGCAGGGCAAGCAGGGGGAGCAGCAGAAGGCGGATTATTTTCATGAAACGTTGTGGGCTTAAGGGGCGGAGCGGCCCGGTGCGCGGGCGGTGACGCGCGTGCCGTCGCGGACCGTGTCGCCGGGGTGGGTGATGACCTGATCGCCTTCGTTGAGTCCTTCAATCACTTCGGCTTCAAAGCCGTTGTGCTGGCCGATGCGCACCGGGACGGCGCGGGCCAGACCGGCCTCAACACGATATACCTGCCACTGTGCGCCTTCGCGGAAGAGGGCGCTGGCCGGGACTTTGAGCACGTCTTCGGCGTGCCAGACAATGAAATGCGCCTCAATGCGGTAGGCATCGCCCAGGCGTGCGAGCGCCGCAGGGCCGGGGTCGGGATCGACGATCACCCAGGTGCGCTGTTCCTCCACACCCAGTGCGGAGACCTTGGTGAAGCCCCCCGGCTCGACCACGCGCACGCGGCCGGTCAGTGGCTCATCCCCGCCCCAGCGTTCCAGGCGTACCGGCTGACCGGGGTGCAGGCGTACCGCGTCCGGGGTGAGGACATCGACCTCGATTTCCAGCGAGGCCGGATCACCGATGTCGAACAGCGGCTCGCCCCGGTTCACCGGCCCGGCGCTTTCGCGGTGGCGGCGCAGGATCAGCCCATCGACCGGAGCGGTGATTTCAAGCCAGGGCGTGCGGGACTCGCCGGGGGTGGGGTCCAGTGGATCACTCGGCGGGGCCAGACGCGCCTCGACCAGACGCACTTCATGGTGGCTCACCTCGACCCGGAACTGGGCAGAGCTCAGTCGCGCGGCACTGGCGCGTTCGGCGGCCTGCAGGCGGTCGAGCTCCTGGGCGGAGATCAGCGTGTGGTCCTGACGGTGCAGGCGCCGGGCGCGTTCCGCTTCGGCCTGTGTATGCCGGGCATCGGCTTCGGCGGCCTGCCGGTCGGCCTCGGCGGCGCTGAGGGCAGCCAGCGCGACGTCCTTCTGGGCAAGGTTCAGGGCCTGGCTGCGCGGGTCCAGCGCCTCGGCGGCAAGAGGGGCGATGCGCGCCAGTACGTCTTTTGTGTGTACGGTGTCGCCCGGTTCGTGTTCGATGCGGATCAGGCTGCCGTTTACCGGGGCCGTGAGGTGGTAGATATCCTTCAGGCGGGTGCGGCCTTCCTGTTCGAGGACGACCTCCATCACTCCCCGGCTCACGGAGGCTAAGTCGACTTCCAGCGGACGCGGCCAGAAACCGAAACTGACCAGTGCGGCAACCGTCAGCAGAAGGAGGGTGATTCCGAGGGGGCGTCGCCAGCGCATGGGTCATTCTCGCGTTTTGAGGACGGCTATCAGATCGAGCTGAGCCAGCTTGCGCCATACGACGAACGCACAGAGCAGGGTGGAAACCAGAACCACGCTGGCCGCGAAAGCATAGGTTGACGTCTCCACCACCAGCGGAATCCGATACAGATCGGTCGTGAACTGACTCGCCAGATAGGCGCACAGCCCATACCCTATGGCGAAGCCGACCGGTATGGAAATCAGGGTCAGCAGCCCGAGCTCCCCCAGCAGGATATAGGCGATTTCCCCGCGCGTGAAGCCAAGCACGCGCAGGCTGGCCAACTCACGCCCGCGTTCGGCCAGCGCAATGCGCGCGCTGTTGTAGACCACGCCGAAGGCAATCACGGCGGCAAGCAGGGTGGCGATGGAGGTGAAATACAGGATGGTTTGCGCCATGGTGTCGAGGAATGAGGCGATTTCGGTCTTGCGCATGGCGGTGCCGGCAATGGCCGGACGCGCCTTCAGGGCGTCGTAAACCCACTGCTGCGCCGTCGGATCGACGCTCAGCCAGGCTCCGGACAGACGGTCGCCTTCCTTCAGGAGCTGGTTGAGCGCGGAGCGCTCCATATAGGCACTCACTCCCAGGTACTGGGCATTCAATGCAACCAGCGGAACCTCGCGTACCGGGCGGGCGCCTTCGAGCACCTCCACGGTCAGCACATCTCCCGGTACCACGCCCAGCACGCGGGCCAGATGGTCGGTGAGCACCAGTCCCTGGGGTGGCAGTTCCTGAGCCTGCAAGCGGGTGTCCAGAACCTGACGCAGCTCGCCATCGGGTTCGATGCCCTGGATGAGCGTGCGGTATTCGCGTGCGCCGTGGCGCAGGCGCACGGCCACGCTACGGAAGCCTTCGACATGCAGTACACCCGGCAGGCTCGCCATTTCGTGCAGGGCGCGCGAGGACTGCGCCTCGGCAAACTGCACCGTCATATCGCCGCGCTCACTACGCACGAACTGGGTGTCGATCATGAACAGGATCGCGCTTTCCTGGAAATGCCCGACCATCATGATGGCCGTGGCAAAAGCCAGTCCGGTGAGGGTCAGGGTGGACTTGACCGGACGTCGGCCCATATGACGCAGGATCATGCGCGAAGGCTGGGCCAGAAGCCGGCCCAGTCCGAGCTTTTCCAGCAGGCTTTGGCGATAGAGGGGCGGGGCTTCGGGGCGCATGCCTTGCGCGGGGGGCTGTGCGGCGGCGCGGCCCACGGCATGCAGGGTGCCGGCGAGCGCCGAACCCAGGGCCACGAGCAGCGCGGTGGCCATCACCCAGGCGGGCAGAATGAAATCCAGGTGTGGGAAGCGGTAGAAACTGGCATAGACCTTGGCCAGATTGTGCCCCAGCCAGGCGCCGAGCCCCAGTCCGATCAGCGCACCGCTCACGGCAATGAGCAGCACCAGCGCCCCGTAGTGGCGGATGATGGCCAGACGGTCGTAACCGAAAGCGCGCAAGGTGGCGATGATTTCCCGTTCCGTACTTACGGTGCGGCTGATGACCACATTGAGCAGAAAGGCCGCCACGCTCAGGAAAATCACCGGGAACACCGTGGCGGATGTCTGCATCTGACGCAGCTCTTCGGACAGCAGCCGGTGGGAGAGCTGATCGTGGCGGTCGTAGGCGCCCCAGCCGCCGTGAGGTCGCAGCAGGCTGTCCAGCCGTTCCAGCACATCGCGCGGTGGGCTGCCGGGGCGCAGGGTGAGCGCTACATCGTTGAACGCGCCGTCCATGTCATAGGCGTTGGCCAGTGGCTTGCGTGCCATCCACAGCACCCCGAAACGCTGGTGATCGGGAAAGAACGCACCGGGGCCGATTTCGTAAATGTACTCTGGCGACAGCACGACGCCGACGATGCGCAGTTCCTCCCGTCGGCCGTTGATGATCGCCGTCAGGCGGTCTCCCGGACGGAAGCCGTGTGCCAGGGCGAAGATTTCGCTGATGGCCGTTTCGTCCCCGCGCGCCGGGTCGGGCAGGCGCCCTTCGCGCAGATAGAGCCGGTTCAGGCCGGAGGCATCGTGCTCGTCGAGCGAGACGATGCGCCCGCGTACCGGGTCGGAGAAGCCCTTGATGTCGAGCGTCACCGGCGCCACCACGCGGGTCTGCACGCGTGCCACACCCGGCAGCTCGCCGATGCGCGCGGCGAGGGATTGCGGTGCACGCTTGAGCGAGACAAATACCTCGGCAAACGCCTGCTCGCGGTAATAGCGTTCGCGGGTTTCCATCAGCGAGGCATAGGTGCTCAGAAACAGCACGAAGGTCGCCACCCCGCTGGCCATGACCAGCGCGATGGCCAGCGCCTGGCTGCGCATCGTCCAGAGGTCGCGCCACAGCTTGCGTTGCAGGGGGCTCACCAGGACAGCTCCGAGGGTGCGCGGCGCGTGACCGGACGGGTGATTTCGCCGATACGTCCGTCATGCAGATGAATGACCCGGTCCGCCATGTCGGCAATGGCCGCATTGTGCGTGATGAGCGCGGTCGTGGTGCCCAGCTCGCGATTGACGTCAGAGAGGGCCTGCAACACGCGCACCCCCGTCGACGAATCCAGCGCGCCGGTCGGCTCGTCACAGAGCAGCACGGCCGGATTCTTGGCGATGGCCCGGGCGATGGCCACGCGCTGCTGCTGGCCGCCGGAGAGCTGGGCCGGGAAATGATCCAGACGATCCGCCAGACCCACGCGCGCCAGCGCCTCTTCCGGGGACATCGGCGCATCGGCGATTTCGGTCACCACGGCCACGTTCTCACGCGCGGTCAGGCTGGGAATCAGGTTGTAGAACTGGAAGACAAACCCCACCTCGTGCCGCCGGAATGACGTCAGCTCCCGCTCGTTCGCCTGTGTGAGATCACGGCCCCGGTACAGCACCTGCCCGGAACTGGCCGTGTCCAGCCCGCCCAGGATATTGAGCAAGGTCGACTTGCCGCTTCCGGAGGCGCCAAGCAGCACGACCAGTTCACCGCGATACAGCGTCAGGTCGATGCCGCGCAAGGCCTGCACCTCTACCTCGCCCATCGGGTAAACCTTGGTCAGCCCCCGGACCTCGAAGACCGTCTCCTGTATTGCATCGCTGGGCATCATTGTTCACCGCCGTCTCTTTTTCGCCAGGGATCGGCACTTGGGATTGTCATAAGGGATTATCGCCCGGGATCATCACTTCCCTGTGGCGAAGTGTCCCACGATTCACGGCGGTTCTGGCCGGTACTCCCATGTGGGGGCATGAGGGCGCGGGGGCGCTATGGATTCCGGATCATGAAAACAATGCCACACAGGCGTTACACGTCAGTGTAGTCGGGGATGTTCATCCCGCTGGAAAATACCTGCGAGTGATTTTCACGTTCGCATCAAGGACGCATGGAACCGCGGCGACATGCTACCCTCAAAAAAACGCAAAAAAGGAAACGACGCATGAACCCGCGTTACAGCCTGCTTTTGCTGGGCTTCTGCACGCCCGTTCTGGGGGCGGATGGCCTGGCGATCTACACCCATGGCGGCGCCAAACCCGCCGCGATGGCCTGCGCCAGTTGTCATGGCGCGGACGGCATGGGCATGGCCGCTGCCGGCTTTCCCCGGATCGCCGGCCTGCCGGAGGCGTATCTTGAGCGGCAGATGCGCGCCTACCGCGAGGGTTTGCGGGCCAATCCGGTCATGCAGCCGATTGCCGCCGCCCTGACCGAGGACGAGACCCGGATCGTGCTCCAGTACGTCTCGACCCTGCCGGCGCCGGCGTATCCGCAGATCACCCGCGCCGCCGAGGCGCGGGATGCCGGTGCGGTGCTCGCCTTGCGCGGGGATTGGCCTCAGGGCATTCCCGAATGCGTGTCCTGTCATGGGCCGGGAGGTGTCGGGGTGGGGGGGGATTTTCCGCCCTTGGTGGGGCAGCCGGAAAACTATCTGATGGATCAGCTGGATGCCTGGCGCAAGGGAACGCGCAAGGGCGATCCGCAGGACCTGATGGGTCGCATCGCCCGGGCGATGAACGAAGCACAGGTCAGTGCGGCGGCCGGGTATTTTTCCGCCCTGAAGCCGGGGACGGCCGTGCCGGCACAAACCACCGACGAGCCCGCCTCGAAGACAGCGAATGCGGCACCGCCGCCCTCTGCCGCACCGTCCACGTCCGGCTTCACACCACCGGCGGAGGACTCGCTGGGGGATGATCCGTTTAGTCAGCTGGTGCGCCAGGGGCGGGCGCTGTTCGTCGATACGGCGCGTGAAGCCCGGCCTTTCGTAGGCAATGGCATGAACTGCGTGAATTGCCATCTCGATCAGGGACGGCTGGGCGGCTCCGGGCCGCTGTGGGGCGCCTATCCAATGTATCCGGCCTGGCGGGTCAAAGATAAGGCCGTGGACAGCTACGCCGACCGTCTGCGCGGCTGCTTCCGCTTCAGCATGAATGGCACGGAGCCGCCCGTGGACGGCCCGGTCATCCAGGCGCTGGCAGCGTATTCCTACTGGCTCTCCACCGGGGCGCGTATTGGTTTGGCGCCGGCAGGGCGCGGCTATCCCGCGATTCCCGAGCCCGCTGGCGGCTATGATCTGGTGCAGGGCCAGAAGGTGTATGGGCAATCCTGCGCGATCTGTCATGGCACGCAGGGCCAGGGTATGAAGGTGGGCGAGGGGTATGTCTTCCCGCCGTTGTGGGGGGCCGATTCCTACAACTGGGGTGCCGGCATGGCGCGTCTGGATTATGCCGCCGCCTTTATCCACACCAACATGCCGCTGGGGCAGGGCAATACGCTTTCACCCGCCGATGCCTGGCATGTGGCGGCCTACATGAACAGCCACGAGCGCCCGCGTGACCCGCGCATGATCGATGGTTCGGTTGAAAAGACGCGCGCCGCCTTCCATGCCGGTCAGCCCACGCTGTATGGCGCGACGGTGAACGGGGTGCGCCTTGGGGCGGGTACGCCGTAAGGGCGGGGCTTTGCCGCGCGTTGCCCGGCGGCGCGCGGAGAAGTTTTTGCCCTCAAGGAACAATGCATTAGAATCGGGCGCCATCGAATTTTGATGTTTTATGACTGCCCCCCGGAGGAGCGATCTTGCGCGTACCCGTCAGCCTGCGTCTGCTTGCCGTCAGTCTTATTCTGGGCGGATGCGCTCAGTCACCGACCCGCGACGCGGGCCTGGCCGGGGAGGGCGATGCCGCTTACGCCGGCGAGTCGGCCAAGCCCGACTGGTATTCGCTGTACGGCACCCCGGGCCTGCCTGATGCTCCCAAAGGCCAGTTCATGTCGGTGCGCAATGACCTCTGGGGGCGCATGAGCCGCGCGTTCATCCTCGATGAGATCGACAATGAGCGCGTCCAGACCGAGTTGCGCTGGTATCAGGACAAGGCCGAGTACCTCTCCAAGGTCAGTCAGCGCGCCGAGCCCTATCTGCATTTCATCGTTGAGCAGCTCGAAGCGCGGCAATTGCCGGTCGATCTGGCGCTTCTACCCATCGTCGAAAGCGCCTACCGCCCCGAAGCGCTTTCCAGCAGCCAGGCCGCCGGCATCTGGCAATTCATCCCCAGCACGGGCAAACACTTCGGCCTGCAGCAAAGCTGGTGGTATGACGGACGTCGCGACGTGCATGCCTCCACCCTCGCGGCCATGGATTATTTCGAGCGCCTCAGCCGCATGTTCAACGGCGACTGGGTCCTGGTGCTGGCAGCTTACAACGGCGGGGAAGGTACCATCCAGCGCGCCATCGACCGCAATGCCGCGCGTGGCCTGCCCACCGATTTCTGGAGCCTTGAAGGACTGTCCGACCAGACGCGGGCCTATCCGGCCAAGCTCATTGCCCTCTCACGCGTTTTCACCGCCCCGGAAGTGTACGGACTTAACCTGCATCCGATTGTCGATGCCCCCTATCTGGAGCGCATCGCCTTCGACGGGGCGCTGGACCTGGACAAGGTGGCGCGTGAAACCGACACGCCCGCTGATGAGCTCTACCGACTGAATCCCGGCTTTCGCTACGCCGTTACCGGGCCAAACCACGGCGGTCACCTGCTGGTACCGCGCGAACGCGCGTACGCCTTCAACCGCGAAGCCCTGGCGCGCGCGCGCGAAGATTTGGGCAAATGGCGCACCCACAAGGTCATGAAAGGGGAAACTCTGCCCGCGCTTGCGCGTCGCTATCAGGTCGAAGTGGCCGAACTCAAGCGCGTCAACCAGCTGGACAGTGCCAGCCTCAAACCCGGCAGCCAGATACTGGTCCCTGCCCGTGCCGCCGCCTTGCCCGTGGCGCGTAGCGCGACGGGGCAACCCACGGCCAACCGTGCAGCGCAAGTCCACACCGTACGCTCCGGTGAATCCGCCTGGAGCATTGCCCGCCAGTATGGCCTTAAACCTGACGAACTGCTGGCCATGAACGGACTGGGGGACAAGGCCACCTTGAACGTGGGGCAGACACTCGTGATCGAGCAAGGCAAACCTGCCGCACCTGCCGCACGGGTTCAGGAAAAGTCCGCTACGGCGCGAACCGAAGACAGCCGCAGTCGAGCCAGTGAAAAACAATACATCGTTGAGCGCGGCGATACCCTGTTCAGCGTAGCCCGCAAGTTCAACCTTACCCTCGCCGATCTGCGCACCCTGAATGGTTTGAGCGAATCCGCCACCTTGCGCCCCGGACAGCCTCTGTTGTTGCGGTGAAGACGGCATGTTTGACTGCGCGAGTCCCGGTCGTTGTCAAATATGAAGGCTATGGAAAGAGGGCTGGAAGAGAATAGGGGTTATTGTATTGCCCACTTTGATCGCCGTATGAGGCGAGACAAAGAAATATCATAATCCTTGAGCGCTGTAGTCATGCCGCTTTCTCCGAGGCCCTATATTCAGAAAGTATTGCTTCGGCTGGAGGCCGGCATGTCTTTCGATGACTTTCCGTTTACAATACCGGCAGTTCGTGGGATGAATGGTATTGAGTTTCATCCGGATGTCACCTTCTTTGTCGGGGAGAACGGTTCTGGCAAATCCACGCTTCTAGAAGCCATTGCCCTTGCCTGTGGTTTTGGTCCGGAGGGCGGCACAATGAACGTGCGCTTCAAGACGGCGGATACCGTTTCGTCTCTTTATAGATACTTGCGCCTCATCCGAAGCTACAAAAGGCCCAGGGACGGTTATTTTCTCCGTGCGGAGAGTTTTTATAATGTGGCTTCCTATATGGATGATGTGGGCTATCTTGACAGCTATGGAGGCAAGTCACTGCACAAAATATCCCATGGTGAGGCATTCATGACCTTGCTCACGCATAAATTCCGGGGGGATGGATTTTATCTCTTGGATGAGCCCGAGGCGGCGCTATCTCCGAGTCGGCAGCTGGCTGCGTTATCGGCGATTCACCGTCTTGTGCGGGAGAACTCCCAGTTCATCATAGCCACGCATTCACCGATTCTTCTATCTTATCCCGGTGCAAGGATCATGCAGTTCGATGAGTCTGGAATACACGAGATTAATTATGAAGATACTGAGCATTATGTTGTTACAAGGGACTTTCTTAACAATTATCCGAAGCGCTTGAAGTATCTTCTCGGTGATGATGGAGCTGTTTGATTTATTGTTGGTGTTTACAGGCTTTTGAGTGTGCCCTCTAATTCACCAGAAACCCCCTTCTTGCTCTTGTTGCAGAGGCGTACGACGCGCCAGACAAGGCTCATCCCATCCATTCGCGCGTATAGGGCCAAGGGTCTTGCCGGGTACGCAGCGGTGGGTTGCCTTTGATGCTGCCGGTATTGATGAATCCGAGCAGGTGTTCGTTCTCCGACAGGCCCAGAGCGTGGGAGACATGACGGTCGCGGCAGGATTCGCCGGAGAGCCAGATGGCGCCGTAGCCCAGGGCCTGGGCGGCCAGAAGAATATGACCGGCCGCGACAGCAACCGCCAGATGTTGTTCCAGCTCCGGCACGCGGGGGTGATTTTCGCTTAAATGGCTGATGATGCCGATCAACAGCGGCGCACGCTGGATTTTTTCCCGCTGGCGCTGCACCAGCTCCGGTTCGGCGTGAGGGTGGCGTGAGGCGTAGGCAGTGGCCCAGAGCTCGCCTAAGGCGGGCAGGGCGGGTTCGCGCACGATCAAAAAACGCCAGGGGACGAGCGCGGCGTGATCGGGGGCGCTCATGGCCGCTCGCAGCATGATATCCAGCTGTGTATCGTCCGGCGGCGGTGCGCACAGATGCTTGGCGGGCGTTGAGTGGCGGTCGAAAAGCAGGTCGAGTGCGTTCATGGTCTTGACGTCTGGTCCGGGTAGGCTAGTGTAAGTGGCGTTCTGGAAGGCGTGAAGTATTCTTTTACGCCTTTTCGCACCCACCCTGGGGCTCGATATTGAGCCTCAAACGCGAACCGGTGGGGCTTTTCCCGTATCGCCTGGGCTTGAAAGAGCGACGGGTCGTGCCTTCGGCCTTTGCTGGCGAAACCAATGAGGAATTCTGCGATGAAAGTGCTTGTTTTCAGTGCCAAACCCTATGACCGGCAGTTCCTGAGTGCGGCGAGCGAAGCGCAGGGAGGGGTGGAGTTTCACTATCTTGAGGTGCCCTTGCGTGCCGATACACGCCACCTGGTGAGCGGGTATGACGCGGTTTGCGCCTTCGTCAACGATTGTATCGACGCGTTGGTGCTGCAAGCTCTGGCAGAGGCGGGCATCCGTCTCATCGCCATGCGCTGTGCGGGCTACAACAATATCGATCTGAAGGAGGCGGCGCGCCTGGGCATTACCATCATGCGCGTGCCGGCCTATTCGCCGCATGCGGTGGCCGAACATGCGGTCGCTCTGATGCTGGCCCTGAACCGAAAGATTCACCGCGCCTATAACCGGGTGCGCGAGGGGAATTTCCTGCTCAATGGTCTGCTGGGTTTTGACATGTACCAGCGCACAGTGGGTATTGTTGGCACGGGCCGGATTGGTGAGGCGCTCTCACGCATCATGCTGGGCTTCGGTTGCCGTGTGATTGCCCACGATGTGTACCAGAACCCGGCCTGCCTGGAGATGGGGGTTGAATATGTCGATCTGGATACCCTGCTGGCCCAGTCGGACATCATCAGTCTGCATTGTCCGCTGACGCCGGAAACCCGTTATCTGGTCAATGCACAGAGTGTGACCAAGATGAAGCGCGGGGTCATGATCATCAATACCGGTCGCGGTGCGCTGATCGACACGCAGGCCGTCATCGATGCGCTCAAAAGCGGCCAGATCGGCTATCTTGGGCTGGATGTCTACGAGCAGGAGGATGGGCTGTTCTTCGAGGATCTGTCCTGCGAGGTGATCCAGGACGATATGTTCGAACGCCTGATGACCTTCCACAATGTCATCATCACCGGCCACCAGGGCTTTTTCACCCACGAAGCGCTGGAAAACATCGCCCACACCACGGTGGGTAATATCCGCTGTTATTTCGGCGGTACACCGCAGTGCGAAAACGTGGTGCGCCTGCCTTCCTGAGAAAAGTCCACATCACTTGGTTTAAGAAGGTGTGGCGGACAATTCAGCGCCGGACGAAGGATTCCCCCCTTGGAGGCCATGGCCGGGGTTGTGGAGACCGGGTGAAAGGGCCATGGAGGGCCCTTTCAGCCCCAGCGCGACAGGACGTCGCGCATCCTGTTCTCGCACCCTTGGGGCATCCATGCCCCAAGCCCTGACGGGTGCGGCGCTCGAATTCGGGACGGCCCGGTCGGAGCGGCCCCGGCCAGGGCTTGCCCGAAGGGCGCCTCCGTGGGGGTGCCCTTTCTTTGGGCAAGCAAAGAAAGGTACTCGCCCGCCTGCGCTGGTGCATGTTCGAAAGGCTAAGCCGCATAGCGGACGAAAAACCACTTCAACAGTTCCCGAAAGCCGCTTTGAGACAGGATTGCGCCCTGTTTCTCCCGCCTCAAGTAACGCACTTCGAACCACCCGAATTACAAGCGGGCACCCACTGCCGCCCAACAAACATTTATTTTGTCCCCCCCCTCTAAGGCGGCCCCGTGAAGGTGAGATGCGCCTAGGGTCCTGCGTCGGATGCTTATTCGTGAAATAGCGACGCCACGGATTACGGCTTGTCCTGGTTTTTTCCAGAAAGAATTACCAGGGCTTGATCGAAGGCGAAGCGTGCCATCAACGGGTCGAGGCGTGCGATGTCGGTAGCTTCGAGCCAGGCCGGAGGGTGTTCGCGCAGGGCTTGCCAGAGTTCCAGCGCCTCGCCGTCAAAGTCACGTAGTCGTTCCAGAAAGCGTTCCCACTCGGCAGGTGCGGCGGGGCCGTTCGTGCTTTGCCCGGCGGATGGCTGGGCTTGCATCAGACGGGTCTGCACTTCAGTGAGGGTAGCGCGCAGGGTATTGCCCAAGGCTTCGCTCAGCTCGGACAGCCGGTTTATTTCGACGGGTGGTTGGCGCAGTGCGTCTTCCAGGGCGCCGGCCTGGGCGGCCAATGCATCGGCGGCCAGGCTACCGGCGACTCCGCGCAGGTTATGGGCCATCAGGCTCAGTGTTTCGTGGTCGCCCATCGCTGATAGTGTGTTCAGCTTTTGTTCTGTGTCGCTCTCATCCTCAAGAAAGCGTTGCCAGAGTTCGTACTGCAGGGTCGGGTCGTGCCCGCAGAGCATCCGTCCCCGCTCGGGGTTAATCAGCAGAGGTGTGCTGTCGGCTTCGATGTTTTCCCTGGAAGGGGTGCCCCCGGTTTCACCTGGGGATCGGGCATGGCGGGCGAGGGTTCGGTAGAGCTCGTCCGGGTTGACGGGTTTGGTGATGTGGTCATTCATGCCCAGGGCCAGGCAGCGGCGTTGCTCCTCCACCATGGCATGTGCCGTCATGGCGATGATCGGCAGTGAGGCATGGCACGGGTCGGCGCGCAGATGACGCGTCAGCTCGTAACCATCCATCTCCGGCATCTGGATGTCCGTGAGGATCAGATCAAAGCCCGCGCTGCCGTGTTCTGCGAGTCGGGATAGCGCATCCCGGCCATTGCTGGCGCTGGTAACCTGTACCTGACGTGCACGTAGCAGCACTTCGGCAATCTGGCGATTGATGGCATTGTCTTCCACCAGAAGAACACGCAGGCCACTCAAGGCGGGCCGATCTTCGGCGTGCGTCTCATCCTGTGGTACTGGCGTACTCCATTCCGGGTAGAGCAGGGCCAGCAAATGGTGGGGCATGGCGGGCTTGGTAATCAGGGGCAGCTCTTCGCCCAGGGTGCGCAGTTCGCGGCGGGCGCTGGCTTCGAAAGCGGTGACGATGGCCAGGCGCGGCAGGGTACGTTCCTGTGTGGGGCGCTGAGACCGCAACTGCTGAAGAAAGGCTGTGCCGGCCATGTCCGGGAGCATCCAGTCCATGAGCAGAAAATCGAAGGGTTCGTGCGCCAGCGTACACAGTGCTTCTTGCGCGCTACCGGTTTCGATGACGACCGCGCCCATTTCACGCAGCATACCTGCGAGGGCGTCGCGCGCTATGGACTGATCCTCGACCAATAGCACGCGTGGTGCGGTGCTGGGCTGGGGGAGCCAGCGATGACCTTCAGCCAGGGGCAGAGTGAGGGCAAAGCTGAATTCCGAGCCCATTCCTGGCGTGCTACGCACTTCGATGCGCCCCCCCATGGCCATGACCAGTCGCTGGCTGATGGCAAGGCCCAGTCCGGTGCCGCCGTAGCGGCGTGTGGTGGAGTCGTCCGCCTGACTGAAGTCGCGGAACAGGCGTGCGCGTTGTTCCTCGTTCATGCCGATGCCCGTGTCCTGTACGGTGAAGATGACATGCAGGCTCTGACCGTCGATGCGGCGCGTACAGTCGGTTTCAAGCAGGACATGCCCGTGTTCGGTGAACTTCACCGCGTTGGAGAGCAGGTTGGTGAGGATCTGCCCCAAACGCAAAGGGTCACCTATCAGACGCGATCCGGGGGCGAGGCGGGAGCCGGACTGGCGGTAGACCAGCTCCACGCCCTTGTCGGCAGCGGCCTGGCTGACCAGGGTGAGGGCATTGTGGCAGACATCCTCCGGCAGGAAGGGGATGTGTTCGATGACGACCTGACCGGCTTCAATCTTCGAGAAATCGAGGATGTCGTTGATGATGCCCAGCAGGCCGTGTGCGGCTCGGTGGATATTTTGCACATAATCGCGTTGCTGGGCGTCAAGGTGGGTTTGCAGGGCCAGATGGGACATGCCGAGTATGGCGTTCATCGGCGTGCGTATTTCATGGCTCATATTGGCAAGAAAGCGTGCTTTGGCTTGGGTGGAGGCTTCAGCCTCGTTCTTTGCCTGTACCAGCTGGGCGAGCAGTTCCTGACGTGCCTGAGCATCGCGCAGGCTGGCGATGAGCACGCCGACTGTGGCATGGAAGGGTTCGAGAAAATCGGCCAGTTCGTTGCTGTAGGGGGCTTCGCGGTTGGCAATGCCGTACATGCCGACCAAACGCCCGCAATGGAAGATGGGTTCGCCCAGATAGCGCCGTAGTGGCGGATGTCCCGGTGGCATGTGAGCGCCGCGCGGATCGGTGGCGACATCGTTGCTGATGAGGCGCATTTGCTCGTACATGACGGCGCCGATAAGTGTGTCGCGCTTGCACAGCGGCATTCCGCCGTCGCGCAAGCGCTGGAAAATGGCGTGCGAGCCCTCATCCCAGGAAATATCGCTGATGGCACGCAGCTGCAGGCAGCGTTGCCCATCCGGGCCGTCCAGCACTTCTCCGATGAAGCCGTATTCGCTGTCGCTGAGCTCGATGAGCGCGTGCAGAAGTTCTTCCCATACCTCGCTTTGTCTTGCGCTGTCGGCAACGAAGCGGGTCATGGCCTGACGCAGGGCATCCAGCAGAAGATTTCGCCGTTCGGTTTCCAGACGGGCATCTTCCAGGCGGCTGAGGTCGGTAATCACGCCGATGAATTCGGGTTTGCCGCCGGTGTCAATGCGGCTGACGCTCAGGTGCATGGCGAAGCTGTGGCCGTTTTTATGCTGACCACGTACCTCGCGTCCGGTACCGATGATGTGGTTCTGACCGGTTTCCAGATGGCGCTGGATATATCCGTCGTGCTGGTGGCGCCAGGGCTCAGGCATCAGCATCGACACATTGTGGCCCAGCATCTCTTCGCTGCTGTAGCCAAACTGTGCGCTTACCGCCGAGTTGACGGCGATGATCCTTCCCTTGGGGTCGATGCGTATCTTGCCGCTGGGCGAGTTGTTCCAAATGGCTTCATAGCGGTCCAGCGGTTCCAGTGCATCGCGGCGCAGACGCAGGATGAAACTCAATGCCAGGCCGAGCAGGCCGAGGCCAGCCGCGATGGCGCCCAGGGTGGCGTACAGATGGCGGTGATGCAGGTGTGTGCTGATGCGGCGCACCTGATCCAGTGTCCGAGCCAGCAGCGTGTCGAAGCGGGCCTGCATGGGCAGGGCGATGCGGTGGCGGAAGTTCGCCCGTGCTTCGGCGTTTTCGGCCGGATTGCCGTTCAGATAAGGCAGCAGATGGCGGTCGCGGAACAGTGCATAGGCATTGAGCGTGTCGAACAGCTGAGCTTGCAGGTTCTCCGGTAGACGGGTTTCGGTCTGCATGTCGATGTGGCTTTGCAGGCGGGCCATGTGCTCATCCGCACGGCCCATGCGTCGCACCAGGGCGTCACGATCCAGTGCGTCACCGTATTCGGCGTGACGGCGCATTTCCAGCAGCAGTGGATGGATTTCCCGGCGCGCGTTCCAGCTGTCGGAAATAAGGATCAGATAAGGGGCGATCTCGGCATCCTTGCCCAGCGGATGACCGAAAAACCGTTCGCGCATCTGGTGGAACAGCGCGTCGATCAGGCGGTGTGCCGGCTGCCACCAGCCCTCCGGTGGAGGCGGTTTACAGGCCGGAGCAGCCTGCTGGCAGCGGTCGACTTCCGCACGCTGGGCATGGAAGGTATCGATCAGGGCTTGTGCGTTTTCCCGCCGGGTACGGGGCAGCTGGCGCGTCCATCGGTCGAGCAGCGAGTCCAGCTCGCGACGCGTTTGTGCGATTTCCTGTTGATCCTGCGGGTTGGGATGGGCCGCCAGGGTATAGCCGCGCGCCGTTTCACGCGCGGTGAGGCGGTTGATTTCGAGATACAGGTCGATGGATTCGAGCTCGTCCAGCCATTCGCGCTCCTTGAACAGCAGGTTCTGGTCGCGCAAGAGCAGCAGGGCGAGAAACCCCAGAAAGAACAAGCCCAGAAAGAGTGGCCGGGCGATCAGTCGGTGGGAGGCGTGGGGCATGGCGTGACTCGGACCGGTCAGTCGTGCAGGCGTTTGTGTACGTTGGCAATGTCCTTTTCGCGATCAAGGAAGAGGGCGCACAGGCGTGGATCGAAGTGCCGCCCCTGGCCTTCGCGGATGAGGGATAGGGCCTGTTCGTGACTGAAGGGTTTCTTGTAGGGGCGCGCGGAACGCAGGGCATCGTAGACATCGGCCAGCGCCATCAGTCGTGCGGGCAGGGGAATAGCTTCGCCTGAGAGGCCGTCCGGGTAACCGCTGCCATCCCATTTTTCGTGGTGTGAGCGGGTGATCTGGCAGGCAATTTCCAGATAGCGCCCGCTGTCCGCAAGGTTCTGCACCGCGCGGGTCAGAATGTTGTAGCCCTTCACGGTGTGGGTCTTCATGATTGCAAACTCCTCGTCGGTGAGCTTGCCGGGCTTGAGCAGGATGTGGTCGGGAATGGCGATCTTGCCGATGTCGTGCAGCGGCGCAGACTTGACAATCAGGTGCAGGGTTTCGTCATCCAGCGCACTGGCGAAGGCGTTTTTCTGGCGTGCGTCGTTTGCCAGCAATTCGACAAAGAGCTGGGTACGGCGGATATGGTTGCCGGTGTCTTCGTCGCGAAACTCGGCGAGAGAGGTCATGACCAGGATGCTGGTGTCCTGCATGCGGTTGATTTCATTGAGCCGACGCTCTACCTCCGCTTCCAGCCACTGATTGCGGTTGAGCAGAAAATCGCGCCATTGCTTGCTGGCCAGATGAGAGCGAACCCGTGCGAGCAATACCGGAGGCACGATGGGTTTGGTGACGAAATCCGCTGCGCCGGCCAGAAAGCCGCGCTCTTCGTCCTCCGGTGATGACATGGCCGTGAGGAAAATAACGGGCACTGCATTGAAACGTGGGTCGGCTTTCAGGCGGCGCAATACCTCGTACCCGTCCATGCCGGGCATCATGATGTCCAGCAGGATCAAGTCCGGCGTTTCGCGCTCCACGGCTTCCAGTGCTGCCGCGCCGGAATTGGCCAGACGCACGCGGTAGCTGTCCTTGAGCAAGGGGTGCAGAAGTTGGAGGTTGGCCGGTGTGTCGTCGACACAGAGAATCGACTCGCGACGTTCGCCTGGAAGAAATGCCTGCATGAACGGGGGGCTTTGGTTTTTTTCGCACTATGCCCCTTCCGTGCCGCTTGGGCAATACAAAGCCGGAGCCTCCCGGTGGGCTGCTAGAATGGGCTTACCGTTTCGGATTGTTCACAGGATGCGCGCATGATCGACGAGCCGCAGGACATGAGCCTCGATACCACGATTCCCGACGCCGTGCGTCGTTTTTGTGCACTGGAAGCTGCCTACGCTGATCCGCTCACACATGAGGCCCTGTTCGTGGAGGCGATGCGTGAGATTGTCGCCTGGCATATTGAGCGTTCGCCCTGGTACGGGCGTTTCGCGTGCGAGAACGGCATCCGTCCCGATACCCTGCGCTGCCTCGATGCGGTGTTGCACATGCCGCCGGTGCATGCTGCCTTCTTCAAGGCGCATGAAATCCGCTCCATCCGTCGTGAGCAGGCGGTGGCGCATCTGACCTCCTCGGGCACGACCGGGCAGAAGACCCAGATGTTCTTCGATGAGTTCACCTTGGGTGGCGCGCGCCGCATGGTGGATCGTGTCATGCAGGCGCGTGGAGTGTGGAGCGACGCTCCCGCCCATTATCTGGTCAATGGCTACGAGCCTTTCGAGGGCCTGACGGTTGGCACATCGAACACCAACCAGTACCTCATGCGCTATGCGCCGGTGGCCGAGACCTTCTGGACCCTGCGCCATGTGGGCGGCGGGCGTCACGAATTCGATCCCTTCGGCGCCACGTCCGCACTCGAACGCTGGGCGCAGGGCGCCACCCCGGTGCGTCTCATCGGCTTCCCCGCCTATCTGCATTTCCTGCTCGAACGCTGGCGCGATACAGGCCATCCGCCCGTGAAACTGCCGCCGGGCAGCCTCGTGGTGTTCGGTGGCGGCTGGAAGGGGCAGGCGGACAAGGCCATCCCGCGCGAGGTGCTGCAGGCGTATATCGAACGTCAGCTGGGTATTCCCGGCGAGCGGGTGGTGGAAACCTACGGATCGGTCGAGCACAGCATCCCGTATGTGGATTGCCGCGCCCATCATCTGCATCAGCCCACCTGGTCACGGGTGGTGGTGCGCGATCTGAAAACCCTGCGTCCGGTGCCGGACGGCACGCCAGGGTTTCTGTCCTTTGTCTCGCCCTACATCACCTCGGCTCCGGCGCACAGCATCGTGATGGGCGATCTGGCCGTGCGCCATCCGGCGGGTGAGTGTGTCTGTGGCGATCATCCTACACCCTGGTTCGAGGTGCTCGGGCGGGCCGGTATGTCGGCCAACCGCAGCTGCGCGGCGGCCGCCGCCGAATTGCTCAAGGGCCATAACGGCGGGGAGGAAGGCCTGTGATGCGGCATTTCTGGTTCGGTGAGTGGATTGACGATACGACCTTGGATGCAGCGCTTTCAACCCTGGAGACCCGGCTGGCTGCGACCCTGCCGCAGCGTTTTCCGCTGGATGATTTGCTCGATGCGGCCCAGGCGCTGTCCGATGCGCTTGATCCGGGAGGGTCGCTTTACGCGCGTTTTCTGGCACTGGTCCGGCAGACTCAGCCGCTCGACGAGGCCCGGCGATTGCTTGCGGCCGCGCGGGGGGCACTGACGCGCGAGGCCCTGCTGGGCAAGCTGCGCGGCGAGCTGGGGCAGGCCAGCCCCGGCGCCATTGAGCGCCGGTATCCCGCTCGCCCGTTCGAGGGCTGGCTACCCATGGGTGCCGTGGTGCACGTCATGCCGGCCAATGTGTTCCTGGTTTCCGCGCTGGGTCTGGTGGAGGGGCTGCTGGTCGGCAATGTCAATCTGGTCAAGTTGAGCGCACGGGATTCCCTGTTTGCGGCGGAATTCGCCGCCGCACTGTGCGAGCGTGACCCTGGCGGGCGCTTGCGCGATTACATGGCCGTGCTGCATCTGGCCTCTGCCGAGCACACCCGGCTGGCAACGCTGTTCGCCCAGGCCGATGCGGTTTCCGCCTGGGGCGGGGAGAGCGCCATGGCTGCTGTGCGTGCGGCAGTTCCACAGGGCGTGCGTCTGGTGAGCTGGGGGCACAAGCTGTCCTTCGCCTATGTGAGCCGCGAAGCGCTCGACTGCGCCGAGACGTTCGCGAAAGCAGTCGAGGGGGTAGCCATCGATATGTGCCGACTCGATCAACAGGCCTGCTCCAGCCCGCAAACCGTCTTTATCGAAAGCGATGAGGCGGGAGTGGAACGCTTTGCCGACGCCCTGGCGCACGCCCTGGAGCGCATCGCGCCGCAATGGCCGGGGCAGGCGCCCGAAGGCGCGGCCCTCGCCGAGATCACCACCGTGCTGTCGGTGGCGCGTGCCGAACAGGCCCTGGGGCTGACCCGCGTCATCGAGGACGCCGAAGGCGGCTGGCGTCTGCTGGTCGATCATCGCCCCGGATTGCGCCCTTCGCCGCTTTACCGCACGCTCTGGATCAAGGCGATGCGTCGCGAAGAGATGGTCTCCACCCTGCGCCCGATGCGTACCTGGTTGCAGACCTGCGGCCTGGCCAGCACCCGCGAAGCACTTGGCCCGCTGAGCCGGGCCTTGTTTGCTGCCGGTGTGACGCGCATTGCCCGGCCGGGGGAAATGGTGGACAGCTACACGGGGGCGCCGCACGACGGGGTGTATGCGCTCATGCAGCTGACGCGGCGTGTCTCGCTGGATGCTCCGGAAGCCAGCATGGGGGTGGGCCGCCTGGATGAGCTGGAGGCGCCGCTCGCGCATCCGGCGCTACGCGGTCCGATCCTCGACAAGGCGGGGTTTCAGGCCCATACCGACGCACTCGCCACGGCCGATCTGGTGTTTCGCAGTGGTGGTTCCAGCGGCAAGACCGTGTACTCCACGTTCTCCTGGGCCGATTACCATGCACAGATGCGGGCGGCCGCCCATGGCCTTGTGGCCGCGGGACTGGAGCCTGAGCGCGACCGGGTGATGAATCTGTTCGCTGCCGGGCACCTGTACGGCAGCTTCATCAGCTTCTGGAGCATTCTGGAAACCCTGCGCGCCCGCCAGTTGCCGATGGGGTTGCTGGCGGACTTCGCGGAAATTGCCGATGCCATCGTCAGCCTGCAGGCCAATGCGCTGGTCGGCGCGCCTTCGCATCTACTTGGACTGTTCGAGCAGGAGGGTGAGCGCCTGCGTGGGGTGGTGGAAAAAATCTTCTATGCCGGCGAGCCTTTGACCCGCGCCCAGCGCGCACGCCTGACGGAAACCTTTGGCGTGCGCGTACTACGCTCGGCGGCCTACGGCTCCAATGATGCCGGCCCGATGGGCTACCAGTGCCCGTATTGCGAGGGCAGTGTGCATCATCTGCTGGGCTCGGTGCAGCAGCTGGAAATTGTGGCGCTGGATGAGGATCGTCCGGTTGCACCGGGTGAGGTCGGTCGCCTGCTGTTTACTACCTCGCCACGCCTGCGCGGTGCGCCCGCCCTGCGTCGTTACGAGATTGGCGATACCGGCCGCTGGTTGGACACGCCCTGTCCCTGCGGGCGGCGCGATCCGCGCTTCGAGCTGACCGGCCGCATCGGCGATGCTTTCAAGGCCGGAGGCCCGTTTTTCAACGCGCGCCGCTTTTTCGACATCCTCGATCAGCAGTTAGGCTATGCCGGCCCGGCGCAGATTCATCTGCGCGATGATGAGGCACGCAGTGTGGTGGAGCTGCGCATCGCGGAAGGCGCCGGGCTCAGCGCCGCGCAGGCGGCGGAAGCCGTGCGTCTGCACTACCCGGAAGTCCGCTATTGTGAGACCCAGGGCATGGCCTTTCGTTTTGAGGTCCGTTTGGTTGATGCGTCCGGATTCCAGCGTGTCGCGGCCAGTGGAAAGCTGCCGCCGGTCATCGATAGCCGCGCGATAGGCGAGGGCTGACGGTTTGTTTGTGCAACCGGCGGTGGCGTTGTGAACCTGCACTGCAGGAAGAGGGCAGGCGCTCAGCGCGTGTAGAGTCCTTCGAGGGTAGCCTTGCCCAGACTGTTCTGGTTCAGGTAGAAGCCAACCATGGCGGCGGGAGCCTGCGCATCCAGGGGCAGGGAATCGACCTTCAGGGCATGCACAGTGAATTGGTAACGGTGCGGACCGTGACCGACCGGGGGACAGGGGCCGCCGTAGCCGGGTTGGCCGAAGTCGGTGCGGCTTTGTATGACGGTTTTGGGTAGCAGCCCCGCTTCGGGATTGCCCGCGCCTTTGGGGAGCCCGATGGCATCGGCCGGAATGTTGAAGACAACCCAGTGCCACCAGCCACTGCCGGTTGGCGCATCGGGGTCGTAGGCGGTCACGGCGAAACTTTTGGTGCCTTCCGGCGCGTTTTTCCACAGCAGTTGCGGCGAAATATTGCCGCCCTCGCAGCCGAAGCCTTTAAAGACCTGTTCGTTCGCGAGCGTTGCGTTCGGTGCGATTTGCGGGCTGCTGACGGTGAATTCGGCGCCAAGCGCGGGGAGGGTGGCGCCCAGCAGGCTGAGGCCAAGCAGTGCGATTTTTTGCATGCGCTACTCCAGTAGGGATGGGATGCAGGAGCAGGGCTATCCGTTGGATGGCCCTGTCCTGCTATGATGCCACGGCCGTCAGGCATTTCTATCAGGAGACAAGGATGAAGACGAAGGTTGCCGCTTCCGTGGCCGTTGTGTGTTTGGGGTTTTCCCTGGCGTGGTCCTGCGCCAGTGCGGACAACGTAAGTGTGTTCCGCCTCAAGGTGGGGGATTGCATTTCCGGTGAGCTGGATGCTGACAAGGTTAGCCGGGTCGATTGCGGCTTGCCGCACCATTTCGAAACATTCCATGTGCATAAAGCGGCCGGGAGCGAATATCCGGGCGAGGATATTCTGGAAACGATGGCCGAAAAAGCCTGTATCGGCGCCTTCAAGGGATATGTGGGCGTGCCTTTCGAATCTTCCAGTCTGGCTTTCGATTACCTGGTGCCCAGTAAGTGGAGCTGGGTGACCAAAAAAGACCGCGATATTCTCTGCTTCATTACCAGCGTGGATGATGAGCCGATAACGGGTTCAGCGAAGGGAAGCGGGCGCTGAGCGCTTGCAGACGATGTTTTCTGAATAATTCCGTGAACTTCTGTGGCAATGACAATTTGCCACAGAAGGCATTGCGTTCACGGAAGCGGCGGAAAGGCGGGTTGAACGGGCATTCCCACAGATGGCGTGGCTTCAACACCGGACGAAGGATTCCCTGAACCCCCATGGCGGTCTCAAGGGGGCGCTTCCCTGCGTTCACTCTTGTCCAACAACACTTCTTTTTGTCCCCCCCCACATTAAAGCCATCAGATCGCGCGGGCTTGTTCCGGGGCGTTGCCGATGTAGCTTTCCGGGGTCATGGCCAGCAGACGGGTTTTTGCTTCGTCCGGGATGTCCAGCTTTTCGATGAAGGCGCGCATGCCGGCCGCGTTGACGCGCTGGCCACGGGTCAGTTCCTTGAGTTTTTCGTAGGGCTGTTCGATGCCGTGGCGGCGCATGACGGTCTGCACGGCTTCACCCAGCACTTCCCAGTTCTGGTCGAGTTCCGCGCGCAGGTGCGCTTCGTTGACCTGCAGCTTGCCCAGTCCCTTCAGGAAGGACTGGTAGGCAATCTGGCTGTGCGCGATGCCAACTCCCAGGGTGCGCAGCACGGTGGAGTCGGTCAGGTCGCGCTGCCAGCGAGAGACGGGGAGTTTCTGCGCCAGATGGGTCATCAGGGCGTTGGCGACCCCGAGGTTGCCTTCGGCGTTTTCGAAGTCGATGGGGTTGACCTTGTGCGGCATGGTGGAGGAGCCCACTTCGCCGGCCACCGTGCGCTGCTTGAAGTGCCCCAGGGCAATGTAGCCCCAGATGTCGCGTGCGAAGTCGATCAGGATGGTGTTGAAGCGCGCCACCGCGTCAAACAGTTCGGCGATGTAGTCGTGCGGTTCGATCTGGATGGTGTAGGGGTTCCAGTGCAGGCCCAGGTTTTCGACGAACGCGCAGGCGAAGGCGGGCCAGTCGATTTCGGGGTAGGCGGCCAGATGGGCGTTGTAGTTGCCAACGGCGCCGTTGATCTTGCCGAGCAGTTCCACGGCGGCGACCTGTTCACGCTGGCGCTTGAGGCGCGCGGCGACGTTGGCGAATTCCTTGCCGATGGTGCTGGGGGAGGCGGGCTGGCCGTGGGTGCGCGAGAGCAGGGGGACATCGGCCATCTCATGCGCCATGCGCCGGATACAGGCGATGATTTCGTCCATCTGCGGCAGGAGGATTTGCTGGCGCGCTTCGCGCAGCATCAGGGCGTAGGAGAGGTTGTTGATGTCTTCGGAGGTGCAGGCGAAATGGATGAACTCGCTGATGGCGGCGAGCTCTGCGTTGCCCTGGACCTTTTCCTTGAGGAAGTATTCCACGGCCTTCACGTCGTGGTTGGTGGTGCGCTCGAAATTCTTCACCCGGCGGGCGTCGTCCAGATTGAAATGGCCGATGACGTTTTCCAGTACCTGCTTGGCGTGTTCGGACAGTGCGGGCACTTCGGGGATTCCGGTCTGTGCGGCAAGGGCCTGCAACCAGCGTACTTCGACCAGTACACGATGACGGATCAGCCCGTATTCGCTGAAGATCGGGCGCAGGTCGACGGTTTTGTCGCCATAGCGCCCGTCTACCGGGGAAATGGCGGTCAGGGTGGAAAGCTCGCTGGCATCGTTCGGGTTCATTCGCGCTCTCGTCGGATTCGGTCAATGCGGTTAATCGTGAAAGTGTAGCAGGAGAGAGCGGGGGGACCATCCTCCCCGCTCTTTTCAAGTCGGTTTCAGGCTCGCATCAGGCCGTCGCTTCGCCACCCAGCGCTTCGATCAATTCGTCGAAGAGTTCACGGAAGGTCAGGCTCATGAGGGCGAATTCGGCGTCCAGTCGCGCGGCGGGATCGTCCTCGTCGGCTTCCAGAGTTTCGGTCAGGGTGTCGGTGAAGCGCACGCCGCGCAGCGTCAGGTCGTCACAAAGGGTGAATTCAACCTTGTCGCGCCAGATCAGCGCCAGTCGGGTGACCTGACGTCCGGCTTCGGCCAGCGAGCGCAGCTCGGCGTCTTCCAGGCCCTGGCGGCGTACCACGACCTGTCCGCCTTCCGGCTCGCGCAGCTCGCAGCTCTCGTCGAGGACGAAGGCTGGAGACGGGCTTTCCAGCAGCCAGCGGGTCATTACGGCGGTGGGTGCTTCCTGCACGCGCAGGGGCTGTACCGGCAGGCTGCCCAGGGCCTTGCGCAGGGCGTCGGTGACGGCGCTGGCGCGCTTGGGTGCGGCGGTGTCGATCACCATCCAGCCCGCGCGCGGGTCCAGGTAGGCCCAGGTGCGCTGGCGGCGGGTAAAGGCGCGTGGCAGCAGGGTGAGGGTGATTTCATCGCGCAGGCCGCGCTTTTCCCGTGAGCCGACCTTGCGGCTTTCCGCTGTTTCGATCTGTTCGATTTTTTCCGCCAGCATGTCGTTGACCACACTGCTGGGCAGCAGGCGTTCCTCGCGGCGCAGGCTGATGAGCAAGTTGCCGTCGGTGACGTGCAGACGCGGCATATCGCCCCCCAGCACCGAACCGAAACCCTCGCTGGCCGGTTCCTGGGGCAGGGTGGGGCGGAAGGCGAGACTGTCGAGCGCGGCGGTGATTTCCTCGCTTTCGGGCAGGACGTCCTTGGGCAGGCGCAGCAGGGTGAGGTTGCGGAACCACATGCTTGGCATCTCCTTGAGGGGGCGGAAAAGGCTGGGCATTATGCCGCATGCCGGTGTCTCTGGCGCGTTTTCAGCATGCTTTCCCCGGCGCTTGAATGCGTATGCAACCGCCGGGGAAAGCAGGCCAGGGAAGGCTTGCGCATGCATCGGGCACCTCAAGTGCTTGATGTTTTAAAGACCGTCATGGACAGGCGCCACGCCGAGGCGGGTCGAATAAGGGCAGAAAGCCCTTTCTCAATATCCTGTTTCAGGCCCGGATCGGGCGCGCAGACGGGTATACTGCCTGACTTTCGTCATGCAATTGTCCTGTCGCCATGAAAACTGACCTCGTCCGTACCGTGCATCTTGCCGATTACACGCCGCCCACCCACCGCATCGAGCGGGTCGAGCTTTGTTTCGAACTGGGGGAGCAGCGGACGCGGGTACGCTCGCGCCTGTTCCTGCAGACCCAGGTGCCGGGTGCGGCGCTCCGGCTGGATGGCGAGGCGCTGGAGCTGGTCAGCCTGAAGCTGGACGGCGAGTTGTTGCCGAGTGCGGCCTACCGGCTGGACGAAACGGGTCTTGATCTGCCGGGATTGCCCGAGCGCTGCGTGCTGGAGATCGAGACGCTCATCCACCCGGAAAGCAATACCACGCTGTCGGGTCTGTACCGTTCTTCCGGGAATTTCTGCACGCAGTGCGAGGCGGAAGGCTTCCGGCGCATCACCTATTTCCTTGACCGTCCCGATGTGCTGAGCATTTACCGTGTCGAGCTGATTGCCGACCGGGCGCGTTATCCGGTGCTTCTGGCCAACGGCAACCGTGTGGAGGGCGGGGTGCTCGACGATGGGCGGCATTTTGCCATCTGGGAGGATCCGTTCCCCAAGCCGGCCTATCTGTTTGCCCTGGTGGCGGGCGATCTGGGCTGCATCGAGGATCGTTTCGTGACCGCTTCGGGGCGTGAAGTGCGGCTTGAGGTGTATGTTCAGCATCACAATATCGACAAATGCGCGCATGCCATGGCTTCGCTCAAGAAGGCCATGGCCTGGGACGAAGCCACCTACGGCCGCGAGTACGATCTGGATATCTACATGATCGTGGCGGTCGATGACTTCAATATGGGGGCGATGGAGAACAAGGGGCTTAACATCTTCAACTCGCGCTATGTGCTCGCGCGGCAGGATACGGCGACCGACGCGGATTACGAAGGGATAGAGAGCGTCATCGCCCACGAGTATTTTCACAACTGGTCCGGTAACCGGGTCACCTGCCGCGACTGGTTCCAGCTTTCGCTCAAGGAGGGCTTCACTGTCTTCCGCGATCAGGAGTTTTCCGCCGATATGGGCTCGCGGGCGGTCAAGCGCATTCAGGATGTCAATGTGTTGCGCACGCATCAGTTTCCTGAGGACGCCGGGCCGATGGCGCATCCGGTTCAGCCGCAAAGTTATCAGGAAATCAATAACTTCTACACGACGACCATCTACAACAAAGGCGCCGAAGTGGTGCGCATGCTCTGCCATCTGCTGGGCTGGCCGCTGTTCCGTCAAGGCTGCGATCTGTATTTCGAGCGTCATGACGGGCAGGCGGTGACTATCGAGGAATTCGTAGGGGCGATGGAAACGGTGTCCGGCCGCGATTTGGCGCTTTTCCGTCGCTGGTACGCCCAGGCCGGCACGCCTTTGGTGACGGTGAGCGACCGATTCGATGAAAAAAGCGGACGCTATAGCCTGCGTTTTGAGCAGGCCACGCCGCCGACGCCGGGGCAGCCGGTCAAGTTGCCCTTTCATATCCCGCTGGCCACGGCGCTGTTCGACCGCGAGGGGCGTCCGCTGGATCTGGGGGAGGCCATGCCGGCGCAAGGGCGGGTACTGGAGTTGACTGAGGCGGTCAGCGAGTTTCATTTTGACGGCTTGAAGGACAAGCCTTTGCCTTCGCTGCTGCGCGGCTTCAGCGCGCCGGTGAAGCTTGACTATCCCTACAGTGCCGATGAGCTGGCGCTGCTGATGGCGCGGGATACCGATCTGTTCAACCGCTGGGATGCCGGGCAACGACTGATGCTGCGCGAATTGCTCAAGGCGGTGGAAACACGGATCGACGGCGGGTCGGTTGAGCTCGATCCGGCGCTGTCGCGCGCCTTTGGCGCCTTGCTGCACGACCATGCCGATGACCCGATGTTTGTCGCCGAGGCGCTGACGCTGCCCAGTGAGGGGTATATTGCCGAACAGCTCGATGAAGTGCCGGTCGAGGCGGTGCATGAGGCGCGGGAAGCCTTGCGCGTGGCCCTGGCCCGCGAATGGGAAGCCGCCCTGCAACTGGTCTATGCACAGAGCTGTCCTGAAGGCGCTTATACACCAAGCGGTCGTGACGTGGGGCTGCGTCGCTTGCGCGGAGTGTGCCTGGGCTATCTGCTGGCTTTGGACAATCCGGCCTATGCCGCGTTGGCCTACGAGCAGTTCCAGGCGGCGGACAACATGACCGACAGCATGACGGCGCTCGGTGCGCTTGCGCATAGCGATGCACCGCAGCGTGAGGAAGCGCTGGCGGTTTTCGAGGCGCGTTGGCGTGGCGAAGCGCTGGTGATGGATAAGTGGTTCACCCTGCAGGCTACCCGACCGTGTGTGGATACACTGGAGCGGGTACGCGAGCTAACGACGCATCCGGCTTTCGACCGGCGTAATCCGAACAAGGTGCGCGCACTGATCGGCGCCTTTGCCCGCGCCAACCCGCTGGCCTTCCATCGGGTCGACGGTGCGGGATATACGCTGTTGCGCGATGAGATTTTTGATCTGGACGGTGCCAATCCGCAGATTGCGGCCCGTCTGGCCGGTGCGTTCAATCGCTGGCGGCATTACGATGCGGGCCGTCGAGGTCTGATGCGCGAGGCACTGGAGAGCCTGCAGGCCAAGCCCGATCTGTCCCGCGACGTGCAGGAAATCGTGGGACGCGCTCTGGCTCAGGATTGAATGCCTGGGGCTTGTACGCGTTGGCCCGGCATGGACGCCATGAAGCAAATACTGGCAGAATTCGCCCAACAGGCGTTAACCTGCCATCGAATCTGAAAGCGGGACAGGCATATGCTGGTCATCATCGGTTGGGTACTCGTGACGGCGGCCATCATTGGCGGTTTCATCATGGCTGGCGGTCACGTCGTCGTGCTATGGCAACCGGTCGAGGTGATTATCATCTTTGGTGCGGCGACGGGCGGATTTTTGATCGCCAACTCCCCCAAAACCATCAAGGCCACCCTCGGCGCCTTTGGGCAGGCCATGAAAGGCTCCAAGTACAACAAGGCCCTGTACATGGAAACCCTGGGACTGCTTTACAACATCTTTACCCGCGCACGCAAGGACGGGCTGATGGCCATCGAGGCCGATATCGAGGAGCCGCACAACAGCGAAATCTTCAAGGCGGCGCCCACGGTTCTTGGGGACCATCACGCGGTGGAGTTCATTTCCGACTATCTGCGCCTGATGGTGAGCAGTACGCTGGATGTACACCAGATCGACAACCTGATGGACATTGAGATCGAAACCCATCACCACGAAGGTGAAGTCCCGATCACGGCGATCAGCCGTTTTGCCGATGGCTTGCCGGCCTTCGGTATTATCGCGGCGGTGATGGGCGTCGTGCATACCATGGAGTCGGTCACCCTCCCGCCGGAAGAGTTGGGCAAGCTCATCGCTGCGGCGCTGGTGGGAACCTTCCTCGGTATTCTGCTCTCCTACGGGTTTGTCGGGCCGATTGCCGGTATCCTGCAGGTCAAACTTGATGAGTCCACCAAGTACTACCAGAGCGTCAAGGTGTCCTTGATCGCTTTCATGAACGGGTATCCGCCCCAGGTGTCCGTGGAATTCGGGCGCAAGGTGCTGTTCTCTACCGAGCGTCCGGACTTCAAAGAACTGGAGGACCACATCAAGAAGCGCAAATAAACCGCGCGCTTTGGGGACAGCATCATGCAGGGGAATCAAAACCAGGCCATCGTCATCAAGAAGATCAAGAAGGGCGGGCACGGCTTTCACGGGGGGGCGTGGAAGCTGGCCTATGCTGACTTCGTGACGGCGATGATGGCGTTCTTCCTGCTGATGTGGCTGCTGGGTTCGGTCAGCAAGGAAACCCTCGCGGGCATCGCTTCGTATTTCCAGAATCCCACGCAGGTCTCGCTGGAGGGAGGCAAGAGTGTGGGCATGTCCTCCAGCTTGATCGACGGCGGGGGAGACGATCTGACCAAATCCACCGGGCAGGTGCACAAGAGCGACGACATCAAGACGCCCAAGATGCTGATGGACAAGGACGAAGCCAAACGCAAGCTCATGGAAGAAGATGCCAAGCGCATCGAGGAACTGA
This sequence comes from Halothiobacillaceae bacterium, assembly GCA_028696185.1. Taxonomy (GTDB): domain Bacteria; phylum Pseudomonadota; class Gammaproteobacteria; order Halothiobacillales; family Halothiobacillaceae; genus JAQVHL01. Next base: position 29,817 of record JAQVHL010000027.1, read on the forward strand.
AGAAAAAGATCGAGGACATGATCCAGAAAACGCCCTCGCTCAAGGAATTCGAAAAACAGCTCAAGCTGGAAATCACCCGCGAGGGCTTGCGCATCCAGATTGTCGATGAAGCCAAGCGTCCGATGTTCCGTCTGGGCAGCAGCGATATCGAACCCTACGCCCGGCAGATTCTTACCCAGCTGGCACCGGTCATCAACGAGCTGCCCAACCGCATCACCATGCTCGGCCATACGGATTCGCGGCCCTTCCAGAGCGGTGATCGTACCAACTGGGAGCTGTCCTCCGAACGCGCCAATGCCGCACGTCGCGCCCTGGTGTCCGGGGGACTGGAGGAGCGCAAGGTTTTGCGGGTGGCAGGCGTGTCCGATTCGCTCCCCTATGATCGTCAGGATCCGTTCAATCCGATCAATCGACGCATCGCCATCATCGTGATGAACAAGCAGGCAGAAGAAGAAACCCTGCTCGATAATTTGCCCAGCGTGAAGCTCGGGGAGGGACAGGCGCCTGCCGGTAGCGAGCTTGCCCCGCCGGTCCCGTCCACGCCGGCCCGACCGTGACCTCCATCGGGGCTGCCCCACCCACGCGGAACGGGGCGCCGCTCTGGCGGGCCTTGGCTATTCAGTTTATTGTCGTGTCGTTCCTGCTGGGTCTGAGTCTGGCGCTTCAGCGTTCAGGCGCATGGTCCGCGTCCTGGCAGCTTACCCCCTGGGGCTTTGTGCTTGCCGTGTCCGTGTTGAGTGTTCTTCTTTCGCTGGGGCGTTTGCCACGCTGGTGGCTGCCTTTGCAAGCCTTGTTTGCCCCCGCTCTTTTTTTGCTCTGGCTGGCGCAATGGCCATCCTGGGTCTACCTGCTGGGTTTTCTCGCCCTCTGGTTGCTGGCGCCCAATGCCCTGCTGGGGCGTGTGCCACTGTATCTTTCCGGCCCGAGTGCCTGGGCAAACGTGGAGCAGCTCATCCAGACGCATGATGCGCGGCGGGTGGTCGATCTGGGCTGTGGGCTGGGTGGGATGCTTGTCTGGCTGGCGGAGCGGCATCCACAGCGGGAGTTCATCGGGGTGGAAACGGCCTGGTTGCCGTATTGGATTGCCCGCTGGCGTCTTGGGCGTCTGCCCAACGTGCGTGTGGCTCGACGTGACCTGTGGGCGGAGCCCCTGGGGGAATACGATCTGGTGTTTTGCTTTTTATCGCCGCAGCCGATGGCAGGTTTATGGCGCAAGGCGCTGACGCAGATGCGTCCCGGAAGCGTGCTGGCAAGTCTGGGATTTGAGGTGCCGGGTGTGGCAGGGCAGGAAACGCCTTCGGGCAGACATACGCTTTATACGTATGTACTGCCCGACCGGAAAAGTGCAGCCTGAAGAATCAGGCTGGCGCGAAGGGGCAGGGCGCCCCTTCACAAGTCGCGAGGCTCAGGCGCGCGGGCCGCGGGCCGGACGCTGGTAGGGACCACGCGGGGCGCTACCACGATCCGGACGGTCTTCGCGCGGACGGGCCTCGTTTACGCGCAGCGGACGACCCTTGAACGGCTGACCGTCGAGCGACTTGATGGCTTCCTCGCCCTGTTCCTTTTCCGACATGCGGACGAAACCGAAGCCCTTGGAAAGGCCCGTTTCGGGATCCTTGACGATCTTTGCGGAAGCGACTTCACCGAATTCGGCGAAGGTATCGCGCAGTTCGTCTTCGGAAAGCTGGTAGGGCAGGTTGCCAACGTAGATATTCATCATAAAACGCAAACTCGAACACATGTGCTATGGGAAACTCTACAGCGCTCAATCCATAGCACGGGAATCGAGAACTGGTGTCTACGCTTTGTTGCGTCGACAAGCCCACATTACTACGTTTATCGTGCGGGGCAAAGCAAAACCGCAGGAATTTTCTTGCGCCGGGCAACCGGGCACAGGATCATCCCAGACGGGCGCGATCCCTTGTTCCAATGCGGTTTCGCGGCGGATGTGCGGTATTTGTCTGCCGTGAACGCGTGTGCGGCTTCGGTTTATTCTTATGGCTTTTCGTTTGGTGATAAATAATTGTGATGAATTCAGCGCATAAACCCCAGGCCCTTTTTATTTCCACCGGTCGCTCCCTGGTGGGGCCGCTGGCCGAGGAGCTGCGCGAACTGGGTCAGATTCCGGTGCGTGAGCGGCCAGGCGGGGTCGAGTGCGATGCCGATCTTGAAACGGTCTATCGCATCCTGATCGGATCGCGCATGGCGCATCGGGTCATTCTGATGCTGCTGGACACCCAGGCGGCCGACGGGGATGCGCTCTACCGTGTGGCACGGAGCCTCGACTGGGCCGCGCTTTTCGGTGTGGACGACACCTTTGCCGTGGATTTTACCGGTGGCAATGATGCGGTGCGTCACACGCATTATGGCGCCCTGCGCATCAAGGATGCCGTGGTGGATGTTTTTACCGCGCGTGAGGGGCGGCGCCCGGACGTGGATGCCCATCGCCCCGGTATTCGCATCCACGCCCATCTGCATGGTGATCGCTTGCGCCTGGGGCTTGATCTGTCCGGCGAGGGGCTGCATCGACGCGGTTACCGTCTGGAAAGCGGGCCGGCTCCGTTGCGTGAAACGCTGGCCGCTGCCTTGTTGTGGCGTTGCGGCTGGCCCCGGCGCGCTGCGCAGGGGGAGGCGTTTCATGATCCGATGTGCGGCTCGGGCACCTTGCCCATCGAGGCGGCGATGATGGCGGGCGATATCGCGCCGGGACTGCTGCGTCCGGAGTTTGGTGCCCCAGTCTGGCGTGGACATGATGCCGCGCTGTGGGCGCGCCTGCTGGATGAGGCGCGTGAACGCGCCGTTATCGGACGCGAGCGCATTCCCTTGATCGTGGGTTGCGATATTTCCGAGGCGGTGTTGCGCACCGCGCGGGAAAATGCCCGGCGTGCCGGTCTGGCGGATGTCCTGGTGTTTGAGCAGGGGGAGGTTGAGTCAGCGCAACGTCCGGAACTCCTGCGTGGGGTGGAGCGGGGCTTGATCGTCGTCAATCCGCCCTACGGTGAGCGTCTGGAGGCGCGCGATGCGCCGGGACGCGAGGCGGTATTGGCACAGTATCAACGTCTGGGGCAGTCCCTGGTGTCGCGCTTTTCCGGTTGGGAAGCCGGGGTGCTGGCGCCGGATGAGGCGTGCGGACATGCCCTGGGGCTGCGCGCGCATCGTGTGCACGCCTTCCAGAACGGTCCGCTGGACGTATTGTTGCTGCGTATCGCCCTGGAAGATACGGCGCTGCGTCTGCCTTCCACGCCGGCCACGAAGGCGCGCCGCATGCTGGAGACGGCGCGGCGCCAGGAACTGGCGCAGACCGATGGCGCACAGGCGCTGGCCAACCGGCTGCGCAAGAACCGGCGCGTGCTGGGGCGTTGGGCAGCGCGTGAGGGCGTCTTCTGTTACCGCTTGTACGATGCGGACATGCCCGAGTACGCGGTGGCGGTGGATTTGTACCGTGATGACGCGCCCGGGGCGCCGCTTTGGGTGAACGTGCAGGAGT
>JAQVHL010000089.1 GCA_028696185.1 Halothiobacillaceae bacterium
TGGGCTTGATCGTCGGCGGGTCGGCCTGCTTCAACATCGCCAGGGTTTGCGCATCCTTCCCGTCCATGGGCTTTTGCCCGAACATTGCTTTCAGCAGGCTCGCGCCTTCCTGTGTTTTCCATATTTTGCGTGATTGCTCGTTCATCCGGTGTACCCTCACCGTTTGTCGACTTCGCCCTTACGGGCTCTACGCGGGCGGGGCCCAATGCCTTGTTCAGTCATCCTCCGGCCGCCCTCTTGCGGGTATTATGCTCGGCAGGACGCATACACAGAAACACGAGGCCGTTCCGGCATGAAGTTGAGGGTTCTGGGCTGTCATGGCGGCATCGGTGGGCACGAGGTGCATACCACCGCGTTCCTGCTTGACGAGGATGTGCTCATCGATGCGGGGACCGGGGTGACCACGCTGGGGGTGGAGGCGCTGGCGCGCATTGATGAGGTGTTTCTGACCCACGCCCATCTCGACCATATCGCCGCATTGCCCCTGCTGGTCGATACCGTGGGTGATCGACGTACCCGCCCCTTGCGTGTACATGCGCTGCCGGCCACACTCGATGCCCTGCGTCAGCATATTTTCAATGGGATCATCTGGCCGAACTTCAGCCGCATTCCAACGTGCGACTCGCCCTACCTGCAGCTGGTCCCCCTGCCCACCGGCGCGGCCGTCGATCTCGGTGAGGGGCGGTCCGTCCAGCCGCTGCCGGCCTGTCACACGGTGCCCGCCGTGGGGTATCTGATGCGTTCTGCCCGTGGCAGCGTGGCTTTTTCCGGCGATACTGGAGCATGCCCTGCCTTCTGGGACGCATTGACGGCGCTGGACGATCTGCACGCGATCATCGTGGAATGCGCCTTGCCGGAACAAAGCGCCAGCCTTGCGCAGGCGGCCGGCCATTTCACGCCGCGCACCCTGGCCGGGGCGATGAGGGCGTTTCCACGCCGGGACATTCCCCTCTACATCACGCACATGAAGCCGGGGCAGATGACGGCCATCGTGGAGGAGATCGACGCCATGGGCCGCGCGTTTTCACCGCGCTTCCTGCACTCGGGGCAGCTCATCGAGATATGAAAAAGCGTTGAAAGTCGCTTTTCGACACGCTTCAAATTAGAGGAGGACACACGCATGGACCTGTCCGGTGATCTTTTTCAGCGTCTGGAGCAGCTCAACGACATCGGCGCCTCGCTGTCCACCGAGCACCCTATCGACCGCCTGCTGGAGAAAATCCTGCGGGCCGCCAAAACCATCACCCGCGCGGACGGCGGTACCTTGTACCGCATGAACGAAGCCGCCGACCGGCTGGAGTTCGTCATCGTGCGTAACGACACGCTGGACATTGCCTTTGGCGGGGGCAGCGCACGCCCTCTGCCGGAGAGCTTTCAGCCGCTTCCCCTGCGCGGCGCCGACGGACATCCCAACAACAGCATGGTCGCCGTCCATGCCGCACTGTCCGGCAAGACCGTCAATATTGCCGATGCTTACGAGGCACAAGGCTACGATTTTTCCGGCACCCGCGCCTTCGATGCGCGTACCGGCTACCGCTCCCGCTCCTTTCTGACGGTGCCGATGAAAAACCACGAAGGGGTGGTGATTGCCGTCCTGCAGCTCATCAATGCCGTCGATCCGGCAACCGGCGTGGTCGGGAGCTTTTCGCAGACCGATCAAAGCCTGGCGGAATCCCTGGCCTCGCAGGCCGCCGTGGCCCTGACCAACCGCCTGCTCATCGATCAGCTCGAAGCGCTGTTTGAGGCCTTCATCAAGGTCATCAACATCGCCATCGACACCAAATCCCCCTACACCAGCGGGCATTGTCAGCGTGTTCCCATCCTGACCATGATGCTGGCCGAGGCGGCCGACCGGGAAACCGAAGGCCCTCTCGCTGCGCTGCACCTGACCGAAAAGGATTTCTACGAGCTGAAAATTGCCGCCCTGCTGCACGATTGCGGGAAGATCACCACGCCTGTGCATGTGGTGGACAAGGCCACCAAGCTGGAAACCCTGTTCGACCGCATCGCGCTGATCGACACCCGTTTCGAGCTGCTGCGCGCCCAGGCGGAAGCGACTCAGTGGCGGCGTATTGCCGAAGGCGAGGATGCCCGTCAGGCGCGCGAGGATTACGCGGCACGGGCCGCGTCCCTCACCGAGGATCAGGCCTTCCTGCGCCGGATCAACATCGGTGCGGAACGCATGCAGGACGAGGATATCGCCCGCGTGCAGGCGATTGCCGAACGCTACCGCTGGCGCGACGGCGACGGGGTGGAGCACCCCTTCCTCAATGCCGACGAGCTGGAAAACCTGAGCATCCGTGGCGGGACGCTGACAGCGACAGAGCGCAAGATCATCAACGATCACATCGTCACCACCCTCCGCATGCTCGAAGCCCTGCCCTGGCCGCGCCACTTAAGGAATGTCACCGAATACGCCGGAGGCCATCACGAGCGCATGGACGGCAAGGGCTATCCGAAGGGGCTGACGCGCGAGCAAATGAGCTGGCAGGCACGCATGATGGGCATTGCGGATATCTTCGAAGCGCTGACCGCCTGCGACCGCCCCTACAAGAAACCCATGAGCGTGTCGCAGGCACTGAAGGTGCTGGCTTCCATGCGCGACGAAGGCCATATCGATCCGGATCTGTTCGAGGTCTTCCTCCGCGCCGATATCGGGCCACGCTACGCCGCACAGTATCTGCCGCAATCCCAGAGGGTGTAGACAAAACCCACACACAGCCCAGGCCCGGCATCAGCGCAAGCAGGCAAGCGCCCTCGCCCGAAACAGCTATCCGAGACTCAGCCCCTCCGGGGTTCGGGAAGCCAGCCGGCCCCAGTCAAAGGCCGGCCCCGGATCGGTCTTGCGCCCCGGTGCAATCTGCGCATGTCCACGCACGGCGCGCAGCGAGGGATAGGCCTCGACCAAGGCGTGCAGGACGGCGCCAAGCACATCGTATTGCACGCTGCTGTAGCGGCTGGTATCCACCCCTTCGAGCTCGATACCGATGGAAAAATCATTGCAGTAGGGCCGCCCTTCGTAACGCGACTCCCCCGCGTGCCAGGCCCGCCAGGGAAAAGGCACGAACTGCACCATGCTTCCGTCACGGCGGATCAGCAGATGCGCGGACACGCGCAGATCCGCGATGTCCTTGAAGTACGGATGGGCGGACGGGTCCAGGCGATTGAGGAACAGATCTTCGATATACGGCCCGCCGTACTCTCCCGGCGGCAGGCTGATGCCATGGATGACCACCAGCTCGATCGGAGTGTCCGGCGGGCGCTGGTCGCAATTCGGCGAAGGCGCAAAACGGATGCCGGACAGGCAGCCGGTTTTGGGATCGACGGTCAGGTTCATCATCAGGGCGCTTCCTCTGCGGGATGTAAAAGGGCAGCCTCCACGGCGGCGATGATCGAAGGCTCGCGGGCCTCGCAATCCAATACGGCCTGATGGACGCCGTTAACGAAAAGATACAGCGCAGGCAGGTGAAAAACACCCCATTCGCGCACCAGCGCCCCCGCTTCGTTGGCATCCACCTCGAACACCGGCCAGCCTTTGTGCGAGGACAGCGCCTCCAGCACGCGGGCCAGCACGGCACATGCGCCGCAATGCACGCCACCGACCATGACCAAGGCCACCGGCAAAGGCGCCAGGGACTCCCACAGCGTGAACTCATCCAGTCGCGGCAACCCATGCGGCCCGGCAGGTGGCAGCGCCCACAAGGCCAGCGGTCGATAGCGCACGCCCTGTGCGCTACCCACGCTTTCGAAGAGCCCCCATTGGCGAACCGGCCAGCACAAAGGACGGGGGGGCAGAACGCCGCACCCCTTGCGCACGCCACGCCGCAGGGTCACATGCGGCACGAACGGCTCCGGGATCGTCCACCCCAGCGAGGCCAGCCCCCGCGCAAGCCGCGCCTGCAGGACCGTCAGGGGCGCCGGCAGCGGATCGGCCCCCAGCCACAGGGCGCCCGCGCGCTCGAACCAGCCGTACTCACCCAGCGGAAGATCAAAGGACGGTGAAACGATCCCCTCCCCCAGGGCGCGCAGTGCCTCCACCTGTCCGGCCTCGCAGACGCCCAGGAAGGCCAGGGTCAGATGCAGGTTTTCCGGCGGCACGGCATGCCCGCCGCCGTCTTCGGGAATGCGCTCTGCCAGTGCGGCGCGCGTCACCGGATCCGGCCATAGCGCATAGAACAGACGCGGCACGGCGCTCAGCCCCCGCCCTGGACCCGCAGCCGCTCCAGCACCCCGTCCAGCGCCGCCTCCACCGCCTGACGCCGCACTTTTTCCCGCGTGCCCTCAAAAACAAACCGGCGTGCCTCGGTGCGGCCCAACCCAGCCCAGGCCACCCACACCAGCCCCACCGGCTTTTCCGCACTCCCGCCGCCCGGCCCGGCAATGCCACTAACAGCCACGCACAAATCGGCACGCGAACGGGCCAGCCCGCCCTCCGCCATCTCGCGCACCACGGGCTCGCTGACCGCGCCCTGCGCACGCAAACTCGCCTCGGACACCCCCAGCATGTCGCACTTCGCCGCATTGCTGTAGGTGATAAAACCACGATCAAACCATTCCGAACTGCCCGGCACATCGGTCACCAGCTTGGCTATCCAGCCGCCGGTACACGACTCGGCCGTTGCCAGCACCCGGCCGGCAGACAACAGAGCCTCCCCTACCCGGACCGACTGGTGCATCAACAAGGTATCCATCGTGTTCATCGCAAGCTCCGCCTTATCAGGACCTGGGTAAATTGTAGCAACTGCCACCGTTCACTCTGCGTGATAGGATCATGCCTGCACGCAAGTGCCGCCCCGTAACCAGACCAGCAAAGCCCCGTGACCGAGCCCCAGGATTTCTCAAACCACACCCCAATGATGCGTCAGTACCTGAGCATCAAGGCGGATTTTCCAGACACCCTGCTGTTTTATCGCATGGGGGATTTCTACGAGCTGTTCTTCGACGATGCGCGCCGCGCGGCACAGCTGCTCGACCTGACCCTGACCCACCGGGGGCAGACCGCCGGTCAGCCGATACCCATGGCGGGCGTGCCCTTCCATGCGGCGGAAGGGTATCTCGCGCGGCTGGTGCGTCAAGGCGAGTCCGTGGCGATCTGCGAACAGATTGGCGATCCAGCCACCAGCAAGGGGCCGGTAGAACGCAAGGTAGTGCGCATCGTCACGCCTGGCACGCTCACCGACGAGGCGCTGCTGGAGGATCGGCGCGAGAACCTGCTGGCAGCCGTACTGCCGGGACAGGGGCGTTATGGCATCGCCGCAGTGGAGCTGTCCACCGGACGCTTCGTCGTACTGGAAGCGCGCGACGATGAAGCGCTGCTGGGCGAGATCGAACGCCTGCAACCGGCCGAACTGCTGCACCCGGAAAGCGGGAACGGCGCCGGCCACCTCCCCGAGGCCCTGCACGCCCGGCAGGGCGCCCGCCCCCGCCCCGTCTGGCATTTCGATGCCGACAGCGCGCGCGAAACCCTGGTGCGCCAGTTCGGCGTGCGCGACCTGGCCGGGTTTGGCGTGGACGACCTGCCGCTGGCCATCGGCGCGGCCGGCTGTCTGCTGCATTATGTGCGCGACACCCAGCGCGCCCGGCTGCCGCACCTGACCGGCCTGTGCGTGGAGCGACGCGAGGACGGGCTGATACTCGACGCCGCCACCCGGCGCAACCTGGAGCTGGACAGCGCCTTTTCCGGCGAAACGCGGCATACCCTGCTCGGTGTGCTCGATACCACGCGCACACCGATGGGCGGACGCCTGCTGCGTCGCTGGCTGCACCGCCCCCTGCGCGACCGGACCGTGCTCGGTGCGCGACAGCTGGCCATCGGCCTGTTGATCGACACGCAGACCCATGCGGCCCTGCAAGCGCTGCTACAGGGTTTTGGTGACATCGAGCGCATTCTGAGCCGTATCGCTCTCCAGTCCGCCCGCCCGCGCGATCTGACCACCCTGCGCGGGGGGCTCGCCCGCCTGCCCGCCCTGCGCGAGGCGCTCGCCCCGATAGCCGTCGAAGACAGCCTGCCCGCCCGCCTGCAGCACGCCCTGGACGCGCCCCCCGAGGTGCTGGAGCGCCTCACCCGCGCCCTGGTAGAAAACCCGCCCCAGGTCATACGCGACGGCGGGGTGATTGCCGAAGGCTACGACAGCGAGCTCGATACCCTGCGCGCACTGAGCCAGAACGCCGACCAGTTCCTGATCGATCTGGAAACACGCGAGCGTGAACGCACCGGCATTGCCACCCTCAAGGTCGCCTACAACCGGGTGCATGGCTATTACATCGAGCTGACCCGCGCCCAGGCCGAACGCGCGCCCGCCGACTACATCCGGCGCCAAACGCTCAAAGGCGCCGAACGTTATGTCACGCCCGAGCTCAAGAGCTTCGAGGACAAGGTGCTCTCCGCCCGCGAACGCGCCCTGTCCCGCGAAAAAGCCCTGTACGAGGAGTTGCTCGACGCCCTGGGTGAATATCATCTCCCACTGGGACGCCTCGCCGCCGCGCTGGCCGAACTCGACGTGCTCGCCGCCCTGGCCGAACGGGCCCAAGCCCTGAACTGGTGCCGCCCCGAGCTTTCCCCACTCCCCGGCCTGCATATCGAAGGCGGCCGCCACCCGGTTGTGGAAGCCACCCTGGACGGCCCGTTCACACCCAACGATCTGCATCTGGACGAAGAACAGCGCATGCGGGTCATCACCGGCCCCAATATGGGCGGCAAATCCACCTACATGCGCCAGACCGCGCTCATCGTCCTGCTCGCACACATCGGCAGCCATGTTCCCGCGCAATCGGCCGTGGTCGGTCCGTTCGACCGCATCTTCACCCGCATTGGCGCCTCGGACGATCTGGCCTCCGGCCGCTCCACCTTCATGGTGGAAATGACCGAGGCGGCCAACATCCTCAACAACGCCACGCCCGCGAGCCTGGTTCTGATGGATGAAATCGGCCGTGGCACCAGCACCTTCGACGGACTCGCCCTCGCCTGGGCCTGCGCGGAACACCTGGCCGCGCGCAACCGCGCCTTCACCCTGTTTGCCACGCATTACTTCGAGCTGACCGCCCTGCCGGAACAATTGCCCAGCGTGGCGAACGTCCATCTGGACGCCATCGAGCACGGCGACCGGCTGGTCTTCATGCACGCGGTCAAGGACGGGCCCGCCAATCAGAGCTACGGGCTGGCGGTGGCCCAGCTCGCGGGCGTGCCGCGCCGGGTGATCCACCGCGCGCGGCGCAAGCTCGACGAACTGGAAAACCAGGGCCGCCCCGCCAGCGCGCAGCTGGATCTCTTCGCCCCTGCCGCGCCGCCCCCGCCCGCTTGCGACCCGCGCGGCGAGGCGCTGCTGGACGCACTGGACGCGATCGATCCGGACAGCCTGAGCCCACGCGCGGCCCTGGAGGCGCTCTACCGCCTCAAGCAAATCAGCCAGTAAGAGGGTGTTTACAAAAAGAAGGCTTGTTGGACAAAAGTGGGCAAGAGAAGCCCCCTTGG
>JAQVHL010000028.1 GCA_028696185.1 Halothiobacillaceae bacterium
AACGGGATCGGCAGTGGGTTCACCGGTTCTCCCCTACTCAATATGAACAAGGAAGGCACCATTGGCGCGAAACAGCCAGGGTTCTCTTACACGATTTCCAACCCGGCGGGCGAGATCCGGGCCACACTCAATGCCCTGGCAGAAGACTCCCTGCTCAAGGTGCTGTCCAATCCCTCCATCCTGGTGCTGGACAACAACACGGCAAGCATTCATGTCGGCGATCAGCAGCCGATCAAGAACAGCACGACCCAGACCACCGTTGGCACTACCGAAAGTATCACCTACAAGGACACCGGTGTGATGCTGTCGGTCACGCCTTCGGTCAATGCCGGTGGTTTGATCAACATGAACATCGTACAGGCCGTGACCGATGTCGGCGAGATCGAAGTGGCCACCGGGCAGCGCAACTTCATGACCCGCCAGATTCGCAGCCGCGTTGCGGTGCGTTCCGGTGAGAGCGTGGTGCTGGGGGGCTTGATTCGCGACAACAAGACGCAGAGCCAGGGGGGCGTACCCGGTCTGTATCAGATTCCAGTCTTGGGCAGCCTGTTCGGCACCACGACCGACAGCTCGACCCGTACCGAGCTGCTGGTCATGATTACCCCGCGTGCCCTGTCCGACGACAACCAGCTGCGCGATGTGAGCGCCGAGCTGAAGTCGCGCATGCGCGGCCTGCATGGCATGTCCCTGGGGGTCAATGATTGAGCGCGATATCGCGTGCCAATGCCCAGCTTTTCCTGCTCTGGTTGAAGCGCGACGTCAAATCGCGCTATGCCGGGTCGAGCATGGGCCTGCTGTGGGCCGTCCTGGGGCCTGTGCTGACCATCGTGCTTTTCTACGTGCTGTTCGCTTTTGTCTTTCAGGTGCGCGTGCCGGAGCTTGCACGCGAGCAGGGGTATTTCTACTACCTGCTCGCCGGCATCCTGCCCTGGCTCGCGCTTTCCGAAGGCTTGAGTCGGGCGACCAACGCGCTGGTCGCCCACGAACAGTTTCTTCAAAAGCAGGTCTTCACCGTGGGCATCCTGCCAGGAACGGCGGTCGTGGCAGGCTTGCTGCCCCAGCTGTTCGGCAGCGTGCTCTATTTCATCCTGCTGGCCTGGGCGGATTTGCTGCAGGTGACGACATGGCTGTGGTTTCCCCTGATGCTTGCCGTCCAGTTGCTTTTCACGCTGGGCCTGGGGATGGCGCTGTCCATTCTTGCCGTGCATGTGCGCGACCTCGTGCATGCCGTGCCTCTGGTACTGCAGTTCCTGTTTTACGCCACGCCTATCCTCTACCCCCTGAGCATGGTGGCGGAGGAATACCGCTTTCTTTTTCTGTTCAACCCCTTCGCTTGCCTGATTATGAGCTGGCAGGCCGCCCTGCTGGGTTTGCCGCTGGATAGCAGCGTGCTCGTAGCGCTGGGCCTGTGGACCCTGCTGCTGGGCGCAGGCGGCTATGCCCTGTTCCGGGTGCTCAAACCCACACTGGGGGAAGCCCTGTGAATCGGCCCTTCGAGGCGCCCGTCATCCGGCTGGAGGGCGTGGGTAAAGGCTATCGGGTTTACGAGCGTCCGCTGGATCGGCTGCGCGAAGCGCTCACCCGCCGTCCAGTACACCGTACGCACTGGGCTTTGCGTGATGTCAGCCTGGACATCCGTCCGGGCGAAACTTTCGGTCTGGTGGGTGAGAACGGTGCGGGAAAGAGCACCTTGCTCAAGCTCGTGGCCGGCACGCTGCGCGCCACCGAGGGTGAGCTGAGTGTGCATGGACGTGTGGCCGCCTTGCTGGAGCTGGGCGCCGGATTTCATCCGGAGGAAACCGGGCGAGACAACGTCATGCTCATGGGGGCGATGAACGGCGTGCTGGCGGCCGACATGGCCACCTATTACGCGGGTGTGGCCGAATTCGCCGAGTTGAGCGAAGAGGTCCTGCGTCGCCCGGTCAAGACCTACTCCTCCGGGATGTTCATGCGCCTGGCTTTTGCCGCCGCCACGGCGGTTGATCCGGATATCCTGGTCATCGACGAAGCGCTTTCGGTGGGTGATCTGCATTTTCAGAAAAAAAGCCTGGATCGCATCATGCGCTTCCGTGAGGCGGGAAAGACCGTGCTCTTCTGTTCGCATAACCTGTATCAGGTACGCAGCTTGTGCAGCCGTGCCGCCTGGATTGACGGGGGGCGCGTGCGGGAAGTCGGTGACACCGAACACGTGGTCACGGCCTTTGAAGCCTATGAGCGCGCAAAAGACGCCGTCGAGCCGCAAGCCCCCTCGCTGGATGCTGCGCCCCGGCGCGACGCAGGCAGTCTGTCCCCCGTCCGCCTGGTGGATGTTCGGCTGGAAACCGGAGACGGCATCAACCCGGCCTTCATCGACGCCTTCCAGACGGTGCGTCTGGTCATCGACGTGGAAAGCTTCGAGGCGCAGCGGCCCTTCCACGTCGGCTTTGCCATCACCCGCAACGATCACGAAAACGTATTCGGCAGCAGCACGCACTTTCCGCGGCCCGACCAGCCCCTGATGGGCCTGGGGCCGCATCGGGTGAGCGTCCGTTTCCCCGAGCTGCCCCTGCTGTCGGGCGATTACCGGCTCAGTATCTATGTGCTTGACGATACCGGCCTGCAAGTGCTCGATGCCGCCGAGGGGATTCGGGCGTTCCGCATTCACCAGCGCCGCCGTGAGTTTGGCCTAGTCTATCTGCCGCATGTCTGGGAGAGCGAAAACGGGCATGGCGCGTGATCCCGAATTCTGGCGTCTGGGGCTGGCCTATCCACTCCTGGCCCGCCTTCCCGATGCGCTGGCCTACCCGCTGGCCGGGCGTGTGGGTGTGTGGGGGCCGGCAGAGCGCGCCGGGATAGCCAATGCCTTTCTACATGGCGCGCGGCGTATGTTGCCCGATCGGGCGCCGGCGCCGGGTTCGCGTGAAGAGGCGCAGTGGCGGCATCGACATCTGGTGCTTTTCGCCCATGAGCAACTCGACGCCTGCCATCTGCCCGCCCTGGCTCAGGGAGGGCGCAAGATGGAATTGCCGCGCATCGAGGGGCTTGACGCGCTGGACAGCGCGCGGGAGGAAGGCCAAGGCGTCATCCTGGTCATGGCGCATTACGGGCGCTTCATCCTCCTGCTGGCTCAGCTGGGGCTGTTGGGCTACCGCATGAGCATGCTCACCATGCGCATCGATTCGGCCAATCCTGCGCTATCGCCGCGGCGCCGTGCGTTTTTATCGAACAAAGTTGCGGGCCTGTTGGGCTGTATCGGTGGCGCATGGCTCAGTGTCGGGGACAATCTGCGCCCGATGCTTGAAGGGCTGCGTCAGGGCGAAACATGGATCGTGCTCATGGATGCCTACGAAGGCCCCTCCATAGGTGAGTTGCCGAGCTATCCATTCCTGGGCGGCCAACTGCACTTACCCTCGGGCATTCCCCGTCTGGCGAACCGGACCGGTGCGCGGTTGGTCTATGCCAGCGTGATCGAAGAGGCCGACGGCACGATGGGCGGGCGTCTGGTCGGTCTGTCGGGCGATGCCGAAACGGCGTTCGAGGCCGCCGTGGCCGAGCTTGCTCTTGATGTGCAGACCGCCCCCTGGGCCTGGTGGCCCTGGAGCCTGATGGACCGGGCCTGGCACAGTGAAGCGGAGCGGCAGCCGGGCTGAGGCGCCGAGAATACCTCTGTTCCGTGTCCTCTTGTGTCATAGGCAGTGCCTGCGAAGACGCTTTTATCCCTTTGTCCGTAGTCCCGGAGAACATGACGATGACGATCCAAAAAGAAAATGCCTACGCCTTTTTCAACCGTCCCGCGCGGCTGCTGGCAGGGGTGCTGCTGTCGGGTGCCCTGCTGTCCGGCTGCGCTTCGGTCCAGACCGCACCGGAGGAAAAACCACGCGCCAGCCTGAGTGAGCGGGTCCAGGCCTATTGGGCGGCGGTGCGGATCGGTGACGATGTGGCGGCCTATCCGTATGAAGAAGTGTCCACGTATCCCGATATGACCTTACCCACCTATCTCAAGGGGCGCGGAGGCGTGGTCTATCGTGAGATCAATGTGCAGTCGACGACCCTTAAAGGCGAAAACGAAGCCGAGGCGCTCATTGATATGGCGTATGTCGTGCCCGTTGCAGGCATTCACGAGCCGATTCGCGGGCAGCTCAAGGATCGCTGGATAAAAATCGATGGAAACTGGTACCATGCGAAGCCGGAGAGTTCGCTGGTTCCGCGCACCAAGGCCACAAAGCCTGGGGCGCAGTGAGAAACGGTCCCGGCTGGGCCGGCTTTGCGAATGCGGTTTTGCGTCATGTGTTGTTTTTTTGCCGATGTACTGCTCAAGAAAACAACAAGCGCTTGCCATGGTCGCCAGCTCTGGCTTATAGTCAATCGCAGCCTTGGTCGAGACCTGAGTATGCCCAGGCGCAACCTGCGGCTGCGAATGTCCCGGGATCGGGTCAGGGCGATCTAACCCGACATGTTAGAAGTTGCAACTGTTAACGTGCTTTCTCTTGAAGGAGCGATGAAATGAAAAAACTGACTCTCGCTGTTGCAGTAGCTGGCGCACTGGTCGCCGGTACCGCTAATGCGTACAACATCGGCCAGGCGGCGACCGGTCTGCTGGTTCCGAACGTAATCCACAACGGCGCGGCTGACACCACCACTGTGGGTATCGTTTCCCGTAATGCCGGTACCGTGTACTGGGTCTTCTTCGATATGGACTCCATGCACGTTACCGACGGCCAGTTCAAGGTCACCGCTAACGACCAGCACAACTTTGTCTGGGCTGCAGAAGCCGGTATCGGCCTGGAAGGCGAGCGCGGCTACCTCGTGTTCACCCTCGACACCGACAATGACGGCGTCATCGCTGACTCCGATGCCATTGGCTACATGACCGGTAACGCCTTCCAGGTGAATACCGCTGCCAAAGACGTTGCCTTCCTCCCGACTCTGGGTCTGGTTGCCAACGCCGATCTGAGCGCCGGTGTTGCTGCTGCTGCTACCAGCGACTACGTTCTGCCGGTTGCTCTGTCCACCATGCAGGGTGGCAGCGTTCAGTCCGCGCGTCTGAGCGCTGTTCAGGCCGGTGATCGCATCGACCTGCGTTACTTCATCGACAACAAGACCGGTGGCGATGACACCGTTCTGGCCTTCTGGACCGCTGACGAAATGCCGGCTCCGATCGTGTGGACCGTCGACATGTACGACAACGCTCAGAACCGCAAGTCCGTCAACTTCCCGCTGGTTAACGACAACCTGAACTTCATCAACGTTGAAGACATCGCAGGTCGTCCGGCTAACTTCCTGGACGGCTTCCTGAATGTTGGCGTTCCGGCCTTCAACACCCTGACCCCGGGTCTGCGTACTACTACCGACAACTGCCCGAACCCGTACGCGCATTCTGCTACGGGCACCGTCACCGCAAACTGCGTTGGTGGTGTGATCACTTACAGCGTGATCAGCTCCCCGAGCTTCGGTGCGGTACAGACCCTGATCGGTACCCACAACTAATCGATTCCTTCCGGAATCCGCAAAAGGCGCCTTCGGGCGCCTTTTTTTTGCCCTGTTTTCGGGGTTTTGCGGTGGCGATATTCAAGGGGCATGTCGTGTCGTCATAAAGACGGGGGCTAATGGAAAAAATGGGTTCAATGGTAAGATGCGGCAAAATTTCCGGAGAGACCTCCATGCGACATTTGAGATCGGCTTTTGTACTTTTGCCGCTATTGCTGGCCGCTTGTGGCGAAAACCTTCCGGTCAAGCCGGACGCACAGGCAGCGCCCAAGGCCGCTGCAGTGCAAAACCCGGCCGCAGCGGTCAGCAAAGAGCGCTATTACACGCACCCCGGAGCATTGTCACCCAAGTCCAACCCCTGGGGCGGGACAAGCTTGCGGCTGGGTGGGGTGAGTTTGATTGCCGCTGCCATGCACTCGGACGATACGATGGCCGTATGGCGTATTGATCGCGACCGTAGCGTAACAGAGCTGGCGCAGGTGGGTGTGGGATACCACCCCGACCATGTGGCGGCGCTGCAGGGGGGCAAGGTGGCGATTGCGGTAGAAGGTACGAATAAGCTGCAAATATGGCAGCTCGATACCGAGAAGGCGCCGGTCAAGCTCAAGGAATTCAATACGCCCTTTCCCACGCGCACCGTGGTGAGTGCGGATGTGGATGGCGATGGCAAGCTGGATCTGTTGCTGGCTCCTTATGCGGGGGAGCGTGTCGCTGTTTTGTGGGGCAAGGGTAAGGATGTGTTTTCCGAGCCGCTGATGCTGCAGGCGGCCCCCACACCCTGGTATCCGACCGTGGCGGACTGGGATGGGGACGGACGTCTCGATATTTTGTGGAGCGATTGGGATAAGGGTTCGGCGCGGGTTTACCTCAATCGGGGGAAGCGTAAGTTCGAACGGGTGATGTTGCAGGAAGAAGGCAAGGGGACGCCGCGTCAGATGGCCGTGGGCGATGTCGATGGCGACGGTCGGCCGGACGGTGTGCTGGCCATGTCTACCCTCCCTTTTGCCCGGGTGCTGCTGAACCGACCCGAGGGGGTTGTGGTCGAAGAAATCCCCGCGCCGAGCTGGGGCTACGATGCGGCGGCTGTTGCCAAGGACGGATTGGTCGTGCTGGGGGAAGAGCTGCGCGTGATTCTGGCACGCCGTGGCGCCAACGGCTGGGAGCGTCGTGTCCTGTCGGCCGGGGCGATGCCTTCGCCGCTCATGCTGGATGATGTCGACGCGGATGGCCATGAGGATTTGATCATTTTCCACTCGGGGCGGGGCGGTGTACTGATTCACTACGGCCCCTTGTGGGATAATGCACAGACTTTGGTCGATGCGCCGGCTCGCTGATGGACAGCCTGTCGAGCGTGTAGGGGCGGGGATGCTTTTTTCGACTTGCAGATAAATCGAGGTGGTTTTGTGAAGCGTTGGTTTGGACCGGTTCTTGGTATCGTTCTTGGGTTTGTCGCGCCGTTGACCTGGGCGCAGGCGCCGGTTGAGGAGAACCCGTTGTTGGCTTCGGTAAACAACGAAAAAATCCATCTGTTCGATCTTCGCGAATACGCCAAGGCCCGCCCGTTCATGACGGGATATATGACGAGCCCGGAGGGCGCCCGTCGTGTATTGGATGACATGATCAATTTCCGCCTGCTGGAGCTTGAAGGGGCGCGACGGGGCCTGGAAAAAGGCAAGGACGAGGGGACGACCGAATATGTGATGCGTGTGAAGGCGAAATTCGTTCCTGTTTGTGAGCTTCCGGGCGAAGAAGGGGCCAAGGCCTTCTACCAGCAGCATCCGGAGCTGTTTTCCTCACCGGTTTTCCTGCGTTTGAGTCGTGCCATGGTGCCGCTTGCTGCGAAGTTTGGCGAACAATCCGCTCAGGATTATCTGACGCAGAGCGTGGCACAGCTCAAGGACGGCACGCTGCGTTTCGATACCCTGGTCGAGACGCTCAAGCCGCTCTCTGCGAAGGACGCGATGATGGGAGATGTCGGGTTCCAGCCGATGGCGGAAGCCGATCCACTGATCGATCTGCTCAAGGATCGCAAGCCGGGCGAGTTCGTTGGCCCCTATGTCGCGGGTGATCAGGTGTTCGTTTTTGCGGTGACTGACCGTCGTGAGGCTTTGCTCACGCCCTGGGAGGAGGCTCGCCGGATGGCAGGCAATGCCGCTTTGAGCCATTGCAATCAGGAAGCGTTCGCGGGCTTCAAGCGTGAGGCGGTGAAGCACTTCCCGGTCGTGTACGAGGAAGACAACCTTTCCAAGCTGCGCGCACGCTGATAACGGGCGTGTTTGTGCAAGGACTGCCCGACATTACCGATGAATTTGCCGGGGTCTCGCTGGCGGGGCGTCACGTGCGCGTGGCGGCCAGTGTGACCCTTATGCGCTATGGGGCCGAACAGGCCCCATTGGTGTTTGGCGAGGGGGTCATGCTGCATGAATTCGTCCGGCTGGTGCTGGGTGGGCGGGACGCCTGCCCCGAGGCTGGGCTGATCCTGGGGGATCGCAGCATCGTGAATGTCGGTGCGTATCTGTCCGGGGAGGGGGGGCTGGTCCTGGGGGAGGACGTGCTGATCGGCCCCCATGCCCGGCTGCTCAGCGCCGGGCATGCGATTCATGGGGGGCAGGCGGCGATCAACGCCAATCCCCTGACCTTTGGGCGAATCGAGGTGGGCGATGGCGCCTGGATTGGCGCCGGGGCCACGGTCCTGCAGGGGGTTCGCATCGGTCGGGGCGCCGTGGTGGGGGCCGGGGCGGTCGTCACGCGCGATGTGCCGGATTTTGCCGTTGTTGTAGGGGTTCCGGGACGTGTGGTGCATTACCGTCGCGGGTTCGAGCCTGCGGCCTCGCCGTCACGGCCACGCTGGCGCGCGTGGTTGGCAAAATGGCTTTCCAGATAGCTGAGGCGGTTCGGCGGCGGAAATCGGTCCTTCAGTCGCGCCTGAATCCGGAAGGCGAGCCTGGGAGGGGTGCCGCCTTCTTGATTCTTGATAGGCAGGCTATTGAAAAAGGGCAGGAAAGCCTTTTTTCAATAGCCTGTTAGGGCTGCAGACGCCCCTGCGGCACGACGCTCAAACGTATTCAACATTCTGCCCCATGGAGAGATGGATGAAGTTCAACCCGCTGGCCGTGCCAATGGCGCTGTCGTTTCCCCATCGTCTGACGCGCGTGCAATCCTGGCAGGGGCTGCTGCCCATTGCGTTCGCCTTGATGCAGCTGCATCGGCCAAGGGTGTTCGTGGAGTTGGGAACCCATCGGGGAGATTCATACTGCGCCTTTTGCCAGGCTGTCGAAACCCTGGGGCTGGAAACCAGCTGTAACGCGGTGGACACCTGGGCGGGGGATCCGCAGGCCGGTTATTACGATGATTCCATCTATGACGAGTTGCGGGCGTATCACGATCCGCTTTATTCGCGTTTTTCGCGCCTGATTCGCGGGACTTTCGATGAAGCGCTCGCGCATTTCTCTCCCGGTAGTGTGGATCTGCTGCATATCGACGGCTTGCACACCTATGACGCTGTCCGGCATGACTTCGAGAGCTGGTTGCCGAAAATGAGTCGGCGTGGCGTTGTGCTGTTTCACGATATTTCCGTACGCGAGCGTGATTTCGGCGTCTGGCGTTTATGGGAAGAATTGATTCAGCGCTATCCCGGCCGTGCTTTCCGCTTCAGTAATGGCTTGGGCGTGCTGGCGGTGGGAGAGGCGCTGGACGAGGATGGGCTGGGTGCCTGGTTTGCCACCGATGAAGCCGCCTGGGACGAAGTGGAGCGCTGGTTTAACGCACTGGGCGAGCGCGTTCTGGGCGAGAGCCGACGGCATATCCTTGAAGATGAAATCCACAAGTTGCAAGGAGAACTGGCCGATGCCGGGGAAACCATGCGCCGCGAGCATGAGGAATGGGCGCGCCTGAGTGAGGACAAGGCGGGGGAAATCGCGGCCCTGAAGGAAGCCTTCGAGCGCGAGACGGGGCTGGCGGCTCGTTTGATCGAGGAAAAGGAAACCGCTCTGCTCGGTGCCTTGACGGAGCGGGATGCGCTCCGGAACCGTCTGCATTCGGTGGAGGTGCAACTTCTGCGATCCCGCAGGGCATTGGCCATGATCCGCGATACCTGGGTGTGGCGGGTTTTCAAATCCTTGCGTCGGCTGGAAGCGCGCAAGCAGCGCTGGATGGGCCGTCGTGGCGAATCAGGAGCGGTTTTCCTTCCCGCTGCTGCATCGCCCGCCGTATCGGATGGCGTGGCGTCTCCAATGTCCTCTGCACGCGCGGACGAACCTGTACCGGCCCTGGATTCGGCCATGGATTTGTCGCTGGATACGGACACTTCGGGTGCTGAAGCGGCTGAAGCGCGTGGTGCGGCCTTGCTCGCGCATTTGCAGAGCTGCATCACCCGTTCGTCCCGCACCCTCCCCGGCTGGCGGCGGGCTTTGGTGCCGTCGCGTGTGAGCGTAGACGGCGTGGAGAGCCGCCCTCACTGTTGGTCGAGTGTCGAGGGTGGGGCGGCGCTGGTGTTCGATTTCGATGAGCGCTTCGAGCGTTTGAAGGTCGTAGTCCGCCTGGCTTTTCCTGGGGCACCCGTGCGTGTGAACGTGCAGCTTGGCCTGGAGGACGAAGGCTGGCAGGTGGAGCGCCCATTGAGCCTGTTCCCTGGTGAGGCCGCACTGGTTTTCCTGCGGGCACGGGATGGGGCAAACCGGGTGCGCGTGTTGCTTCCCTCCATGGATTGCTTCATGCCGGTGCAGTTTGCGTTTGTCGAGGTTTCCGCCCCGGAAGCGTTTTTTATGCGCCACTTCACGCCCTTGAGGCGAACCCTGGGTTTGCTACGGCGTTATCCCAATCCCTTCGGCAAGGCCTGGCGGGTTTATCGGCGGGAAGGGGGCGTGGGGGGATTCCTGCGCGTGCTCGGTCAGCGCATCGGCTGGGTCAAGCCCGCCGATGCCATGACCTCGCCCCTGGAGGGGGGGGAAGCTTCCGTTTTCGGTTACTGGTCCGATGCCGATGAGGTGAAGAGGGGGGAAGCTCCTGTCGTGCGGCGCGTTGCCGTGGGGGTGTCCAGCCTGGGTAACTTCTTCATGCGCGAGATTGCGCGCATCGTGGAAGGCGGGTTTCAGGGGCTGGGGGCGGACGTGGTGTGTTTTGACCAGGACAGTACGCTCCAGCCCCAGGATTTCGATTGGGTTGTCGTGGTGGCACCGCATGAATTCTTCCTGCTGGGCGAGGGTGTGTCCTGGCCGGCAAAGCTTGCAGGGGCGCGCAATGTCCTGATGCTGAACACGGAGCAGCCGCAGACGCAATGGTTTGCCGCCTGTGAGCCGCATTTGCGCGAGGCACGCGCGGTGCTGGACATGAGCTACCAGACGGCGTTGCGCCTGCGTGCCAGCGGCATGCCAGCCTATTTCCTGCCTCTGGGGTATGAGGCAGGCTTCGAAGAGCGTTACTCGGCCCAGGCCCTGCCTGAACATGAGGCGTTTGCCTCCCTGAGAGCCTGCGTGCGTGAAACCTCGCCGGCGTCCTATGCCGAGCGTCCGATCGACATTCTGTTTGTCGGCACGATCTCGCCGCGTCGGGAGCGCTTCTTCGCACGCCATGCCGCCTGGTTCGCGCGTTACAACGTGTTCATCTATCTGCCGGATGGCAGTCGGCCTTTCGTGAACGAGGAGGCGCGCACACTGGAGTTCGAGCATCTGACCGGGTTGATCCGCCGTTCGAAAATCGTACTCAATGTGCATCGCGATGAGCATCCGTACCTTGAGTGGCAGCGGGTTGTTACCCTGGGGATCCTGCAGAAAACTCTGGTTGTGAGCGATCATTGCCAGAAAAGCCCGGTCATCGAGGCCAACGTCGATTATGTCGATGGGCCGCTGGAGGCGCTGCCGGCGCTTTGCGAGTATTACCTGAGCGATCCGGAGCGGGCGCGGCAGTTCGCGGAAGGGGCGTATGCACGCCTGCGCGAAGGCTATCCGATGTCGCGCATCCTGCGTCGACTGCTTGCCCATCTGTGATCGGAGGAGATTCCCGTGCTCACGGCCAAGCCGACCGAAATTGTTTTCGAAAAAACCTGCGAGGCTTCGCCGGCGCAGATTACCGTGACCATTACCTGCTTCAAGTACGGTGTCGAGGGTCGGGAAGCCCTGGATTCCTTACTGTCGCAGACCGAAACCTGCCTGGATGTCGTGCTGATCGACGACCGTTCGCCCGACGATTCGGTCGAGCGCCTGCTGCCCTGGTTCGAGGAAAATGCCTCGAATCCGAAATTCGGGCGTCTGCTGTTCATCCGTCATGTCGAGAATCAGGGACTGTCCCAGTCACGCAATACGGCTTTGAGTCATGTGAAGACTCCGTATGTCTTCATCCTCGATGCCGACAACATGATCTACCCGCGTGCCTTGCAGGTGCTGCGTGAAGCCTTGGAGAATTCCGGTCGGGCAATGGCTTATTCGCTGATCGAGCGTTTCGAGGCGGAAGCCGGCATCATGGGCAATTCGCTGTGGATTCCCGAGCGTTTCGCTCATACCAATTATGTCGATGCCATGGCCCTGATCCGCATGGATGTGCTGCGCGAGATTGGCGGGTATCGCATCATGCCCTTCAAGTTCGGTTGGGAGGATTACGATCTGTGGTGCTCTTTTGTCGATCGCGGACTCAAGGGCTGTCATGTGCCGCAGATCCTCTGTCGCTATCGGGTGCATTATCAGTCCATGCTCAGAACCTCGACCAACAACATCGTGGTTGAGCGCGGTGATGAAATTCGCGCCGACATGGAAGCGCATCACAATTTCAAGTTTCTTTTCTAAGCGCGAAGCGGGGCTTCGCCGGGCAGTGCATTCATGACGGAATCTCCGGGGCGGGACGCCACGGTCTTCATCCTGCTGGCCACCTACGACGGCGAGCGGTATCTGCCCGCCTTGCTGGAGAGCCTGCGCGCGCAGACCTGTGAAAACTGGGTGCTGTTGGCCCGCGACGATGGCTCGCAGGATGGTACGGCGCATCTGCTCGCCGAAGCGGCGGCCGTGGATGGCCGGGTGCGCGTACTCGATGACGGGTTGGGGCATCTGGGCGTAACGGGCAATTTCGCCGCCCTGGCCAGTGCGGCGCATGCCGCCGGGGCGCGGTATTTCGCGTTTTGCGATCAGGACGATGTCTGGCTGCCGACCAAGCTTGCCCGTTTGCGGGGCGTGCTTGCGGCCCGTGAGCTTGTGCTCGGGGCGGACTGTCCCTTGCTGGCGTTTTCCGAACTGCATATTGTCGATGAGTCCCTGCGTGGTCTGTCCGCATCCTATTTTGCGCATGCGCATGCCGAGCCCTGCCGGAACGGTGCGGTGGACTGGATGATCGTCAAGAACATCGTGCCGGGGTGCGCGATGATGGGAAACCGGGCCTTGCTGGCATATGCCCTGCCGATGCCCGAGGCGGTGGTGATCCACGATTGGTGGTTTGGGCTGTGTGCCGCGTGCGCGGGCGAATTGCTGGCGCTGCGAGAGCCTTTGCTCTTGTACCGGCAGCATGCGGGTAATGTGGTGGGCGCGCGTTCGTATTTTGGCAAGATTCGTGATTTTGTGGCGCATCTGCCCGCGCGCTGTGAAAGCGACGCCGACTATTTTCGCTTGATCGTGCGTCAGGCGGAACAAGCCCTGACGCGGGCAGAGGCTCAGGGCGGTGGGCGGCCCGGGTTTGTCGATCTGGTGCGGCGTTTTGTTGCCGCCATGCACGCGCCGGGTGCTTTGCAGCGGGTCTGGCGACTGTGGCGGCTGCCGGTGCGTCGGCCGGGGCTGGCGCGCAATCTGCTGCTTTTCTGCCAGGTGTGGCGTTATCGTGGCGCGCCCCCGTGTGTCGCCCAGGGCGAGGGGCCGGACGGGAGCGCGGATGCTCGGTCATAGTCTGGCCTATCTGCTGGCGCGGGGCCTGCCGGGGCTTTTGAGTTTCGCGGCCCTGGCGCTGTTTACCCGCCTGCTTTCGCCGACCGAATACGGTACTTATGCACTGGCCATGTCGGTGGCGGGTTTGCTGGCGGCTGTCCTGTTCCGCTGGCTGGATCATGCCCTGGTGCGCTATCACGGCATGCTCCCGTCGGCAGGCGGCTTTCCTGCGCCGGGGGAGGCCCGGCTGATGCGCGCCTTGTTCGCGGGGTTCCTGCTGATGTGGCCGGTCGCCTTCCTTGCACTGGGCGGGGCACTCTGGCTGCTGCCGACGCAGGCGCCGGGGCTGTGGCTGGCGGCGGCGGGGGCGATGCTGGGCCTGGCGCTTTATGACCTTAATCTGCAATGGTCTGTGGCGCGTATGCAGCCGGCGGCGTATGGCGCGCTGGGGTTTGCGCGGGCGCTTCTGACCCTGGGGCTGGGGGGGGCATTCGCCCTGTTGGGCTTTGGGGGGGAGGGGCTGGTGTGGGCGGCGGCCTTGGGATTTCTGCTGCCCAGCCTGCTGTTGCGCGGGCGGGAGATCTGGCGCTGTCTGCGCGTGCGGGAGAGCCCGCAGGCCGGTTTGCCTGCGCGCGGGCTGTTGTTGTCGATGATGCGCTACGGCGCGCCACTGGCCTTGTCCTTTGCCCTGACGGCGGTGGTCACGCAGTCGGATCGACTGATGCTGGGCGCGCTGGTGGGGGTCGAGGCGACGGGACGGTATGCCGCAGGCTACGATCTGGCCTTTCAGGCCATGAACCTGGTGGCCATGGTGGTCTTCCTCGCCGCCTGGCCCCGTGTTGTGCGCGCCTGGGAGGCGGGGGGCGAGGCGGCGGCGTGCGGGGTGATGTCGGCGCAGTATCTGCTGCTGCTGGGCGGTCTGCTGCCCTTGTGTGCCGGGTTCGCCCTGATGTCGGCCTGGCTTGCGGGGGTGATGCTGGGGGAGGAATTTCGGGACAGCGCTGTGGCGCTGATGCCCTGGGCGGCTCTGGCGGGGTTGCTGGCCGGTTTCAAGACGTTTTATTTCGACATGGCCTTTCAGCTGGTGCAGCGGACGCGCGGCTTGCTGGGCGTAGCCGCGTTGGCGGCGGGGGGCAATGTGTTGCTGAATTTGTGGTGGATTCCCCGAATGGGGGAGATGGGCGCGGTGTTGTCCAGTGTGGCGGCTTATGCGCTGGCTCTGGTCGCGAGCCTCATTCTGGGGCGCGCTCATCTGCGTATGCCCTTGCCGGGGCGCGGGACGGCATTCATTGTGCTTGCCGTGCTGGCCCAGCTGGCCGTGCTGGGGCTCTGGCCCGGTGAGCGGGGGGCGATGATTCCGGGGGCGCTGGCTGTGCTGGGAGCCGGGTCGGTGTATCTGATTGTGTTGTTGCTTTTCGATGTGGGCGGGTTGCGCGGGGCGCTGGCGGGCCGCTGGCGCGAAGGGCGTCGTCATGGGTGAATCGCCGCGCATTCTGCACATCATCACCGGCCTGGGCACGGGCGGTGCGGAGATGATGCTTTACAAGGTGGCCACGCGCCTCTCGCAGCTGGGCTTGCCGCAATGCGTGGTGTCCTTGCGCGAGGGCGGGCCGGTGAGCGAGCGGATCCGCGCGGCGGGCGTCGTCGTGCATGAATTGGGCATGCCACGCGGCCTGCCCACGGTTTCCGGTTTGCTCGAACTGCGGCGTATCGTGCGTCAGTGGCGACCCGACCGGGTGCAGGGCTGGATGTATCACGGCAATCTGGCCGCCTGGGCTGCAACGCGGGGCACGGGGCTGCCCTTGTTGTGGAATGTGCGTCAGACCCTGTATGACCTGTCGCTGGAGCGCCCGCTGTCGCGGCTGGTCATTCGTGCCAATGCGCGGCTTTCTGGCGCGGCTCGGGTGATCGTGTACAACTCGCAACTGAGCCGTCTCCAGCATGAAGGTTTTGGATTTGCTTCGGCCGGAGGGCTGTTCATCCCCAATGGTTTCGATACGGTGGCGATGCGAGCGGATGCGGCGGCGCGCACGGCCTGGCGGGAACGTCTGGGCCTGCCGGACGATGCGCTCCTGATGGGCCTGGTGGCGCGCTATCACCCGATGAAAAACCAGGAGGGCTTTCTGCGTGCGGCGGCACGGGTCGTCGCACAGCGGCCCGGTGTGCATGTCCTGCTCGCCGGGCGTGGTGTGGATGGGGACAATGCCTCCTTGCGCGAGGTGATCGCCACGACCGGCTTGGGCGGGCAGGTGCATCTGCTGGGTGAGGTGGCGGATATCGCCAGTCTGCATGCGGCGCTGGATGTGGAGGTGTCCGCTTCGCATACCGTGGAAGCCTTTTCCAACGCGATTGGCGAGGCCATGGCCTGCGCCGTGCCTTGTGTGGTGACCGATGTGGGGGATTCCGCTGCCGTGGTGGGAACAACGGGACGTGTGGTGCCGCCCTCGGACGAGGCGGCGCTGGCGGCGGCCTTGCAGGAGCTGCTGGCCTTGCCGGTGCCGGCGCGCAGGGCGCTGGGGCAGCAGGCGCGCGAGCGCATCCGGCAGCATTACGACCTGGAGGCGGTGGCTCGGACCTACGCCGCGCTGTATCGCGATCCGGCGCTGGATACCGGGCGGGTGCGGCCTTGCCTTGAGGGGTGTTGCTGATGTGTGGTCTGGCGGGTTTTCTGGATACGCGGGAAATCGCGGGCGAGCCACTCATCGCGCCCATGCTTGAGGCTCTTACGCATCGCGGGCCGGACGATGCCGGTGTGTTCCGCGACGCGGGTCTGGTGCTGGGGCATCGCCGTCTGTCCGTTCTCGACCTGTCCCCGGAAGGGCATCAACCGATGGTTTCGGCCTGCGGGCGCTATGTCATGGCGTTCAACGGCGAGGTCTACAACCATGCGGCGCTGCGTGAGGCGCTGGATGCCGAGGGGCCGACGTCCTGGCGCGGGCATTCGGATACCGAGGTGATGCTTGCCGCCGTGGCCCGTTGGGGCCTGGAGGCGGCGCTGGGGCGTTTCGTCGGCATGTTCGCCTTCGCGCTGTGGGACCGGCAGGCGCGGCGGCTATCCCTTGCGCGCGACCGGCTGGGTGAAAAACCCCTGTATTACGGCTGGCAGGACGGGGTGTTCCTGTTCGCTTCGGAGCTCAAGGCCCTGCGCGCGCATCCGGCCTGGCGGGGCGGTGTGGCGCCGGGCGCGCTGGCTCTGTTCATGCGCCATGGGTTTGTCCCCGCACCGCTGTCCATCCATCCGGGAATATACAAATTGCCTCCCGGCACCTGGCTTACGCTGGATGAAGGCACAAGCCCTGGGGCGTTGCCGGCGCCGTCCCCGTACTGGTCCCTGTCGTCCGTCATCGAGGCCGGACGGGCCGCACCTTTTGCCGGTAGCGAGCAGGAGGCCATTGACGCTCTGGAACGGCACCTGGGGGAGGCGGTTGCCTTGCAGCGGGTGGCCGATGTGCCACTGGGCGCCTTTCTCTCCGGGGGGATTGATTCGAGTGTGGTTGTGGCCCTGATGCAGTCTCAGGCGCGGGCGCTGGGGCAGGAGCCGGTCCGAACCTACACCATCGGTTTTCATGAAAAGGCCTATGACGAAGCCGGGCATGCGGAAGCGGTGGCCCGTCATCTGGGCACCCGGCACACGGCCTTGTATGTCTCGCCGGAGGATGCCCAGGCCGTCATTCCACGTCTGCCCTGGCTGTATGATGAGCCGTTTGCCGATGTCTCGCAGATCCCGACCTATCTGGTCTGCGCCCTGGCGCGCCGTGAGGTGACGGTGGCCCTGTCCGGCGATGGCGGCGATGAGCTGTTCGGGGGCTACGAGCGTTACCGGCTTGCCGGAGCGCCGGGGGCGCTGGTCGAGCAGGTGCCGGCGTCGCTGCGCCGTCTTTTCGGGCGGACCTTGAGCGCGGTGCCGCTGGCGGCCTGGGATGCCCTGTTTGCGCGCCTTCCGGCCCGGTTGCGGGTCAAGCGGGCCGGGGACCGGGTGCACAAGCTGGCCCAGCTTCTGGCCGAGGCGGATTTCGACGCCGTGTACCGGGGCGCGATGTCGCACTGGTCTGGGCCGGAGGCGCTGGTGCGCGGGCTGGATTCCGGTGAGCCGCTGACCGTGCTGAGCGGGGCGGGCGGTCTGCCTCCCTCGCTGTCGCGCCTGCAGCGCATGATGGCGCGCGATACGCTGATGTACCTGCCGGACGACATCCTGGTGAAGGTGGACCGGGCGGCCATGGCGGTGAGTCTGGAAACGCGCGTGCCGTTGCTGGATCACCGTCTGGTTGAATTCGCCTGGTCCCTTCCCGAACACTATCGGCGGCGCGACGGGCAGGGTAAGTGGCTGTTGCGGCAGGTGCTCTGGCGGCATGTGCCGCGCGCGCTGATCGAGCGGCCGAAGATGGGCTTCGGTGTGCCTATCGGCGAGTGGTTGCGCGGCCCCTTGCGCGACTGGGCGGAGGATTTGCTCGATCCTGCGCGGCTTGCGCGCGAGGGGTATCTTGCCCCCGAACCGGTGCGCCGTGCCTGGGCGGAGCATGTGTCGGGGGCGCGCAACCGGGCCTACCCTCTGTGGAATGTGCTGATGTTCCAGTCCTGGCTTGCCGCCGTGGAAAACCGGAGCGGCGGATGAGAGGCCCAGTCAAGACATGTCCCGCCACTGTGCCGGGATGGTTTCTGCCCCTGTTGCTGGGGGTGTGGGGCGCACTGATCGTGGCCCTGGCGCCGTCCGTCCTGCCGGGGAAGTATTTTGCCGATGCGGTCCATGTGGCCGAGCTGACCCTGTCCGAGGCCAACTGGCGCGAGTATGGCGCCTCGTATCTGTACACGGCGCGTTTCTATGCCACGCTGGGGCTGGGGGGGGATGCGCCGGCTGCGGCGGTGGCCGCCCTGGGCTGGCTGCTCAGCTGGGGGTTCATGCTTCACGCGCTCCATGTGGGCAGCGCGGGCGCGCTGTGCCGGGTGCCGCTGTGGCTGTGGGCGGTGGCGGCGGTCTGGAGTGTGCCGCTGGCCATTTATCTGGGGCAGTACAGCAAGGAAGTTCCGGCGCTGCTCAGCCTGTGGGCGGTGTTTTTCTTGCTGGGGAGCGCGCGTCACGGGCGGGTGGTCACGGTGCTGGGCTGGGCGCTGGCGGCCGTGCTGATTGCGGGTTTTGCCCTGTATTTTCGCATCTACTGGGCGTTGGTCGCGGGCTTCGCCTTCGTGCTGTGGCTGGTCTGGCGTCTGCGTCTGGGCGGGTGGGCGGCGCTTTTGGGGCTGCTTGCCCTGTTCCTGCTGGCGTCCTGGGCGTCGGCGGAGTGGCGCTGTCATTTTCTGTCCGGCTACCGCGTCGTGGAGCAGATCAACCGCTTGGACGACCCGGATTCGGTGACGCTGATCCTCAATCCCTGGGTGAATACCTCGGTGTTCATCGATCTGTTCAACAGCCTGGTTGGCTGGCTGCGTCTGATGCTGCCGATCGAGCTCCTGGCGCATGCCGGGCCGCAGCATCTGGCCTTTGCCCTGTGGCAGTGGGTTTCGCTTGGCTTGTTTGTCTGGGCCGTCCGGGGGCAGCGGTTGCTCTGGGGGGGCGCGGGTTGGGAGAATGGACACCCCGCGGGAGCGGACAGGCCCCGCCCCTTGCACGCTTTGCATACGGGGGGCGAGCAGGCCCGCGCGGCGGCGGTGGTGGCCTGGATCATCGGTTTCGGTCTGGTGCAGGGGGCGTTCGAGCCGGATTTCGGTTCGTTCGTGCGTCATGAGGCGGTGCTGGCGCCGCTGCTGCTTTATCTTGTACAACGCCGCGTAACGATGCGGCGCTGGGGTTGACCGACGCATGGCTAGAATCCTTCAAGTGACCGAAGCCTTCGGGGGCGGCGTGTTCGCGTCCGTGACCCAGATCTGCAACGGTCTGGCCGAGCGCGGGCATGAGGTGCATCTTCTGTACGCGCGCCGTCCCGAGACGCCGGCCGATTTCCGGCAGGCACTGGATGCGCGGGTGCAGGTGTGGGAGACGAGCATGGTGCGCTCGCTCTCGCCGCTCGATGACTGGCGCGGCCTGCTCGACCTGCGTCGCGCCTTTGTCCGCCTGGCCCCGGAGGTGATTCACCTGCATTCGTCCAAGGCGGGCTTCCTCGGGCGTCTGGCCGCCCGTTCGCTGAACATGCAGGATCGGGTGCTGTACTCGCCGCGCGGGCTGGCTTTCCTGCAGGAGGATGTGGCGGCCGGCAGTCGTTCGCTGTACCTGTATCTGGAGCGTCTGGCCCGTTTGTTCGGCGGCCGGCTGGTGGCCTGTTCGGCCAGTGAGCTTATGCAGATTCGTGAGCGTATCGGCGCATCGAACAGTCTTTTGATCGAGAACGCGGTGGCCCTGGAGAAAATCCCGCTGGCCCGGCCCGCGCAGGAGGGCGTCCTGCGTATCGGTACGCTGGGACGGGTCTCTTATGCCAAGAATCCGGCCCTGTTCGCGCGTCTGGCTCGCCGGGTGGCGGCGGTGGTCGGGGCGCGTGCGCGTCTGGAGTGGCACTGGATCGGTGGCGGGGACGCCGCCGACTGCGCCTTGCTCGAAGCCGCCGGTGTCCAGGTCAGCGGCTGGGTGCCGCGCGCCGAGGCGCTGGAGCGTCTGAGCCATCTGGATGTGTATTTGCAGACGTCCCTGTGGGAGGGCATGCCGATTGCCGTGATCGAGGCCCAGGTGGCGGGGATCCCGGCAGTGGTGAGCGATGTGGTCGGTAACCGCGATGTGGTGCTGGAGGGACGGACGGGCTTCATCGGCGCGTCCGAGCCGGCCCTGGCGGAGGCTTTGCAAACCCTGATCGACGATGCGCCACGGCGCGAGCAGATGGGGCGGGAGGCACGCGCGCAGGCGCTGGCACGCTTCGGACTGCCGCGCCTGTTTGACGAGTTGCTGAGGGCCTACGGCCTTACCGGCCCGCAGGAGGCGGGGCGGTGAGGGCGCGTGCCTTGTTCCGCGACACCTCTGCCGTGCTGGGTATTACCGTGCGCGTGCTGGATGCCGTGCTCGTACTGCTGTCCGCGCTTGTGGCCTACGCCTGGCGTATGGAGGGGGAGGCGTCGGCGCCGGGCGAGCACTACTGGGGTATTTTCCTGTTCGGCGCCCTGTTGGGATATGCGCTGTTTCCGTCCTTCGGGCTGTACCGTTCCTGGCGTGGCGCGCGTCTGATCGATCTCGTCGGTCGGGTTCTCCTGGCCTGGGGGGCGGTGCTGGTGGTGCTTCTGGGGCTCTTGTTTCTCGCCAAGCAGGGGGCGAGTTTCTCCCGCTTGTGGTTCGCCGCCTGGGCGGTACTGGGCGCCCTGGCGCTGGTCGGGCTGCGTCTGGGGCTGCATGCCGGTTTGCGCTGGATGCGGCGCAAGGGCTGGAACCGGCGGCGCGTGCTGCTGGTCGGCACCGGTCCGGCGGCATGCGAGTTGCTCAGGCGCATGCGCGAGGAAAGCTGGACCGGTTTCGATCCGGTGGCGGTCGTCGATCCGGGCGAGGGGCTGGCGCTCGCTCAGGGCCTGGAGGGTGTGCCGGTGATTTCGGGGCTGGATGCCTTGGGCGCGCTTGTGGAGCGTGATGAGGTGCGCGAGGTGTGGATCGTCCTGCCCCTGCGCGAAGAGGACACGGTGCGCGAGGTGCTGCACCGGCTGCGCCATGTCTCGGTGAACATACGCTACGCGCCGGATATCTTCGGTCTGAGACTGCTCAACCATGCGGTGTCCGATGTGCTGGGGCTGCCGATGCTTGACCTGTCCGCCACACCGATGACCGGAATCAACCGCGTGGTGAAGGCGGTGGAGGACCGGGTGTTCGCCGCGCTGATCCTGCTCTTGATCAGCCCGCTGATGCTGCTCATCGCGCTGGGGGTGAAGCTGTCCAGTCCGGGGCCGGTGCTTTTCCGCCAGATGCGTCATGGCTGGGACGGACGCATGATCGAGATCTACAAATTCCGCAGCATGAAGCCGCATGACGAAAACGAGGGCGAAGTGACGCAGGCAAAGCGCGCCGATCCGCGGGTAACCCGCTTCGGCGCCTTCCTGCGTCGCACAAGCCTGGATGAGTTGCCGCAGTTCATCAATGTCCTGCAGGGGCGTATGTCCATTGTGGGGCCGCGCCCGCACGCGGTGGCGCACAACGAGCAGTACAAGGATCAGATCGATCAGTACATGCTGCGCCATCGGGTCAAGCCCGGCATCACCGGCTGGGCGCAGGTGAACGGTTTCCGTGGCGAGACCGACACCCTGGAAAAGATGCGGCAGCGCGTGGAATATGACCTGTACTATATCGAGCACTGGTCCTTGTGGTTCGATGTGAAAATCATCCTGCTGACCCTGGTGCGGGGCTTCGTCCACCGCAATGCGTATTAAAACTAGGTGCTTATGAATATTCTGGTTGTCGGCGGAGCCGGCTATATCGGTTCGCACATGCTCAAGGCCCTGGCGCGGGCCGGGCACGCGGTCACCTGTTTCGACGATCTCTCGGGCGGACACCGGGACGCCGTGCGTTACGGAACCCTGGTCGAGGGCGATCTTGCGGATACGGCCGCGCTGGAGGCCCTGTTCGCGGGAGCGCGTTTCGATGCGGTCATGCATTTCGCCTCGCTGATCCAGGTGGGGGAGTCGGTGCGCGAACCGCTGCGCTACTACCGCAATAATGTCGCGAACACGCTCAACCTGCTCGATGCGATGCAAAGGCATGGCGTGCGTCGTTTTATTTTTTCGTCCACTGCCGCCGTGTACGGGGAGCCCGAGCGTGTCCCCATCGATGAATCTCACCCGACGCGCCCGATCAATCCCTATGGGCAAAGCAAGCGCATGGTGGAAATGATGCTCGAAGACATCGGGCGTGCGCAGGGGCTGTCCTGGGTCGCCTTGCGGTATTTCAACGCGGCCGGCGCGGATGCGGAAGGGGAGCTGGGTGAGCGTCACGAACCGGAAACCCATCTGATTCCGCTGGTGCTTCAGGCCGCCGCCGGACGGCGGCCCGCGCTGACGGTCTACGGCGAGGATTACGCCACGCCGGACGGAACCTGCGTGCGCGATTACATTCACGTCGAGGACCTGTGCCAGGCGCACCGGCTGGCACTCGATTACCTGCAGGCCGGTGGGGCGAGTCGCGCCTTCAATCTCGGTAACGGACGCGGGTTTTCCATACGCGAGGTCATCGCCGCCGCCGAGCGTGTCACGGGGCGCCGTGTTCCGCTGGCGTATGGCGCGCGGCGCACGGGGGATCCGGCGTTTCTCGTCGCCGATGCGGATCAGGCGCGGCGTCTGCTGGGCTGGACACCGCGATATCCGGATCTTGACTCCATCATCGCTCACGCCTGGGCCTGGGAATGTGCCGGGCGTGAGCTTTCGATTCATGCAAAGCAAGGTGTCTGATTCATGTGTGGCATCGTAGGCGGCATTGCCGAACGTAACGTGTGGCCCCTGCTCATCGAGGGGCTCAAGCGTCTTGAATACCGGGGGTACGATTCCGCAGGTCTTGCCGTCATGGCCCGTTCCGGGCAGATCGACCGCTACCGTGCGGTGGGCAAGGTAGCCGCGCTGGAAGCGCGCGTCAGCGCCGAACCGCCATCGGGCGGGCTGGGAATCGCGCATACCCGCTGGGCCACGCACGGCGCGCCGGCCGAGCGCAACGCGCACCCGCACATGTCTTCCGGGCGGGTGGCGGTGGTGCACAACGGCATCATCGAAAACCACGCCGCCCTGCGTCAGGCGCAGCGCCAGGCGGGATTTTCCTTCGAGTCCGATACGGATACCGAGGTCATTGCCCACGAGATCGAGCGGCGCCTGCGCGAGGGCCTGGATCTGTTCGACGCGGTACGCGCCACGGTAAGCGTGCTCGAAGGCGCCTATGCCATCGCCGTGCTCAGCGCCGATGCGCCGGGGCGTCTGATTGCGGCGCGGCGCGGCAGCCCGCTGGTCGTGGGGCTGGGCATCGGGGAGAACTTCATCGCATCCGACGTGGCGGCGCTGCTGCCGGTCACCCAGCGTTTCCTGTTTCTGGAAGAGGGCGATCTTATCGAGGTGCAGCGTGACAGTGTGCGTGTCGTCGATGTCAATGGCCTGCCCGCTCCGCGCGAAGAAACCCTGTCCAGCCTGAGCGCCGCAGCGACGGAAAAAGGCCATTACCGTCATTTCATGCTCAAGGAAATCCACGAGCAACCCCAGGCTGTGGCCGATACCTTGCAGGGGCGTATCACGCATGACCGCGTGCTGGTGGAGAGCTTCGGGCCGGAGGCCATGGACGTGTTTTCCCGCGTGCGCCGGATCCAGATCGTCGCCTGTGGCACCAGCTATCATGCCGGTCTTGTGGCGCGCTACTGGTTTGAGGACATCCTCGGGCTGCCCTGCCATGCGGAAGTCGCGAGCGAATTTCATTACCGCAATCCGGTGATCTCGCCCGACACCCTGCTGGTGCTCATCTCGCAATCCGGGGAAACCGCCGATACCCTGGCCGCGCTGCGTCAGGCGCGCGCACGCCAGCCGGGTCTGGCCACCCTGGCCATCTGCAATGCCCCGGAATCCTCGCTGGTACGGGAAACCGGGCTGACCCTGATGACCCATGCCGGCCCGGAAATCAGCGTGGCCTCCACCAAGGCCTTCAGCACCCAGCTGGTGGCGCTGGGGCTGCTCCTGACGGCGCTTGGCAAGGTGCAGGGGCGTCTTGATGAAGCCCAGGAGGCGCGGATCGTGGGCGGGCTGCAAAAAGTGCCCTCACGCCTGGTCGATGCGCTGGCCCATGACGAGGCCATTCGCCAACTCGCCGAGCAGTTGGTCGACAAACAGCACGCCCTGTTCCTTGGGCGTGGCCTGATGTATCCGATTGCCCTGGAAGGGGCGCTCAAGCTCAAGGAAATCTCCTACATCCATGCCGAAGGCTACCCGGCCGGTGAGCTCAAGCACGGCCCGCTGGCCCTGATCGACGAAACCATGCCGGTCATCGCCATCGCCCCGCAAAACGACCTGCTGGAAAAGCTCAAATCCAATCTGGCCGAGGTGCGTGCGCGGGGGGGGCGTCTGTTCGTCTTTGCCGATGAAGCCTCCGGTATCGAGGATGCCGAAGGGCTGCATGTCCTGCCCGTCACCTCCAACGTCGGGCGCATCAGCGCGCCCATCATCTTCAACGTGCCGTTGCAGCTTCTGGCCTACCACGTCGCCGTGCTCAAGGGCACCGACGTCGACCAGCCGCGCAACCTCGCCAAATCGGTGACTGTCGAATGAGTCGTGCCCGCCGTTCCCCCGCAGAAGACCCAACCGGGTTCGAGATTGAAACCGGCCCCAGCCGCAGCCAGAAAAAGCGCGATGCCGAAGCCCTGCAGGCGCTGGGCGAGGAACTGGTGGGCCTGAAGCCTGCCACCTTGCGCCAGTTGCCGATGTCAGAGCGTCTGCTGGAGGCCCTGCTGCATGCACAGAGCATCAGCGCTCACGGGGGCCGCCGCCGGCAGTTGCAGTTCATCGGCAAGCTCATGCGCGAGGAAGACGCCCAGGCCCTGCGCGACGCCCTGTACCGGATGGACCCGTCCTCGGCCCATGCCGTGCGTCTGCAGCACCTGTGCGAAACCTGGCGCGCGCGCCTGCTGGACGAAGGCGAACCGGCGCTGGCGGAACTCGCCGCCGCCGCCCCGATGCTGGATGTCGACCGAACCCGCACGCTGGTCGAGCAGGCCCGCCACGAAATGGCGGGCGGCTACCCGCCCAAATCCTCGCGCGAGCTGTTCCGTTTTCTGCGTGCCGCGCTGGATGTGGTGGCATGAAAAAGCCCCGGTTTGAGGCCGGGGCTTTTTCGTCGATCACGCAGTGAGTGCTTATCGGTCGCGATGTTGGCGTCGCATGTGGTAGGTGAGACCACCCATCATCAGGAATAGCAGCAGCATGCTCAGCTCGCTCAGGGTGGGAATCGGTGCGGCGCCGCCAAACAGGGCGACACCGACGGGGTAATTGACCCCCAATGTGATGGTGGATGGGGCCATGGTTGCCGTTTCTACTCGAACGATATTCTGCGTTGGGGCGCCCGGACCTGGGTTTCCTGCGATCATGAAAGTCCCA
This sequence comes from Halothiobacillaceae bacterium, assembly GCA_028696185.1. Taxonomy (GTDB): domain Bacteria; phylum Pseudomonadota; class Gammaproteobacteria; order Halothiobacillales; family Halothiobacillaceae; genus JAQVHL01. The sequence continues at coordinate 25,314 of JAQVHL010000028.1, forward strand.
TCGGCGCTCATGGCGAGAGCGTCTATGCCAAAAAACGAACTGGTCGAGTTTCCGAGCAGGTTGGCTGTGCGACCGGTCAGGGACAGTGTGCTGCCGCTGATGGCGATTTCAACCAGGGTATTGGGGGCTGTGCTTGGTCAGTGCGTAGGCGCGGGTGCCATCCGGGGAGAAGACCACGGATTGGGTGGCGCCGACATCCAGCGATGATGCGGGGCTCAGGACGCCGCCGGAGAAGGTGAAGGCCTGAACGCCACCTGTACCGCTGCCATTATCCATGGCTGCAATGAGCAGTGTGCCCGCCGGGTTGACCGCTAGGTTGACTGGGCGATAGGCGGTACTGACGGGGGTCTCGCTGAGCAGGGCGGTGTGGCCGGCATTGGTTTGGCCGTAGATCAGTCGCTGGCCGAAATAATCGGCAACGATGACGGTTTGCCCGATGATGACGTTGGCCTGGGCTGAGCCGCTCGGTGTGGTCAGTGCGTAATTGGTGAGGGTGTTGGTGCTCAGGTTGAGGAACATCAGGTTCGGGCTCGATCCACCATCGGTGACGGTGGCCCATGTGCCGTCAGCACTGATGGTGATGTCCTCGGGGTAGACGGGCGCGACCATGCTGGTGCTTACGCTCGGACTCTGCGGGTTGCTCAGGTCGACGCGGTAGATGTGATAGTCACCGAAGTTGGATACTAGGCCGAACTGACCATTGGGTGCGACAGCGACATCGAGTGTCTGCCCCGTTGTTCCCAGTTGGCCTGCCAGATGCGGTCCGTAAACGGTCGGGCTGGGCGTGCCGAAATCAACGGTGCTTATGGTATGATCGTCGACGTTGGCTGTGATGCCCCAAGGGGCGGCCAGGACGAGGGGGCTGGACAGCGCGATGCCAACGCTGGTGGCCAGGATGAGCAGGCTTTTATTCATCGTTGGTTTTCCTTAAGGCGTCAGCGGGTTGTGCATTTCCTTAAGAGATTCTAGGGTGAAAGGCCTGAGGTTGTCCAGGGTTTTTGGTTAAAGAATAAATTGTTGTTTCTGGATGGAAGTGTGTTGTCTGTTACGAATGGGGGTGTTTTATATAAATTTAGTTTATGTTGTGCTTGGTTTTGCGAATAAGCCCCGATTTGAACCCGGAATGAGGCGCCTTGACGCTCAGCTGAAAGTGCTATCTCTGCGTTAAGGTTAACTATGCGTCATAAAACTTTCAAATTACCTATTCCCGCGAAGGTTTCTTACCCTGCCTGAGTTGCTTGATTGCAACGTCACATGAACAGGACAGGAAAAGATCCTCATGGCATACAAGAATTCAAGCGGGAGCAAATGGCGGGTATCGGCCCTGGTCGTGGTGGGGGTGCTGGCTCTCTCCGGTTGCGATAGCAGCGATGTGACACTGAAACCGCTGCCGACCACCGAGGAGCGTGTCGCGGGTCTGGCGCAGGTTTCGGCCGATGACTATGCGCAGAACGTGAACGGTCTGATTACCGGCGATACCCTGTCGCGCTGGATGGCCAACTGGCCCCAGGATCGCCCTTCCGGCGTCACGGGCCGCCTGGTGGTGCTGCAGGTCGCCAAGGGGGACGCGGGGTATGAATATCCGGCCCATGACGGGGACGGGGTGCGGGTATTCCAGGTATCGGGCGGGGACTTTGGTCAGACGCGCTCCAACGGTGTGATAAACACCCCATCCATGGTGCCGGACGGCACCAAGATGGATGCCTTCCTGAAAAAATACGGCATCGATCCGGTCAATGACCTGCTGGTCTGCTCGCCGGGCAGCAGCGCCAACCTCAGCAATGTGATGAATGCCGGTCGTTGCTGGTATGCGCTGCGTTACTGGGGGGTGCGCAAGGAAAATCTGGCGGTGCTGGACGGGGGCAACAAGCAGAACGTCGAAGCCGGCCTGATGGCGGCAGCGTCCTTTGCGGCCAATCCCAGCACGCCGCCGGAAAACGGCACGCTCAGCGTGCGTGCGCTGACGGACGACAACACCGTATTGCTCGCCACGCTGGAAGACATGGTCAAGCTGGTCAAAGGCCAGTCCGTTCCTAAAGGGGGTGCCCTGCTGTGGGATGCGCGCGGTCCGGCAGAGTACTATGGCGAGAACTTCGCCAGCAGTGCGGGCGGCGTAATCAAGCCCAAGGTGCCCTGTGCGGGCAAGGACGGCGTGCCGGGAACGGGCGATGACAAATGCTATCCGGCCATGGAAGGTTCGATCGGCAATGCGGTCATGGGACAATACACGGACCTTCTGCGTCCGGATGGCCGCTACAAGTCCAAGTCCGAGTTGCAATCCTATGTGGCGGGCCTGGGCTACCGTTCCGGCAACATCATCTATGGCTACTGCCGTACCAGCACCCGTGCCATGGTGAGCATGGTGGCCAGCGCTCTGGTGCTGGGCCTGCCGACGCGCATCTATGATGGAGCCAGCACGCAGTGGAACGCGCTGGCTAACTACCAGAATGTGGAAGGCGGCTTCAACCTGCCGGTCGATTCACCGTGGCGTACCGACAGTCCGCTGATGACGGCGCATCTGAACTTCAACCCGAGCAATACGGTCGAGCCGGTGGATGTGCGCAACGCCTACGCCAGCCACGCCGATGCCATTGTGGTGAGCGACCGCGCCTATAAGCTGGGAAAATAAGTTCGCATAAAATCAACGCGTTTCACCCCTGCGGGTGATTCTGGCGGGCGGTCTGCAAGGAGCCGCCCCGTACTTCGCCCCCGCCTGCCGGGGGTGATTTTTTTTCGCCTTGGGCGGGTGTGATACCATCGCCGGCCATCGCAAGCCAATCCCATGGGGTTTTGTCGTGAAATTTGCGTGTGTGTTTCCGGGGCAGGGCTCCCAGTCGGTGGGCATGCTCGCCGATTGGGCGGCTACCAACCCTTTGATTGTCGATACCTTTCAGGAGGCGGGCGACGCGCTGGGGCTCGACCTCTGGGCGCGGGTCAGTACCGGGCCTGAAGACGAACTCAACCGTACCGAGATTACCCAGCCGGCCATGCTGGCGGCGGGCATTGCCGTCTGGCGGTCCTGGAAGGCGGCCGGTGGCGCCGATCCGGCATTTCTTGCCGGACATAGCCTGGGTGAGTACAGCGCGCTGGTCGCTGCCGGCAGTCTGGATTTTGCCGATGCCGTGCGTCTGGTGGCCGAACGGGGGCGCCTGATGCAGGCGGCCGTACCCGCCGGCGCCGGGGGGATGGCCGCCATTCTCGGGCTGGATGATGCCGATGTGGTGGCGGTGTGCGCCCAGGCCGCCGATGGGCAGGTGGTTGAAGCGGTCAATTTCAATTCGCCGGGGCAGGTGGTCATCGCCGGTGACGCGGCGGCGGTGAAGCGCGCTTCCGGACTGGCCATGGAGCGGGGCGCCAAGCGTGTCGTGCCCTTGTCGGTCAGCGTGCCTTCGCACTCCTCGCTGATGGAGCCGGCGGCCCGTGAGCTCGCGGCCGTGCTGGAGAAGGTCGAACTGCGTGAGCCGCGCCTTCCAGTGTTGCACAACGTCGATGCGGGGACGCGTCAGGCCCCGGCGGCGATCCGCGAGGCGCTGGTGGCGCAGTTGCATCGTCCGGTGCGCTGGACCGAATGCGTTCAGGCCCTGCGTGGCCGGGGCGTGAACACGCTGCTCGAAATGGGGCCGGGCAAGGTGCTGGCGGGGCTCACCCGCCGCATCGACCGCGAGCTGAGCGGCGTGCCCGTGCTGGATGAAGCCAGCCTGCGCGCGGCGCTTGAACAGACAGGAGCATGATGAACATGATGGATTTGTCTTCCGATATCGTCCTGGTCAGCGGCGCTTCGCGTGGCATCGGCGCCGCCATCGCGCGCACGCTGGGCCAGGCCGGCGCCACGGTGATTGGTACGGCGACCAGCGAGTCCGGTGCGCAGGCCATCGGCGAGGCGCTTGCGCAGGCCGGTATCAAGGGGCGGGGGCTTTCGATGGATGTCACCGACCCGGCCAGTGTCGAGGCGGTCATCAAGGCCATCGAGGCCGAGTTCGGCACGATTTCCGTGCTGGTCAACAACGCCGGCATCACCCGCGATGGGCTTTTGATGCGCATGAAAGCCGAAGACTGGCAGGCGATTCTCGATACCAACCTGAGCTCGGTATTCCGCCTTTCGCAGGCGGTGCTGCGTGGCATGATGAAGGCCCGTCGCGGGCGCATCATCTCCATTGCCTCCGTGGTCGGGGCGATGGGCAATGCCGGGCAGACCAACTACGCGGCGGCCAAGGCCGGCATCATGGGCTTTTCGAAGTCGCTGGCGCGCGAGGTCGGCAGCCGGGGCATTACCGTGAATGTGGTCGCACCGGGCTTCATCGACACGGACATGACCCGTTCGCTGCCCGAGGAGCACAAGGCCGCGCTTCTGACCAACGTGCCTCTGGGGCGTCTGGGACAGGCCGAGGAAATTGCCGCTGCCGTGGCCTTCCTGGCCTCGCCGGGGGCGGCATACATCACCGGCGAAACCCTGCATGTCAATGGCGGGATGTACATGGCCTGAATAGGCTTCTGCGATCACGAAGGAAAATTCATTTGGTGAGTGCGGGCCTTTTACATAGAATACCGCGCTGCCTATGGCCGAAAATTTCATTTATTTGTGAGGTTCTAACCCGATGAGCACCATCGAAGAACGTGTCAAGAAAATCGTCGTCGAACAACTTGGCGTCAAGGAAGAAGAAGTCACCAACGATGCCTCCTTCGTCGACGATCTGGGCGCGGACTCCCTCGATACCGTAGAGCTGGTCATGGCCCTGGAGGAAGAGTTCGAGTGCGAGATTCCTGACGAGGAAGCCGAAAAGATCACCACCGTTCAGCAGGCCATCGACTACATCAACGCCCACAAAGAGGCGTGATCGTCCGTTCCTGCTGAAGCACGCCGCGTGACGGGTCGCCCCGCTCGCGGCGTTTTTATGTCGGGCATCCGCTGCCCGGCCCGCGTCGCCCGCGATAGCTGCGGACGGCGTGTTTCATCCTCCTTTTCCGTCGGGTCTGCTACGTGAATCAACGCTGCCACTCTTCGCGGCGGGTTGTCGTCACCGGTCTGGGCATCGTCTGTCCGGTGGGCAATACCGTCGAAACCGCCTGGGCTTCCCTGTTGGCCGGACGGCATGGCATGACGCCAATCACCGCCTTTGACGCCTCCGCCATGTCCGTACGCTTTGCCGCCACGGTGAAGGATTTCGATCCGTCCGTATTCCTGCCGGCCAAGGACGTGAAAAAAATGGAGCCGTTCATCCACTACGGACTGGCGGCCGCCATCCAGGCGATCAATGACGCGGGACTTACCGACAGCGAGGCCGATGCCGACCGTATCGGCACTTTCATCGGGGCGGGAATCGGCGGCCTGGGGGGCATCGAGCGTAACGCGCTGCTGCTGGAATCGGGCGGCCCGCGCAAGGTGTCGCCGTTCTTTGTCCCGGCCTCCATCATCAATATGGCTTCCGGTCAGCTCTCCATCCGTTATGGCTTCCGTGGTCCGAACCTGGCCACCGTCACGGCCTGTACGTCCGGCACGCACAGCATTGGTCAGGCCGCACGCCTGATCGCCTATGGCGATGCCGATGTCATGATTGCCGGAGGCACCGAAGCGGCAATCACCCCGCTGGGGGTGGCAGGCTTTGCTTCCGCGCGCGCGCTGTCCACCCGTAACGAGGATCCCGCCGCCGCGAGCCGGCCCTGGGACCGAGACCGTGATGGATTTGTTTTGGGCGAGGGCGCGGGTGTAGTCGTTCTGGAAGAATACGAACGGGCGAAGGCGCGTGGCGCGCACATCTACGGCGAGCTGGCCGGCTTTGGCATGAGCTCCGACGCCTATCACATGACCCTGCCGCCGGAAGGGGGCGATGGTGCACGTCGCTGTATGCAGGCGGCTTTGCGCGATGCCGGGCTCAACCCGGAGGACGTGGGTTACATCAACGCTCATGGCACGTCCACCCCCGCGGGCGACCGGGCGGAAACCGATGCGGTCAAGCAGGTATTCGGCGCCCATGCCGCGCGCGTGCCGGTCAGTTCCACCAAGTCGATGACCGGGCATTTGCTCGGCGCTGCCGGGGGCATCGAGGCGGTGTTCTCGCTGCTGGTCCTGCGCGACGGCGTCCTGCCACCGACCATCAACCTCGATACGCCGGATGAAGGCTGCGACCTGGACTACGTGCCGCACACCGCCCGTGAGACGCGGGTGGATGTGGTGATGTCGAACTCCTTCGGGTTCGGCGGAACCAATGGAACGCTGGTCTTCCGTCGTGTCTGAAGGCGGCTCGTCGCGTGTCGCGCGCCGTATGGGCGCGGGGCGCGACCTGCTGCCCCTGCATCGCGCCCATCCAGAGCGCTATCCCCACCTGCTGGAAAGTGCGGCGAGCGGACCGCATGGCCGTTTCGACATTCTGTTCGCCCTGCCGGGCGCGAGCCTGACCCTGTGGCCCGACGGACGTCTCGATGGGGCGCTTTCCGTGCCGGGGCGGGACTTCCTGAGCCATTTCGACGCGCAGGTTGCGCGTACGGCCTGCAGCGCGCTGGAAGCGACCGCACA
>JAQVHL010000029.1 GCA_028696185.1 Halothiobacillaceae bacterium
ACAGCTTGTGCCAGACCGGCCCTTCGCCATCGAGCCTCCAGCGCCGCAGTGTTTTGAGACTGACCTGCCAGCGGTCGGCCACATGCTTTTCGCTCATCACGGGGTAGTGCATCTTTTTCTCCTGAACAGATGACCCCATGACAACGCTGTTCACTGTAGAAGCCAAGCCTTACGGCGTGATGCCAGCGGCGAACCGCTGGAGGCGTTGCCCTTCGGCGCGGGCCTCGGCCAGCAACTGATTCCAGTCGTTTGGCGGGTGGCCGCTTTCCAGCATTTTGCGAAACACCCGGTAGGCGTCGTCGCTGCTCTCGTAGGCGCGCTTGGTGTCCTCGTCGTTCACCCACGCGAACACGATCACCTTGCTGGGCGCGTGGTAGCGGAAGAACAGCCGGTACTGCTGAAAGAACTTGGCCCTGAACCAGTGCTTGTGGTCGTCGCCGAGGGTGTTGCCTTGCCGGTATTCAGGTCGTGTCGGGTCTTGCGGGATGACGTCGAATGCCAGCTTGGTGATCGCCGCCAGTCGCTTGGTGGCGTTCTTCTTCAAGTACCCGACAGGGTCCTTCTGCTTGAATGCCTCGACCTGCTGCGCCAAGGCTTCAAGCTGAGCCAGGAACAGCGGGTGAGCAAAGATCGTCCAGCCTTGAATGTCCAGGAGCGTTGCCTTGCTCGATCTCATTCATCGTCCGCCGACAGGGGAGCGTCGAGATCGACTTCTATGCCACCGGTCAGGGACTTGAGGCGCTGCACGAAGCTGGCATCAACGGCCTGCAGGCGCTCTGGATGGCTGGCGATGTCGCGGGAGAGGAAGCCGAGGAACTGGCCAAGCACCGGGTCGTCTTCCTCAACGGGCTCGGCACGCGTCAGCACGACCTCGCCGCCTGGGCGAATGGTGTAGTGGATCTTGTCACGCTTGCCAAGTCGGAGGGCACGGCGCACGGTTTCCGGCACCGTAGTCTGGTAGCGGTCAGTCAGTGTGGATTCGACTTCGAGGGTGGCAGCCATGGCGTTCTCCGGTCAAAAGGGGTGGATTTCCTGCACGGTAATGCAATCGCCTTGCCCTGTCAATGCAAGTGCATTGCCTGCGGTTATTGCAATCTTGACCAGAGTATCGGAGGGTGACTGGCTACCAGTTGCTCCATCAAACACCTCGCGTCGGGCTGTTCAGCCAATCTGACGAATGTCCACGGAAACGGCCAAATGACCAAAATCCGGGACTGGAGACTTGCGGACGAACTATTGTTCAGATGACGGACACGGGTTCGGTTCCGTGTTCCGCCACCAAAACCCCCAACCGTTTTCGGTTGGGGGGGGCTTGCCTGATCGCGCCTGTTTCCGCCTACTCGTGCGGGTTCCTGCGAACGCCTGCGGACTTCGCCAGCCATCCGAATAGCCGTATTCCACTCTCTCCTGGCCATTCCTCGCTCCGGCCTCGCACTCCGAAATAGGCCCGAACGCCGCAAAGTCCGCGACATCTTCCACTACAGATCAATGGGTCACGCGCGGACGAATCAAGCGCGCGGATTGCAGCATGGGGTAGCAAAGGAAACCGCTTTTGTTGTGTTTTCTCGGTAGATATTCACAACTACCGACGTAATGCAACAACATGAAGGCATGGAAACTTCGCATCAGACCATTTTGGATCTCGCCGCCCAGCGCGGCCTCATACGCCTGCGCGATCTCGATGCGCTGGGGTTGCCCCGTGTTGCCCTCACACGGCTGGTTCGACAAGGCCTGCTCACCCACGTGGGTCGCGGTCTGTATGCCCATCCTGATCGCAGCGTATCCGAGCATGGCATGCTGGCCGAGGTGGCACGCAAACACCCGCGAACCATCGTCTGACTGCTGTCGGCACTGCGGGTGCATGTTCTCACCTCGCAGTCACCGTTCGAGGTCTGGCCCACCATTCCCAACAAAGCTCGTGCGCCGAAGATGGAATACCCACCGCTGCGTATTGTGCTTTTCTCGGGCGCTGCGCTGACCGACGGTGTCGAAGATCACCCGATTTGATGGCGTGACGGTTCGCGTGACCAACGTCGCCCGCACCGCTGCCGACTGCTTCACGTTTCACAACAAGATGGCCTCGATGTAGCGATGGAAGCGCTGCAGGAGGCGTGGCGTGCCAAGCGCGTGAGCATGGATGAACTCTGGCGCTATGCCACACTGTGCCGCGTGGCCAATATGATGCGCCCCTACATGGAAAGCCTGTCATGAATGACCTAAAACGTGGCAGCACCCGACCGTGCCGGTCTACTCAACCGCGCCCCCGAGACCAGGCAGGATTACCGGGGGGATTACCGGGGCCTTCCACCTCGACACGGAAGAAGCTCATCAGCTGCTGCAACTGCTCGGCCTGAACACTCATCTCCTCGGAGGTTGTAGCGAGCTCCTCGGATGACGAAGCGTTCTGCTGCGTCACCTGATTGAGCTGAACCATCGTCACGTTGATCTGGCTGATGCCGGATGACTGTTGCTCGGAGGCTGTGGCGATGTCGCGCACCAGACTGGCGGTCCGCGTGATCGACGGCACGATATCTTCCAGGAGTTTTCCCGCGCGCTCCGCAAGCTCCACCGAACCGGAAGCCAGCTCGCCGATTTCCAGCGCGGCCACCTGCGAACGCTCGGCCAGCTTGCGCACCTCGGCCGCCACCACGGCAAAACCCTTGCCGTATTCGCCAGCACGCGCCGCCTCGATGGTCGCATTCAGCGCCAGCAGGTTGGTCTGGTAGGCAATCTCGTCGATGATGCTGATCTTTTCGGCGATGTTCTTCATCGCGGTGACGGTGGCCTTGACCACCTCGCCGCTCTGCGTGCCGTCACGCGCCGCCTGGCTGGAGATGGTTTCGGTCAGGTGGGCTCTCTCCGTGTTCTGCTGAACCGACCCCAAGGCTTTCTCCAGCGTCGCTGAGGTTTGCTCGACCGAAGCCGCCTGTTCGCTCGACGCCTGGGACAGGCTCTGCGCGGTAGTGCTGACTTCATCGGAGGCATTGGACAACCCATCGGCCGCCATACGCACCTCGACAATGGTCTGCCGGAGGCGATCGACCATCTGTCCCATGGCCCGAAGCAGCTGGCCGGTTTCGTCGCGGGTGCGCGCCTCGACCTTTACCGTCAGGTCGCCCTCGGCCAGCCGATGGGCTACGGCGACCGCCTCGGCGACCGGACGGGTGACACTGCGCGTCAACCAGAAAACCAGACTGAAGGCCAGAGCGATCGCCACCACGGCAAAGACCCCGATGAACCCCCTTGCCTGCTGGTACAGTGCCTCGCTGGCCTCCGCCTCATCACTGATCTGTGCCAACTCCAGTTCAATCAGCGCTTCAACCGACTGGCGGTAGGCCTCGTTGGCGGGCATGTACTCCTGGGTGAACAGGCTGAACATGCGCGCATCGCCATTTTCGATCAGCGCGACCTGCCTGTCCCGTATACCGACGTAACGATCACGTATGCGCAGGACCTGTTCATACTGTTCCTTTTCGCGCGGCAGGCTCAGCCTCTTTTCGAGCAACGCAATGTTCTGTTTCTGCTCGCCATTGAAGTCGCTGATTTTTTTCTTCTGCGCCTGCATGCTGTCCTCGTCGTTGATCACCATCATCGCGCTTACGGCGATGGCCCCGGCATTCAGGTTATCAATCATGCGATTGGCCAGAACGGTCTTGGGCCAGACATCGTCCGACAGCACATGAATACGGCCATTGAGTTCACTGAGTTGAGCCAGCCCGCTCATGCCGATGCCCAGCATCAGCGCAATGACGATCGTGAATACAAAACCCATACGCGTAGCGATACGCCAGTTTGAAAACATGGGGAACCTCGTCCTGCAGTCAGGTGTTTTTACAGGGATACGCATGGAGCTCATGCGCGACGAAGCCTTCCCGGGCCTTGCCAAAGATACGTTCCGGAATCCGGGCCGGGACCGCCCCGCGAAGCGACGCAAGGCCGTCCGACAGGGCTTGACGCACCGGCAGGCCCATAAGCAGCCGCCGGCACAACCCCGACACCTTAAATGAAAAATATGAAAGCCATTTTGCACGGCGGGAAAAATTTGATCTCCGGTACGCGGTGCGCTTCGAGCAACCGATCCGGAATCAGGCGCAGGCTGGCGCCTTCCGCTAATCCACTGATGTAATGGGGATTTCCATGCGTCTCCCGTAGACCAGCTCGAAGCTTTGCACGGCGGGGTGTTCGCCCAGACGGCGCAGCAATTCGTCGGCGGGAATCAGCGACCAGTCGGGCGGCAGGCGCAGGACCGCGCGGGCGGTGGAGGAGCGGTATTCGACCAGGGTCTTGCCGCCGTTCTGCGCATCGCGGTAGCGCTGCAGCAGGTCGATCAGCGCATCGAGATCGGTCATTTGCAGGTTACGCGACAGACGCAGGCGGATTTCGCGGGTAAAGGCGGCGCGGGCCTGCTCCAGGCTCAGCAGGCGCTTGCAGCGCAGGCGCACGCCGCCACTGAAGGGGTCGAGGCTGGCGCCGCCTTCGGCGATGAGCACGGCGTTGGGCACCAGCAATTCGGCATACTGGCGGAATTCTTCCGGGAACAGGCGAACTTCGAGCCGTCCGCTGCCATCATCCAGGGTCAGGAAGGCTTCCTTGTCGCCATTCTGCAGGCGACGGATGCGCGAGCTGACCAGCAGGCCCGCCAGCAGGGTTTCGCGGTCGCGGCGCGGCCCTTCCACCGGGCTGTCTTCGAGTTGGCCGGCCACCACGCCGATGCGGTCGCTGACGATGCGGTCCAGTTCCTCGCGGTGGGCATCGATGGGATGGCCGGTGAGGTAGAGCCCCAGGGTGTCCTTTTCGTACTGCAGGCGTTCGGCGTCGGGCCAGTCCTCAAGCGTGGGAATGGGGAGGTCCTGGCTGGGCTCGCGGTCGACCTCGAACAGGCCGAACAGATCGCCCATGCCGGTGTTGGCGCTTTGCTGGGCCTGTTCGGCAAGGCGCATGGCTTCGGGCATGTGCGACATGAGGCTGGCCCGGTTGGGACCGAGTTCATCAAGCGCGCCCGCGCGTATCATGGCTTCCAGAACGCGCTTGTTGAGGTTGACGTAACCGACCCGGCGGCAGAAGTCGTTGAGGTCGCTGAAGCGCCCGGCTTTTTCGCGTTCGGCGATGATGGCATCGACCGGCCCCTGCCCCACGCCCTTGATGGCGCCCAGACCGTAGACCACCGTGCGCGGGTCCTTGATGGTGAACTTGTAGGCGCAGTCGTTGACACCGGGAGGGACGACACGAAGCCCCATGCGCCGGCATTCGTCGATGAGCACGACAACCTTGTCGGTGTTGTCCATGTCGGCCGACAAAACGGCGGCCATGAAGGCGGCAGGGTAATGGGCCTTGAGCCAGGCGGTCTGGAAGGACAGCAGGGCGTAGGCGGCGGAGTGCGATTTGTTGAAGCCGTAGCCAGCGAACTTCTCCATCAGGTCGAAGATCATCCCCGCCTGCTCGGGGTCGACGTTCTGGCTGCTGGCGCCTTCCATGAAGATTTCGCGCTGCTTGGCCATTTCCTCGGGCTTTTTCTTGCCCATGGCGCGGCGCAGCAGGTCCGCGCCGCCCAGGGTGTAACCGGCGAGGATCTGGGCGATCTGCATCACCTGTTCCTGGTAGACAATGACCCCGTAAGTGGGCGTGAGGACTTCGGTAAGGGCGGGATGCAGGTACTCGACGGCGGCACGGCCGTGCTTGCGGTTGATGAAGTCGTCCACCATGCCCGACTGCAGGGGGCCGGGGCGGAACAGGGCGACCAGGGCGATGATGTCTTCGAAGCAGTCCGGCTGCAGGCGGCGGATGAGGTCTTTCATCCCGCGCGATTCGAGCTGGAAGACGGCGGTGGTTTCGCAGTTCTTCAACAAGCGGTAGCTTGCGGGATCGGCCAGGTCGATGTCGCTGATGTCCAGCAGCGGCTCGCCCAGACGCTGGCGCTCGACGTTGATGGTCTTCACCGCCCAGTCGATGATGGTCAGGGTGCGCAGCCCCAGGAAGTCGAACTTGACGAGGCCGATGGCTTCCACGTCGTCCTTGTCCAGCTGGCTGACCAGACCGCTGCCGTTTTCCTCGCAGTACAGCGGGGTGAAATCGGTAAGTTTCGAGGGCGCGATGACCACGCCGCCCGCGTGCTTGCCCACGTTGCGGGTCAGCCCCTCCAGAGCGCGGCCCATGTCGACGATGGACTGCACTTCCTCGTCGCTCTCGTAGAGCTTTTTGAAATCTTCCGAGTAACGCTCGGGTTCTTTCTGCGAGCGTTCGGTGCGTCCCAGCGCGTCGTCGAGGGTCACATCCAGCCCCGGCTTGGCGGGAATGAGCTTGGAGATGCGGTCGACGAAGCCGTAGGGCTGGCCCAGCACGCGCCCGACATCGCGCACCACTGCCTTGGCGGCCATGGTGCCATGGGTGGCGATCTGCGACACGCTCTCGCGGCCATAGCGGGTGGCGACATACTCGATGACGCGGTCGCGGCCTTCCATGCAGAAGTCGATATCGAAGTCCGGCATCGACACGCGCTCGGGGTTCAGGAAGCGCTCGAACAGCAGGTCGTAGGGCAAGGGGTCGATGTCGGTGATGAGCAGCGCATAGGCCACCAGAGAACCGGCGCCGGAGCCGCGCCCCGGCCCGACCGGGATGCCGTTGTCCTTCGCCCACTGGATGAAGTCCGCCACGATCAGGAAGTAGCCGGGGAAGCCCATCTGCAGGATCACATCCAGCTCGATTTCCAGACGCTCGCGATAGCGCGCACGCATTTCCTCGGCGTCGGGACGGTTCGGGTCCACCAACCGGGTGAGGCGCGCCTCCAGGCCCTCGCGGGACAGCTTGCGGAAATACTCATCCTCCGTCATCCCCTCGGGGATGGGGAACTGTGGCAGGAAATTCTTGCCCAGGGTGAGGGTGACATTGCAGCGCCGGGCGATTTCCAGGGTGTTTTCCAGCGCTTCGGGGATGTCGGAAAACAGCAGGGCCATTTCCTCGGGGCTGCGCAGGTATTGCTGATCGCTGTATACGCGCGGCCGGCGCGGATCATCCAGCACCCGCCCCTCGTGGATGCACACCCGCACTTCGTGCGCCTCGAAGTCCGACGGCGCAAGAAAGCGCACATCGTTGGTCGCGACCACCGGCAGCCCGTGCTTCCCGGCCAGCGCCACCTGTGCATGCAGGAGGGTTTCCTCGGCCGGTCGGCCGCAGCGGCTCAGCTCCAGATAGAAGCGAGCGGGAAAACGCTCGTTCCAGAACGCCAGCACCCGTTCGGCTTCGGCCTCTCGCCCCCCCAGCAGCGCACGCGCGATATCGCCTTCCCTGCCGCCGGAAAGGGCAATCAGCCCCTCGCAGGCCGCCGGGCTCAGCCAGGCGCGCTCCAGCATCGGCACGCCATCGTGCTGACCGCGCGTATAGCCTTCGGAAAGCAGCTCGGTCAGGTGGCGGTAGCCCGTATTGTCCTGGCACAACAGCACGAGGCGGCTGGGCGGTTCCTGATCGCTCAGTCCACGCACAAGGACATCCGCGCCGATGATGGGCTTGATGCCCGCTTCCCGCGCGGCTTTGTAGAACTTCACCAAGGCGAACAGATTGCCCTGATCGGTCAGCGCCACGGCGGGCATGCCGGCGGCGGCCACCGCCTTCATCAAGGGCTTGATGCGCACCAGAGAATCGACCAGTGAAAACTCGGTATGCAGATGCAGATGGACAAAGGGCGGGGTCTGCCCCGGCGCGCTTTTCCCTCCCGGCGAAAGACTCATACCGCCGCCCTCCGTTCCAGTTGCTCCAGCATGTCGGTCTCCAGCGCGCGCAGATCGTCCATTTCCTCGTCCGTGAATCCGGCCTGGCGGCGCCCCAGTTCATCGTAAGGGCCACGAATGCGGCCCTGCATGTAGCGCGCGAGCAGGTCGCGGAAGGTCTCGCGCGCCTCCAGCCCACGCTCGGCGCACAGATGACGGAACCAGCGGGTACCGATTTCGACGTGGCCGATTTCCTCGCGGTAGATCACGTCGAGAATCGCCACCAGACGCTCGTCCCCCGCCTCGCGCAAACGGGCCTGCATACCCGGCGTCACATCCAGCCCGCGCGCTTCGAGCACACGCGGCACCAGCGCCATGCGGATCATCACGTCATCGTCGGTGCGCCGCACCATTTCCCACAATCCATCGTGCGCGGGCCAGTCGCCGTAATCCGCCGATCCATCCTGAAGGTAAGCACGTAACAGATTGAAATGACGACCTTCCTCACTCGCCACGCGCAACCAGTCGCGATAGAAGGCTTCCGGCAGGCCACGAAAGCGGTAAACCGCATCCAGCGCGATATTGATGGCATTGAACTCGATATGCGCCAGCGCATGCGCCAGCACCCGGCGCCCCTCGGCATCGCGCCAGTCACGCCGCGCCAGTTCCCGCGGCAGCACCAGCCGCGGGCGCACCGGGCGTCCCGGATCGGGTACCGGTACAGGTGGCGGCTCGTCCGGCCCGGCCAGCGCCAGATGGGGGAGCGCATACAGACGGTCGGCCTCGCGTGCCTTGGCGGAGGGGTCACAAAGCAGAAGTGCCGCATACGCGGCCTGATGAATGGAGGTCATTAACTCTCAAAAATCAATCTGTTCTGATTGATTTCTCAAAAAGGATTCAAGCTCGGTTTCAAGGCGGCGATACAGCGCTATGGCCGCCCGTCCCTTGTCGGTCAGGCTGGCGTGGCCGCCACCCGCCCCCCCGGTGGCCTTGGTCACCAGCGGGGTATCACACAGCGCGTTCATCTCCTCGACCAGCGTCCAGGCCCGCTTGTAGGACATATCCATGGCCTTGGCGGCCTGGCTGATCGAACCGAGCTGGTCGATCAGCTCCAGCAAGGTCACCTTGCCCACGCCCAGAAATATGTCGTTGCGCCCCATCACCCAGAACCGCGCGCGGATGCGCTCGGAATAGGCATGGCCGGGCAGGCGGCGTTCTTCGGTCTTTTTTCGCGGCATGGGTGCGACTACCATTGGTAAGCTTTACCGATTACAAATCAAATCGAGCACCACATGCAACCGATTCCGCCGATTCTCCCGCCCCTGGGCGGCCTGTCCGCCGAGGTCTTCCTGCGCGATTACTGGCAGAAGAAGCCGTTGCTGATCCGTCAGGCCTTTCCCGGCTTCGTCACCCCCATCGAACCGGAAGAGTTCGCCGGACTCGCCTGCGAGGACGACGTCAACGCGCGCATCGTACTCGAAACCGCCGGCAGCCGCCCCTGGGAAGCGCGTCACGGCCCGTTCACCGAGGACGACTTCCGCGCCCTGCCCGAAAACGGCTGGTCGCTCCTGGTGACCGACGTGGAAAAGGTGATCCCCGAGTTCATGGACATCGTGGAGCGCTTCCGCTTCGTCCCTGACTGGCGCATCGACGATTTGATGATCTCCTATGCGCCACCGGGCGGCTCGGTCGGCGCGCATGTCGACCAGTACGACGTCTTCCTGCTTCAGGGTTACGGTACCCGGCGCTGGATGATCGAAACCGCCGTGCGTGAACACGAGGACCTGATCCCCGACATCGATCTGCGCATCCTGCGCGAATTCAATCCCGACGAATCCTGGGTGCTGGAGCCGGGCGACATGCTCTACCTGCCGCCGGGCATCCCTCACCACGGCGTGGCCCTCGAAGGCTGCATGACTTTCTCCATCGGCTTCCGCGCACCGCGACACACCGACATCGTGGCCGGCGTCTGCGACTACCTGGCCACGGCACTCGATGAAAACCGCTTCTACAGCGACCCGGATCTTGTTCTTGCCGACAACCCCGGCCGCATCGGCCCGCAGGCCCTGTCCAAGCTGCGCGCCGTGGTGCGCGACACCCTGAGCCTGTCCGACGACCAGCTCGACCGCCTGCTCTGTCGCGTGCTCACCGAACGCCGTGCGGACATGCAGCCCTTTTACCCGCAGAACGAAGACCTGTCTCCCGCCGCCCTGGACAAAAAACTGCGCAAGGGCGAGCGCCTGATGCGCACACCGGCCTGCCGTCTGGCCTTCATCGACGCAAGCGACGGCACGCGCGTCCTGTTTGCCGATGGTGAGGAACTTCCCCTTCCGCCCGCGCTGCACCCGCTCGCCGCCTACCTGTGCGGCGCCGTGCATTACGACCCGGACACCCTGTGCGAGCTTGCCAACGGCGAGGACGGACTGAGCCTGCTGGCCCAGCTCTACGCCCAGGGTGCACTGCTCGACGACTGATTCAGGAGGCCTGCCATGCTCAAAGATCCCGTCACCCTCATCGGTATCGGCGAAATCGGCGCCGTGCTGGCCCGTGGCCTGCTGCGTTGCGGACATCCGGTATTCCCCATCACGCGCGAGATGTCCATCGACGAAGCCGCACGCGCCATGCCCGAGCCCGCTGCCGTGGTCATCGCCGTGGGTGAAAGCGCGCTGGATAGCGTACTGGCCGCGCTTCCCGAACACTGGCGCGGCCGGGCCGTCCTGCTGCAAAACGAACTGCTGCCGCGCGACTGGCAACGCCACGGCCTGACCGATCCCACCGTCCTGTCGGTCTGGTTCGAGAAAAAGCGCGGCATGGACGTCAAAATCCTCATGCCCTGCCCCATCCACGGCCCGCATGCGGGGCTGATCGCCCGCGCGCTGGAAGCCCTGGACATCCCCGTGCGCCGCGTGGACACGCCCGAAGCCATGGAGCGCGAACTGGTGGTAAAGAACCTCTACATTCTCACCACCAATATCGCCGGCCTTGTCGTCGGCGGCGATGTGCAAACCCTGTGGGCGGACCATCAGGCCCTAGCCCAGGATGTCCTGCGTGATGTCATCGCCCTCCAGGAGCACCTGACCGGTCACCGTCACAATGAAGCCGAACTGATCGCCGGCCTGCTCGACGGCTTTCAGGGCGACCCCTGTCACCCCTGCATGGGACGCAGCGCCCCGGCGCGACTCGCCCGCGCGCTCGCCCAGGCCGATGCCGCCGGCCTGCCCGTCCCCACCCTGCGCCGCATCGCCACCAACATACCGCAGGGCTGAACAAGCCGACCCTCGGTATCCAGAAAAATGGCGGACAGCGGCCCTGTGACATCGGGCATGGCAAGGGCAAGCCCTTTGCAGGCGGTCATGAACAGGCGCGGGACGCAGGGTATCTGCCCGGTGCGACAGGCCGGGTTGAACAAGGCTCACGCCGTTTTCAACGGGCTTTTTCCTTATCGGGATTCGGGGTGCAAGGATGCGCGTTCCGGTTTCAATCGCCTCTCCTCCTCTGTTTGTACTGGCGCTGACGGCGGCTGGGCTGTCGCTTGCGTTCTGGCCCTGGCCGCTGGCTTCGCTTCTGTTTGGCGGTGCTCTGGCGGGTTTTCTGCTGTGGCGACGCGACGGGCTGAGCCTGCTGGGTTTTATCGCGCTGTTGCTGTGGTGCGGGTTTCAGGTGGGGCATCATCGCGCCTTGATCCTGCCCGAGTCGCTGGCGGGGCAGGATTTGACCGTTGTGGGACGGATTGTCGATCTGCCCGAGACGCAAGGGGCGGGGGTGCGGTTTTTTCTGGAGCCGCTGGGGCCGCCGCCGGGGGTTTCGGGGGCCTTTCCCAAGCGGCTGCGTTTGTCCTGGTATGACGCGCCCCTGCCGCCGAAGGGGGGCGAAACCTGGCGCTTCACGGTTCGCCTCAAGCCACCGCGTGGGATGCTCGATCCGGGGCAGTTCGATTACGAAGCCTGGTTGTTCCGCCATGGCATCGGGGCGACCGGGTATGTGCGTGAATCAGCACCGCCCGAACGTCTCGCGCCGGCCGGGCGTTTTTCGGTGGACGGCCTGCGTCAGGAGGTGCTGGACCGCCTGCGTGCGGCGTTGCCGGAGCAGGCCAGCGCGGGCTTGCTCGCCGGGCTGATAATCGGCTATCGGGGGGATATTGCACCGCCGCAATGGCAGACCTTGATCGATACCGGCACCAATCATCTGCTGGCGATTTCCGGTCTGCATGTCGGTATGGTCGCGGGCCTGGGGTTTCTGCTCGGGCGCGGGCTGTGGCGCGGCGGGGTGCGCTTGCGCGCTCAGGCGGCCCGTCCTGTCCTGAGCGACCGGCAGGCCGGAGCATGGCTTGCGCTGCTGTTCGGCTGGGCTTATGCCCTGCTGGCGGGGTTTTCCGTGCCAACACAGCGCACGGCGCTGATGCTGGGCGTGGGTTTGTCGGGGCTGCTGTTACGCCGTGAATGGCCGATCTCCCGCCTGCTGGGATGGGCGGCGGTGCTGGTCATCCTCATCGATCCCCTTGCGGTGCTGGATGTGGGGTTCTGGCTGTCTTTTGGCGCGGTGGCGCTGATTCTCTACGTCAGCGGGAACCGGCTGCGTCCGCCGGATCGGCAGATTCCCGGCTGGCAGGTGGCCGTGCGTCTGCAACTGGCCTTGTCCCTTGGCCTGCTGCCACTGACGGCACTGCTGTTTCTGCGCGGGTCGCTGGTTTCGCCGCTGGCGAATCTGTTCGCGGTGCCCTGGGTGACCTTTCTTGTCACACCGATGGCGCTCCTGGGTGCAGCCTTGTTGTTTGTACTGCCAACGGCCGGCAGCGATTTACTGCTGTTCTGCGCTTTTCTGCTCGATGGCTTGATGGGACTGCTGCAGTTCTTGAGCGAGGGGCCGCATGCCCGTCTGTTTTTCAGCACGCCCTCGCCCTGGGCCTGGCCGCTGGCCGCGCTGGGCACGCTATGGCTGCTGGCTCCAGCGGGCGTGCCGGCCCGGGCCTATGCCCTCGCGCTCTGGTTGCCGCTGTTCTGGCCCACGACACAGCCTCTCCCCGCCGGGGAGGCGCGTATCGAGGTGCTCGACGTGGGCCAGGGGCTCTCCATCATCGTGCGCACCCAGAACCATACGCTGCTCTATGATGCCGGTCCGCGCGCGAACCGTGGCTTCGATGCCGGCGAGCGCATCGTGTTGCCGGCCCTGCGTGCGCGGGGCATTACGCGGCTGGACACGCTGGTGCTCTCCAATGGCGATGCCGACCACGCCGGAGGGGCGCCGGCCCTGCTGGCCGCCCTGCCGGTGCAGCGCCTGCTATCGGGAGAAATCGAGCGTCTGCCCGCGCTTCCCGCGCCATCGCCCCGGCCCGAGGCCTGTGAGCGCGGGGCGTTCTGGGTATGGGATGGCGTGCGTTTTCTCGTGCTGCATCCGGATGGACAGGCGGAAGCCTCGTCCAATGATCGCTCCTGCGTGTTGCGCATCCAGGCGGGCAACGGGGAAGCATTGCTGCTGACCGGGGACATCGAACGCCGCGCGGAAGCGCGCCTTGTGGCCAGCCAGTCGGAGGCGCACCCCCTGAGGGCGGATTGGCTGCTGGTGCCCCACCACGGCAGCCGCAGTTCATCGACCCCGCCCTTTCTCGACGCTGTGCAAGCCCGTCATGCGCTGGGTTCGGTGGGCTACCGCAACCGCTTCGGTCATCCGCATGCCCAGGTGCTGGCGCGTTACGACGAGGCGGGGGTTCCCGTGTATCTGACCCGCGACTGCGGCACACTGCGCTTTACCCTGGGCGAGCCCCGGATGACGGGCGAAGAGACGGTGCCGGCGTGTCCGCGCCGCGACGGGCCGCGCTGGCCCTGGCGCTCTGGACGGTGAAGCTGCGCCAGATACGTTTACAATCCCCCACACAATAAACAGGATTCTGGTGTTTTGGACATCCAACCGCTGCTGGCTTTTCTTGCCGTGGCCGAGACCGGCTCGTTTTCCGGGGCGGCTCGCCGTCTGCACCTGACACAGCCGGCGGTAAGCAAACGGGTACTGGCGCTGGAGCAGGAGCTGGGCGTGGCGCTGTTCGACCGTGTGGGACGCGGCATCCGCCTGACCGAGGCCGGAACGGCCCTGTTGCCCGTGGCGCGGCGGCTGCGCATGGATCTGGGCGAGGCGAGGCGCGTGCTGGCCGAGCTGGATGGCCGGGTGCGTGGCACGCTGCGTCTGGTGACCAGCCACCATATCGGCCTGCACCGTCTGCCCGGCATTCTGCGCGACTACACCCGCCGCTATCCTGAGGTGCATCTGGAATTGGGATTTCTCGATTCCGAAGCCGCCTTTCAGGCCGTGGCCCGCGGGGAGTACGAGCTGGCCATCGTGACCCTGCCGCCCCAGGCGCCGGCGGAGCTGGACGTGCGCCTTTTGTGGCAGGACCCCTTGCCGATTGCCGTGTCGCGGGAACATCCGCTGGCACGGCTTGAAAGGCCCACGCCAGCCGGTCTGTCTCCCTACCGTGCCCTGCTGCCCGCCGCGCGCACCGTCACGCGCATGCGCATCGAGCACTGGCTGGCCGTGCAGGGCGGCTTTACCGGCGCGGTCATGGAGGTCAATTACCTGGAAACCCTGCGCAGCCTGACCGGTATCGGCCTGGGCTGGAGCGCCCTGCCGGTCAGCCTGCTCGGTCCGGAACTCAAGGTGCTCGATTTCCCCGGCGGCCCGCCCTCACGGGAACTGGGAATCGCCCGTAACCGCGAAATCTCGCCCAGCCGGGCCGCGCTGGCCTTCGAAGCGCTGCTTCCGCCTTCCTCTTCAAACGAATGTTGATCCCGCATGCATCACGAACTGATCGCCACCGTGGCCCTGAGCCTGATCTTTGCCTTTCCCGCCGGTCTCCTGGCCGCGCGCCTGGGCCTGCCGCCGCTGGTGGGCTATCTGTTCGCCGGGGTGCTGATCGGCCCGAACACGCCCGGCCTGGTCGCCGATGGACCACTGGCGCAGCAACTGGCGGAAATCGGCGTGATGCTGCTGATGTTCGGCGTCGGCCTGCATTTCTCGCTCACGGACCTGCGTCAGGTCAGGAACATTGCCGTGCCCGGCGCCATCTTGCAGATTGCCGCCGCCACCCTGATCGGCGCGCTGGCCGGGCAGGTCTGGGGCTGGGCGCCGATCAATGCCCTTGTCTTCGGCCTGACCCTGTCGGTAGCCAGCACCGTGGTGCTGCTCAAGGCACTGGAGGTGCAAGGGCTGACGCACTCCCGCGCCGGTCGTATCGCCATCGGCTGGCTGATCGTCGAAGACCTGGCGATGGTGCTGGTATTGGTCATGCTGCCCGCGCTCACCGGCATTGAAGAGGATGGCGACGGAAAGGGCCTCTACGATCCGGATCTGTGGATGGCGCTGGGTCTGCTCGTACTTAAAATCACCGCCTTTGTCGCCCTGATGCTGGTGGTCGGCGCGCGGCTGGTGCCCGCCTTGCTGCAGTATGTGGCGCGGCTGCATTCGGACGAGCTGTTCACCCTCTCGGTGATTGCCGTGGCGCTGGGCATCGCCTATGCCGCAGCCGAAGTCTTCGAGGTGTCATTCGCCTAGGGCGCCTTTCTGGCCGGGATGGTGGTCAATGGCTCGCCACTGAGCCATCGGGTGGCGGCCAACGCCCTGCCCTTCAAGGACGCCTTCGCCGTGCTGTTCTTCGTCTCGGTCGGTATGCTGCTCAACCCGGCCATCCTGGCCGAACAGCCGGGGCGCGTGCTGCTCGTATTCGGACTGATCGTGCTGGTGAAAGCCGGCGTGGCCGCCGCCCTGGTTCTGGCCTTGCGACAGTCGCTCCATACCGCGCTCACCGTAGCCTTCGGACTGGCCCAGATCGGCGAGTTCTCCTTCATCCTTGCCGCGCTGGCCGGCAGTTACGGCTTCATGGACCGTGAAGTGCAAAACCTCATCCTCGCCGCCGGCATCCTGTCCATCGCCCTCAACCCCTTGCTTTTCCGTCTGCTGCCGCGCCTGGCCCGGCCGCAGGAGCCTCTCCCCGCTCCACCGGCCGCTTCAGGCGGCCACGAGGGACATTGAGGTACCCGCCCCGTTCTGGCTTATCATCCCAGACTTCAACGAACCCAAGAGCCGTTACCCGTCATGCCCGAGCAACGCCGATACACGCTGAACCTCTCCTGCCCCGACCGGGTGGGCATCGTCGCCGCCGTCAGCGGCTTCATCGCCCGCCATGGCGGCTGGATTCTCGAAGCGAACCACCACTCCGACGGAGAACAAGGCCGTTTCTTCATGCGTCAGGAAATCCTCGCCAGCTCCCTGTCGATGGACCTTCCCGCCTTCAAGCAGGCGTTTGAAGGCATCGCCAGCGAATTCGACATGCAATGGAAAATCACCGACTCAGCGGTGAAAAAGCGCATGGTCATCCTGGTATCGAAGCAGGAACACTGCCTGTACGACCTGCTCGCCCGCTGGCAGGCCCGCGAACTGGACGTGGAGATCCCCTGCGTCATCTCCAACCACGACACCTTCCGTGGCTTCGTGGAATGGCACGGCATCCCCTTCCACCACATTCCGGTCACGGCGGAGAACAAGACCGCCGCCTACGAGCGGATCATGACGCTGTTCGACGAAGCCCAGGCCGACCTGATGGTGCTCGCCCGCTACATGCAGATCCTCTCCCCGGCCATGTGCCGGCGTTATCCCGGACGCATCATCAACATCCATCACAGCTTCCTGCCAAGCTTCGTTGGCGCCCGCCCCTACCACCAGGCGCATGCGCGGGGCGTCAAGCTGATCGGCGCCACCTGCCACTACGTCACCGAAGAACTGGATCAGGGGCCGATCATCGACCAGGACGTCATCCGCATCGACCATTCGGACGCGGTGGACGACATGGTGCGCTACGGCAAGGACATCGAAAAAACCGTGCTGGCGCGTGGCGTGCGCTACCACCTCGAAGACCGCGTACTGGTCAGCGGCAACAAGACGGTGGTGTTTCGCTAGACGAGGTTTCACTGGGTATTTGAAAAACGAAGGTTTGCGGACAATTCAGCGCCGGACGAAGGATTCCCAGCCCTCCTTGGAGGCGCCACGGCCGGGTTGTGGAAACCGGGTGAAAGGGCCATGGATGGCCCCTTCGGACGCAGCGCTTTGTTGAGCGACGCTCACCGCATTTCAAGATCGGACAGGCTGGACACTTTTTCCGAGACCGTGCATGCCCCTTCATGAATCCGGCTCATGACCCGGGAAACCTCCGCGATTTGCTGACTGCCCTGTCCGGCAATATCGGCCACGTCTGTCATGCTGCGGGTCACGGTTTCCGTCAGCGCCTCGTTCTTGCGCACGACATCGGCGATCTCGGTGGTGGACAGGCTCGTGCGGGCCGCCAGATTGCGTACCTCCTCCGCCACAACGGCAAACCCCCGCCCCTGCTCTCCTGCGCGCGCCGCCTCAATCGCGGCATTCAGAGCAAGCAGATTGGTCTGATCGGCTATCGAACGGATCGTGGCCACGATTTGCTGAATATTCTTCGAATGCCCCTGCAAGTGGTTTATCAACTCGGCTGCCTGGTTGACCTGACGGGTGATTTCCTCCGAAACATTGACAGAAGAAGCCAGCAGGGCCTCGCCTTCGATCGCCTGCTGTACCGTATCCGCCGCCGTTTGATGCGCAACATCCGCCGCTTCGCGGGTCCGCAGGTTCATTTGCATGCGGGCACTGACATCGCTGGCGAACTTGATAACCCGCTGCACCCGGCCCTGCGTATCGCGGATCGGGTTATAACTCGCCTCCAGCCAGATCGACTCTCCGCGTGCGTTGCGCCGCTCGAACAGCCCGGTCTTGAATTCTCCCCGCGCCAATTCGCCCCAGAAATTAGGATGCTCAGCATAAAACCGGTCAAAACAAAGCATACGGTGAGGCTGATTCTGGATTTGCGGCAGCGAATACCCCATAAGTGTCAAAAAGTTACTATTGTCGCGGATGATCGTTCCATCCGGCTCAAACTCGATCACCGCCTGCGAATTGTCCAGCGCTTCAAGGATGGCCATTTTCTCATCCAGCCGTTGATGCTCCTGCGTGGCATCGGACGCGATCTTGATGATTTCCACGACGCGCCCGCGCTCGTCCTGAACCGGAAAATAAGTGCCATCCAGCCAGATACGATGCCCATCGCGATGTCGACGGGGAAAGATGCCTTTGTGCGAACGCCCGGCCCGTAGCGCATCCCAGAAACGCGCATACTCTGCCGAAGCGGCATGCGCCTTGTCGCAGAAAATACGGTGATGTTGCCCTTTGATGTCCTCAAGCGCGTAACCTACCACCCCCAGGAACAGCTCGTTTGCTTCCAGCACCTGCCCCTCGGGCGAGAAAATAATGCTCGCGACGTTATTTTTTATCGCACGCAGCTCGGCATCCAGACGCTTGGACTTCTCCTCACACACCTGCAGCTCATGTTTGAGACGGGAACGATCGAATATACGCAACCTCACGGAATCCAGGTAGAGCAGACACCACACCCGCGCATCGAGCATCGAGGGTACGGCACTAAGCTACCGATTCGCCCCGTGCGACACAATAGCTTGAGACACAGGCACTTGCCCGTATTCCCGTTACCGCGGTGTTGAAAACAGGGAGTCAATCCGCCGTCTGGACAAACAACGTATGGGCAAGAAACGGCAGATAGGCAGAAGCGACTCGGTCGGGAGACTCGACCTGTGGCAGATGCCCCATCCCGTCAAGCGCGACAAACCCATCGGCAGGTAACCGCGAGCGCAGCCGATGCGCCCCACGGATCGAAAATACCCTGTCCTCGCTCCCCCAGAATACCCGCGTCGACACGGCAAAGCGCTCGATGGACTGAAGGATGGCACTATCCAAAGACACGATATTCCACACCGCGACATAGTGCCGGTAATTCTGCCGATACTCGCGAACCAGCGCCTTGCGAAGCGCCTCCGGCAACTCCGGCGGCCTCACGAACAAAAGCGCCAGTTCCAGATCGAGCTCCCGGTCGTTTTGCGGAATAAACGGATTGATACCGGATTCAATCGCCGCGCGCATCTCGGACGACCAGCCAACGACACCCAAGGGCGCCC
Source organism: Halothiobacillaceae bacterium (assembly GCA_028696185.1). GTDB lineage: Bacteria > Pseudomonadota > Gammaproteobacteria > Halothiobacillales > Halothiobacillaceae > JAQVHL01. Next base: position 18,734 of record JAQVHL010000029.1, read on the forward strand.
CCAGCAAGGCCAGTGAGCGCACACGAGACGGGTGCGCCTGCGCGTAAATTGCGGCGATGGCGCCGCCCATGGAATTTCCCGCCAGCGCAAATTCACGCAAGCCCAGGGCATTGGCGAACTCATCAAGCCACGCCGACTGGTTGGCAAGCGCATAGACCTGCATCGGAAAACCTAAGCTGCGCCCGAACCCCGGCAAATCGGGCGCAATCGCCGTATAACCGGAATCCGCAAGTCGGCAGGCCAGCCCCAGCCACTGTTCCTTTTCCGCAAACAGGCCATGCAACAGCAGCACGGGCGGCCCCTCACCCACCCGGCCATAGTGAATGCGACCGCCGGAGACGGGGGCCGTCTCAAGGCTGAACTGACATTCCGCGTCCGCCGCAGGCAAGCCCAGCGTGGTAAAGAGCAACACACAACCAAGCAGCAAGGAGATCAGAGAGGAATGGCAGCGATCGCTACACATGGCGGACGGGCTCCATTCATTCAAAAGGGGAACCCTACGCGAAAGCCAGGGCGGTTCATGTTCGCCGCACGGTGCGCGTGCAGCGCATTGGGCAACGGGTGACGGTGCCCTGCGTCACGTTAACACCCGAGAGGGCCAGGCAAGTGCTGGCCCAGTTGAGCGGGCGCGAAGCCGAGGAACACGAAAGCCCGGCCATGCTGGGCGAGAAGATTGCAGACGCCTTGCTCGGTGTCCACGACAAGAACTGAGCTATCTGCCTGAAGCTGATCAAGCGGCCTTGGCGCCAGGCAGCTTCACATCCAGGACAAGCTCATCAAACGGGGCGTGAATGTGGCCTTCTTCATCCCGGTCCAGGATGTGCCATTCCATCAGGGTCAGGATGTCCTGATGGACGTTCTTGTAATTACGTCCGGTCACACGAGCGACTTCGGCAATGTTCATCGGGCCCTTTTCGCGCAGCATGGCAATCAAGTCCCAGCGACGCGGCGTGAGCACGGCAAGCATGCGTCCGACATCGGCGAAACCAATGCCTAAGTAGGGTTCAACGGCTTCCTGGCGTTCCAGCGCTTCCATGGTTTCCGCAGCCCGAGCAAGGCTCTTGGCGAGCGGTTCGGCCACATGTACATGCAAGATATGTTCGTTCATTGGTTCATGTCCTCCACATCGGTCATGAAGACAGCCATGAGCTGCTTGGGGCTGATCCAAGCATAAGGCGCCTCTCGATCACGCAGATGCTTGTGATCCCCTTTTCCACGCTCATTGTCGTAACCCACCACCCTTTGCCCATCCACCACGTAGACCAGGCGATACTTGAAAGGGCGCCCTGAGGGCGGGACGGGCGCGGGGACGCGCCAAATGACCACCTCAATGAAACCTTGGCCATAGGCTTCCTTGGTGCGGTAGAGCAGCTCGGCTTTCATATGGTCTAGCAAACCATACATGGCATCGTCGCGTAAACATGCGAACGATGGGTGATCCGGGCGCAGTCTGAACCCTCAGTCCGTGCAGGGTGCTCACGGTGCGGGCTGGACACTGTCGCGCCCGCACCGCTACGGGGAGCCAGGCCGCAGGCCTGGGACACGGGCAACGGCTTGCCCAGAGTCCCGCGCAGCACGTCCATCCCACATGGACTGCGAAGCGGCGGGGGGAGCCATCGTCCACGATCAATGGGGGCAAACTCGATTGATTTCCAATCCACTGGCAATCGCGTACTGGAATGTCGGGATGCTGCTTTCCTGGCTGATGCCAGCACCGGTGAAGACAACGATACTGGTTTTTTCTGTGTGGCTGTTCATGACAGGTTGAAGTGACCACGAAGGAATCCTGCCTCATGCGTGCGACACATGATGTCGCACGGCGGGGTTAGCCTTCGGTTACGCCCACTTCCTGGAAGGAGACACACCATGCCGTTTTTTGCAGACAGTTCGATCCGCGTCATGCCCCTGGTCAAATGGCTGGATATGGCCGCAGGCTTGATCACCTCATCGGCGGATGTTACGGCATGAACAGCCTGATCCAACAGATGCAGGCAGGCTACCTGGCTGACCATGCCTTCCTCGAAACACTGGGCCGCGAAGGCATCTGCGTCCTGAGCGATTATCTGCAGCACCCGGAGGTCATGGAAGCCTTCTGGAGCCGCTACTACGGCAACGAGCTGCCCCGCGAGGTGATCTGCGGCCTCAATCCGGGGCACCTTGGCGCGGGACTGACGGGCGTGCCCTTCACCGACTTCCAGACCTTGGCCTGATGGCTGCCGGGCATTGATCGACGAGATTCCGAGCCGTCCGCCCAGTTCTTTGCCAAGGTCGTCGAAGCCGTGGGCGTGGAGGCCTTTTTCAGGCGCTTCTATGTCACCAACATTTCGGCTGTCGGCTGCGTGAAGAATGGCAGGAACCTGAACTATCACGACCTGCCCGAGGCCGCTCTCCGGGTGGTCGAGCGGAATTTCATGGAAGAAATGGCGGCGGTACAGCCTGCTCGTATCATTGCACTCGGACAGCACCCCCGCGCCACGCTTGGCAAGCTGTTTTCGTCGAGTACGAGGGAAATCGATTTTTTGCCCCATCCATCCTGGATCATGACTTATCGCCAGAGAGAGGCCGATGCTTGGGTGGGGCGATATATCGCTGCATTGATAGGAGAGTAACTTTCAGGCCGAACGCAAGTGGACCCCGTTCACGAAGCAGTTCGATTTTGATTCTGGCGGATGCTGATAGAAGGCCGCGAAGGCTAGCCCCAACGACCTGCCGCAAGGCGGGTTTTTGCTCGGTGTTTGCGGTTCGCATGGGCGAGGTTCGCAAGCGGGTTCGCATGGAAACCAGCCCGTTACCCGGTAACGGCTATCGTGGCCTTCCGGTATCTGTATGGTGAACACGACGAAAGCGGGCGCGAGCAAAAAAATACCCGGCGCCTGGCCGGGTATTTCGTCTCTCAACGACCTTCCCGGAGCTTGGGCAGGTTGTCGGGAGTCTGGAAATCATCACTTACGTTTTGATTTCATCGGGTATGTGGCGGAGAGAGAGGGAAACGCCTCACTTCACGATCAAGTCTATAAAAATCAATGACTTGAAAGCATTCCGAAAGTGATGTGTGTACCAACCGCGGGACCCATCACTTCGAGCAGTTTACCAAAGATTCCTCCTGCAGGAAAGCTGCACATGTAGCGCTTGATGGAACACCGGCAACAAAGGTAACTACAACACATCTTTCCAAGCATGCCACCCATTTGCTGAGCACCCTTGCCAAGACGTAACCAGCCTTGTCGTCAGGTACGAGAAGCAGGCACGGGGCGCTGTCGAGGCCGATGTGCCCGGATAGGAGCCTCATGCACTTCGTCCGATGTTCCGGTTGCAATACCACCTATCATGCGGGCAAGGACGGTCTTCAGGATGCCTGGGTGAATGACGCCGTTAGCCTCGAACTCAAGGGCGTCGCAGAAACAGATATGCATCCCGTGCTCAGGCTTTGGTCCAGGCTGAGGGGCTGACGTTGGATGAGACTGACATCGGTATGGTGCTTGAGAAACCCCGTGCGTTCATTCTGTGCGCTACGGGAGCGGCAAGGAGGTTGGTGGCCCTTCGACGGTTTGGGCACGCCCGAGCGTGACGGGGCTTATGTCGGTTGTCTGGCTCCATAGATCTTCGAGAGTCCGGCGGCTGTGGCCTCGAATTCCGCTCGCATTTCCGCAGGTTCCAGAATCTCCACCCCGTCGCCAAACCCCAGCAGCCACCAGCGCAGTTCCTGAGTGTCCCTGACGGTGGCGGTCAGGCGTTCGCGTCCATCGGGCATGGATTCCAGTGTCTGGTCTGCACTTAGCGGGGTTTCATGCAGATGCAGCGCGCGGTCGGCGTCGAACAGGGCGACCAGCCGGATCGAGGCATCCTGCAACGGATAGTCGAACACCCTGTCCTCATGAATATGCCTAGTGAGCGAGAATCCCGGTATGGAGCGGGCCGGCCGCGTCGAGACCTCGGCGGAGATGAAGCGGTGAAGGGCGAAGTGGATGGGGTCGTCGTATCCGTTGGCTGACGCGACCAGGTAGGACGCGCTGCCTCGCATCACCAAGGCCTGGGGATTGAGCTGGTACTCGCGCGCTTCCCGCCCGCGGGGCTGGTAGACCGCCTCGATCTGCCTCTCGGTCAGCAGCGCGCGCGCGATGGCGTCGTGAACCCCCGCATCCACCCTGGCCGGCAGCAAGGCCTGCTGGCGCGGAAGGATGGCCACCTTGTCGGCCCATTTCCCGAACTGCTGGTTTCTTGTCTGGCCGAGAACCCCTTCCGCATGTGCGACATGTGGACGCAGGTGCTCCAGCAGCGAGGGCGGGAACACCTCACGCAGGTAGCGATCGGCCATCACGAAGCTCAGGGCCTGGACGGTGGTCATGGAGGGGATGTCGACGAATCCATCCCTGGGCCATCGCCACTTGTAGGGCCGGGAGCCAAGATCCGCCTCCAGGGGGAACAGCATCCGCTCATGGATGTTCATCAAATCCCGCTGAACCGTCCTGATATCCACTTCAAAGCCCTCTTCGGCCAGCGCCTTGTGGATCTGTGGCGTGGTTGCCCATGTGATGCGCGGCACCAGCTTCAGCATGATGATTTGGCGTGCGAGATCATCCACGGTGTTGCTCCTTTCGACATAAACCCGGCCCCGGCCATGATAGGGGCAAGTTCCGACGCAATCTGTCGCATCTAGCGCTCATTATCGGTGTTTTACGCAGAGGGTCTACTGCATGGAAGAAATCACCCGATCCCTTGTCATCGGCATGGGCGGCGCCGGAAGCGTGCTGGCCGAGCGCATGGCCGGGACATTCGCGCAGGCCGACTACCTTGCGATTGACACGGATGCCAAGGCGCTGGCCCGGCTCGGGCGGATACCCACGCTCCCGATTGGCGCCCGAGTCACCGGCGGACATGGCGCCAGGCGATCCATTGAGCTGGGGCGGCTCGCCCTGCTCTCAAGCCTAAAAGACGTGCAATCAGCCTGTCGCGAATTTGAGTCGGTTTTACTCCTCGCGGGGCTGGCAGGCGGGACGGGTTCGGGGGCTACGCTGGAGCTGGCTGACGAACTGCTACAGATGGGGACGCCTGTGGGTGTGGTGGGCGTCCGGCCCTTCGATTTCGAAGGTGAAAAGGCCCGCATGAATACCGAGCATGCCCTGGAACAGCTTTCGATCATGGGAATCCCCAAGGTCGTCCTCGGTCTGAATGAGACACTCGACTTGCAGACCCCTGGGAGCAACCTGTTCGACAGCATGACGAACCTGGAAGAACGGGCCATCGACAAGGCGATTGGCCTGTTGCATGAGCTGCTTGCTGCTTCGCCGGGGAAGCCGTGATGTGGCTGTTGATCGACGACGAGCGCGACCTGAACACCGAGGTGATTGCCCGCACGCCCGAGGCTGGCCAAAGCTTGCTGGCCATCGGCGGTTCGACCTGCCTGTGCCTGGATCATGACCTGGCCTGCGAGGAGAGCGGCTATGACGTGCTGGTCTGGGCGCTGGAGCGTGAACTCGTGCCCGTGCGCGTGCAGCTGGTCACCAGCAACCCGGCGGGTCGCCAGAACATGCGCGCCGCCCTGGTGGCTTCAGGGTATGTCACCCGGGACGGCATCCATTTCATGCGACATGATTTGTCGCAACACCTAGGATAATGGCATCACACCCCCTTCCATGAGGAGCCGGACATGCCAAGACTGCGCGGACGCCACAGATCCCACGAGACCTCAGACATCGAAGAAACCCTGGTGGATGGCGCGCTCGTCCAGTGCTGGGCGCTGGAGCTGCTGATTTATCACGGTGGCATCAACCAGTTCGTGGTGCGCATGGGCTATGGCGACGATGACTTCGCTGCTTTCCTGGGGTTGGATCCCTTGGACGAGGACGGCGACAGGGACCTCGGGCGACTGGCGCGATATGCGATCAAGGCGCGTTATGGCCAGGTGATGGGCTCCGGCATGGTCGAGGACGGAATCCCGTCTGCGCTTGCGGAAAACACATCCCGTCTTGGGCGCCTGATTGGCGCCACCCCGGTCGAACTGAAGCTGCTCCAATTCGCCGTGCTGATGCACGCCCACGGCGGCCTGAATCGCGCGGCCTGCTACATCGGCGACCTCACTACCCATCGGCTGATTCGTGTACTTTCCTCCTTGCTCAAGGAGCCCGCCACGGACATCAAGGCGGCGCTGGCCGAGGATGCCATTCTCGCGGAATCCGGCATCCTCAGGGTGGATCGCAACGGTAACTTCAACTTTCCCGGCAAGCTGGAACTCATCTCGAGCGGGTTTGCCGATCGCATGCTTGAAGCGGCGGAGAGTGATCCCGTCCGCCTGTTCCGCAACATCCTGAACCACAGCCCGGTCTCGTCGCTCAGCGCGGGGGATTACAACCACATGAAAAAGGAATTTGCCACGGTGCGGGCCTTGCTGGACGAGGCCTGCACGCAGCGGCGCAAAGGCGTCAACGTCTTTCTCTACGGTGAACCCGGCACGGGCAAGACGGAGATGGCGCGCTTGATCGCCGACCTGCTGGGTGTGAAGGGCTTCGAGGTCAGCAGCGAAGATCGAGACGGCGACCCTATCGCCGGCCAGAGTCGTTTGCAGGCTTGGCGAGCCGCCAATGCCATGCTCAAGAATCGCAAGGCCCTGCTGATCTTCGATGAGGTCGAGGATGTGTTCAGTGACGGCTCCCTGTTCGAGCCCAGCACGGCCCAGAAGCGCAAAGGCTGGATGAACCGTGCGCTGGAGACCAACCCCGTGCCGACGATCTGGCTGTCCAATGACGTATCCAGTCTCGACCCCGCCTTCGTGCGTCGTTTCGACCTGGTGATGGAGGTCAGGCAGCCCACGCGCAGCCAGCGTCAGAAGATGGCGAAGGCGATGGTGGGGCATCTGGTGTCAGAGCGGCTGCTCGAACGCATCGCCCTCAGCGAACACCTGAGCCCGGCCATCATGCAGCGCGCGGGCGACGTGGCCGATCGGCTCAAGGCGCATGCCTCTGGCAAGAAGGGCCGCGCGGGCAAGAAAGGCGATCCCTTGCAGGCCGTCGATCTTGAGGACACGCTGGAGATGCTGCTCGACAACACGCTCCAGGCCCAAGGATTCCGTGGACTGGCTGACAAGGGCTCAGATCATGCCCGCGGCATCTACGATCCGGCTTTCACGAACGCCGACACCGACCTGGTGCGGCTGGCCGAGGGCATGCGCGAAAGGCCGAACGCACGCATCTGCCTCTACGGCCCGCCGGGCACGGGCAAGACCGCCTATGGGTGCTGGCTGGCCGAGCAGCTGGACAAGCCGCTGCACGTCAAGCGTGCCTCCGATCTGCTCGGCAAGTATGTTGGCGAAACGGAAAGGCATATGGCCGACGCCTTCAGGGAAGCGAAGGACGAGGATGCCGTGCTGCTGATCGACGAGGTGGACAGCTTCCTTCAGGATCGCAGCAAGGCCCAGCGCAGCTGGGAGGTCAGCATGGTCAACGAGATGCTCACACAGATGGAGCGCTTCGAGGGCGTGTTCATCGCCTCCACCAACCTGATGGACGGCCTCGACCCGGCCACCCTGCGCCGCTTCGATCTCAAGCTCAAGTTCGGCTACCTGAAGCCCGAGCAGGCCCGCAAGCTCTTCCTGAAGTGGTGCAAGGCCCTGGGGCTGCGCAGGGGCCTGGACGGCGCGGCACGCGAAGCGGAGGCGATGGCCGTGCTGACGCCGGGCGACTTCTCTGCAATTGCCCGACGGCATAGATTCCAGCCGTTCCAGCATCCGGTGGAAGTTGTCGAGGCACTGCGGGGGGAATGCGCATTGAAGAATGTTCGTGTCGAACGTCGGCTTGGCTTCATTTAGCGAACCAGAGCAAGCCGCAGGTGAAGATATTGCGATCTTTTACGATGTCGCTAGACTCATTGGCAATATATGCCAACCTTAATGAGGGCTACATCATGCCAACACGCAATGTCGTTCTGACCGATCCTCAGGCCGAGTTTGTGGAGCAGATGGTCGCCTCCGGTCGCTATCAGAACGCCAGCGAGGTCTTGCGTGACGGTTTGCGCCTGATGCAACAACGCGAACAGGAGCAGGCCGCACGGCTTCAAGCCCTGCGTGAAGCGGTGACCGTGGGGATTGAGGATATCGAGGCTGGCCGTTACACCGCGCTCGACCATGCCGCAGACCTGCGTGCGCACATGGCCACCTTGGCCAAACATGCGGTTTCATCACGCTGATGGCTGTCTGGACAGTCCGCCTTGCCCGGCAGGCAGAGCAGGATATTGAAGCCATCCTGGCCTGGACGGCGGACCAGTTCAGCCCTCAGCAGGCCGAGGTCTATGCGGAAACCCTGACTCAGGCCATCGAAGCCTTGTTCGAAGGCCCCGGGCTCCTCGGAGCAAGGCGGCGTGACGACATCTTGCCGGGGGTTTTTGTCCTCCATATCGCGCGAGGCGGACGACGAGGACGTCACTTCATTGTCTTCCGCCCCACGGACGGACACTGTATAGACGTTCTGCGTGTACTCCACGACGGCATGGACTTGATGCGTCATCTTGCGGAATGAATGCGCCTCGATATGTGGGCTGAGCCGAATCGGCTTGCAATCATGTTGCGGTCATCTACGACAAGACCAGGGGATATTGCGACACAAATGGTCGTATCCATGGGGATACTGGATTGAGGGAGCGCGAAAGTGCTTGCGGGCCGAACCTTCGGCGCGACATGATCTTACCGGACATGTGAAGGAGATAACGATGTCTGAAGCGATGGAATTCCTGGCCTTGTTTTCCGACATGGGGCCATACCGCGTCACGGTGAAGTTCAAGGATCATCCCGGCCGTGTGGCGGATCGTCAGATGATGGCCGAGGAGATCATTCGACTGATCGATCGGGATACAGGGATGTTTGCTGAACGGATGGAGTTCGACGGATGGCCTTTCGATGTGGTCAAGTTCGACCTGGATCCTGTTCGCAAGAAACTGACGATTCATGCCCGCAGGCCGTCAGGCAACATGGACTTGACTGACTAACCGCACTGTTCGCAAAGGAGCTGCGCCCATGGCCGGACTGTCCAAATCCCGCATCCTGCTGAACCTCCAGTGTCCGCGCCGTCTGTGGCTCAAGCTGCACCGCCCCGAGCTTGAGCATGTCGATGAAGGCATGGACGCCCGGTTCAGCGTCGGGGATCAGGTGGGCGACATCGCGCGTCGCCTGCATCCTGGCGGCTTGTTGATGGACGATGATCTCGGGACGGCCCTGCAACAGACGCGATCGGCGCTGGAACAGCCCCCGCGCCCGCTGTTCGAGGCCACCTTCCAGCACGAGGGCACGCTGGTCCGGGCCGACTTGATGCTGCCGGACGAGAACGGCTGGCGCATGGTGGAGGTCAAGTCATCCACCAGCGTGAAGGACTACCACCTCACCGATGCCGCCGTGCAGACCTGGGTGCTCCGGCAGCAGGGCGTGCCGCTGACACGCATTGAACTGGCGCACATCAACAACCAGTTCGTCTATCCGGGCGGTGGGAATTACCACGGGCTGCTTGCCCATGCCGACATCACCGAGACCGTGCAGACCATGCAGGCGGATGTGCCGACCTGGGTCGCCCATGCTCGTGCAACCGCCGCACTCGATGCCGAGCCGGACATCCCGCCCGGCAAGCAATGCACGGCCCCGTTCGAATGCTCCTTCCGCCGCTACTGCGACCCCGCAGCCTTCGAACCGATCCCCATCCATTCCGTGCGTGTCCTGCCCTACGGCGGCAATCTGGTCAAAGGACTGCTGGCCGAGGGCAATGAGGATCTGCGCGAACTCGACGAGGGGATCTTTCCCAATCCTCGCCACAAGCGCATCTGGCGCGTCATCCAGCAGGGCCGGGCCGATCTGGCGCCGCAAGCCAGCGAGGCCGTTCGCCAGCTTGGCTGGCCGCGCTACTACATCGACTTCGAAACCCTGAACCCCGCCATCCCCCTCTGGGCAGGCACGCGCCCCTATCAGCAGGTTCCCTTCCAGTGGTCATGCCACATCGAGACGCCCGACGGCCTGAAACATGCCGCCTTCCTCGCCGATGAAAAGGGTGATCCGCGCAGGCCGTTCATCGAAACCCTGCTCGATACCATCGGCGATGAAGGCCCGGTGATCGTCTACAACGCGCCCTTCGAACGCTCGCGCCTGATCGAGAGCGCGGAAGCCTTTCCCGATCTGGCTGAGCGCATCCAGTCGGTGATCGACCGCATCTTCGATCTGCTGCCCCTGTCCCGCGACCACTACTACCACCCCGACATGCTCGGTTCCTGGTCCATCAAGGCTGTGCTGCCCACCATCGCCCCGGAGCTGAGTTACGAAGGCATGAGCGTGGCCCATGGCGGCGCGGCGCAGGAGGCGTTTGCGGAAATCATGGCGCCCGAAACGAGCGAAGCGCGCCGGGCGGAATTGCGGCAGGGGCTGCTGGAATACTGCGAGCGGGATACATTGGCGATGGTTAGGATTTCTAGCTATTTTAGCTCATTAATAAGCCTCTAGATTTATATGGTTGGATGAAAATAAAAATGAATGGCTTTTTTGAAGGCAAGAGCGTAGTTAATGTCCGGCTTGAAGATTGGATGAAATGGGCATCAGGACAATCGGATGCGGTGCGGCGTGTCATGCTTCCCATGATTCAGCGTGGTTCGGTATGGAAACCCCATAAAGTATTGGACTTGTGGGATACCTTGCTTCGTGGCATGCCCATTGGGGCAATGATGGCCTCGGAAAGCTCGAAGGATGAGAAACTAGTAGCCATTGTAGGGGAGCGGAATACTAGCATGGCTGTCACGGGTGACATTGGCTTGATAGACGGGCAACAACGAACATTAGCCATGTTGGCCGGGTGGCCGCAGGGCTTGATAAACCCCCTTCGACCGTTTGCCATCTGGCTTGACCTCATGGACAAAGCGCAAGGGGAGTACAAGTTCCGCATGTGGGCAACAACCAGGGCGCAGCCCTTTGGCTATGCGCGCGCAAATGCTGGAGGACAACCTCTAGGCAAACTGGATCGCCACAAATTGCGGTTTGCAAATGAAATCTGGGGGAAGCACGAAGATGTGCAAACACTATGGGCCAAACCAGAATTCATGCCGTGGGAGTCAGTGTTTGCGCTGCCCATGACGGAGTTGTTAGCCAATAAAGAGAGCCTGCTGCCCTTCATCGAGAAACGAATGAGAGATCATCAAGAGGCTTGGATGAAGCATGAGCAGGAATGGAAAGAAAAATTAGACAATGCCCAGGAAGATATATCTAGTAAAACAAAAGAGGACATAGCCCGGTATTTTAATGAAAAAAAGATTGCGGATCTTTCGGTGGATACCAAGCAGGTTGCATCCTTGGAGTCTTGTCTCAGAAATTTGCTGGATTATGAGTTTCCCTTGATTCATGTGCGGCGAGAAACCTTCGATGAAGATAAAGCGAATTCGCAAGACTCTAATATCGATCCGCCTCTAGCTATTCTTTTCAAGCGGATTGGAACGGGTGGCGAGCCACTAAGCAATGCCGATTATGTGTATTCCGTCATCAAGCATCATTCCAGCAAAGTACATGACATGGTTGAGGCGCTACTTGAAGATAAAAAAATACGCGCCATTTTCACGCCAACCTCACTGGTCATGAGTGCCGTTCGACTCAGTATTCTGGCTTTGAAAGTCGAGGATGGAAAAGGTCAAAAAATTACGGATTCCGCTAAGATCGATAAAGCCACATTTGCCCGATTGGTGCGCAACCACCCTGAATTTATTGAGTTATTTGAAAATACCATTCAGCGAGGTGGGTGGTTTGAAGCCAGCCTGAACAAAGTGCTCGACAATCTGAGTTACAACAGTGACTTCCGCGAAGGCCTGCCCGAGCATGCGCTATGTTTGATTCCCATCCCATTGCTTGAAACGATTCTTGCCTGGCACATGTTGAAATACCCATCAGACGGGGAAACAGTAACCAAAGTCACGAAACATCACCGACTGTGCATGGTGCGATTTACATTGCAGGGAAATTTGTGCATTTTGGATTACGACAAGGCCAGTGAGTTGGCGATCAAAAAGCTACAGGAAGACAATTATATAACTAAATCAGAATCTTTTCCTGACCAGGAGTTGATGAAGTATTTGTGCGAGCTGGAAAAGCCTGTTGCCTATCCATTGCCAAATCCCAAATATTTGGAAGAGATCGAGGATGTTTACGGGTTCAAGATCACGGACTCACCAAGTGGCATCAATGGCTTGCGTGGCTGGTCGCGTTTTGTTTCGAAAGAAACCGCGGATAATGATCATAGGAAGCATGTCGAGATATACAAGCGTTGGTGGAATCGCAGGCGCGGACATATTCACCCCATGCTGCTATGGCTTCAACGTGATTACGTTTTTCAGGCGTTTGTAGAGAAGCCAGCGCTCGCCGGCATGGATGAAGAAACACCCTATGACTTCGATCATATTCTCCCAAGTGCTCATTGGGCTGATTGGCGTGGAAAAGGTAAGGATAAATTTAGTGATTACCCGCTAAAGGATGGTGATAAGGTTATCGATGACAGCGGGTATTGGCACATTGGCAATAGTATTGGAAATATCCATGTTCTAAAAAGTGAGGAAAACCGCTCTCTTGGCGAAACATCTGCATCTAAAAAGCTGGAAAACCCGGATTTTATGAAAAATGCTCTTATTCATGGTGATAAGGATTTTTGGAATAAGGCATCTGGCAGCGAGAATGAATCACGTATTTGGAAAATAGATCGCGCTCTTGCATTTCAATGCGCCGTCGAACAGCGGTCCTTTGCGCTTTACACTAAATTCTACAACGATTTGTTTTCCGGATCAGAAAATGGCTGTTAATTTATTTTGATGTAAATTGAGAAATTATTAGGTGTTGCATCCCGGATGATTATATTGATACTAAGCGCTACCCACTTTTCGTTGCCCGAGCGGTGATGGCAGAGTTGGTAGCTCAACTCAAAGCATCCGGGAAAGGCGCGACATGAACATCAAGC
>JAQVHL010000030.1 GCA_028696185.1 Halothiobacillaceae bacterium
GGACGGGGTTGTGGAGACCGGGTGAAAGGGCCATGGAGGGCCCTTTCAGTCCCGCCGCGACAGGATGTCGCGTCGGGACGGCCCGGTCGGAGCGGCCCCGGCCATGGCTTGCCCGAAGGGCGCCTCCCTGGGGGTGCCCTTTCTTTGGTACCTTTCTTTGGGCAAGCAAAGAAAGGTACTCGCCCGCGCGCGATGCGGGCCGTTCGAAGTGCGCCGCTTGTGGCGGGCGAAACAGCGCGCAAGCCTGTCCACTTGCGAAAGATCAAGTCGTTCAGGCGCCGGTTTTAAAGCCGCTTTCAAGAACCGTTGGAGCCCTTTTCGCCCGCCATGAGGCTACGCCCTTCAAACAGGCGCCAACGCAAGCGGGCGAGTCACTTTTCTTGCTTGTGCAAGAAAAGTAACCCAAAGAACACACCCCCACGGGACCGCCCTTCGGGCAAGCCCTGGCCTGACCTGCTCCAGCCGGGCCGTCCCAAATTCGAGCGCCGCACCCGTCAGGGCTTGGGGCATGGATGCCCCAAGGGTGCGAGAACAGGACGCGCGACGTCCTGTCGCGCTGGGACTAAATGGGCCATCCATAGCCCATTCACCCGGCTTCCACAGGCCAGTCCACGGCGGTCCCAAGGGGGAGAGGGGAGCCCCCCTGTTCTGCTTGGTCCACGTGTCCAACAAACCTTCGTTTTTAAACACCTTTGAGGATAGCCTAATCCGCGCAAAGTACAGCACGCGGCAACACACGCACCTGCGCCCCAGGAATGAGGCGCTCCAGATCCCCGCTCATGGTTTCGGCACGCCGCGTGGCTTCGCTCAACGGCAAATCGGGATCGAGCCCAAGCACGATATCAATGAACAAACGGTTGCCGGAGCGGCGGCTGCGCACCTCCAGGAGCGCCTCGTACAGTTCGAAATGCCGCGCCAGCCAACGGTTGATTTCCATCTGCAAAGGCTCTTCCAGGGCCCGGTCAAGCAAATCGGGCATGGCCTCGCGGATCATGCCCCAGGCGGTGTAGAGCATGAAGCAAACAACAAAAAGCGAGCCAATCCGATCCGCCCACAGCGCCAGCGTCGCATCGCTGCCCGCCAGATTGACGATCACACACAAAAGCACGACCAGCGAACCCAATGTCTTGGCCCAGCGCGCCCGGTACTGGGCATTGACGATGATTGACCCCTGGCCGCGCTCAGCCCGCCACAAGGCCAGCAAGGTGGTGGTATTGACCACGAGATTGACCGCCGCCACGCCGATACCGAGCACGACATCCAGCGCCGTTCCCGGCGGGGCGGGCGGAGGCGCGGCCTGACTGCGCCAGACGATGAAACAGGCGCCTACGACCAGCATCACACTCACCAGCGCGGCCACCAACCGCTCCAGCTTACCCACACCGTAATCGAAATCCACCAGGCGTCCGCGATGGATGTGACGCAGAGTGATGAAGGAAAACACGGTGATGGCAAACATCAGCACCACCCGCACCATTTCCGCCATGAGCGTATTCGAGCCCACCCACAGCGAAATGCCGATATAGGGCAGGAGCAACGCCGCATCCAGTCCCAAACCCAGGGCCAGTGCGCGTTCACGTCGCCGTTGCTCCGGTGTGAGCGGCCTCATGCGCGCGGCCACCACTGAACGATCCGATGCACCATGTCCTTGCGCCGCACGCGCCGTTCCTCCACCACCCGACCGATCACCGTGCGTATCGCCCCATGCACACGCCGTGCATCGCCGCAGATCAGCGGATGCCAGTCCGGCAGGGGCTGACCGGCAGCAATGAGGCGATAGGCGCAGGTCGGCGGCAACCAGTGCAACTGTGCCACATTGTCCGGAGTGATGCGCTCACAACCCGGCACCTGCGTCTCACGCTGCGCGTAATCGCGGCAACGCGCAGTGAGCGGATCGAGCAGGCGGCAGGCCACGTCGGTGTAGTGCACCACGCCCCCACCTTCGTCGATCTTGTGCAGGCAGCACAGGCCGCAACCGTCGCACAGGCTTTCCCACTGCGCCTCGCTCATCGCCTGGGGCGCTGTGGTTTCCCACCACGGAGCAGCGTTCATGCGCCCGGCTCCACCAGCGCCCCGTACACTGGCAGCGCCGTGCGGTCGACCACGCGACGCAGCACGAAGCTCGAATGAACCCCCGTCACGCCCTCGATGCGCGTAATGCGATCCAGCAGCAGTGCACGGTAGGCCTCCATGTCGCGCACAACCACCTTGAGCTGGTAATCCGCCTGCTGCCCGGTGATGAGCAGGCATTCGAGCACCTCCGGCAGCGCGGCCACGTCCGCCTCGAAGCCCGCGAAACGCTCCGGGGTATGGCGATCCATGGAAATATGGATCAAGGCCATCAGGCTAAGCCCCAGCTTGCGCGCGTCCAGCAAGGCGCGATACCCGGCAATCAGCCCGCTTTCTTCCAGCTGCCGCACCCGGCGCAGACAGGGCGAAGGCGACAGGCCGATGCGCTCGGCCAGCTCCTGATTGCTCAGGCGCCCCTCCTGCTGCAGTACTTCGAGAATGCGCCGGTCGTAGCGATCAAGCATCGGCGCACCCTACTGAAAAATTTTCTTTCACAAAATCCATCCAGACAAAAACTCGATTGCTCAAACAACCCAAAAAGCCACCCAAAAAGCAATCCCATGGCGCAGCCATCGCATTATTCTAATCCCGTCCGAAAACAGCGGACAGCCACGAACGGCACGCCACAAGCGTCGCCGCCCCAAGGGCGGGAAAAAACCTCCCGCCCTCTCCTGATTCTTCAGCAAGGAAACACCATGAGCCGCTTCGACGCCACTCGTTACCCCGCCGCGCCCCTGGTCGCGCTCTCCAACCGCCAATGGCCTGACCGTCGCCTGGAAAAGGCGCCGCGCTGGGTGAGCGTGGACCTGCGCGACGGCAATCAGGCCCTGCTCGAACCGATGAGCGTGGCACAGAAACGCCGGCTGTGGAAGTTGTTGATCGAGGTCGGTTTCAAAGAGATCGAAGTCGGCTTCCCTGCCGCCAGCCAACCCGATTTCGACTTCGTGCGCTGGCTGATCGAAGAGCGGCAGATTCCCGACGACGTGAGCATCCAGGTGCTGGTACAAGCGCGCAAGGCGCTCATTGAGCGCACATTCGCCGCGCTTGAAGGCGCCCCTCGCGCCATCGTGCATCTGTACAACTCCACCTCGCCGGTACAGCGCGAGCGTGTGTTCGGGCTCGACTGCGAGGGCGTGAAGGCCATCGCCGTACGCGGTGCCCAATGGGTGAAGGACGAAGCGCTCCGCCACCCCGACACCGACTGGCGTTTCCAGTACTCACCGGAGAGCTTCACCCACACCGAGATGGATTTCGCCGTGGTGATCTGCGAGGCCGTGCTCGATGTCTGGCAGCCCACCCCCGAGCGGCCGGTCATCATCAACCTGCCCAGCACCGTTGAGGCGGCCTCACCCAATGTGTTTGCTGACCAGATCGAGTACTTCGCCACCCACATCGACCGCCGCGACAGCCTGGTACTCTCGGTACACACCCATAACGATCGTGGCGGCGCGGTGGCCTCGGCGGAGCTGGCGCTGCTGGCTGGCGCCGAGCGCGTGGAAGGCACCCTGCTTGGCAACGGCGAACGCACCGGCAACATGGACATCGTCACCCTGGGCTTCAACCTCTACAGCCAGGGCATCGACCCGGAGCTTGACCTGTCCAACCCGGCGCGCATCGTACGTACCGTCAGCGAATGCACCAGCCTGCCCGTGCACCCGCGTCACCCCTGGGTCGGCGAGCTGGTCTACACCGCGTTCTCCGGCAGCCATCAGGACGCCATCCGCAAATGCCTGGCCCAGCAGCGCGAGGACGAACCCTGGCAGGTGGCCTATCTGCCCATCGACCCGCGCGACATCGGACGGGACTATCAGGCGGTGATCCGCGTCAACAGTCAGTCCGGCAAAGGCGGCGTGGCCTTCGTACTGGAGCGCGACCACGGCTTGCGCCTGCCACGCTGGATGCAGATCCAGCTCGCCGCCCACGTGCAGGAAGAAAGCGAGCGCCGCGGCGGCGAGGTGGAAGCCTCGCGCATCCGTCTGTTGTTCGAAGAGCAGTTCCTGCCCGCTGCGCAGACACCGCGCGTGAGCGCGTACCACCTTGACCAAACCGGGGGGGTGCAGCGCCTGCAGGTGAGATTGGAGGCAACGGAAAAACCGCTCGAAGGGCAGGGCGAAGGCGTACTGGACGCCTTTATCGATGCCATCAACCGGCAGGACGGGCCGCGCGTCGATGTGCTCGACTACAGCGAACACGCCCTGGAATCCGGCGCAGACGCTCACGCCGTGGCCTATGTGCAGCTTGCGGTAAACGGGCAGCCCCAGGCCGGTGCCGCCATCGCCCGAGACACCCTGAGCGCTGCGCTGCAGGCCGTGCTCAGCGCGTACTCGCGCGCGGCCTGAGTGGAATACGCAGGCGCCCTGGCCTCGCTCCACGGCGGGGTCGAAAGGCGTCCCCGGCTGGAGGGCGAACAGCCGGATTCAGAGCGCGAGTTTGGCGAAGCTCTGATAATCCGCGTAGCCGAGCTTCTTCAATTCTTTTTGCAAGGCATCGAACCCCGCCCTGACCTGATCCGGGCGCGGCAACTTCTGTTCGACCTGACGCACGCTGCGGTAAAGTTTGTCGCAGCGTGTTTTCAATTCTTCGTTACGCAAACCCTGGCGGGTGGAGCGGAAGCCCGTGATATTGCCGTTTTCCACATCCGGATGGAAATACCCCAGCGTCCAGTAATGATCGCCGTTCTTGCAACGGTTCAAGGTCAGACCGAAGAACGTTTCGCCCTCTCGGATGGTTTTCCAGAGCAGGTAGTACACCGAGCGCGGCATGCAGGGGTGGCGGATGAGATTATGAGGCTTACCTATCGCTTCATCGCGCGAGAAGCCGGTCACCGAGATGAACGCGGGGTTCACAAAAGTGACGATACCCTGCGGATCGGTGCGGATGGAGATGATTTCCGAGCTTTTGAGGACACGCTCCTGCCCGGTGACGTCGATACCTTCCATGAATGGCTCCCGATTGCCTGTTTTTTTAAGTGGTCTTTTTTTTCAGCTTACTGCCATGCCAGGGCTCTTGTAAAGAGGGTTCAGAAACAATCAGGCCCCTGTAAAAATATTTTTTCGGCCCTGCTTCAGCGCACCACGGCCACCGAGGCCTCCAGAATCACATCGCGCCCGAGCAGTGTCTCGATATCCTGCTTCACACTGTCGATGCGCGCACTGTCCAGCGGCACGTCCGACAGCAGGCGCACAGACAAATACAAAGGCTCGCCAGGGCGTATGCGCACGTCGCGCAAACGCAGGCCCTCGCTTTCCCAGCTCTCCAGTGTGCGCACGATGCGGTTTTCTTCCACCATGTGCCAAAACCCCAGCGCCAGCGGCACACTGACCGCGCCGGTCAGGATGAGGGTGATCGCCAGGCCGCGTCGTGCAAGACGAAAAGGGCTGAAGCCCAGCCACAGGAAAGTGAGCGCGGCCGCCAGGACAATGCCGATCAGGTTGGTCAGAAACAGCAGGAAGGCACCGTAGAACACCGGGGCTTCACCCCAACCGATGCCGATGCCGGAAACAGCCAAGGGCGGCACCAGCGCAACCGCAATCGCCACACCAGCCAGACTGCGCGCCACCTCCGAGCGGGCATGCGCGTAGGCGCCGGCGATCCCGGAAATCACCGCCACCCCCAGATCGAGCAGGGTTGGGCGCAGGCGCGCGGCAATCTCGCTGTTGACCAGCTCAAGCGGCGTAAGCCAGGTCAGCACGGTGGCGCACCCCAGAGCCAGCACGATGCCCAGTACCAGCGAACGGGCGCTCTCGCTCATCAAATACTCGTTCTGACGCAAAACGCCCATGGCCAGCGAGATGATCGGCGACATCAAAGGCGCCAGGATCATCGCCCCGATAATGACCGGCGCCGAATTGGCGAACAGCCCGATGGTGGCCAGCAGGGTGGAAAGCACCATCAGGGTGAGGAAGGACTCCGATGCCCGCGCATTGCCCTTGAGCACCAGGAACAACTCACGGAATTCCTCGGTTTCCGCATGGTGAATCCACGGCAGAGGCTGCCCCAGCAGTACCGTCCGTACCTCCCCCTGAGGCAACTCACCGATACGGTAACTCTCCTTGGCGTCCGGTGGTGTCGAATCAATGGACAGATGCCGTCCCGGCACCAGATTCAGCGCCCTGGGACGCACCTCAAGGCTGACCTCCCTGGCGCTTTGGCCCACACCGTCCACACTGAACTCGATCGGCTGGGCCCGCAGGATGCGCACGGCCTCGGTGCGCAGATGTCCCACGAAGGGCGGCAGGCGCTCTGCCACACCGCGCAAAAACAAGGAGGCGAACAAAAAACGCAGGAACTCAATCAGACTGCGTGGCGCCAGCACCAGCGCATGCAGCATGCCGTCGTTAGCCGCCGAATCCGCCAGCGCGCGGCGGGTGAGACTGGAGCTTCGCCCATGCGCGACCACCACCACACCGAGCGCCGCCGTGTCCAGCACCTTGCCCTTGCGCGTTTCGATACGGAAAGGCGCCAGCCGCACCTCATCGGCCGAACGGGCGAAGCTGAGGAAACGCCGTACCCGCGCGCCCAGGCCGGTGCCGGATTCCGGCGCGCTCAGTGTGAAGGTTCGGCCCAGCTGCACGCTGTTGAGCACGAGCGTGTCGTTGCAATACAGAAGATCGACCGGCTGGCCGTTTTCGGGATTGAGTGCGTCGGCCAGGGCCTCGTCCAGCCGCGCGGAAATGCCGAAACCGGCCCGGGCGTGCGGCATCTCCGGATGCGGCAACAGCGCCACGCACAGGCCGCGTTCCACGGCCTCCGGCAGCAAGCGCGCGATGTCGGCATCCGGCAACCAGCACAGCACGCGCACCGCCGGGTCCAGATCCTCCGGCAGCCCATGCCCGTAGGCGATTACCCGTACGGCCCAGGTGTCCAGCCGGGGGAGCAAACGTTCGCGGACAAACGCCGCCTGATCCGGGGAGTGCAACAAGGTGAGCTTACGCATGAGCCAGGTCCGGATGAGTGCCTGCGCATGAGTCTGCTACAAGCCCCCTACCGGCACAATCGACAACGACAAACCGGCTTGCCAAACCCGCGCGCGCTGTCCACACTGCCCGCGTCGCTCCAAAGGAAGGAAAACACACGCATGCGGCGCACACGATGCATCACGCTCACCCTCATGGCCACAGTCAGCGCCCCCTTGAGCCTCTCTCTTGGCGGCTGCAGCGACCCGCAATCGCAGGAACCCTGCTACCGGGTGAACGATCAGGGCCAGCGCGAAGAAGTGCCCTGCTCAGGCAGCGGCTCGGGAAGCGCATCGGGAAGCGGGGGCGCACGCGACGACAACACCCCGCGCGGGGGCTTCGGCGGCACCTCGCGCGGTCTGTTCAGCGGTGGCGGTTGAGCCAAGCCATGCAGCGTATCCGTTTTTCTCCGCGGGCGGGCTGGGCGCAGAAATGCGAGGCCATCGGTTTTGCGTTCCACACCCTGGACGGCGAAACCTACTGGGACGAGTCGGTGGCCTATGCCTTCACCGCCGAACAGATCGACACCCTCGAAGCGGCGATGAACACGCTTCACGCGCTGTGCCTGGAAGCGGTCGATTTCATCATCCGCCACCGCCGCTATGCGCAATTGCGGCTCAGCCCACGTGCCATCGCCCTGATCGAACACGCCTGGAACGCCCGCGAACCCTCCCTGTACGGGCGTTTCGACTTCAGCTGGAATGGCGAAGGCCCGCCCAAGCTGCTCGAATACAATGCCGACACCCCGACCGCGCTCTACGAGGCGGCAGTCGTACAATGGCAGTGGTTGCAGGACGTAGCGCCGGACAAGGACCAGTTCAACGCCATCCACGAACGCTTGATCGAACGCTGGTCTGAACTGCGCGTCCAGGGCCGTGTGCCCGAACATTTCATCATGACCAGCGTGCCCTCGGCAGAAGACCGGGGCACGGCCTTGTACCTGCGCGAAGTCGCCGAACAGGCAGGGCTGCGCACCGAGTATCTCGCCATTGACGACATCGGATTCAACGGAAAGCATTTCGTCGATCGGCACAACCGGCGCATCGAGGGCCTATTCAAACTCTACCCCTGGGAATGGATGAGCGAGGAACCCTTTGCGGCCCACCTGCTGAGCGCCGCCCCCTGCCTCGTCGAACCCGCCTGGAAAATGCTGCTGTCCAACAAGGGCGTGCTTGCCATCCTGTGGGAGCTGTTCCCGGACCACCCCAACCTGCTCCCGGCCTTTTTCGACAACCGTTTCGGCAACGCCCCGCACGCCGTCAAACCCCTGCTCTCGCGCGAAGGGGCGAATGTCCGCCTCGTCGATGGCCCCCGCAGCGAGGCCGCACCCGGCCCCTACGATGGCCCCGTCGTCTATCAGGCCCTCGCCCGCCTGCCCTGCTTCGACGGGGCCTACCCGGTGCTCGGCGGCTGGATGGTCGGCGATACCGCCGCAGGCCTGGGCATCCGTGAGGACGCCACCGCGATCACCCGCGACACCAGTCGTTTCGTCCCACATTTTTTCCACCCGGAACCGCGCGCATGCTCAACGCCCTGATGAATTTCGCCAGTTATTTCATCCCTGCCCTGCTCCTGGCCCTGCTGTTCATGGTCCTGTACGAACGCCTGACGCCCTACCGGGAACTGACGGAAATTCAGGAAGGCAACCTCGCCGCCGCGCTCGCCTTTGGCGGCGCCTTGCTCGGCTTCGCCCTGCCTGTTGCCTCCGCCCTGGCCCACTCCGTGAGTCTGATGGATTTCCTGCTCTGGGGACTCATCGCCGCCCTGGTCCAGCTGGGGCTGGTCATCGCCCTGCGCCTGTCCCCGTTCGGACGAGCGGCCTACCTCGGCATTGCCGCACGCAACACCGCCATGGGTACAGCCCTTGCCGCACTGCACCTTGCCGGCGGGCTGCTCAATGCCGCGTCCATGGTGTACTGAAAGCCCTTGCCCCACCGGCTTGCACTTCGCCCGCCGTGCTCTACACTGCTAGGCTTGCGACCCAACCCGCGCGGGAAATCCCTATTCAGCGGCCCATTAAACCTTGATGGACAGGAGCTCCCCATGAGCGACACCCCCCAAAGCCCCTTTCCCGATAGCGGTGGATCGGGCCTGAGCGGCACGCTCAAGGCCCTGGCCGGGCTGGCCCTGCTCGCCGTGGGACTGCTCGGCGCGCTGCTGGTGCTGGATGTCATTTCACTGGGCGAGATGGGCGCGCTGGCGGGAAAGATGCTGCTTCTTGCCCTCATCGTCGGCCTGACGGTGACCGCACTGGCGCTGCTGATGCGCTCCCGATCTTAAGCCTCCCGCCCATGACGGACGCCTCCCTTCCCATCGATTCTCAGGACGCGCTGCTGGCCGCGCTGTTCGAACACATGGCCGACGGGGTTTTTCTGCTCGACCCGGAAACCTCCAATATTCTCTGGTGCAACCGGGCAGCGCACGAAGACCTGGGTCTGTCGCGCGAGGATGTACTCAATCACTCCGTTCTCAGCCTGCAAAAAGACGTGGTCGGCGCCCCGCAATGGGCCGACATCGTCTCTGCCATCCGCGCCGTACCCTGTTTTACATTCGTCGGTCGCCACCGCCACGCCCTGGGCCACGAAATACCGGTGGAAGTGAACACCACGCATTTCAGCTGGCAAGGCCGCGAGTTCTTCCTGTCGGTGGCGCGCGACATCTCGCGCCGTGTAGCGCTTGAAAGCGACATGCGCGACCGCTCAAGCCAGCTCTGGTTCGCGCTCAATGAAGCCAGCGACGGCTTGTGGGACTGGGATATTCCTACCCAATCGGTGTTCTTCAGTCCACAACTCAAACGCATGCTCGGCTACGGCCCGCATGAGATGGACTCGCGCCTGGAGACCTGGAAGGACAACGTCCACCCGGACGATGCGCCCCTGGTGCTGCGCACCCTGGACGAGCATCTGCGCGGCCTGCGCGACCGCTACGAAGCCATCTATCGCCTGCGCAACCGCAACGGGCATTACCTCTGGGTTCATGATCGAGGCAAGGTCAGCGAGCGCGACGCCGAAGGCCGTCCGACCCGTGTGGTCGGCATGGTGCAAAACATCACCGACCAGAAGATGCTGGAATTCCAGCTCATGCAGCTTGCTTCCAACGACATGCTCACCGGCTTGCCCAACCGCCAGCACGGCGAGAACTACCTCAAGGAACAGCTTGCCGCCTGCGCCGCCCAAGGGAAAAAACTCAGCCTGTGCCTTTTTGACATCGACCAGTTCAAACCCATCAACGACCGCTACGGACATCTGGTAGGGGATGAAGTGCTGCGTCAGGTCGGCGAGCTGGTGCGCAGCGAAGTACAGGCGCCCGACATGGGTCTGCGCTGGGGCGGGGATGAATTCGTACTGATCTGCCCCGGCCAGGGCAGCGAATACGGCATCGCACAGGCCGAGCGCCTGCGCCAGCGTTTTGCCTCACACGACTGGCGCAAGCAACTGGACATCGCGCGCATGCCCCCCGTCACCCCCAGCCTGGGGCTGGCCACCTTCCCCGATTGCGGCCAGACGCCGCAGGCGCTGCTGCACGCCGCCGACCTTGCGCTATATCAGGCCAAGTCCCACGGGCGCAACCGCCTGGCGATTGCCCGTCCTACCGAAGAAGGCTGTCGCGCCCGGGCTCCGCTCTAAAAACAAAAACCGCTTTCAATAAGCGTTGGAGCCCTTTTTCGCCCGCCATGAGGCTAAGCCCTTCAAACAGGCGCCAACGCAAGCGGGCGAGTCACTTTTCTTGCTTGTGCAAGAAAAGTAACCAAAAGAACACACCCCCACGGGACCGCCCTTCGGGCAAGCCCTGGCCTGACCTGCTCCAGCCGGGCCGTCCCAACGCGACGTCCTGTCGCGCTGGGACTAAATGGGCCATCCATGGCCCATTTACCCGGCTTCCACAGGCCAGTCCACGGCGGTCCCAAGGGGGCCCTTCCCTACACCCACGCTCGTCCAACAATTCAGCGCCGGACGAAGGATTCCCAGATCCCCCTTGGAGGCGCCATGGACGGGGTTGCGGAGACCGGGTGAAAGGGCCAGGGAGGGCCCTTTCAGTCCCGCCGCGACAGGATGTCGCGTCGGGACGGCCCGGTCGGAGCGGCCCCGGCCATGGCTTGCCCGAAGGGCGCCTCCGTGGGGGTGCCTTTTCTTTGGTACCTTTCTTTGGGCAAGCAAAGAAAGGTACTCGCCCGCGCGCGATTCAAGCCGTTCGAAGTGCGCCGCTTGAGGCGGGCGAAACAGTGCGCAAGCCTGTCCACTTGCGAAAGATCAAGTCGTTCAACGGCCGGTTAAAGCCGCTTTCAGGAACCGTTGGAGCCCTTTTTCGCCCGCCATGAGGCTACGCCTTTCAAACAGGCGCCAACGCAAGCGGGCGAGTCACTTTTCTTGCTTGTGCAAGAAAAGTAACCAAAAGAACACACCCCCACGGGACCGCCCTTCGGGCAAACCCTGGCCTGACCTGCTCCAGCCGGGCCGCTCCGACGCGACATCCTGTCGCGGCGGAGCTAAATGGGCCCTCCCTGGCCCATTTACCCGGCTTCCACAGGCCAGTCCATGGCGGTCCCAAGGGGGCCTTTCCCACCGTCCAACAATTCTGCGCCGAACGAAGGATTCCCAGATCCCCCTTGGAGGCGCCATGGCCGGGGTTGCGGAGACCGGGTGAAAGGGCCATGGAGGGCCCTTTCAGTCCCGCCACAACAGGATGTTGTGCATCCTGTTCTCGCACCCTTGGGGCATCCATGCCCCAAGCCCTGACGGGTACGGCGCTCGAATTCGGGACGGCCCGGTCGGAGCGGCCTCGGCCATGGCTTGCCCGAAGGGCGCCTCCGTGGGGGTGCCCTTTCTTTGGTACCTTTCTTTAGGCAAGCAAAGAAAGGTACTCGCCCGCGGGCGATGCGGGCCGTTCGAAGTGCGCCGCTTAAGGCGGGCGAAACAGCGCGCAAGCCTGTCCGCTTTGGTTTCCGGGCGGAGCCACCTCAGCAGCCGCTCAGGCCAACCTCGCGCTTCAAGCGGCAAACCCGTTCATACGCCTGACGGACACGCTCCGGGGCAACGCGCCCTTCATGTACCAGCTTTTCGATGAGGTCGATGGCCTCGCCCGCCACCTGCGGCTGGTAATTGAGGTTATTACCGAACACCAGCATGTCCACCCCGGCATTCAGGGCCTGCTCGATGGTATGTTCCAGACCGAAATACTGGGTGATCGCGCCCATCTGCATGTCGTCACTGACCACCACCCCATCAAAACCCAGCTCACGACGCAGCAGGCCGTCGATAAAGGCGGGCGAGAGGGTGGCGGGATAGACGGGATCGATGCCGGCGTGGAAGACATGCGCGCTCATCACAACCCGCGCCCGACCATCGCGGATAAAGCGGCGATAAGGCTCCAGCTCAACCGCTTGCCAGGTATTCGTCACGTCGGTGAACCCCGCGTGGGAATCCTCGGTGGCGCTGCCATGCCCCGGAAAGTGCTTGAGGGCGGTCGCCACGGCCTGGGCCCGATGCGCGTCGATCACCGCGCCGGCATGGCGCTCCACCACGTTCGGGTCGGCGGAATAGCTGCGCTGGTAACGGCCAATGGCCGGGCTGTCCGGATTGATGTCCAGATCCACCACCGGCGCAAAATTGAGGTTGATTCCCAGATAACGCAGCACAGCGGCCGTCTGCTCGGCCTCTGCGAGGGTGGCGCCCACCTCGTTCCGCTCGCCGAAATACCGCGCCGTGTGCGTGGGCGCAAACCCATAGACCGGCTTGAGGCGGTTGACCATGCCGCCTTCCTGGTCGATGGCGACCAGCAGACGCTGACCGGCGGCGCTCTGCAAACCGCTCACCAGAGCGCGCAGCTGCTCGGGATTGACGATATTGCGCGTACTTTTGAGGGCTACATCGCGGTCGAACAGGATCACCCCGCCGATGCGATGCTCGCGGATATCGCTCAGGATCGCCCCGGAACTTCCAAGGTCCGTTCCGCGAAACCCCACGATCAGCAACTGGGCCGCCTGCTCGCGCAAACCCGGCCCAGGGCTTGCCTCGTCATTACACGCACTCAGGGAAAAAAGCCCGCCGGCAAGCAACAGGGCTTTCAGACAGTCCCGACGACGCATGCGCACTCACTCCCCGCGCGGGGAGCGCCCACTGTCGCGCAGCAGGTCACGGATCTCGGTCAGCAGACGCTCCTCGGCGCTCGGTTCGGGCGGCGCCGACGGCACCGACGGCTTCGCTTCTTCCTGCTGACGCAGGCGATTGATGAGCTTGACGACCAGGAAGATGGCAAAGGCGATGATGGTGAAATCGAACACCGTCTGCAGGAATTTGCCATACGCCAGCATCACCGCTGGCGCATCGGCCGTGGCCGCCTTGAGGGTGATGGCCAGATCGGTGAAGTTGACCCCACCGATGAGCACGCCCAGGGGCGGCATGACGACATCCTCGACAAAGGACGAGACGATCTTGCCGAACGCCGCACCGATGATGATGCCCACGGCCATATCCACCACATTGCCGCGTACGGCAAATTCACGAAATTCTTTGACGATGCTCATGAACGGCTCCCGGTGTGAGGGGGTTATTGGTTTTCTTCCAGACGCCCGTCGCGCATGGTCAGGATCCGATCCATGCGCGAGGCCAGACTCATGTCATGTGTCACCACGACAAAAGCGGTGCCGAAATCGGCATTGAGCGACATCATCAGATCATAGATGCCTTCGGCGGTGCGCGAATCGAGATTTCCCGTGGGCTCGTCAGCCAGCAGGCACAGTGGACGGGTCACCAGCGCGCGCGCCATGGCCGTACGCTGCCGCTCGCCACCGGAGAGCTCGCCCGGACGGTGCTGCAGGCGATGCGAAAGCCCCACCCGTTCGAGCATGGCGGCGGCGGCCTCGCGCGCCTGGGCTGGCGTGTCGCGGCGGATCAACAGGGGCATGGCCACGTTTTCCAGCGCGGAAAATTCCGGAAGCAGGTGGTGGAACTGGTACACGAACCCCAGATGGCGGTTGCGCAGGCGTCCGCGTGCGGCCTCATCCAGGCGGGCGATGTCCTCGCCGTCGATCAAAACCTCGCCCGCACTGGGCAAATCGAGCCCGCCCATCAGGTGCAGCAGGCTGCTTTTTCCCGCACCGGACGGGCCAACCACCGCCACGCGCTCACCACGCTCGATGCGCAGATCAACCGCATTGAGCACATCGACCGACAAGCCCCCCTCGCGGAACCGACGGGTCAGGCCACGGCATTCAATCACGGCAGCGCTGGACTTACTCATAACGCAGTGCCTCCGCCGGCTGGGTACGCGAGGCCCGCCAGGCGGGATACAGGGTGGCCAGCACCGACAGGACAAAAGACAGCCCCGCGATGCGCGCCACGTCGCTCCACTTCATCTGCGAAGGCAACTCGCTGATGTAATAAACATCCGGCGGCAGGAACTTGCGGCCCAGAAGCTCCTCCAGCGCCGGAACCAGCGTCTCCACGTTCAGCGCCAGCAGCACGCCCAGAACCACACCGATCAGGGTGCCCACCACGCCGATCAGGGTGCCCTGCACCATGAATACACGCATCACCGCACCGGGCGTGGCGCCCAGCGTGCGCAGGATCGCGATGTCGGCCTGCTTGTCCTGCACCACCATCACCAGGGTGGAAACGATATTGAACGCCGCCACCGCCACGATCAGCGCGAGGATGACGAACATCACCGTGCGTTCGGTCTTTACCGCGCGGAAGAAATTGGCATGCCGGCGCGTCCAGTCGCTGACCCAGAATTCCGGCCCCAGTTGCGCGGCCAGATCGCGCGCGATGCGCGGCGCGGCGAACATGTCATCCAGCTGCAGACGCAGCCCGCTCACATCCTCGCCCAGCCGGAACAGCTTCTGCGCGTCCGTCAGGTGAACGAACGCCGTGCCGCGGTCGTACTCGTACATCCCGACCTGGAAAATCCCCACCACCGTGAAACGCCGCTCGCGCAGCAGCGCGCCCACCGGAGTCACGCTGATGTTCGAGGTGATGAGCATGACCGCATCCCCCAGCCCCACCCCCAGGCTATCCGCCAGCTCCTGCCCGAGCACGATGCCGTACCCGCCCGCCTGCAGGGCGTCGAGCCGACCGGCTTTCATGCTCGCCACGATGTCGGTGACCCGGTCTTCCGCATCCGGCAACACCCCGCGCACAATGGCCCCACTGACATTCGGCTGAGCGGACAGCATCGCTTCCGCCTGAACGTAAGGCGCAAGGGCAAGCACATGCGGCGCGCCCTCGATGCGCTTTTCCACCGCGCGCCAGTCCGACAGGCGTTCCAGAGGACCGGAGACGGTCGCGTGCGAGGCCATCCCCAGAATGCGCTCGCGCAGCTCTTTCTCGAAACCGTTCATGACCGAGATGACCACGATCAGCGCCATCACACCCACGGCGATACCGATCATTGAAGTCAGGGAAATAAAGGAAATGAAATGATTGCGGCGCTTGGCGCGGGTGTAGCGCAGGCCGATGAAAAGCTCGAAGGGTCTGAACATGCACAGCTTTCGCGAAAGACGAACAGGCCGATGATACCGCATCCGTGCGTCCGGCGTGCCGCCCGCGTGACGCCCGCCCAGCGGACGGGGCACTTGCCGGACAGCCCCCCGCCATGCTAGGAATGCTCTTTTTCAAGGAGAGATCACCATGCCCCACCCGATCCGCCGCTCACTCACCGCCCTTTGCGCCACCCTGCCCCTGATTCTCGGCCTTGCCGCCCCCCTCCAGGCTCAGACGCTGAGCCCCGCCCAGGCCGCCCCCATCGAACGCGCCGTCCCGGTGCGCGGGCTGAGCATGAATCAGATTACCCAGCGCTACGGCGAACCGCGCGAGCGCGTAGCCGCCGTCGGCAAGCCACCGATCAGCCGCTGGGTTTACAACGATTTCACCGTCTACTTCGAGCACCGCACCGCGCTGCACGCCGTACGTAACCACCCGCTTCCCGAGCAGACCCGCCGTTACGGCACGGGCAACGCCCAATGAGCCGCCGCCACACGCTCGCGCGCCAGGTCGGCACAACGACCTTGCTGCTCGGCCTCGGCCTGCTCGCGGGCTGCGGCGGCGCACCCGGTGAGGAAGACATCCGCCGGGCAATGCAGGCCAACGTCGATGAAACCATCGCTCAGGCCAATTCGCTGACCTCCGTCTTCACTGGCAAGTCCCAGAACGCATTCGTCGAGTCGCTGCGCCAGGAAGTGCTCTCGGTGAAAAAGCACAAGTGCGCCGCCGACGAAAGCTTCCCGAACCGCTATACCTGCCAGATCACCGCCAGCATCCGCATGGGCAAGAACACCCGCGAGGACGATCTCACCGTCCTGATGCGCAAAGGCGACAAGGGCTGGCAGCAAGTGGATCAGTAAGCCTTCTGCCGGAAGAGCCGCCAGAAAACGCCGGCCTCTTCCGGTAACGCCTGCGGACAGGGCGATGGGGCACCCTCGCCCGCCCTGCCCCTCGAAGCGCCGAAGGTGGAGCCCTCCCCGGCTTTCGTGGGACAATCGCCGCCCACCCGATTCCACGCACCCAAGCTCATGCCGCTGTCCGAACCGACCCTGCCCCGCCGCGAACGCGATTTAATTTACTGGCGCCTGCCTGCGGCAGGGGGCTTGGGACTGCGTCTGAGCCAGGCCGTGCGGCATCATGCCGGACCGGTGCTCATCCTGACCGACTCGGTGCTTACCGCCGCGCGGCTGGAACAGGAAATCGGTTATTTTCTTGCTGGCGAGGCGGAAATCCTGCATTTCCCCGATTGGGAAACCCTGCCCTACGATGCGTTCTCTCCGCATCAGGATTTGATCTCCCGACGCATCGAAACCCTCTGGCGCCTGCCCAGCCTGCGACGCGGGGCGCTGGTGACCTCGATCACCACCCTGCTGCAGCGGATCGCACCGCGCGGCTTCGTCGATGCGCGCGCCCTGGTACTGACACGCGGCCAGCGGCTGGACATCGACCGCTTCCGCCACCAGCTGGAAACTGCCGGGTACCAGTGCGTCTCCCAGGTCATCGCCCACGGCGAGTTCGCGGTACGCGGTGCCATCGTTGACCTGTTCCCGATGGGCAGCCCCGAGCCGGTGCGCATCGATCTGCTGGACGACGAAATCGACACCCTGCGTTACTTCGACCCGGAAACCCAACGCTCCACGCAAGGTATCGACGCCATCCGCCTGCTGCCGGCGCGTGAATTTCCGCTCGACGAGGACGGCATTGGCGGCTTCCGCCGCCGCTTCCGCCAGCGTTTCGACCAGGACCCCAATCGCTGCCCGATCTACCGCCAGGTCAGCGATGGTCACGCCCCGGCCGGCATCGAGTATTACCTGCCGCTGTTCTTCGAGCAGACCGGCACCCTGTTCGATTATCTGCCCGACGATGCGCTGGTCATCGTCCTGCCCGGCGTGCAGGACGCCACCGCCGCCTTTCTGGCAGAAGCCGCCGAGCGCCACGAACAGCGTCGTCATGACCAGGAACGCCCCATCCTCGCGCCGGACGAGTTGTTCCTGGATGACGCGGCGCTGGCCGGCGAGTGGGCCGCACGCCGCCGCATTATCGGCGTGGCGCTGGAAGACACGCTGCT
This sequence comes from Halothiobacillaceae bacterium, assembly GCA_028696185.1. Lineage (GTDB taxonomy): Bacteria > Pseudomonadota > Gammaproteobacteria > Halothiobacillales > Halothiobacillaceae > JAQVHL01. The sequence continues at coordinate 17,574 of JAQVHL010000030.1, forward strand.
CCCGCAGGCTGTGGCCTCCGGCGTGCAGGCCCTGCCTCCACTGGCGACCGTCCACAGTGAAGCGCCGTTTGCCCGTCTGAGCGCGTTTCATGAAACTTTCGACGGTCGCCTGCTGCTGGTCTGCGAATCCCCCGGACGCCGTGAGATCTTGCGCGAACAACTGAGCCGCCAGGGCTTGTCACCGCGTGTGGTCGCCGACTGGGCCGATTTCCTTGAAAGCGACATGCCGCTCGCCCTCACCGTCGCCCCGCTGGAACACGGCTTCCTCTTGCCCGAAGCCCGGCTCGCCGTCATTGCCGAGCAGGACCTGTTCGCCGAGCGCGTGGCACGTACCCGCCGTGCCAGCACCCGCACCCGCGATGCCGAAACCCTGATCCACAACCTCACCGAGCTGGCCGAAGGCGCGCCGGTGGTGCATGAGGACCACGGCGTCGGCCGCTACGCGGGGCTCGCCACGCTGGAGGTCGGCGGCACGCTACAGGAATTCCTCACCCTTGAATACGCCGGTGACGCACGCCTGTATGTACCGGTGTCCTCGCTGCACCTCATCTCACGCTACACCGGCGCGTCCGACGAGAGCGCCCCGCTGCACCGGCTCGGTTCCGACCAGTGGGAAAAGGCCCGCCGCCGCGCGCAGGAACAGGTGCGCGACGTGGCCGCCGAGCTCCTGGACATCCACGCTCGCCGCGCCGCGCGCAAGGGCTACGCCTTCGGCGCGCACGAAGAAGACTATGCCCGCTTCTGCGCCGCCTTCCCCTTCGAGGAAACCGAGGACCAGCAAAAAGCCATCGCCGCCGTGCGCGAGGACATGCTCGCCCCGCGCCCGATGGATCGCGTGGTCTGCGGCGACGTGGGTTTCGGCAAGACCGAGGTTGCCATGCGCGCCGCGTTCACCGCCGTGCGCGACGGCTTCCAGGTCGCGGTGCTGGTGCCCACCACCCTGCTTTCCGAACAGCATCTGCGCAATTTCCGTGACCGCTTCGCCGATTGGCCGGTACGCATCGAAGGGCTGTCACGCATCGGTGGCGGCAAAAAGGCCGAGGCGGTGGTGGCCGACATCGAATCCGGACGGGTCGACATCGTCATCGGCACCCACAAGCTCATTCAGGGCAATGTCCGCTTCGCGCGGCTGGGGCTGTTGATTGTCGATGAGGAACACCGTTTCGGCGTGCGCGACAAGGAACGCCTCAAGGCACTGCGCGCCGAGGTGGACATGCTCACCCTCACCGCCACCCCCATCCCGCGCACCCTGAACATGGCGCTCTCCGGCATCCGCGACCTGTCGATCATCGCCACACCGCCGCGCGAGCGTCTGGCGGTCAAGACCCTGGTGACCGAATGGGACGGCGCGCTGGTGCGCGAAGCCATCCTGCGCGAACTCAAGCGCGGCGGGCAGGTGTACTTCCTGCACAACGAGGTCAAGACCATCGAGCGCACCGCACGCGAGCTGATGGAACTGGTGCCCGAGGCGCGCGCGCGCATCGCCCATGGCCAGATGCCCGAAGCCGAACTCGAAAGCACCATGGCGGACTTCGTCCACCAGCGCTTCAACCTGCTGGTGGCCACCACCATCATCGAATCCGGCATCGACGTCCCCACCGCCAACACCATCCTCATCAATCGCGCCGACAAGCTCGGGCTCGCGCAACTGCACCAGTTGCGCGGTCGTGTGGGACGCTCGCACCACCGTGCCTGGGCCTACCTCATCATCCCACCCAAGGGCGCACTCACCGCCGATGCGGTCAAGCGTCTGGAAGCCATCGAAAAACTCGAAGACCTGGGCGTGGGCTTCACCCTCGCCACCCACGACCTGGAAATCCGCGGTGCGGGAGAGCTCCTGGGCGAAAACCAGAGTGGGCAGATTCACGAAATCGGCTTCACCCTTTACATGGAACTGCTCGAACGCGCGGTCAACGCCATCAAATCCGGCAACCGGCCGGAGCTTTCCGCCCCGCCGCGCCACGGCGCCGAAGTGGACCTCGGGCTGCCGGCCCTGATCCCCACCGACTACATCCCGGACGTACACACCCGTCTGATCCTCTACAAACGCATCGCCAGCGCCAGCAACACGGCCGCGCTGGACGCGCTCAAGGTGGAAATGATCGACCGCTTCGGCCTGCTGCCCGAGCCGACCCAAACCCTGTTCACGGTCAGCGAACTGCGGCAGCTGGCCAGCGCCATCGGTGTGCGCAAGCTCGAATTCGCCGCCTACGGCGGCCGGCTGGTGTTCGTGGAAAAGCCGGACATCGACCCCGCGCGCCTGATCGCCCTCATCCAGCGTGAACCGGCCGTCTACAGTCTCGCCGGCGCCGACACCCTGCGCCTGCGCGCCGACCTTGCCGACCCGGCCGCGCGCATCCAGCGCGCCTTCGCTCTGCTCGCCACACTGCAAGGCGGGTAGGGAAGACTCGCCAGGGGTACCGCACACGGCATTTCATGCTAATGTCGTGCGGAAAAACGCAATCTCATCCTGCCCATGAACACATCACCCCATCCTGTCGATAACGCATCACGTCTGTCCATACATATCCAGCAGTTGCTGAGCTGCCCGGATACGCCGGATTGCGCCGCGCTGGTCGAGGAGGTTTTCGACGAAAGCGTGCCCTTCATGCTGTTTGCGCACGAGTTGTCCTGCGTCCGCGCCCACCACATGGCGCTGGCCATCGACCGGGGGAACATCGACGAAATCCGCCATGTGCAGCTGTGTTTCGATCAGATAGAGGAAAGCTTCGCCGGACGATACATCGGGGGCTACCTGCGCAGCCTGGAACGGCGCAATCATCTGCGCCTGCGCCACATCAACTCGCTGTCGGACAAGAACCTGCTGGTGCACTTCGAGGCGCACCTGAACTGGATGCAGGCCCTGATCGCCGCAGTGCGCGACGCGGACCGCGACACCATGCCCGAACCGGACCCCAGCCTGTGCGAATTCGGGCGCTGGCTGGTCGACCAGGGCGACAGCATCATCCGCGACCGTAGCCACAAGCTGGAAATCGAGCGCATCCACCGCGAACTGCACCAGATTTCCTGGGAAATGGCCAGCGACTTCGATCAACCGCACATCAACCGGCGCCTGTACGCGCTTATCAAGCGCGCCGAGCTGCTTTCGCTCGATCTGGGCAATGAAATCTCGCTGATCAACAACATGGTCATCATGAGCAGCTACAACAAGGATTCGCTGACCGGCCTGCTGACCCGCCGCTCACTGGACAAGGTGCTGTTCAACCAGATGGAAATCGCCAAGGCGACCGAGTCCTCGTTCTGCGTCATCATGTGCGACCTGGACCATTTCAAGCACATCAACGACCGGCATGGGCATCTGGTTGGCGATCAGGCGCTGCAACATTTCGCCCAGATTTTGCGCAGCGCCCTGCGTCAGTCTGATCTACTGTTTCGTTATGGCGGCGAGGAATTCCTGGTCGTACTGCCCTCCACCAACCGGGAACAGGCCCTGAACCTGGCCGAGCGCGTACGCCTGATGCTGCATGGCAGCCCGCTGGACACACCGCTGCACCAGGTAAGCATTTCCGCCAGTTTCGGTGTCGTGGAAATCGAACCGGAAACCTACCGATTCATCGACAAGGAATTCGTGATGGAGGTCATACGCGAGGCCGACAGCCGTCTGTATCAGGCCAAGCAGCGGGGACGCGACTGCATCGTATAAAGCAGAATCGGGGAACGGCAGGTACAGGATTCCCTCAAACTCCCCAGACACAGCAAAGCCAGGAAGGCCGCTTCGGTGTCTTGTGAAAAATCAAAAAAACAATGCGGGAGAACTCACATGAACAGCGTCAAAACCAGCGCTTTCCTGCTCTGTCTGGGCTTGCCCTGTACGGCCGCCTGGGCCGATACGCGCGAGCCGATCCCACTGGATGAAGAACAGGCGGACTATGTACGCGGCGTCATGCGCGGCTTTCTGCACTCGATCCAGGGCATCAGTGCAGCCCTGGCAGTCGAGGACTGGAAAAAAGTCGTGGAAATGGCGCGTGCCTCGGGTAGTGCCGCCACCACCGATGCACCACCGGGGACCTCGGCTGCGTTTTCCGCCCGCTGGAAACAATGGGGACCGGCCACCCATGGCGGCTTCGACCAGCTTGCTGTGGATGCGGATGCGCTGAAGGACGTCAAACACAGCCTGGGACAACTGGGCGAAATCAGCCGTAACTGCGTAGCCTGCCACGCCGCGCACCGCATTCAGGTCATCGATCCGTTCAAGGACGCGCGCCTGTGACAGCGCTTTCGGCGCCCCCCGAACCCGCCGCGCTATGGCGTCGTATTGGCGCCTTCGTCTACGACCTGCTGCTGCTGGCCGCCCTGTGGTTCCTGGGCACCGCCCTGCTCCTGCCCCTGACCGGTGGTGAGGCCATTCCCCAGCACGGCCCCTGGCGCTGGCTCTACAGCCTCTGGCTGTTGGGCATCGCCCTGGTGTTCTATCTCGGGTTCTGGGTGCGCGCCGGTCAGACGCTGGGCATGCGCGCCTGGGGGATCGCCATCGTCGATGCGCGGGATGGGCAAAGCCCGCCGAACCTGACTCAAGCCGCACGGCGCTTCGCCGGCGGCCTGCTCAGCCTGATGAGCGGCGGTATCGGGCTGTTGTGGGCGCTGGGCGATGCCCAGCGCCGCGCCTGGCCCGACCGCCTGAGCCAAACGCTGACGGTGCGCCGCCGGCTGCGCGACCACGCCACCGGCCGCTGAGCCCGACCTTCTCCGTCCTCCGCAAGCCCCCACAGGAGTGTCGAGATGAACGCTATTGTTTTGCGCTGGCTAACGGCGATGCTGCTTTGTCTGAACCTGTCGCTCCTGGGCAGGGCGGACGCAGCGGCAGACACCGCACTGGAAATCATCCCGGTCCAGCATCGCCCGGCCAGCGAAATCCTGCCGCTGATCGCCCCGCTGCTGCAGCCCGACGAAGCCATGGTGGCCAGCGACCAAGGGCTGATTACCCAGGCCCGCACCCAGCGCCTGCCCCAGTTGCGCGCCCTGGTGGAGCGCCTGGACCGCCCCTTGCAGAACCTCATCCTGCAGGTCCGCACGCGCGAGGGCAGCGCCCGCCAGGAATCGGGCCTGTCCAGCACGCTACGCATCGAAAACGGCGGCTTGAAGGTCTATGGCGGGGGACAGGCGCGCGAGGACTCGACCGCCGGGGAAAGTCGCCTGACACTGCGTCTGCTCGAAGGCAGCGAGGCCCGGCTGTGGGTCGGGCAAATCGAATCCCGCACCCACCACGCAATCGCGCTCTACCCCGGAGGAATGGCCCTGCAGGAAATCTCGCAGGAAACCCCTTCCGGACGCTGGCTGATCGTGCGCCCACAGCTTCGCGGGGACCGGGTATTCCTCGACATCACGCCTGTGCACCTGGGGCAGGCGCGCAACGGTCAACGCGAAGTGCAGCAGCTCGACAGCCAGGTATCCGGACGGCTCGGCGAATGGATTCCCCTCGCGGGATGGACTCAGCGCCTTGACGCAGGACACAGCACCCACGCCGCCAGCACCCAGGAGAACGGATGGATCGAACTGCGGGTGGAACCTGCACCTTGATTCACAAATCTGAAAAAAATGATGTCTTCAAGCGCGCATCGCTGTCTATACTTTCCCGAACAGCCCATCCCCAGCCCACGACAATGAACGCCTTTACCGACAGCCCCGATCTGCAGCAGATCATCGAGTCCCTCGAACAGGCCGTACTCCAGCATCGCCAGTGGAGCGCCCAGCTGCATCGCACGCTGGTCTGTCACCTGCCCATCGACACCTACGACCTGCAACCCGACACACATCATCACTGCGGGTTTGGCACCTGGTACGACAGCCTGCGCGACACCGCTGTCAGCGCCTATCTGTCATTCAAGCAGCTGGAGACCGCACATACCGACATGCACGAAACCGCGCGCGTCCTGCTCCGGCACCGCCAGAACGACGAACCCATCGGCTGCGACGAATACGACCGCTTCCTCAAGGCACAGGAAAACCTCACGGGGCTCACCTGGAAGCTTCAATCGGAGCTGATGGTGCAACTGCACGGGCAGGATCCCTTGACCGGCCTGCCCACGCGCCGCGACATGAGCCAGCGCATCGAGCGCGAAGTGCTCAATATCAACAAGGGACAGAACAGCTGCTGCATCGGCATCATGGACGTCGACCACTTCAAGCGCATCAACGACAACTACGGTCATCACGCGGGCGACGAAGTCCTGCGCGAAGTAGCGCGGCGTGCCGTCAACCTGCTGCGCCGCACCGACCAGGTTTTCCGTTATGGCGGCGAGGAATTTGTCTTTTTCCTGCCCGGTATCCCGCTGAACGGTGCCCACAGCGTGCTGGACCGTCTGCGGGCCGGCATTGCCGAACAGTCGGTCCATCTGCATGACGGCCGCGAACTGGAAGTAACCGCCTCCTTCGGCATTACCGAAATCGTCCCCGGCGAAACCACCCAGAACGCCCTCACACGGGCCGACGAAGCGCTCTACGCGGCCAAGGCCGCCGGCCGCAACCGGGTGATGCTCCGCACAGCCTGAGAGGGTGTTTACAAAACGAAAGTGTTGAGAACAATTCAGCGCCGGACGAAGGATTCCCCGATCCCCCTTGGAGGCGCCATGGACGGGGTTGTGGAGACCGGGTGAAAGGGCCATGGAGGGCCCATTCACCCGGCTTCCACAGGCCAGTCCATGGCGGTCCCAAGGGGAACCTTCCCTCCGCCCAGTCTCGTCCAGCAAACCTTCTTTTTGTAAACACCCGGACACCCGCGACCAAGGACAGGGCAACCGCCCCGGCCTGCGTTTGCCTAATCCGCCGTCCGCGCGCCCGCCATGGCTGATGCAATGATGTGCTGATAAATCCGCGCCGCATCCTGTGCATCCAGCACACCCGCGTCTTCCCGCAAGGGATACACCAGATCCACTGGCGTATTGAATGCACGCGTCTGGGAAGTCCAGCCCTTGACCAGCACTTGATTGATGCCCTCATCCACCGGAACCGGCTCCACACACAAGGCGCTGACCCTGGATTTGGGCGGCCCACGACGCAAGGCCGCCAGTGCCGCATCCAGCCGCGCCCCCTCTCCCTGCAAAACAAAATGCACCCGGCCATCAGGCAGGTTCTCGATCACCCCGCCCAGGTTGTAGCGGATCGCCTCGCGAAAAACGAAGGCTCGAAACCCGACCTTCTGCACCGCCCCGCTCACCTCGCCACTCACGGCCTGCAGAGGCTCTGCCCCCACAACCGGCGTTAGGCACAAGGCCAGCATCCCCATCCACATCACACGCCCTAATTTCATAAGATACGCTCCAGCAACTCCACCGCATTCCCGTCAGGATCGCGACAGAACAACGAGGCCCGTCCGGAGCGGCTGCGCGTATACGCAAGGCCACACGCTTCCAGGCGCGCCACAAACGCCTCAAGATTGGACACTCGCAAGGCCAGATGCCGGTCACGTCCCCCATGCGCCGGACGCACACCCGCCGCATCCGGATTGGGCAACTCCAGCAAATGCACACTCTGCCCCGCCCCCAAGTCCAGCCAGGCGCCAGGAAACCCCAGATCCGGCCGCGCGCCGTCCACCGACAGACCCAGCACATCCCGATAAAAGGCCAAAGCCCGGTCGGTATCGGCCACAAGCACGCTTACATGATCCAGCCCCAAAACCCGCGCCGTCATACCGCCCTCCCTAAAAAGTGCCCGCACGCATCCTGATATACTGCGCGCAAATCCAATAAAACACTCCGACGATGAACCGCGATCTCGACCGTCTGCATCCCTACCCTTTCGAAAAACTGGCCGCGCTCAAGCAGGGCATCACCCCCCCAGAGGACCGGGCGCACATCGCCCTGTCCATCGGCGAGCCGCGCCACGCACCGCCTGAATTTGTCCTGCGCACCCTGAGCGAGCATCTGGGCGGCCTCGCCCAATACCCGCTCACCAAAGGGCAGGCCAGCCTGCGCGAAGCGATTGCCGACTGGTTGACGAAGCGATTCCAGCTCCCCGCCCACACGCTTGACCCCGAGCGGCACATCCTGCCCGTCGCCGGCACGCGGGAAGCCTTGTTCTCCTTTGCCCAGGCCGTCGTGGATCGCCACCCATGCGGCGCCGAAGCGCCGCTGGTCCTGATGCCCAACCCCTTCTACCAGATCTATGAAGGCGCCGCCCTGCTCGCGGGCGCCGAACCCTGGTACTACCCCACCGACGCGCAGAACGGTTTTCTACCGGACTTCGACGCCATTCCCGAGGCCATCTGGGCACGTTGCCAGCTTTTTTACGTCTGCTCCCCCGGCAACCCCACCGGCGCCGTGCTCGACGATAGCGGCTATCTGCGTCTGCTCGAACACGCCGAGCGCCACGACTTCATCATCGCCTCCGACGAATGCTACTCGGAGCTGTATTTCGACGAAAGCGCCCCCCCCACCGGCCTGCTGCAAACCGCCGCCCAGCATGGCCGTGACCGCTACACGCGCTGTGTCGTCTTTCACAGCCTCTCCAAGCGCTCCAACCTGCCGGGCTTACGCTCAGGGTTTGTCGCCGGCGATGCCGACATACTCAAACGCTACCTGCGCTACCGCACCTACCAGGGGTGCGCACTACCACCACCGACCCAGGCCGCCAGCGAAGCCGCCTGGCGCGACGAAACCCACGTCCTCGCCAACCGCGCCCTGTACCGGCACAAATTCGATGCCGTTCTCGACATTCTCCAGGGAGTGCTCGATGTCCACCGCCCGGATGCCGGATTCTACCTGTGGGCGCACACCCCGGATCACTGGAGCGACACCGACTTCGCCCGCGAACTCTACGCCCGCGAAAACCTCACCGTACTCCCCGGAAGCTACCTCTCCCGCCCCGTCGACGGCCACGACCCCGGCGCCAACTACCTGCGCCTGGCCCTGGTCGCCGAACCCGAAGCCTGCATCGAAGCCGCACAACGCCTGCGCCGCTTTGTACAAAGCCTGTAAGCCCGCCCCGCAGGTGAAGGGCTTTAGCCCTTCCATTTGCAGCCATGATTCAGTAATATGCGCGCTTCGCGAAAAACGCGGATTCGGGGTGTAGCGCAGCCTGGTAGCGCACCTGCATGGGGTGCAGGTGGTCGGAGGTTCAAATCCTCTCACCCCGACCAAACAAAACAACGACTTAGGCCACCTTAACCGGTGGCCTTTTTCGTTTACGGGTCTCCACGTTTACACCCACGTTTACACTTGGCAAAGGCTTACCGGGTGGGCACACAAAACCCGGCTCAGGGCCGGGTGGTGTTCGGTGGGGGTGCGCGCCGGTGGCGGATACCTGCCAGCCGGTCACAGGCCATGCGGTGCTGCTGCGTGATAATGATTCCCTTTTTGGGTCCTCCCTGACCTTTTTCCCTACGGGTACACGGAGGCGCGGAATATCGCTAGTGCACCGTCTATGTGCAATGGAACAATGACTTAGAGGCTGAACCTAAAGCGATTTCAGCGCTTGCGTGACGGGGGCACCGCCCATGTTTCCACTGCCGTTCTCAAGCCGCGCGTTGGGCCTCTGGTGGCGATTTAGGGGGCCTCTGCGCCAGCAGCCCCGCCCCCTCTGCCATGTGCGGCCAAGTGGCCAGCCCAGCCCCTCAGTTGGCGCGGCGGAATTTCAGAGGAAAGGCTTCGGCGTTCCAGCGGCGTTCCGGCGGAATTCCAGAGGCCAATCTGTCCCCAGTCAGCTGGGCGGGCGCGGGGGCGCGGCCTGTTTCATCAGTAGACCCGCTCCCCGCCATGCCAGACGCCACGCAGGCGGTCCCGCCACTTCTCGCGCAGGACGCGCAGACCTTCTTCGGCAGCCTCGCCCGCATCGCCGATGTAGGTTCCGCCCCCATCGGACAAGGTGAAAATCAGGACCAGGCGGGGGGCGATGTTCGGCGGCGTGGCTTCTTCGTGCGCCAGTTCCGCTAGCAGGGCGTCCCGGTGCTGGCGCAGGTAGTTCAGTTCGTCCGGGGTTAGGGAGCGGGCCGGTCGGACAACCAGCTTTCCGGCGCGGGGAAATAAGGTCACGCCACGGCGGCGCATGGCACGGATGATGTCGCGCGGAATGTGAGCACGGGTCACAGCTCGGCCTCATCGTTGCTGGCATCCCGGTTTTCTAGGTGGGCAGGGTGGGCAGGTGGGCAAGCCAAGGTGGAATGCGGGTTTGCGCCTGCCCACGTGCCTGTTGCGTTGGGTGGGCAGGTGGGCAGATTGCCCGCCTCACTGCCCACCTGCCCACCTGCCCCGGTGCTCTGGTTGGCGGCCTGAAAGGTGCATTCTGACGCCCCGCGCCCACCTTGCCCACCTTGCCCACCCGGTTTCGGGGCTTCATCGTCAAAGATGGAATCCTTGACCACATAAAGGCGGGGGCGGCTTCCGTCGGGAACCGTACATTTTACGGTCAACTTGGAGTCATTGGTGAACAGGTGCCAGGCCTCCTTGATAGCTCGGGCGATGGTCACGATGTCATGGCCAGGGGCGGCCTCTAGCAAGGCTTCCTTGGTAATCATCCAGCGGCCTAGGCTGGCATCCCGGTAGCCATACAGAGGCGCGGGCTTGATGCTAGAGGTGACATCCTGAAACCTCGCCCCATTCTTGATGATGAAGGCCCTCACAGCCTCTAGGATGCGTTCGCCATCCGTCCCCGTGGTATCGCCCCCCCAACGGCCGGCGATAGCCTGAACCGCATCCCACACCCTATCCGGGGTGGTGGGCAGCACGCCATGACTTGCCGCAAAAATCCCAGCCCATGCCACCAGGGCGAAGCGGCGCATGGCACGGGCTTGTTCGGGGGCATGGTGCGGGCTGGTCAGCTCCGCGGCGGCGTCGTCCAGATATTCGCGCACAGCAGCGCGGGCGGTTTGCGCGTCGGGGTAGGTGGCGAGGATAGACTTCAGGACAGCCGGACCCGCTGTCCCGTAGTTCACGGCACAGGCGCGCTTGATGCCCTGAACAAAAGCGGCGCGCGCTCCCTCGGTCAGGTGGGCTGCGATGTCGGAAACCTCGACATCCAAGGCGCGATGCAGCAGGCCGCCCTTAACCGGGCCATGCTCGGACAGCTTGCCCTCAAGGCTCATTTCCCCGGTAGACAGGGCGATGGTCCGCCATGCCCTGGGGGCCTTCAGTTGCCGGTCTGCTGACATGGCGGTTTTACCCTGCCCCCCGGCCAACTGGTAGATAAGCGGGGCCATATCCCTATGCTGTCCGGCTCCCAGCTCATCAAGGCACAAGGGTAGGTCGGTATGGGCTTCGGCCAAGCCTTCCAAACCGTTGCCGGTGGTGTTCCAGCGGCGGACGAAGGACAGGGCCGGGGCTTCAGCCGGGTCTACCCCGCACCCCCAGATGGACGCACCCACTTGCGCCAGCGTGGTTTTCCCGCGCGAGGTGCGCCCCCATAGGTGAACGATAAAACTATCCCCGTCAGCCAGCCACAACCACGGCGCGGCCAACCCGGCGCAGGCCACGAACAGTAGGGCATCGCTCCCGGCGATATGCTCGCCTACCTCGCGCCGCCAATCCTCAAGTGTGCCGGAAGCGTGAACCGTGGATGCGGTGGGGCTGTACCGCTCAGGCTGATGGACAACCCGCGCGTTCCCATCGGCGGTTAACACCCTATCGGGGAAGACGAACGCCAAGCCCCCGTCCCGCCTGTTCATCCAGCCCAGACGCGGCGCGCTCGGGATGCGCAGGGCGGGGCGGTGGCTGGCAAGGTAGGCCAACAGGCGGCGCTCCTTTCCGGGGATGATGGCAAGGCCCATGTTCGCCAGCTCGCGCGCCAGAATTGCCGGGTCTTCGTGCAGGCGCGCGGCGGGGATGGCTAATTGGCGCTCTCGCCCGTCATGGTCCTCGAAGGCAATCAGACGTCCCCAGTCGCCAGCGGCGCCAGTGGTCAGGCCCACGACCCATAGCCGACCACACACCGCGTCGCGTCGGTCGGGCTCTCCATCCTTACCGGGCTTTACCTCGAACACGCCCTTATCTGTCAGCTCCCAGCCATCCGGGGCCATCGGACCCGGTTCTATCGGCTCGGCCTGCGCCGCTAAGTGGTCGTCCACCCTCCGGCGCGCAATTTCAACGGCGCTCATGCGGCGGCCCTCCTCAATGTGGGGCGCGGCAGTCCGGCCACTCTCAGGGCTTCGTTGATTGCCTTGTCGGCTTCCAGCAGGGCGGCCATGTCGTCGTCGCTCGGGGTAAGTCCTTCACGCACCTGCGCGGCCAAAATGGCGACCAGAACAACGTGGTGGCCGATACCGGCAATGACCTGTTCAGCCGCCCAGCGGCGGCGTTCTTCGACGGGCAGGGCGTTCGCGTTTTTGTGGCGCAGATGTTCAGGGATGAGGTCGATTACCGATAGGCCGATGGCCGACAGGATTTCGTCAACCGAAGCCCCGCCGAAGTCGTGGACCAGCACGCGACCGTCATCGAGTTCGCGGATTGAAAGGCTTGGCGTCCTGTCACGGCGGGTTGGACTCCGCGCAATCCATTTACTGGTGGCAACCTGACGGACGCCCTCAAGGCGGGGCAAAATCGATTCGATTGGGTGGGTCATGCTCCACCTCCGCAGGTTACTACCAGCAGAGCCAGCACAATTCCGGGTCCAACAGCTCCGGCAAACATCCATCCCGCAGCCGAAGCTGCGTCAATAAGTCGCTGCTTTGTCGGTGACTTGTTGGGGTTGCGGGTTGTATAATTCGAGTCGTGTGGGGCGCTCGGCTTGGTTGCAGGTCGGGCGTTTTTCATGCCGAACCTCCTGCCCGCTTGGCGATGAATTGATGAAGATCGGACTCACGCCAGCCAATGGCCTGAGCACTCAACTTGATAGGTGCGGGCAGTTCGCCAGTTTTTACCTGTCGCATCCCGGACGATTGTACGGTCTTCGGTGGAATAGCTGAGGATGTGAAGCATACCAGTCTTTCATGGCCTGCATAGGCGTTTTGCTTTTAAGAGCTGACTGAGGCAATTGATGGTTGTACAC
>JAQVHL010000003.1 GCA_028696185.1 Halothiobacillaceae bacterium
GAACTCAGAAGTGAAACGCGCCATCGCCGATGATAGTGTGGGGTCTCCCCATGTGAAAGTAGGTCACCGCCAGGCTCCCATTCCTGAACCCCAGCTCTATCTATACAGCTGGGGTTTTCCTTTTGCGGCCGAAACTCACGAGGATTGGGTTGTTTCACCGTGTTCGCTAACCCGGTAGCGCCATGCGCGCAAGGGCATCCCTATTTCGTGATCCCTTATGCCGGCTTTGAGTTTAAGTGCGGCAAGGAATTCTTTGGGCTCGGGAAGTTGTTCCCATACGCTGGGCAGAAATGTTGCGCGATGCCAGCCGGATTGGATGATAACGCCATGTATTCCCGGCTGTATTTGGTCCAGAAGCTCCTTCTCGTTCTGAAAATACAACTCTTCAGCGGGCTCAAGTACGCTGACATGGATGTATAGGGACGCGAGCTCGTCTTGTCTTACGGGTGGGAATCGCGGGTCTTCGAAAGCGGCGGCACGCGCGTTGTGGATCAAATCATCAATAAGCGGACGATATGCTTCCAGGCTGCCGATGCAGCCCCGCAGCTGGCCATTGGCCCGATTCAAGGTGACGAAGCAGGCACCGGGTGCAGCCAGGTAATCCGGTAACGGATCGGGAGACGGGGGTGGCACCCCTTGCAGGGCGGTGAGGATGCTTGCACGGGCAAGCATCACAAGCCTGAGGGGGTCATCAGTTGAAGAGGACGGCGGCATAACCCACCACACGGTCTCGTGGGCCGGCGGTATCACCGGAATTGCGCAAATCCACCACTTCAACGTTCATGTCGCGGGCTTCGGCGGCGCGCAGCAGTCCGCGTATGGCCAGATTGCCGCAGGCATGGAGAGAGCCGATGTGCGCTTCTTCGAAAGTTTCGATATTGGATGCGGTGCGCGCATCTATCAGCTTGGCTTCATCGTAAGGCAAATAATGCGAGAGGTCGGAGCTGATTATGATTAGCGTACTGTCATCGCCCCACAATTGATCGATGACCTCACGTACCTGATCGGGCTGGATGCTCCCGACCAACAGGGGGACAACCGAAAACCCCGTTCCAAGCACGATTTGCAGGAAGGGGAGCTGTACCTCAAGTCCATGTTCTGGTTCGTGAGCAAGATCGTCTTCACTGACCCAGGCCAATGTGTTGATTTCACTCAAGGCTTTTCGGTCGACAGGTACGTTGCCCAGCGGTGTGGCAAAGGATTCTGCACTGGGATAGACCATGCCTTGGCAATGCCGGTAGTGGGCTGGGCCGATCAACACGACGCGGCGGATGCGCCCGGCCAATCCGCGTAGCTGGGCATAAGCCGAAGCGGCGACGGGGCCGGAATAGATGTAACCGGCATGCGGGACGATCAGCGCCTTGGGCGCCTTTCCGGGCGCGCTTTTCACAGGGCGCAAATAATCCATGACCGCCGTCCACAGGGCTTCTTTTTCGGCGGGGTAGAACTGTCCGGCAACGGCGGCTGGGCGAATAGGACTTGTCATGATCGGCACCTCCCTGGCGTCATGAGTTGACAACGATATTTCAGCATACGCTGTTGAACACTTGATTCAAGAGCCCTGCCGGGGGCAGGGCGATAAACGGTATTTTTTTGCAGATTAAAGTGGCTTTTGGTGGTTTTTCCGGCTCATCCTGGGGGCGTGTCCTGCAGCGATGTATCGGCCTGCTATGCTCTAACAGAATGTTAAAGTATGGCTTTCTGCCTCTTTTGTGCTTGTGTCGGTCGTTCATGGTTTGCCATCTTAAGGGGCGTTTAAGAGCCTTTCGATAGCGCGTCAGGCCGAACGTGAGGAGCGCGTTGCATGGAATTACTTCCGGAGGGTAGGGGTAAAACCCGTTTCTGGCACCATCTTGATGACGGGCGGGTGCAGTGTGATGTGTGTCCGCGCGCTTGCAAGTTGCGCGAGGGACAACGCGGGTTGTGCTTCGTGCGCGCTTGTCAGGGGGGGGAGGTGGTGCTGCTCAGCTACGGGCGTTCCAGTGGGTTCTGCGTCGATCCGATCGAAAAAAAACCGCTCAACCATTTTCTGCCGGGCACACCGGTGCTTTCGTTTGGCACCGCGGGCTGCAATCTCGCCTGCAAGTTCTGCCAGAACTGGGACATGAGCAAGTCGCGCGAAATGGACACCCTGATGGACGCCGCGAGTCCGGAATTGCTTGCGCACACCGCTGAGCGTCTGGGGTGTCGCAGTGTGGCGTATACCTATAACGACCCGGTGATCTTCATGGAGTATGCCCTGGATACAGCCGCTGCCTGTCATGCGCGTGGCATCCGCTCGGTGGCGGTGACTGCCGGCTATATTTGCCCCGAGCCGCGCGCTGAATTCTTTGCCAGCATGGACGCGGCCAATATCGACCTCAAGGGCTTCAGCGAGGCGTTTTACTGGAACATCTGTGGCGGTCATCTGCGCGATATTCTGGATACCCTCGTCTATGTGCGTCATGAAACCTCATGCTGGCTTGAGTTGACCACCCTGCTCATTCCGGGGCACAACGACAGCCCCGAGGAAATCGATGCCATGACTCGCTGGGTGGTGGCCGAACTGGGGCCGGACGTACCCATGCACTTCACCGCATTTCACCCGGACTGGAAGATGCTCGACGTGCCGCCGACACCAGCGGACACCCTGCGTCGCGCGCGTGCGGTCGCGCGCGAAAATGGCGTGCGTTACGCCTATACCGGCAATGTCCATGATCCCGAAGGTCAAACCACCTATTGTCATGCCTGTGGCATGCCGCTGATCGAGCGCGATGGCTACCGCATTCTGGGCTGGCATCTGCGCGATACGGGCGTGTGTGAAAAATGCGGCACGCGGCTGCCTGGCGTGTTTGAATCCGAACCCGGTCACTGGGGGCCGCGCCGTCTGCCGGTGCATCTGGAGGGGAGTGTTTTGTGATGCGTGTGTGGGCGGCTGGCGCGTTGCTGTGTTTTTTTCTTTTTGCAGGCGCGCATGCCGATGAGCCTACACCCACGCTCACGCTCCAACGTCCCGCGTTGTTTGTAAATGTGCATGATGTGGCGCCTGATGTGCTGTGCCAGCTACGTTACTTGGGGGCGGATAATTTCGTTGGTGCTCCGGTGGAGGGGTATCGTGCCAATCGTTGTCTTCTGACCCGCCCGGCGGCTGAGGCCCTGGCGCGCGTGGATGCCCGACTGGCATCTTTCGGTCTGGGGCTGCATCTGTTCGATGCGTATCGACCTCAGCGTGCGGTGGATCATTTCGTGCGCTGGGCACAGGATGTGGCTGATACGCGTACGCAGGCGATCTACTATCCCCGTCTGGATAAGGCGAGACTCTTTCCCGAAGGCTATATCGCAAAGCGCTCAGGACATAGCCGGGGCAGTACGGTGGATGTGACCTTGATCGAGCGTCGTACTGGGCAGCCGCTTCCAATGGGAACGCCTTTTGATTTCTTTGGGCCCGAATCCTGGCCGGACGATCCGGGGCAGAAGGCCGAGGTGCGCGCGCATCGTCTGCTCTTGCGCACACTCATGCAGTCGGAAGGATTTATGCCCTATGCCCAAGAGTGGTGGCATTTCACCTTGGGAAATGAGCCGTTTCCCGATACCTATTTTGACTTTCCCGTGGAGTGAGCGGGTTTCGTGACTCTCGAAAAAGCCTTTCCTCTCTGGCTTGGATACCGGTTGGCGGGGATTTTACTTCTGATGTACGCGTTCAGTGGCTGGGCGGCGGATGCGTCGGGTATTGGCGTGTTCTCGCCCCGCGTGGTCACCGTGCATCTGTTCTGGGCCAAGGGCTGTCCGCATTGCGAACGCGAGCGGCGATTCCTGGCCCAGCTCGCGGCTCGCGACGCACGGGTGCGCGTGCAGGAGTACGAATTGACCGATGATTCGGACAAGCGCGTGCTTTTGCAGGAATTTGGCGCCGCGCTGGGCTTGGTCGATGTGTCGGTGCCCCTCACGGTGATCGGTGGGCGGGTCAATGTCGGCTACCAGTCCGACGAAACTACCGGGGCCTTGCTCAGTCAGTGGGTCGATCAGTGTCTGCGTGAGGGCTGTACGGATGCGCTGCATCAATGGCGGCAGAGCGGTATGGTGAACGTATCTGGCGTCGTGGCCCCTACGGCCTCTTCGCGCATCGAATTGCCCTGGCTCGGGGTTGTGGACGCTTCGCTGCTGTCTCTGCCGGTGCTTACCGTGGTGCTGGCTGCACTCGATGGCTTTAATCCTTGTGCCATGTGGACTTTGGTCTTCCTGATTGGTTTGCTCGTCGGCTTGCCTGACCGACGCCGGCGCTGGTGGCTGGGCACAGCGTTCATTGCCGGTTCTGCGCTAGTGTATTTCCTGTTCATGGCCGCCTGGCTCAACGCCTTGCTGTTTATCGGCGCCGTGGTCTGGGTTCGGGCGCTCATCGGCCTGCTGGCGCTTGCCGGCGGGGTTTATTATCTGCGCCGCTTCTTTTCCCGCGAGCCGGAAACCTGTCAGGTGACCGCGCCTGCACAGCGTCGTCGTGTATTCGAGCGTTTACGCGAGCTCGTGCGGCGTGACTCTTTGTGGTTGGCCACGGCCGGCATCTTGCTGCTTGCCTTTGCTGTGAATCTGGTCGAGCTGATCTGTTCGGCGGGCATCCCGGCAGTCTATACGCAGGTGCTGTCCATGCACGCGCTGTCCCGTCCGGCCTATTACGCCTGGCTGGTCTTGTATGTATTCGTGTTCATGCTCGATGATCTGGTTGTTTTTTATACCGCGATGCGCACCCTGGAGGTCACCGGACTGACCGGACGTTACACCCGCGCTTCACGCCTGTTCGGCGGGGTCTTGTTGCTGGTGCTGGGTCTTTTGTTGCTCGCGCGGCCCGAGTGGTTGATGGGCGGTTGAGCAGGCGGATGCGGGAATGGCTCTTGGCGCCGCAGGGGCGTTTGCGTCTCTTTGAAGACTGGCTGGCGCCATCGGAAGCCCAATCCCTGCTCGCAGCATTGCCCAACGAACTGCACTGGCATGAGCCGCGCGTTCGCCTGTTCGGGCGCGAGCATGTCGCCCGGCGCTTGCAGGCCTGGGTGGGCGATGCGGGGGCGGATTATCGCTATTCGGGCGTTACGCTCACCCCGCAGGCATGGACGCCCGCGCTCGTGCGCTTGCGCGAGCGGCTTTCCGATGAATTCGGCCTGCGCTTCAACAGTGTATTGCTCAATCACTACCGCTGTGGCGAAGAGGGGATGGGGTGGCACAGTGACGATGAGCCGTCACTGGGGCGCAATCCGTGTATCGCGTCCTTAAGTTTGGGCGCGACGCGGGATTTTTGTTTGAAACCGCGCCCCGGTGTGTCCGGTGAGCGCTTCTGCCTGCCCTTGCCCCAGGGCAGTCTGCTGCTCATGGAGGGCGATATGCAGCATCACTGGATGCATGCCGTGCCGCCCCGCCGGCGCGTTCGCGATGAGCGCTTCAATCTGACCTTCCGCCTGATTCGTGGTGTGCATGGCACTTGAAAGTTTGATAGGGGGGCGACTCAAGGCGGTCAAAGTTGCCGCACTTCGTCCACGTCACGTATCGAGGCGATTTTCTCTACCAGACCGCCCCAGGATGTCTCGGGCGGGATTTCCAGTGTCATGCGCATGCGCAAGAGTCCGGTGCGACGGTCGGTGTGGCTGTGACTGGCCGCAAGGCGGGCATGGTATTGGGCGAGTACATTGCCCACGTCGCGCAAAAGGTCCGGACGTTCCAGGGCCCAGATCTCCACATCGATGCGCTGGGGGAGACGGGCGTTGCCCGGCCAGTCCACGGGGATGACCCGTTCCGGATGCTCCGCGCGCAGATGGCGCAGATTGGGGCAGTCGGGGCGGTGCAGGCGCAGGCCCTTGCCCCGCGTGACAAAGGCGATGACGGCTTCGCCGGGGCGGGGGCGGCAGCATTGCGCGGCTTCGGCCTGCATGCCGGCAAGGTTGAGGCTTCCCGGTGTGTTGTCAACGCGCTTGATGGTCGGAGCTTCCGCTTCCAGCGCGCCGGGAGCGAGCAGGGCGCGTGCGGCCTTGAGCAGGGCGGTGCGTGTCAGGCGGTTTTCGCCCAAGGCCTGCCAGGCGGCTTCCTCGCTGCGCAGGGACAGGGCCTGCAGCAGACGGGTCTGCTGTTCGCGGGACAGCCCCAGGCGGCGCATTGTACGGTCCCACAGTTCGCGCCCTTGGTGGCGCGCCGATTCGCGCTCGCGGGCGCGGAACCAGGCGCGTACCTTGTTGCGCGCACTTTGGGAAACCAGATAGCCGGCCTGCGGGTCGGCCCAGTCGCGGCGCGGTTGGGGCAGTGTGCGGGTGAGGATTTCGACCTGGTCGGCATGGGCGAGTGGGGTATTCAGTGGGCTCAGGCGACCGTTGATGCGTGCGCCTCGGCAACGATGCCCCAGCTCGGTATGCAGGGTGTAGGCCATGTCCAGCGCGGTGGCGCCGCGTGGAAGTTCCAGTACTTCGCCGCGTGGGGTAAAGACATAGACGCGTTCGACCTTGACCCGGGTATCTTCGCCTTCGGCCAGGGCATGACGCAGGCGTTCTATTTCGTTCTGGAAAGGATCGCCGCCACCGGATTGGCCTTCCTTGTAGCGCCAGTGGGCGGCTACGCCCAGTTCGGCGCGACTGTGCATTTCGTCGGTGCGAATTTGCACTTCCAGGGTTTTTCCGTCCTCGGCGCGCACCGCCGTGTGCAGCGACTGGTAGCCATTGGGTTTGGGATGGGCAATGTAATCGTCGTATTCCTCGGGAATCGGATCCCATAGTGTGTGGACCCAGCCCAGGGCAGCGTAGCAATCCGCCACGCTGTCCACATGCACGCGCAGGGCACGGACATCGAACAGGCGGTCGAAAGACAACTGCTTGCGGCGCATTTTTCCCCAGATGCTGTACAGGTGTTTGGGGCGGCCGTACAAGCGAGCGGCAATGCCCGCTTCACTCAAGGTTACCGCCAGCCGTTGACGCATGTGTTCGATCCATTGTTCGCGCTCAACGCGTTTTTCTTCCGTGTAGGCCGCAATGCGCCGATAGGTTTCCGGTTCCAGGTGACGGAAAGCCAGGTCTTCCAGTTCCCACTTGAGCTGGCCCAGGCCCAGCCGGTGCGCCAGTGGTGCGTAAAGGTGCAGCGCCGTGGCGGCGCTACGCTGGCGCTGTTGGGGGTCGTTCTGGTGGGGCAGGGCGCGTAGGGTTTCCAGTACGGCGGCGATCTTGACCAGCAGCACGCGCACATCGCTGACCAGTGAGAGCAAAAGACGCCGCAGGTTTTCCGCCTGGCGTGGGGCGGGTGAGCGCTCCGTCAGCTCCGGGGCATTGTCGAGCCGGCGCAGTTCCTCCAGCCTGTGCGCGATGGGAGCACCGAAATCGCGCGCCAGCGCCTTGTCATCGATGCGTTGTTGCAGGCGCGGGTCGCCCAGCAGCGCCGTCAGCAACGTGGTTTCGTCGGCATTGAGTCCGGCGAGAATCTGCGCCACACGCGGCCCGCGCGGCCGGGTGAGATCCCCGTCCCATGCTTCGCTTGTCAGGGCGCAGGCCGAGGCCAGCCGGGGCATCTCGGGGCGCAGCGCCAGTAGCTGATCGCAGAGGAGTTCGGGGGCGATGTCGATCGGGTGTTTCATGGCATTTTGATGATAGCGTATCGCTTGCGCGCGTAGCGTGAAAACGGGGGAGCGCAGGCTTTTGAGCGTGGATTATTCGTCCGGGCGGTGATTGCGTTATCATGCATTGCTTCACATGCTCGGTACGAGCAAACAAAAGCAAAAAAGCCGCCGCAGTGTACGGCAGGCCATGCCTTCAGCGCATAGCGCCAATCCAATCAGCCAACCGACGGAGTTGTTTGCCTCCATGCAGGAAACCACCAATGCCCTTCAGCGCGCCCTGACGGCGCTGAACCAGATGAGCGATGAGGATCTGATGGCCCTGAAGCGTGCCATCGACAATACCTTTGAAACCCGCAAGGAAGCACGCCGGGCCACGTTGTTGCGCGAAGCGCGTTATCTTGCCGGACAGATGGGCGTTCCTCTGGAGGAAGTCCTCAAGACGCGGACACTGCCGGAGCCTTCTTCCAGTGTACGCGTCGAGTCATCGACGGGGGGGGGCGAGGTCATGGGCGAAGGGGCGGGATTCCGCAACCCGGACAATCCGCAGCAAGTCTGGTCCGGTCGTGGCCGTCGTCCTGTCTGGTTCATCGAAGCCGTGGCCCGCGGCGTCGATCCTGAAGCGATGCGGATGGGTGGCGAAGGCGCATGAGCCTGCTTGGCGCTCTGGCCGTGGCGCTGGGCGCTGCGCTGGGCGCCTTGTTGCGCTGGGGGCTTGGTCTTTGGCTCAATCCAGCCTGGCCGACCTTGCCGCTGGGTACCCTGGCCGCCAACCTGACGGGGGGGTATCTGGTGGGGCTCGCCCTCGCGGTTTTCATGCACTGGCCTTCCATCGCACCGGAATGGCGCTTGTTCCTGGTAACCGGGTTGCTGGGTGGGCTGACCACGTTTTCGACCTTTTCGGCCGAGGTCGTGGGGGCAATGATGCGCGGTGAGGCGCTATGGGCCTTGCTGATCGCGGCGGCACATCTGCTGGGTTCGCTGTTGATGACCTGGTTGGGGTTCATGAGCCTGCGTGCCCTGACATCGCTTGCATAAAGGTGTGGATTCGGTGAAGGACGGATATTTCCTGCGTTTTTATCTCGAACCCCGTCAGCGCCTGGAGGGATTGCCGGGTGAGGAGTGGCTGTTGCGTTTGGGGCGTGAACTGGGTCTGGGGGGGGCTTCGGTGTTCCTGGCCAGTGAGGGCTTCGGGCGTGATGCTGTGGTGCATTCCGAACGCTTTTTTGAATTGGGGGGCGACACGCCGCGGGTGGTGGAGTTCGTCGTCGAGGAAGGGCAGGACGTGCAGGTCTTGGCGAAGATCCGTGTCAGCGGTTTGCGTGCCTTTGCCGTTCGTTTTCCCGTGTGCTTTGAGTCCATTGGAGAGCGCTGAACAGCGTTTCAAGCCTCTTTTTGCCCAGTATTTGGCTATCCGCTGAGGGTGTTTGGCAAACGAAGGTTTGTTGGACAATTCAGCGCCGGACGAAGGATTCCCAGATCCCCCTTGGCGGTCCCAAGGGGGCCCTTCCCTCCGCCCACGCTCGTCCAACAAACCTTCGTTTTGTAAACACACTGAAGACATCCCGCTATTTTCCTTTCGCGGGATTAGCTGTTGCTCGTATCCTGTTTTTCCTTTTGGCCATGCTTTTGGCCGTACATTTTTGAATCTGCATGGCGCAGCAGGCCGGCTTCGTCGCTGGCATCGTCGGGATAACAGGCCAGGCCGATACTGGCGCCAATCACGATACGGCGGCCTTCGATCATAAAGGGCTGCATCAAGCGCAACCGGAGAGTATCCATGCGTTCCTCGGCCCAGCGGCGCTCGGGGAGATGCTCGATCAGGTAGACGAATTCATCGCCGCCGATACGGGCCAGGAATTCGCCTTCCAGCCGCTCCGATTGCATGCGCCCCGCAACGGCGCGCAGCAAGGCGTCACCGATGGCGTGCCCATAACGGTCATTGACCGGTTTGAAATCGTTCAGGTCGATATACAACAGCGCAAAGCCCCGTTTTTCTCGCCGTGCCCGCGAGAGGGCTTCGGTGAGTCTTGTGAAGAAGAAGGCACGGTTGGGAAGCCCCGTGAGGGGGTCGTGATGGGCCAGACGCTCCAGGCGCGTTTCCAGGGCCTTGCGTTCACTGATGTCGCTGAAGGCCACAACCATGGCGGGAATGCCGTCGAAGATCGCGAGGCTGGCGGAAAGGCTGGCCCAGAACGGTTCGTTTCTGCCGTCGAGCAGGCGTGTTTCGAAGTTGCTGATATGGCTGCGCGATTGCAACAGGGTAATCAGACGTTCGCGGTCGCTCCTGTCGGCATAGAAAACGGCCGCCGGTCGGCCAAGAAGTACAGTGCGCGGCAGGCCAATGCGCTCCACGGTGCGGTCATTGACATACAGCACCGTGCTATCAGCCTGTTGGGTGATGACCAGGGGATTGGGGCTGGTGTCGAGCAGGGTACGGTAGTTCTCCTCGGAAGCACGCAGGCGCTTTTCCAGTTGCAGGCGTTCGGTGATCTCCAGGGCAATGCCGCCGATCAGCGGTGTGCCCTCGGTGCTGGGGATGAGAAACTTGCGGGTGTGAAACGCATGCAGCTGTCCATCGCTGCAGGGCAGCCATTCGTCATTTTCGTTGGCGCCCTGTTCAAGGGCCGTGCGATCCGCGTCCAGCAGGGCCTGCGCGATGGCCTCCGGGTAGATGTCCCGTACGGAGCGGCCTTCATGGTGAGGGTCGATCTGATCGTGGTACTGGCGGTTGACATACAGGTAGCGACTGGCCGTGTCCTTGATGAAAGCGGCAGCGGGCAGGTGATCCATGAAGGCCTCGAAACGTTGCTCGGTATTGAGCAAACGGTGTATTTCGTCGAGGCGACGTTCGCTGATCATGGCCGAGACCAGCAGTACGGTGAGTGTCTGCCCGGCGATGAACAGCGCGAGAGTGTCGAGCGTCGTGTCGATTTGTTCCTGGTGAAGTACGCCACGCTCGATCAGGGTGCCGGTCAGGGCGATGAGGTTGGCGATGAACAGGATCAAAAAGACCTGTCGGGGTGGATGGCGTACGCTGGCCCAGATCAGCGGAATGGACAGCAGATAGCTCAGGCCGATCAGTTCGTTGCCGCGTGCGGGGATGAGCAGGAAGAGCAGCAGGGCCATCACGGTGACCGACAGCGCGTTCAGCCACAACTCGAAGCGATCGGCCAGGCGTGGGGCAAGTGGAGCCGGGCGGCTCCACAGGATGAGCAGTGGCGCGAGCAGTAAGCTGCCGGCGGCATCGGAAAGAAACCAGTTCAGGGCGATGGCCGAAGGCGCGTTGTCCCCCTGCGGCGCCAGAAAACCGTAGGCCAGTGTGCCGCCGATGCTGGTGATCAACGAGGAGACACCCACCCCGGCCCAGAGAAAACGCAAGGCGTCCTCCAGCGTGTAGAACGGTGCGGGCGGCGGTGCATGGCCGGCAAGCAGCAGACGCGAGCCGAGATAAGGCCCCAGGCTGTTGGTGAGGGCGATCAGGAGGGCCAGTGGCCAGGGTGTGCCGAAGCTCAAGCCATTGATGAGCAATGCGCCCAGGGCGACGCCGGGCAGGGCGTTGTGGTTCCAGCGCAACAGCGCCGCCAGGGCAATGGCGGCCGGTAGCCACACGGGGGAGGGGAACAGGTGCAGGGCACTGAAGAAGGCCTCGGTAAGCACGCCAGCCAGCCAGTAGCACAGGGCGACCGCGAGATTGATGGCCACGATGCGCGCGGCTCGGGAGGCGTTTGGCACGTCTTTTCGTTACCGGTGAGTTGGCCGTACGGGACACCCGCCTTGCCTTGGTCTGTGATATCAGGATAATGCGCCACTTCGAGAACCACGTGCGGACACGCAGGATTCATGGCAAAAGAAGATTATATCGAAATGCAGGGGACGATCATCGAAACTCTGCCAAATACGATGTTTCGCGTCCAGCTGGACAACGGGCATATCGTTACCGCCCACATCTCCGGACGCATGCGCAAGAACTACATCCGTATCCTCACCGGCGACAAGGTGACGGTACAGCTGACCCCTTACGATCTGACCAAGGGACGCATTTCCTTCCGCGCCCGTTGAGGGGGGGCGGTTAGAGGAGCGCACCGGGGCGAAGGCCCTTGTCCTGAGTTCCTGGTGTAATGACGAACATCGCGGCCTGGTGCCGCGATGTTCGTTTGGCTGTGCGCCCGCCCAGGCAGGCGCCTGCCAGATCAGTCCGTAATTTCCGCCAGGGCCGTGCCCGGTACTTCCACGCGCAGAACCGGCCCGTCCTCGCCCAGTGCGATGCGTGCGATACCGCCTTTCTCCAGCGGCCCGAACAGCAGCTCCTCGGCCAGCAGGCGTTTGATGCGCTCCTGAATGAGCCGGGCCATCGGGCGGGCGCCCAGCTGCGGGTCGTAGCCCTTCTCGCCCAGCCAGTGGCGCACGTCCTCCTCCACACGCAGGCTTACGCCTTTTTCTTCGAGCTGCTGTTCCAGCTCGACCAGCTGCTTGTCGATCACGTTGAGGATATGACGCGGGGTGAGCGGCTGGAACTGGATGATCGCATCCAGACGGTTGCGGAACTCCGGCGAGAACCCGCGCCGTATGGCTTCCATGCCATCGCTGCTGTGATCCTGGATCGTGAAGCCCAGCGAGCGGCGTGAGAGGTTTTCCGCACCGGCGTTGCTGGTCATGATGAGTATCACGTTTCGGAAATCCACCTTGCGGCCGTTGGTGTCGGTCAGGGTGCCGTGATCCATGACCTGCAGCAGCAGGTTGAAAAGATCCGGATGCGCCTTTTCCACTTCGTCGAGCAGGAGCACGGCGTGCGGATGCTTGTTGATGGCCTCGGTCAGAAGCCCGCCTTCCTCAAAACCGACATAGCCCGGAGGGGCGCCGATCAGCCGTGACACGCTGTGGCGCTCCATGTATTCGGACATGTCGAAACGTACAAGCTCGATGCCCAGCAGGCGCGCAAGCTGACGGCTGACCTCGGTCTTGCCCACGCCGGTCGGGCCGGCGAACAGGAAGCTGCCGATGGGTTTGTCGGCCTGCCGCAGTCCGGAACGGGCGAGCTTGATTGCCGTGGCGAGCTGCTCGATGGCCTCGTCCTGCCCGAATACCACCATTTTCAGGTTGCGCTCCAGGTTCCGCATGACTTCGCGGTCGGAGGTGGACACCGTACGCTCGGGGATGCGTGCGATACGCGCGATCACCGCTTCGACTTCCGGCGTGTCCACCGTACCCGGTGTGGACAGGGCGTCCTCGCTGCGGACCTGATGCATACGGTGGTGCGCGCCGGCCTCGTCGATCACATCAATGGCCTTGTCCGGTAGGTGGCGGTCGGTGATGTAGCGGGTGGACAGGCGTACCGCCGCTTCCAGCGCGGCATCGGTGTAACGCACACCGTGGTGGCTTTCGTAGCCCGGTCGAAGTCCTTTGAGAATCTCAATGGCTTCGCTGGTGCTGGGTTCGGGCACATCGAGCTTCTGGAAGCGGCGGGTCAGGGCCGCGTCTTTCTCGAAAATGCCGCGAAATTCCTGGTAAGTTGTCGAACCGATGCAGCGCAGGCTGCCGTTCGCGAGCGCCGGCTTGATGAGGTTGGACGCATCCATCGAGCCGCCGGAGGCAGAACCGGCGCCGATCAGGGTGTGGATTTCATCGATGAACAAAATGGCATGCGGCTGCTTTTCCAGCGCCTTGAGTACACTTTTCAGGCGCTTTTCGAAATCTCCCCGGTACTTGGTGCCCGCTACCAGCGAGCCCAGGTCCAGGGCATAGATTGTGGCTTCCCGGATGGCGTCAGGCACCTTGCCTTCCACGACCAGACGCGCCAGTCCTTCGGCAATGGCTGTTTTGCCTACGCCAGCCTCGCCGACCAGCAGCGGGTTGTTTTTGCGCCGCCGGCAGAGGATCTGGATGGTACGCTCGATCTCGTTGCTGCGCCCGACCAGCGGGTCGATGCGCCCTTCGCGTGCCAGCGCGTTGAGGTTGGTGGTGTAGCTTTCCAGCGCGCCGGCTTCCTCGTCGGCGGCGCGCGGCCCCGCGCCGGGGGCGGCCTCGCTGCCTTCGTTCTGACCGGGGGCGGGTTCGGTGCGCGACACGCCGTGGGAGATGACGTTCACCACATCCAGACGTTCGATGCCCTGGTTGTGCAGCAGAAAGACGGCGTGCGAATCCTGCTCGCCGTACAGCGCAGCCAGTACATGCGCGCCGGTGACTTCGCGCCGTCCGGCGGATTGCACCTGGAGCACCGCGCGTTGCAGCACACGCTGGAAGCCCAGGGTAGGCTGGGTTTCCCGATTGTCATCGTCGTGCAGGCGTGGGACATGGGCGTTGATGAAATTTTCCAGCTCGCCGCGCAGCTGCGTCAGATTGGCGCCACAGGCCTCCAGCACGCCCCGGGCGTCACCGTTTTCAGTCAGCGCATGGAGCAGCTGCTCCAGCGTGACGAACTCCAGGCGGCGTTCGCGGGCACTACGGAACACATGGTTGAGGGTTTCTTCCAGTGTCTTGCTCAACATCTCGTTGCCCTCCGGCGAAGCGTTCAAGCGGTGACGCCGTGCGTCTTAAGGTCGTGAATAGGGGCGGGATGCCTTATTTCAAGACCGTGTCAGGCCCTTTCCATCACAGATAGCAGAGGGTGGCCGTTTTGTCTTGCGCTCTGGTTGACTTGCATGACCTTGGTTTCGGCCACATCGCGGCTGAAGGCGCCACACAGGCCCTGTCCCTGAGTATGGACTTCCAGCATGACACGGGTGGCTGATTCACGGTTCATGCCAAAAAACTGCTCCAGCACCGCGATGACGAAGTCCATTGGGGTGTAGTCGTCATTGAGCAGCAAGACGTTGAAAAGCGGGGGCGGATCGGCGCGAAGGGCCTGCTCGCCCAGCGCCAGATCGGACTCTTCTTGAGGCGAATGCGCCGATAGGGTGCGTGTGTGTTCCATTCGGGTGAGTTGTCAATGGGGCAGGGGCACGAAGGAGGCGCTGACCAGGGACTGGGCGACCTGGGTGCCGATACGGCTGAAGACGCGCTCGAAAACGTCAGGTTTCGGTGTGACGTTGACCAGTTTTTCGGCGCCGATCACGTCGCGGGCGACCGATTCCACGCTGCCGCGTGCGTCGGCAAGCCCCAGGCGGATGGCTTCGTCGCCTGTCCAGATCAGGCCGGTGAACAGGTTTGGGTTGTCGGACAGACGCTCACCGCGACCGTTTTTCACCACTTCGATGAACTGCCCGTGAATCTGGTCGAGCATGGTCTGGATGTGTTGTTTTTCTTCTGGAACGACCGGAGCGAAGGGGTCGAGCAGGCCCTTGTTCTGCCCGGCGGTGAGCAGGCGGCGCTCAACACCGAGCTTTTCCATGGCGCCGACAAAGCCGAAGCTGTCCATGCGCACGCCGATGGAACCGACGATGCTGGCCTTGTCGACATGGATCTGTTCGCCGGCTACGGCGGCGTAATAACCGCCGGACGCGCAGATGTCGGTGACCACGACGTGCAAGGGCTTGTTCGGGTGTTTTTCGCGCAGGCGCAGCATCTCGTCGTGGATCAGGCCGGCCTGGACCGGACTGCCGCCGGGGCTGTTGATGCGCAGGATCACGCCCTTGGCGTTCTTGTCTTCGAAGGCTTTGCGCAAGCCGCGAATGACGGTTTCGGATGCGCCTTCCTCGCCGTCCATGATAATGCCATTGAGTTCCACCAGGGCGGTGTGCGGGCCGGTCGTTGCCGGGGTGCTTTCACCCATGCGCCCTGGCGCGAACATGACCGCCAGCAGGATGAACAGATAACCGAAGCCGAGCAGCTTGAAGAATATCCCCCAGCGGCGGGCGCGGCGTTGTTCGATGAGCCCGGCCTGGGCGATTTTCATCAGCGCTTCGCGCTCCCATTGGGGGGAAGCAGTGTCCTTGTCCGTCGTGTTCATGCGGAGGTTCCTTGTAGGGCCAGGTTGTGGGTAGCGTTTGCAGAGGCGCGGTCAAGTACGGCGGTGAGCTCATTCAGCTGGCGCAGGCAGGCGAGCGGGGCGTGGCGGGCCAGGCGTTCGCAGCCATGCACGCCGTGCGCCACGCCCACGCTGGGCACACGCGCATTGCGCGCCATCAAAAGATCGAATTCACTGTCACCGATCATGAGGGTTTCCTCCGGGGTGCAGCCGAATTCGTCCATCAACGAAATCAGCATGTCCGGGTGTGGCTTGGATGCGGTTTCATCGGCGCAGCGTGTCGCGAGAAAGTGCCCGGCAAGTCCCGTATCGGCCAGAACCTGATCCAGGCCGCGTCGACTCTTGCCGGTGGCAATGCTCAGCCAGTAGCCTTCCTCACGCAGTTGTTCGAGCAACTCCAGCGCCCCGGCAAACAGGCGGACTGGGGTCGGGTCGTCGTGCAGGTAATGCTGGCTGTAGCGGCTCGCCAGGGCTTGGGCATCGCTCAGGTCGATGTCGGGATACAGGCTGGCAATGGCTTCGGGCAGCCCCAGGCCGATGATGTCGCGGATGGTGTCTTCCGCAAGCACCGGCAGGCCGGTGTCGCGCATCGCGCCCCGGAAGGCGCTGACGATGCGTGCGGTGGAGTCCATGAGGGTGCCGTCCCAGTCGAAGGCCAGCAGTCGGAAACGGTTTGTGCTCATGGGCGGGTGAGAGCCTCGATGACGTTGACAAGTTCCACAGGCAGCGGGGCGCTGACCTCCAGCGTGCGGCCGGTGACGGGGTGCGTGAAGCGCAGGGTACGCGCATGCAGAAACAGGCGGCGCAGACCCTTTTCGCGCAGGCGACGGTTGAAGTCGGCATCACCGTATTTTTCGTCGCCGGCCAGGGGGTAACCGATGTGCGCCGCGTGCACGCGAATCTGATGGGTGCGGCCGGTGGGGATTTCAACCCGCATCAGGCTGGCCTGGGCAAAAACCTTCTCTGGCGCGAAGATGCTGCGCGAAGGCTTGCCCTCCCGCGGGTCGACCCGCACCATGCGTTCGCCGCCGGACAGGGTGTTCTTGCGCAGCGGGGCATCGACTTCCCGCTGCCCGCCGCGCCAGACCCCCCGCACCAGGGCCTGGTATTGCTTGTATAACCCGCCACGCCGGATCAGTGTTTGCAGGCCGGTCAGCGCCGCACGGTTTTTCGACAGCATCAGGCATCCGCTGGTGTCGCGATCCAGCCGGTGCAGCAGTTCCAGCTCCGGCAGGTCGGGGCGTGCCTCGCGCATGGCTTCGATCACGCCATAGTCCACGCCGCTGCCGGCATGCACGGCGAGTCCTGCCGGCTTGTTGATGATCAACAGGTCGGCGTCCTCGTGCAGTACGCAGTCGCGCAACAGGGCGAGCAGGCCGGGCGGGATGTCGGGGCCTTCCTTGGGCTCACTCATGCGTACCGGCGGCAGGCGCACTTCGTCGCCGACGCACAGCTTGCGCGAGGCGTCGCAGCGGCCGCGGTTGACGCGCACCTGACCGGTGCGCAGCAGGCGGTAGATGTGGCCGCGTGGCACGCCCTTGAGCTCGCGCATCAGGAAGTTGTCCAGGCGTTGCCCGTCGTGGCGGGCATCGATGGTCACGATGCGCACGCCCGTGACGGTTTCAGTGGAAGGCTGTGTGCTCATGCCGCACATGATACCGTTTTGCGGCGCGGGTCGGCACTGCTCGCTGCATTGATGGGATTTGACATTCTTGTTATAGTCCGTGGGCCGGATGCTGGCTTGAAGGTCAGCATCAATCGGTGAATTTCCCGGATTGCCAGGGCGGGCTACCCCGCATCGGTCCGGCTCCTGCCTAGCAGGTTTTTCGCATTCCTTCGTGCTTCGCCCAGGCGAGGTCCGAAAGGCCTGAATCCAGGCCGCCGTTCGTGGAGCCCGCTTCCCGGACGCGTCAAACGTCAAGATAAAGACAAGTAAACAAGAACGTGTTGATCCCCGGTTTCTTCAAGGCGATGCGCGGTACGGTCCTCTGGCTGGAGGTCGGTGCGCTGCTCGTTCAGGCCCTCGTGCGCCCGCAAACGGGCTTGGCCGTGCATCGGAGAAACCTTGCCGCGCATCCTGTTCCTGCCGTTTCGCTTCGTGTCGTCCGCCCCGGTTTTCCGGGCGTGAGGACACGACGCGGCGGTATGCCTGTGTGCGGAATCGGGGATGACCCCTGCCGAGATTTCCGTCATGAAGCGCATGCTGATCAATGCGACGCACCCCGAGGAGTTGCGCGTCGCGCTTGTCGATGGTCAGAAACTCTACGACATCGACATCGAAACCCCGTCTCGCGAGCAGAAAAAGGCCAATATCTACAAGGCCGTCATCACCCGCGTCGAGCCTAGCCTCGAAGCCGTTTTCGTCAATTACGGCGCCGAGCGTCACGGCTTCCTGCCGTTCAAGGAAATTGCCCGAAATTATCTTGCCCCGGAAGCGGCGGATGAAAAAGGGCGTGTCATTCTCAAGGAAGCCCTGAAGGAAGGCCAGGAGCTCATCGTCCAGGTCGACAAGGAAGAGCGTGGCAACAAGGGGGCGGCCCTGACCACCTTCGTCAGTCTGGCCGGTCGCTATTTGGTGCTCATGCCCAATAACCCCCGTGCGGGCGGTGTGTCGCGCCGTATCGAGGGGGATGACCGCGCCGAGCTCAAAGAAGCCATGTCCTCCCTCAACGTGCCCGAGGGTATGGGGCTGATCGTGCGCACGGCCGGGGTGGGGCGCACCCCGGAAGAGCTGCAATGGGATCTGGACTACCTGCTCTCGGTCTGGAAGGCCATTGAGCAAGGTGCGGTCGAGCATGCCGCGCCGGTGCTGATCTATCAGGAAAGCAACGTCATCATCCGCGCCCTGCGCGATTACCTGCGCAATGATATCGGCGAGATCTACATCGACGACCCGGCCGTGTTCGCGCAGGCAGAAGACTTCGTCAAGCGCGTGATGCCTTCCGCGATACGCAAGCTCAAGCTCTACGAAGATCGCATTCCGCTATTCACCCGTTTCCAGATCGAAAGCCAGATCGAATCGGCCTATCAGCGCAGCGTTTCCCTGCCTTCGGGCGGTGAGCTGGTCTTCGACCATGCGGAAGCGCTGACCGCGATCGACATCAACTCCGGCCGCAATACCAAGGGGCAGGATATTGAGGAAACCGCCCTCAATACCAACCTGGAAGCGGCGGACGAGATTGCCCGTCAGCTGCGTCTGCGCGATCTGGGGGGGCTGATCGTCATCGACTTCATCGACATGGCGCCTTCCAAGCACCAGCGCGAGGTGGAAAACCGCCTTCGCGAAGCGCTGAAAATGGACCGTGCGCGCGTGCAGATCGGTCGCATTTCGCGCTTTGGTTTGCTGGAAATGTCCCGTCAGCGCCTGCGTGCCTCGCTGGAAGAGTCCAGCCAGGTGGTCTGCCCGCGCTGCTCGGGTCAGGGCACCATCCGCAGTACCGAATCCCTTTCGTTGTCCATTCTGCGCCTGATGCAGGAAGAATCGCTCAAAGAGAACACAGGACGTCTGATCGCCCAGTTGCCGGTCAAGGTGGCAACCTATCTGCTCAACGAAAAGCGGGCGCAGATTGCCAGCATCGAAACCGCGCACCGCATCTCCATCATCATCGTGCCCAATGCCAATCTGGAAACGCCGCATTACCGCCTGGAGCGTGTGCGTCGAACCGATATGGATAGCCAGCCCTCGTCCACACATGAACTGGTTGAAGGGCGCACCGAGGAGGCGTATGAGCCCAGCCGTGCCGCGCCCCGAGTGCCTCTGGACAAGCCGGCTGTCGGCCGGGTGGCCCCAGGTCCGGTCATCGACCTGCGTCTGAGTGCGCCGGTGCCGGCGCCGGCGTCCCTTCGTGAACAGGCCCCAGTCCCGGCTCAGGCCCCGGCTGGGGCGGCCGCACGTCCCGGGCTGCTGCGCCGGGTGTGGAATGCCTTGTTCGGCGTGGCAGAGGAAACCCCGTCCGATAACGGGGCCGCCGCTTCGGCCACAGCGCCTGCCGCAGGGCGCAGCGAGCCCCGTCCGCCGCGGGCGCGTGACGAGCGTTCGCGCAAGGGGCCGGAAAAGCGTACCGAGCGCGAGCGTCCCGAACGGGAACGACCGGAGCGTGAACGCGGGCGCGGTGGGCGTCCGGAGTCACGCGGCGAGCCGCGTCCGGAGTCGCGTGCTGGTGCTCGCCCGAGCGAAAACCGGCCTGTCGCCGTGACCGAGCCGACGCGCCTGCCTCCCCGTGTCGCGGAGGAAGAGAGCAAGCATGCCGCCGAGCCGCCGCGCGAGCGCGAAGTGCGAGAAGAGCGTCCACGTCCGCTTTCAGCGCGCGACGAAGCGATGATCGCCCAGCAGCTTTCGGCCCCGCTGGCGGCGCCGTCGGCCTTGCCCATCGATCTTGCGCGCAAGACCAGCATTGCCGAAACCCTGCCGCCCAATGCGGCCATCCGCCTGGAGCAAGGCGATCGCGTCGTGGAAGGGGCGATGGATGGAACCCCGGCTCACTCCGTGCTCATAACGCGCGTGGAGAGCGAGCGGGCCGCGCCTGAAGGCGCGGATGAGGCGGAAGCGCCGGCCCTTTCGGAATCGATGGACAGCGTAAAGCATGCGCCCGCCGTAAGGGCAGTTGAGGTGACGGTGGACGAAACGCCCGCGGAGCCGACCGGCGTTGTCGTGGAGCAGACCGTGGATACGGCGTCCCTGGACGAACCTCTGGACGAACCTCTGGACGAACCCCAGGGCGCATTCCAAGAGAGCCTCCAGCCGGCATCGATGACGGCGGCTGTTGAAACGGTCGAGGAAGGCGTGCCGCCTCTTGCCGTCGCGAGCGAAATGCCCAGTGAAGGGGCCAGTAAATGGGCCAGTGACGTGCCCGCCGAAGTGCTGCCGGTGTCGGACACATCGGCGCCGGAGGCATCCGTATCGCCAGAGGCGATGGTGGAGCCCCGCACCGAAGGCGAAACCGGGACGGCGGTAAGCCCGGCACAGACAAGCGCGCCCGAAGTGCCCGGTGCGCCAAGCGTTGAAGAAGTGCCCGCCCCCCGCCGTCGTCCGCGTCGTGCCGTAAAGGAAAAAACGCTGGAAGAAACAGGCGATCTGCTCGCACTCGCGCCGGGTGGGGCGCAGGCGTCGAGTGAGGCACCCCAGGAAGACACCCTGCCTGTCGAATCCATCCCCTCCGTGGCCCACGATGAAGCGGCAGGCACACCGGAAAAGCAGTAAAGCCTGAGGACGCTTTACGGTCTACCGGATAGGCTGGACCCATGAAAAAAACCCGCAACGCGTGAATTCCGCGTTGCGGGTTTTTTTATCATGTACCCGCTCGTACGGGGACATCCGCTTGCCCTGACAGACAGCCTGTGGTTGGGCTGGTGGGAGATCAGCGGGCGGAGACTCGCTCTTCCATGCGTTTTGCCCGCTCGCCGGGGGAGGGATGGCTGGAGAAGACCGAGCGTTCGTTGCCGTACATTTTTTCCAGCTTGCGCAGTGCCGTAACGGAGCCTTTCGGATTCAGGCCGCGTTTTTTCAGGAAATCGACAGCGTAATCGTCCGCTTCGTTTTCCTGCGCCTGGGAGAACTGCGCATTGACCAGGGCTTCACCGATGGCGCCCAGCTGCGAGGCCGACAGTGCGGAAACCGCCTGGTTGCCACTGGCGGCTGCCGCTTCACGTGCCGCTGCCGTGGTATAGGCGGTTTGCAAGGCTTTTTTGGAGTGCCCGCTCATGATGTGTCCGATTTCGTGGGCCAGCACGTAGCGCAGTTCATCGTCGCTGAAGTTGTCCATCAAACCCGAATACACGCGCACGGAGCCGTCAGGCACAGCGAAGGCGTTGATCTCGCTGGACTGGTAGGCTTTGAAGTTGATTTTCATTCCATCGACATCGGTCCAGCCTTTGGTCAGGGCGGCAAGGCGCTTCCCCTGTTTGCTGGAGGCGTCAAGCGCGGTGTGCTGACTGTCTTCGAGCGCGCTGGTTTTCAGTCCGAGGGCCTTCACATCCTCGTCGCTCAGTGTGGCCGCCTTGGCAAGGC
This sequence comes from Halothiobacillaceae bacterium, assembly GCA_028696185.1. Lineage (GTDB taxonomy): Bacteria > Pseudomonadota > Gammaproteobacteria > Halothiobacillales > Halothiobacillaceae > JAQVHL01. The sequence continues at coordinate 21,466 of JAQVHL010000003.1, forward strand.
TGGCCCCTGCTGTCGCCATGCCTCCGATGTCCACACCGGTCGATTGGCACCCGGCGAGGGGCAGTCCGGCGCTCAGCATGGCAATGATCAGCAGCTTCTTTTTCATGGGGTTCTCCTTGTGATCCCTTTGTTCCATTGATTGGCTTTATGAGGCCAGAAACATTTTAACAAGAGACGCGATGCGCCGGAGAATCCATTTGGAAAATGGGCTTTTGAGCCAGGAAAAAGCCCCGCGACGCGGGGCTTTTGTAAGCGGGGGACGGGGCGTTCTCCCCATCCGGGAAACAGTGCGACTCAGTGGCTGGACGCCCCTTCGGCGCCAATACCGGTTTCCGAGCGGATGTACTGGGCCGTGAAGGCTTCGCGCTCGCGCTGCGCCTGAGCGCTCTTGTCGGTGATCGAGAAGAACCAGGCAAACAGGAAGGCGACCGGCATGGAGAAGATGGCCGGATCCTTGTAGGGCACAATGGCCTGCGCGTAACCGAATACATCCACCCATACGGTCTTGGACAGGACCACCAGTACCACGGCGGTAATCAGGCCGCCCAGGCCGCCCATGACCGCGCCACGGGTGGTCAGGTTGCGCCAGTAGATGGCCAGGAACAGGATCGGGAAGTTGGCTGAGGCCGCAACGGCGAAAGCCAGACCCACCATGAAGGCGATGTTCTGTTTTTCGAAGGCGATGCCGAGGAAAATGGCAACGATGCCCAGCGCGATGACCGCCATCTTGGAGAAGCGCATTTCCGCCTGTTCATCGACCTGACCGCGCTTGAACACGTTGGCATACAGGTCGTGGGATACGGCCGAGGCGCCGGCCAGGGTCAGACCGGAAACCACGGCCAGAATGGTGGCGAAGGCCACGGCCGAAATGAAGCCGAGGAAGATATCGCCGCCGATGGCATGCGAGAGGTGGATCGCGGCCATGTTGTTGCCGCCGATCAGCTTCTTGGCCGCATCCAGGTAGGCCGGGTCGGTGGACACCATGATGATGGCGCCGAAGCCGATGATGAAGGTCAGGATATAGAAGTAGCCGATGAAGCCGGTGGCGAACAGTACGGACTTGCGCGCTTCCTTGGCGTCGGAGACGGTGAAGAAACGCATCAGGATGTGCGGCAGGCCCGCCACGCCGAACATCAGGGCAAGGCCCAGGGAAATGGCGGAGACCGGATCCTTCACCAGGCTGCCGGGGGCCATGATGGCCTCATGCTTCGGGCTGATTTCGATGGCCCTGGCGAACATGCCTTCGATGCCGAACATATACAGCACGGCCAGGGCCATGAACGTGGCGCCGGAGAGCAGCAGCACGGCCTTGATGATCTGCACCCAGGTGGTGGCGAGCATACCGCCGAAGGTGACGTAGAGGATCATCAGTACGCCGACGATGACGACTGCGTAGGTGTAGGGCAGGCCGAACAGAACCTCGATCAGCTTGCCCGCGCCGACCATCTGCGCGATCAGGTACATGGCCACGACAATCAGCGATGCAACGGCGGCCGTGGCGCGCACCGGCATCTGCGAGAGGCGGTAGGACGCGACGTCGGCGAAGGTGTACTTGCCGAGGTTACGCAGCTTTTCCGCCAGCAGGAAGAGCATGATCGGCCAGCCGACCAGAAAGCCGATGGAGTAGATCAGGCCGTCGAAGCCGTTGGCGAACACGAGGCCCGCGATGCCAAGGAAGGAGGCGGCGGACATGTAGTCGCCCGCCAGCGCCAGGCCGTTCTGGAAGCCGGTGATGCCGCCGCCTGCAGTGTAGAAATCCTTGGCGGTGCGGGTGCGCTTCGCGGCCCACCAGGTGATGACCAGGGTGGCGGCGACAAAGAGCAGGAACATGACCACAGCCGGCACATTGAGGGCTTTTTCCGGGGCGTCGGCCGCGAGGGCGATGCCTGCGTAGCCCAGCGCGGCGAGTCCTGCCGCAAGCAGGGTGTAGGGCAGTCTCATTGCGCGTTCTCCTTGATCTGGCGGGTCAGTTCGTCGAACTCGCTGTTGGCGCGGCGCACATAGATGCCGGTCAGGACGAAGGCGATGAGAATCACCAGAAAGCCGGAGACGATGCCAATGGAAATCACTGAACCGCTGCTGATCTTGGCGCCCAGCGCGGTGGGGTTGAACGCGATGAAGGCGATCATCGCGTAGTAGATGACCATCATGGCGATGGCCAGCGTCCAGGCAAAACCGGAACGCTTGCGGACCAGTTCGTGAAAACGCGGATCCGACTGGATACGCGCGATGTGCTCCTCGTTCATGAGGCCCTCCTATTTCGTTCTACTAGGCAAAAAAACCGGCGCCAGGCGCCGGTTGATTACGTGGACATCCGTTTCAGCTCCGGCCCATCAACTGGTCGAGGATGGCCGGATTCTCCAGGGTGGAAACGTCGCCGAAGGCGCTGTCATCGCCTTTGGCGATGCCGCGCAGCAGGCGGCGCATGATCTTGCCCGAGCGGGTCTTGGGCAGGTTGTCGCCGAAGCGGATATCGTCCGGCTTGGCGATGGGGCCGATCTGCTCGTTCACCCAGTCGCGCAGCTCGCGCACCATGGCTTCGGCTTCCGCGCCCACCGGGCGCTCGCCCTTGCAGACCACGAAGGCCACGATGGCCTCGCCCTTGATCTCGTGCGGGCGACCGACAACCGCGGCTTCGGCCACGCGCGGATGGGCCACGAGGGCGGATTCGATCTCCATGGTGCCCAGACGGTGGCCGGAAACATTCAGGACATCGTCGATGCGGCCCATGATCCAGAAATAGCCATCATCGTCCTTGCGCGCGGAGTCGCCGGCCAGGTAGTAGCCTTTGAGGTGTTCGGGGAAATAGGTCTTGCAGAAGCGTTCGTCGTCGCCCCAGATGGTGCGCACCATGGAGGGCCAGGGTTTTTTCACCACCAGGTAACCGCCGTGGTGGGAGTCCACCGGGTGGCCGTGGTCGTCGACCACATCGGCCATGATGCCTGGCAGCGGACGGGTGCAGGAGCCGGGTTTGGTCGGCACCGCGCCGGGGATGGGGGCAATCATGTGCGCGCCGGTTTCGGTCTGCCACCAGGTATCGACGATGGGGCAGCGCTCGCCGCCGATCACGCGGTGATACCACATCCAGGCTTCCGGGTTGATCGGCTCGCCGACCGTGCCCAGAAGACGCAAGGCGCTGAGATCATACTGGGCGGGAACATCGTCGCCGAGTTTCATCAGTGCGCGGATGGCGGTCGGCGCGGTGTAGAAGATGCTCACGCGATGGTTCTGCGCCACTTCCCAGAAGCGTCCGCCATGCGGGTAGGTGGGCACACCTTCGAAGATGACCTGGGTGGCTCCCAGGGCCAGCGGGCCGTAGGCAACATAGCTGTGACCGGTGATCCAGCCCACGTCGGCCGTGCACCAGAAAACGTCGTCTTCCTGGATGTCGAACACCCATTTATTGGTGAGGATGGCGCCGAGCAGGTAGCCACCACTGGCGTGCTGGATGCCTTTGGGCTTGCCGGTGGTACCGGATGTGTAAAGCAGGAACAGCGGGTGTTCGGCGGATACGAACACCGGCTCGCAGGTGGCGGGTTGGTTGTCGACTTCCTCATGCCACCACAGATCGCGTTCGGGCATCATGTAGGTGGCGCAGCCGGCGCGACGGAAAACAATGACATGCTCGACGGTATCGCAGGCGCCGGTATCCAGCGCCTTGTCCACGGCTTTCTTGAGCTCGACCACCTTGCCGCCGCGCACGCCGCCGTCGGCGGTAATGATAAGTTTTGCGCCGGCGTCGATCAGCCGGTCGCGCAGCGCTTCGGCGGAAAAGCCGCCAAACACGACCGAATGCACGGCGCCGATGCGCGCGCAGGCCTGCATGGCGATGACAGCCTCGGCAATCATCGGCATGTAGATGACCACACGATCACCCGGTTGTACGCCCTGTTTTTTCAGGGTGTTGGCCAGACGGCAGACCTCGTGGTACAGCTCGCGGTAGGTGAAGATGCGGGTCTTGCCGTCATCGGACTCGGCGATCAGCGCGGCTTTTTCACCACGGGTGGGTAGGTGGCGGTCCAGGCAGTTGTAGGAGACGTTCAGGGCGCCATCGGAAAACCAGCGGTAATGCGGGGCGGTGGATTCGTCCAGCACGGTGGAGAACGGCGTGTGCCAGTCGATTTCCTCGCGGGCGCGGCGCGCCCAGAAACCCTGGTAATCGTCTTGCGCTTCCCGGTGCAGGGCCTCAAGGGCGTCGGGCGAGCCGATGCGTGCCTTGGCGGAAAAATCGGGATGCGGCGCGAACACGCGCTCTTCGTGCAGGACGGACTCAAGGGTTTCCATTAAAACGCCTCCGGGGGGTCATTATTTGCGCGCGCGCCCTTTTATAAGGGCACATGCGCATTCATCGGGATGCAACAAGCCGGATATGTTGCGCGAACGGGCGCCTTTTTCCAAGTTTTGCACGTGGAAAACCCGCTTGGGTACCGCTTGCAAAGGGCGCTGCGATTGGCAATCCTTGCCAGGCTTTCATCGTCAGGTCCGGGAGTACTCATGAAGCCCGCGCAGCTCGCGCGTCTGCTCGACGCGGAATTTGCCTCGGTCGAACGCGGCGAACACACGCCGGTGATGATCTGGGGGCCGCCAGGGGTAGGCAAGTCGCAACTGGTGGCCCAGGCCGCCCGGATCCATGGGGTGGCGGTCATCGACCTGCGGCTATCGCAGCTGGAGCCTTCCGATCTGCGTGGCATCCCCTACCGCGAGGGCTCGCGTGTGGAGTGGGCGCCGCCTTCGGCCCTGCCCGATGCGGAGCGTCACGGCCCGCGCGGCTTTCTTTTTCTCGATGAAATCACCTCCGCCCTGCCGTCCGTCGCGGCAGCGGCCTACCAGCTCATCCTTGACCGTCGGCTGGGGGATTACCAGGTGCCGCCGGGTTGGGCGATTATCGCCGCCGGCAACCGGCTCTCGGATCGGGGCGTGGTGTATGCCATGCCTGCGCCCCTGGCCAACCGTTTCGCGCATGTGGAGCTGCAGCCGGACATCGACGACTGGCTGGCCTGGGCGCAACAGGCAGGGCTCGATGCACGCCTGCGTGCCTTTCTGGCCGACAATCCGCGCTGGCTGTTCGATTATGACCCGGATCTGCGCCCGCTGGCTTTTCCCACGCCGCGCGCCTGGGCCTTTGTCGACCGCGCCTTGCGCAAGTTCGGCGATGATGCGCAACTGCTGCCCTCCGCTGTGGCCGGGTGTGTGGGGGAAGCCGCTGCCAATGCCCTGCTGGGTTTTCTGGCCTCCGGGGCGGTTGAGGTCGAGGGCTGGTTGAACGACCCGCCGCGCGTGCGGGGCCTGGATGCCGCGCAGCTGGCGGAGCTGTCCACCCGTGCGCTGGCGTGGCTGGATCGACAGGCGGCACCCCTGGATGCGGCGCCGCGCCTGCTGGCGCTGGCCGCACAGATCGACGATCCGGGCTTGTCCTTGCATCTGGTGCTGGGCTTGCGTGAGCGGCTGGGTGAGTCCCTGTACCGCCTGCCGGCCTTCTCCGACTGGTGCGACGCGGTCGGTGACGCGCTGGTGGATGTCGTTCAGGCGTGAGCGGGATGCGGCAAGCCCTGATCCAGGCGCGTGCGCAAGTGGTCGCGCGTTTGCCCTGGCTCGCGGCTTTTGTTGCGGCGGCGCCGGGGGGGCTCGTCGAGCGGGGGCGGCGGCTGGGGCTGGATGCCGCCGGGCGCTTGCAGGGTTCGGAGGATAGTCTGGTGGGGCGGACTCCGGAAGAGCTGCAGTGGCTCATTGCGCATCTGGCGCTGCATCGGCAGCTGCGCCATTTCGAGGGGCGTCGGCGCGATGCCCTGTGGGATGCGGCCTGCGATCTGGAGGTGATCGCCCGCCTGCGTGCACTGGGGCTACCGGAGCCGCGTGAGCTGGCGGGCTGCGCTGCGCCGCGCGGCTGGAGTGCCGAGCGCCTCGCGGACGCGCTGCGCGCCGGAACACTGTCCCCACCGCCGGCTCTGGATGCGCATGAATCGACCGTCGAGGCGCTCGAAGCGGCGTCGCCGGAGGATGCCGTACCGGGCGGCGGAGAGGGCGCGCGTGAGGAACAAGGCACGGCCAGCACCCAGGATGAGACTGAGGATATCTCGTTGCGCGCCTTTGAGCCGGGGGATAGCGGCACGCCGGGACCGGCCGGGCAGGGGGGGCTTCTGGCGACGGGGCATCGGCTGCTGCCTGTGGCCGGTGTGCCGGTGGCGGGTGTTGCCTGGCGGGCGGTGCTCGATCCCTGGCTTTCGCGGGTGCTGTTTGGCGAGCGGCGCTACGACCGCCCTTCGCGTCGACGCGAGAGCAGTGAATTCCTGTGGCCGGGGGAGGGCGGGCGAACGGCCGAGCTGGCAGTGGCCCTGGATGTGAGCGGTTCGATCGATGCCGAACGGCTGGCGCATTTCATCAACGAGCTGGCCGCCTTGCGCGCCATGTTGCCCCTGGATATTTATGTTCTGGCGGCCGATACGCATGTGCGCTGGGCGCGCGAGGTGGCGTCACACGAGGCCTTGCGCCTGCCTGATGCCGCCGGGGGCGGCGGAACGGATTTCCGCCCGGTGTTCGAGTGGCTGGAAGCGCGTGGCCGTCCTCCCGATGCCCTCCTGTATTTCACCGATGGCGAAGGGCGTTATCCGTCGCAGGCCCCGTCCTGGCCGGTGCTGTGGATCGTTCCGCCGGGCATCGAACCGCCCTGGGGGGAGAAGGTGGTCGCCGATGTCTGAACCCCGTTTGGCACTGCGCAGCGATGACGAGGCGCGTGTCCGGGCTTTCCTGGACGCACTGTGGGTCGAGGACGGGCTGTCACAGAACACCTGCGCGGCCTACGGCGCCGATCTGCGTGATTTCGCCCGCTGGCTGGCCGCGCGTGAGGCGGCGCCGGCCATGGAAGAGAGCGAGACCTCCTTGCTGTATGCCTATCTTGCCGCCTGCTCTTCCGCCGGCCTGCATGCGCGCAGCCTGGCGCGCCGTCTGTCCAGCCTGCGGCGGTTTTTCGCCTGGCTGCTTCGCGAAGGACAGCGTGCCGATGATCCCTGTGTGGAAATCGAAGGCCCGCGTGCCGGGCGTGCCCTGCCGCACAGCCTGTCCGAAGCCGAAGTGGTGGCCCTGCTGGAGGCTCCGGACGTATCGGAGCCGCTGGGGCTGCGTGATCGCGCCATGCTGGAGCTGATTTACGCCACCGGCCTGCGTGTTTCGGAACTCGTTGGGCTGACGCATGGTCAGATCAGCCTGAATCACGGGTTGGTACGGGTGACCGGCAAGGGCGGCAAGGAGCGTCTGACCCCGATGGGGGAGGAGGCTCAATACTGGCTGGGGCGTTATCTGGTCGATGCCCGTCCGCCCTTGCTCGACGGGCGGGCGATGACCGATGCGCTGTTCGTCACCCGGCGCGGCGGGCCGTTGACGCGGCAGATGTTCTGGGTGCTGGTCAAGCGGTATGCCCGCGAGGCGGGCTTGCGCACGGAGCCGTCGCCGCATACCCTGCGCCATGCGTTCGCTACGCATCTGCTGAACCACGGCGCGGATCTGCGCGCCCTGCAGATGCTGCTCGGACACAAGGATCTGTCCACCACCCAGATTTACACCCATGTCGCGCGGGAGCGGCTCAAAGCGCTGCACCGTGAGCATCACCCGCGCGGCTGATGCCTTACGAAAGCGCTGAATAATTCGGCGCTTCCTGTTCGCGGCAGGATGCCGCAACGCGAACAATGGCTAAACCATTGATTCGCGGAGCCCGTCCCGGTCATGTGCCGGGGCGAGGCGAGCTGAATAAAACCAGGGAGGGTATTATTCAGTATTTCATTATTTTGCACGGAGTGTTTTTTCTCATGTTGTTCCCGCGTTACGCCCTGCCGTTTGCCGGCGCACTCGCCCTGTGCGCCCTTGTGTCCCTGTCCGCCCAGGCGGCAGATACCGAAACCACGCTCCGTCAGAGTCTGGAAAAAGCGATGCCCGGCCTGCCGGTATCCAAGGTGACGGCCGCTCCGGTGTCCGGTCTGTACGAGGTGCAGGCCGGTCCGGAAATCTTCTATGCCACCACCGACGGGCGCTATGTCTTTACCGGCAACCTGATCGACCTGTCCACGCGGCAGAACCTGACCGAGAACGTGCGCGCCACCCAGCGTGTGGAACTGCTCAAGACCCTGCCGGCGGAAAAGCTCCTCGTCTACCCGGCCAAGGGCACGCGCAAGCATGTGCTGACCATCCTCACCGACCACACCTGCCCGTACTGCCGCAAGCTGCATGCCGAGGTGCCGGCCTTGAACGAAGCCGGGGTGGAAGTGCGCTACCTGCTCACGCCGCGTGCGGGTGCGGATTCGCCGGCCTACAAGGACTCGGAAAGCATTCTGTGCGCCGCGGACAAGCGTGAGGCCATGGACAAGGCCATGTCGGGCCAGAGCGTGGTGGCCAAGAGCTGCGCCGATACGCCGTTGCCGGCCTATATGGGCATGGCCGAGCAGATGGGCATGAGCGGTACGCCGTTCATTGTCACCGATACCGGTCAGGTTGTGCCGGGCTATCGTCCGGCCAAGGATCTGGTGCGCATGCTCGAAGGCAAGTGAGCCGTGTCGTTTGTGCTTGGGTGGTTTTTGCAGCAAAACCCGTTGCAAAGCGTGTAAAGGCGGGTTGAAATGGCGCTCTGATAAAAACAATACCCAGGCAAGGAGGCGCGCATGCCTTTGCGTCCCCTGATGGCTTCCGACCAGCCGGTGGGCAGCATCGTCCGACCCCATATCCTCTCCTGTCCGCCCAACCTGTCCCTGCGGCAGGTGGCGCGCTTGATGAGCGAGGCGCGCTTCAGCTCCATCGTTGTGATGGAGGACGGGAAGGTGCTGGGAATCTGGACGGAACGCGACGCCTTGCGCGTGGATTTTTCCGAACCGGCCTCCTTCGAGCGGCCAGTGCGGGAGGTCATGAGCTCGCCGGTCAAGACCGTCGGGCGCGATACCACGTTGCAGCAGCTGGCCATCCTGTTCCGTGAAGATCACATCCGCCATTACCTGGTGACCGAAATCGATGGGCGCCCGCTGGGTGTGGTGTCTCTCACCGATGTCGTAACCCACCAGGGCGTCGAGCACTTCCTGCGCATGCGCGAAGTGCGCTCCGTATTGCGCGGCAGCATGCACGTCCTGGCTGAAACCGATTCACTCAACGAGGCGGCGCGCATCATGCGTGAGGGCGGCGTGGATGCGGTCATTGTCGGTTATGCCGATGGGGAGTACGGCATCCTCACCGAGCGTGACATCGTGCGTTTCGTCTCCAGTGATCTGGGCAATGAGGCTGTGGGCGGCTTGGCCAGCCGTCCTTTGCTCACGGTGTCCGAAGGGGCCAGTCTGTTCCAGGTGCGCAATCTGCTCATCGAACGTCGCGTGCGGCATATCGGTGTGGTGGATGCGCAAGGCTCGCTGGTGGACGTGGCGAGCTTTCCCGATATTTTGAACGGTATGGAGCTCATGTACGCGCGTGAGCTCCATGCCGCCCTGCAGGAGCGTGACGAAGCGCTCAATACCTCGCAGCGTAATCTGCATCTGGCGGAAAAGGTCATTGCCACAGCGCTTGAGGGCATTATCGTGACCGATGCCAGTGGGGTCATCATCTCCGTGAACCCCGCCTTTACCCGGCTCACCGGTTACAGCGCCGAGGAAGCCGTAGGGCGCCCGCCGTCCATGCTGCGTTCCGGGCATCATGACCTGGGCTTCTACGAAGCCATGTGGTCCTCTCTGCGGGACAGCGGTCACTGGCAGGGGGAGATCTGGAACCGGCGCAAGAACGGTGAGGTGTACCCCGAGCTGTTGACCATCACCGCCATTCATGACATGGATGGGCGGCTGACCAATTACGCGGCGATTTTCAGTGATATTTCCGAGTTGAAGGCGCGCGAAAAGCAGATCAGCGATCTGGCCTACTACGACCCCCTGACCGGCGTGCCCAACCGGCGCCTGCTCGACGACCGTCTGCGCATGGCCATTGCCCACGCGCGGCGGCATGGATTGGCCATCGCACTGGTGTTCATCGACCTGGACCTGTTCAAGCACATCAATGATCGTTACGGGCACGAGGTGGGGGATCGCGTCTTGGTCGAAGCGGCAAGGCGTATGCAGGAGGCCGTACGCGAGGGCGATACGGTCGCCCGTCTGGGCGGGGATGAGTTTGTTCTGCTGCTCGATGGCATCGAAACGCAGGAGATGGTGCGTGGCGTGGTGGAGCGCGTTGTCGCATCGCTGGCCTCGCCTATCCGGCTGGATGGCGGCATTGAAACGCAGATCACCGCCAGTGCTGGTGTGAGTGTTTTTCCCTGGCACGCGGCGGATGTCGATGTGCTCATGCGCATGGCCGATCAGGCCATGTATCGCGCCAAAGCGGGCGGTCGCAATGCGGTGCAGGTGCACGGTAGTCTTTGACCGGGTCTGCCCTTTCGGGTTTTTTCCTCGCCTGGTGGGTTCGTGCGAACGTGCTTGAGTTGGCATCGAACCTGCAAACGCACTGGCTAAGCGCAGGCCTGCGAACCTGAATTCCCAGGCCGTATGCAATCATGGCATGGATGTCGACGAAAAATCGACACTCATGCCACCTAAAAATTGCACGAGCGTCAACAAAATAACGAAATAATGCGGCCTGACCGCTTAACCTGACTCTGGAGTCAACGCCATGCCTTCTCTATCGATCAAGATGCGCCTGATCCTGCTCACCGTGGTGTTCGTGATCGTCGCCACGTCGATTGCCGGTTTGGGAATCTACGGCATGATGCAGTCCAATCATGCCTACAAGGATAACTACGAACGGCGCATGATTCCGCTGTATGAAGTGGAGCGCGTCGGGGGCTCGCTGGTGAAGCTGAGGGCTCAGCTCCTGCTGGGAATGCAGCATGACCCTAGCGGCGATTTTGTGAAGATGCACGACCATCCCCTGGCCCTGCATCTGGATCAGATCCAAAAGGACCGCGAGGAAATCGACAGGTTATGGACGCATTTCATGTCGGTCAGTCATGGCAAGGAAGCGCAAGCCCTGGCAATGAATTTCCAGGGGCTCATGCAACGTTATCTGCGTGAAGTCGAGGTCGCTGTGGATTTGTTGCGCAAGGGAGAGTATCACCGCTCAAACGAGCATCTTCTGGTGACGATCAACCCCTTGATGCGTGAGTTGAATGAGGCCGAGGTCAAATTGTCCGAGCGCAAATTGCTTGGTGCACGTGAAGGTCTCGCTCAGGTTGAGCAGGCCTATCGTCAGGAACTGATCTTCTCTATTGGCCTGACCATACTGGGCGTTCTGGTGGTGCTGATTCTGGCGTTCTGGACCATCAAGCGCCTGCAGGCAGGGGTTGGTGCGCTGAGTTTTGCGGCAGGCCGTCTGGCCGAGGGCGATCTGACGGTGCGCGTTGAGTATGCCGATCATGACGAGCTGGGGCAGATTGCCGAGGCTTTCAATCGGATGCGCGATGGGATGCGCGACACCATCCATCACATTAATGGCGCGGTGGCCCAGTTGGCGGCGGCCGCCGAAGAAACGGCGGCCATCACCGAGCAGACCAATTCTGGTGTGCGCCAGCAGGCCAGCGATACCGAATCGGTGGCGGCGGCGATGAACGAGATGAATGCCACCGTGCATGAAGTCGCCGAGAATGCGAGCTCTGCCGCGAGCTCTGCCCAGCGCGCGGACGAGGAAGCCGAATCGGGCAAGCGGGTGGTTACCCAGACCATCGAGGCGATTACCCAACTGGCACGGGAGGTCGAGCAGGCTGCCGGTGTCATCCATCAGCTGGAAAAAGAGTCGGAGAGTATCGGATCGGTGGTTGATGTGATCCGTGGCATTGCCGAGCAGACCAACCTGCTGGCGCTCAATGCGGCGATCGAAGCGGCCCGTGCCGGCGAGCAGGGTCGCGGCTTTGCCGTAGTGGCGGAGGAAGTGCGCTCGCTCGCCAGTCGCACCCAGCAGTCGACCCAGGAAATCCAGGACATGATCGGCCGTCTGCAGGCCGGTGCCGGTCGTGCCGTGAAGGTCATGCAGGCCAGCCAGCAGCGCGCACAGGAAGGCGTGGAGCAGGTGGGGCATGCCGGTGAGGTGCTGGCGGCGATTACGACGGCGGTGGGCACCATCAACGACATGAACTTCCATATCGCTAGCGCGGCTGAGGAGCAGAGTGCCGTCGCCGAGGAAATCAACCGCAATATTGCCAATATCAGCCGTGTGGGGGAGCAGACCTCCCAAGCTGCCCAGCAGACGGCGGTGGCGAGCAGCGAACTGGCGCGTCTTGCGGAGGAGCTCCAGGTTCGCGTCGGGCGTTTTCGGGTCTGAAGGCGCTTGAAAAATAGCGCCCCGCAGGGGGCGCTGGCTTGCGTTAACAGGGCGTTTTTCAACGCCCTAAACCCTTTTCACAAAGTCGCCCCACGACCGGAGAGTCGCGTTCTTTTTAGGAAAATCTCTGCGGCTTCTGTGAGGGGGCAGAGTAAAGGTTTGTTGGACGACAGTGGGCGGAGGGAATCGCCCCCTTGGGACCACCATGGCCGGGGCGGCTCCGACCGGGCCGTCCCGAATTCGAGCGCCGCACCCGTCAGGGCTTGGAGCGTAGAGGCGCATCACCCCTGCAGCGTACAGACTAGCCGCATTTCTCACACTGGCACGTCACGAGGGGGCCGAGGCGCCGTCGTGGTGCGCCGCACGGAGCGAGCGGCGCCGAAGGCGTAGCTGACACTACGTCGAGGCGGCGCGAGCGAGTACGGCGTGCCACGGCGAGCGTATCGGCACCCGCAGCAGGGACGGTGTGAGAAATGCGGGCTAGCGCCAGTGCCGCCGGATCAATCCGTGCGGAGGTGCTGACGTTTCAGTGCAGCAGACCAAACATCCGGCGACGGTTGGCCTGGACCAGTGGGTGATCGGTACCGAGCATGTCGAACAGGGCAATCAGGCCCTTGCGTCCGGCATCGTCATTGTAGCCGCGGTCACGACGCATGATTTCCAGAAGCTCCTCAATGGCGCCTTCGTAGTCGCCCTGCATGGCCAGGCGTGCCGAGAGCTGTTCGCGTGTGCCCAGATCGCCCGGTTCTTCCGCAAGACGGGTGCGCAGCGTGCTGATATCCGGGGTGCCGGCGGCCTGACGGGCAATGTTCAGTTGCGCGCGCAGTTCGCGGGCTTCTTCCGATTCGCGCTTGTCGGCCGGCAGGGCCTGGAGGATTTCCAGTGCCTCGTCGAGTTGCCCTTCGTTGGCGGTCAGTCGGGCGATGTCGAGCAGCACCTCAGCGTTGTTCGGGTCGAGCTTGTTGGCCTCGCGCAGAAGCTCCATGGCCTGATCGATGGCGCCGGCGGAATAGACCTGCAGGGCCTTCTGACGCAGCAGGTCGGAGGGGCGCACGACGTGGCGTTCGATGATCTTGCGGATTTCGCTTTCCGGTTGCGCACCCATGAATTCGTCGACCTTCTGGCCGTTGCGGAAGACCTGGACGGTCGGCAGGCTGCGGATGCCGTACTGGGCGGCCAAGTGTTGCTCCTGATCGGTGTCGACATAAGCAAGCTCGATGTCGCCGCCATAGGATTCGACCACTTTTTTCAGCAGCGGCTTGAGCATCTGACAGGGGCCGCACCAGGCAGCCCAGAAATCGACGATGACCGGGCGGGTGTAGGAGGTTTCCAGCACGCGCTGCACGAAGTCGGCTTGGGTGACGTCGTGGATGTAGGAGGTGGGATTCATATCGGCACGGTTCCTCGATGAGGGGAGACCGGCAGAGAATGGGGGCGGTGGCGGGCCTTTGCAAGCCCGCCGTCCAAAGACTCAGTGGCTGCCGCCCTGCAGACGGTCCATGAGTGCGTACATGACGCCGGAGAAGACGAAAGTGATGTGGATGCCGACCATCCAGCCCAGGTGCGTGTCGGTCATGTTATCCACGTTCATGAAGGCCTTGAGCAGCTCGATACCCGAGATCGCGACAATCGAACCGATGACTTTGATCTTCAGATCGGAGAAGCCGATGTGCCCCATCCAGTCGGGGCGGTCCTGATGTTCGTGCAGGTCTTCCATCTTGGAAACGAAGTTTTCGTAGCCGCTGAACATGATGATGATCAACAGGTTCATGATGAGGGCAATATCCACCAGCGACAGCACGCCGATGATGATCTCGCCGCCGCTGGCCGTCAGTACATGGGTCAGCAGGTGCCATACTTCCTTGCCGAACTTGATGAGCAGGACAACCATGGCCACGATGAGTCCGAAATAGACGGGTGCCATCAACCAGCGGCTGGCAAAAATGGTGTGTTCGAAGATGCTTTCGATACGCTTCATAAATCAATCTTTGTCTTGAGAAGTGGTTTTTATTGTAGCAAGTTGAAATGAGACTGCGATGACGAGTTTCAGGTTCATCGGCGCAGATACCTGGGGGCAATCGCTTCCAGCGCGGTCGGCTGGCGCGGGCAGGCTTCCGGGCAAACGCTGGGCAGGCTCAGCGAGGCAAGATTATCGCGCGAGAACGGTTTTCCTGGCAGATATTCCATCACGCGCGCCTGCATGCGCGCGGCCCAGTCTGGCAGGGGTAGCACCGTCAGCGGATGGTCGATGAGCTGGGCGGTGTAGGTGACCAGCTCACCCAGCGTGTAGTCGCGCGGTCCGCACAGATCGAGGGCCTGACCTTCAAGCTCCCGGGTTTCCAGCGCGTGCAGGAAGGCGGCCACGACATCGCCGACATAAACCGGCGCAAAGCGGGCGTCGGCGCGGGCCAGGGGAAAGACACCGGGCATGCGCCGGATCAGCCCCGCAAAGCGGTTGAGGAAGCTGTCCCCGGGGCCAAAGATGACCGAGGGTCGGAAGGAAACAACGGCGAGTTTTCCGTTGCTGGCGGCCGCGTGAACCTTGCGTTCCGCCTCACCTTTGGTGCGCAGGTAGTGGCTGGGCCCCTGTTCGTCGGCATTCAGGGCGCTCATGTGCAGCAGGCGTGGCGTGCCCGCGCTCTGGCAGGCGGCGATGACTCGCTCGGTCAATTCCACATGGGCGCGGCGAAAGCCGCTGCCGTCATGGCCGCGTTCATTGAGGATGCCGACCAGATTGATGACCGCGCTGGATGACTGGCACAGGCGCTCCAGGGTGGCGGGGTCGAAAACATCCGCTTCGATCAGTTGCACCCCTGGGATCAGCTTGAGTTCCCGCACCTGCTCAGGGCGGCGGGTGGGGATCAGCACCCGCGCGCCACGGGCGCCAAGGCGCGCGGCCAGGGCGTGCCCTACAAAGCCGGCGCCGCCGAGAAGGCTGATGGTCTGACCGGTAAGAGGGAAGGGGGCTTGCGGAAATCGTGCCATGCGCGGGGTCTCGTCTGCCGGGAAAGGGTTATAGCGAGAGTAGCATGTCCGGTCCCGCTTGCGCCTGCATCGACGGGGGAAGCGATGGCCCTGATATACTGCTACAGGGTGGATGCGCGACGCGATGGCGGTTTTCAGTTAGCCCCCCGGCTTGGAGGTTTTCATGCAGTTTCAGTCCATTGATCCCTATGACGGCCGGGTCCATGCCCGGTTTGATGTCTGGGACGCCGGGCGGATTGAGCAGGCGCTGGGCGATGCGGCCGGGATGTTTCCTCTGTGGCGGGATACCTCTTTGCGCAGGCGTGCCGAGCTTCTGGCGCGGGTTGGCGAGCGTTTGCTGATGCAGCGTGATGAGCTGGCCGAGGTCATGTGCGCGGAAATGGGGAAGCGATTGGTCGAGGCGCGCGCCGAAGTGGAGAAATCCGCCTGGGTCTGCGCGTATTACGCCGAACAGGCCGAGGCGTTCATGGCCGACGAGCCGGTGCATTCCGGCGCCGGGCGTAGTGTTGTGGTCCATGAGCCGCTCGGGCCGGTACTGGCCGTCATGCCGTGGAATTTTCCGCTCTGGCAGGTGTTCCGCTTTGCTGCGCCGGCCCTGGTGGCCGGAAACGTCGGTCTGCTCAAGCATGCGTCGAACGTGCCGCAGTGCGCCGTACTGATCGAGGACGTGATTCGCGAAGCGGGCGTGCCTGCAGGTGTGTTCCAGACGCTGATGATTCGCTCCGGGCAGGTCGATGCTGTGGTGCGCGATGCGCGCGTGCGGGCGGTCAGCCTGACCGGCAGTGAGCCGGCGGGGCGCGCGGTGGCGCGGGCGGCGGGCGAGTCCTTGAAGAAGGCGGTCCTTGAGCTGGGCGGTTCGGATGCCTTTATCGTGCTGGAGGATGCGGATCTGGCCTGGACCGTGGAGCGGGCCGTGCAATCGCGTTTTGCCAATGCCGGTCAGAGCTGCATTGCCGCCAAGCGCTTTCTGGTGGTCGAGGCGGTGGCCGACGATTTTGTCGCCCGCCTGGCCGAGGCGGTGCGTGCCCTGGAGCCTGGTGATCCGCGTGCGCCACAGACCACGCTGGCCCCCCTGGCCCGAGCGGATCTGGTGAGTGAGATCGACGCCCAGGTGCGCGATGCGCTGGCGCAGGGGGCGCGCTGTGTTACCGGCGGTACGCCTCTGCCGGCCTTGGGGCCGAACTTCTATGCCGCGACCGTGCTCGAAGGTATCCGGCCCGGCATGCGCGCCTGGGAGGAGGAACTGTTCGGACCCGTCGCACTCGTTACCCGTGTGGCGGATGAAGAGGAGGCGCTGTCCATTGCCAACGGCTCGCGTTTCGGACTGGGGGGCAGCGTGTGGACGCGTGATGTGGCACGGGGCGAGGCACTGGCGCGGCGTCTGACCTGTGGTGCGGCTTTTGTCAATGATCTGGTGCATAGCGATCCGCGTCTGCCCTTCGGGGGATGCAAGGATTCCGGCTACGGGCGCGAGCTTTCGCGGCATGGCTTGCGCGAGTTCGTCAACGTCAAAACCCTGTGGGTGCGTTAACGCTGCACGCCCTGCATGCCCCCCGGCCGGTCGCCGGGGTCTGGAGAATATCGTGTCCGCTGCCTGGGCCTATTGGGGCGTGATTCTGATCTGGTCGACCACGCCTCTGGCTATCGACTGGAGCGTCGAGCCCGGCGTGGACTGGCTGTTCGCCCTGGCGTTGCGCATGTGGGGCGGGCTGGTCGTCGCTTTTGTCTTTCTGGCGGTGCTGCGCGAGCGTTTCCCGCTCGATCGCCGTGCCTGGCATGCCTATGTGGCGGCGGCTCTGGGCGTGTATCTGTCGATGCTGCTCACCTACTGGGCGGCGCAGCATCTCTCCAGCGGGGTATTGGCGGTGGTGTTCGGCCTCACGCCGTTCTTCACCAGCCTGCTGGCAGGGGTTGGCCTGGGCGAACGACTGACCTGGAACAAGATCCTGGGCATGTTGCTTGGTTTCGGTGGTCTGTGGCTGTTCTTTCACGATCAGCTGACCCTGGGGGATTGGGGGTGGATTGCCGTGATGGTGATGGCCTTGAGTACCTTCCTGCACGCGCTGAGCACGGTTTGGGTGAAACGGGTCGGCGCACAGGTTTCGGGGCTGGCGGTGACGGCCGGCGCCCTCTTGCTGTCCGCGCCCCTGTATGCGCTGAGCTGGGTTATTCTGGGTGTCGAATGGCCGCAGACGCTGGCACCGCGCACGCTGGGTGCGATAGCTTATCTGGCCGTGGTCGGTTCGGTATTGGGGTTTTTTCTTTATTTTCATGCCCTGCGCGTGTTGCCGGCCAGCCGCATGGGCTTGATTCCGCTTTTGACCCCCTTGCTGGCCGTATCCCTGGCCATGATATTGAATGATGAACATTTTACCCCGATGGCCTGGGCGGGGTTCGCCTCGGTCATGGCCGGTCTGCTCTTGCACGAATCGGCCGCCTTGCGCCGGTGGGGGGTATCCAGGATGAAAGGAAGATCGATATGAACGCGCATCCGCAAACGCCTGTGCTGGTCATCGGTGCGGGGATTTCCGGGTTGGCCACGGCGTATTTTCTGCACCGCAAGGGAGTGCCGGTTCGTGTGCTGGAGGCCGCCCCCGGCGTGGGTGGCTGCGTGAGCACACTGCGCCAGGACGGGTGGCTCATCGAACGTGGGCCGAATTCGACCCTGGACAATACCCCGGCGCTGGGGGAGCTCATTCGCGCGCTGGGTCTGGAAGGGGCCGTACTGGAAGCCAATCCGCTGGCCAAGCGCCGCTATGTGGTACGCAAGGGAAAAACCCTGGCCTTGCCGGGTTCGCCACTGGATTTTTTGCGTACGCCGCTGTTTTCGGCCATGGATAAGCTGCGTCTGCTCAAGGAGCCGTTCGTCGGGCGTAGCGAGGAAGACGAAACACTGGCTGCTTTCGTACGCCGTCGCCTGGGGCCGGGTTTTCTGGACTGGGCTATCGATCCTTTCGTCTCCGGCGTTTACGCGGGCGATCCGGCGCGCTTGTCCGTGCGTGCGGCCGTACCGAAGGTATGGCAGCTTGAACAGGCGCACGGTTCGTTGATACGGGGGGCACTGGTGCGCCTGCGTGCGCGGCGGCAGGAGGGACTGCAGACCGGGCCGGTCGGTCGCATGCTCTCCTTCGTGCAGGGCATGGAAATGCTGCCCGCCGCCATGGGCCGGGCGCTGGGGGATGCCGTGGAGACAGGTGTCTCCGTCGAGCGTATGGAACCGATACCTTCCGGCTGGCGCGTTCTGGCGGGGGCGCGCTCCTGGGAAGCTTCGCAGGTGATCCTGGCCGTGCCGGCTTACGCCGCCGCTCGATTGCTGGCGGACCTGGATGCTTCGCTGGCCGGTGAGCTGGCGGGAATCCACTATCCGCCGGTCGCCTCTGTCGCCCTGGGGTTTCCCCGTGTGGCGGTGGAGCATCCCCTGGATGGTTTCGGGTGTCTGATTCCCTCACGGGAAGGGCGGCGTACGCTGGGTGCGCTGTTTTCCACGACTCTGTTCCCGGAGCGCGCTCCGGACGGGCATGTGTTGCTGACGGCTTTCATCGGTGGTCGTCGTCACGCCGTCGCGCTGGATCAGGATGATGCCGGTCTGGTAGAGGAGGTCGTGAGCGATCTGACGCCGATCCTGGGGCTGCAGGGGCGTCCGGATCATGTGCGTGTGCGTCGCTGGCCGCAGGCCATTCCCCAGTACGAAATGGGGCACCTTGAGCGTATTGCGCGTATCGACGAGCGTTTGGCGCACTGGCCAGGTTTGCATACCCGTGCCAACTGGCGCGACGGTATTTCGGTATCCGACTGCGTGCGAAACGCGCACGCACTGGCCGAGCGCCTGGCAGAAGAGCAGTCCGCGGGGTAGCGGGCAGCACCGCCTGCCGGGCAGGGCCAGGGCGGCGGTGTTCAGCCCCCGGTCATGGACATGAAGCGGATGATTTTCTCCGGGCGTTCGCGGAATTCGTGACGCTCCGGTTTCAGGCCGATGGCCGCGATCAGCGCGTCCTGGAGCTCGTCGTCCGGAATGCCCTTGCGCAGCAGGTCGCGCAGGGGGAAGTTGTGCTCCTGGCCCAGGCACATGTACAGGGTGCCGTCCACCGACAGGCGCACGCGATTGCAGCTTTCGCAGAAATGCTGGGATATCGGTGTGATGAAGCCGACGTGCACGTCGGTCCCCGCCACGCGCATGTACCGCGCCGGACCGGCACCAGGCATTACGCTGGGGATCAGGTTGAAGCGTTCCTGCAGACGGCGACGAACCTGCTGCAGATCGACGTAGTGATCGGTGGCGGAGCGGCCGGTGTCGCCCATCGGCATGGTTTCGATGTAGCGCAGGGTAAAGCCCTGCTCGATGCAGTAATCGAGCATGTCTTCGGCTTCGTCGTCGTTGACGCCCTTCATCAGCACCATATTGATCTTGATCGGGCTGAAGCCGGCCGCGCGAGCGGCGGCAAGACCCTCCAGCACCTTGTCCAGACGTCCCTGGGTGATGGATTTGAAGCGTTCGGGATGCAGGGTGTCCAGACTGACGTTCAGTCGATCCACGCCGGATGCACGCAGCTCGCCCGCCATGCGTTGCAGGCGGGTGGCATTGGTGGACAGCGACAGATCTTCGATGCCCGGCAGCGCGCGGATACGGCGCGCGATGTCCGCAACTCCGCGTCGTACCAGAGGTTCGCCACCGGTGATGCGTACATGTGCGAGCCCCATTCCGGACATGACGCCCAGGACGCGCTCGACTTCGTCCGGGGTCAGCCAGTGCGCGGGTTCCTCGAAATCGGTGAACCCTTCGGGCATGCAGTAAAAACAACGCAGGTCGCATCGGTCGGTGACCGAAAGCCGCAGATACTCGATCCGGCGGCCAAAGGGGTCGATCAGCTCGCGCATGAGTCGTTAAGCCCTTGTTGCCCCGAGAGGGGCATGTGTTGCAGGGAAACTTGGCTACTTTGTGCAGGAGTGAGCAACGTTATTCCACAACGGAAATAACGATACCCGAGCCCTGTGCTGGGTGCAAGTGTTATTTCCATGGGGATATAACGCCTGCGTTCACGCCTGCCAATGGCCGCTTTTTCCACCCATTTTTTCCAGAAGGCGCACTTCCTCGATGCACATGCCGCGATCAACGGCCTTGCACATGTCGTAGAGAGTCAACGCGGCCACGCTGGCGGCGGTCAGGGCTTCCATTTCCACCCCCGTCTGGCCGTTCAAGCCGCAGGTGGCCAGGATGCGCACCGCGTTTTCTTCGGGCAGAGGGGTGAGCTCGACGCTGACTTTGGTCAGCATCAGCGGGTGGCACAGGGGGATGAGCTCCGGGGTGCGTTTGGCGGCCATGATGCCGGCGATGCGCGCTACGGCGAGCACATCGCCTTTCTTGTGGCCGCCTTCTACGATCAGGCGCAGGGTGTCCGGCTGCATGCGGATCAGGGCGGTAGCGGTGGCCTGGCGGGTGGTTTCCGGCTTGTCGCCGACGTCGACCATGCGTGCCGCGCCGGTTTCATCGATATGGGTCAGTGCGCTCATGACAGGAACTCGCTGAAAGGGAGAAAATCGAGAAGCTGGCCGGGAACGACCGTCTGGTCTTCGGGGACGACGGCCAGGCCGTCGGCCCAGCACACGCCCAGAAGCGCGGAGGAACTTTGATTGTCGTAAGGCCGCAGGCGGGTGATGCCGTCGGCATCGGTTTCGGCACGTGCGCGCAGGTATTCCCGGCGATCGGAAGGGGAGGGGCGTGCGAAGTCGGCCGGAAGGCGCAGGGGCCGTGGCAGAACCTCGCGCGCGCCCTGCAGGCGCAGCAGGAAGGGGCGGGCGAACAGGGCGAAGGTGGTCAGGGCCGAGACAGGGTTGCCGGGCAGGCCGATGAAGGGCGTATTGCCTACCGCACCGAAGGTAATCGGCTTGCCGGGTTTCATGCGCACTTTCCATAGGTCGATGCGCCCAAGGCGGGAAACGGCCGTTTTGACGTGATCCTCTTCGCCGACGGACACCCCGCCGCTGGTCATGAGCACGTCGCAACGGGGGGCGGCCTGCGCTAGCGCAGCAGTGACCGCATCGGCTTTGTCCGGCAGCGTGCCCAGATCGATCAGCGGAAGGCGCAAGGCCTCCAGAAGACCGCGCAACAGGCTGTGATTGGCATTGTAGATGTGCCCGGCAGGCAAAGGCTGGCCGGGTTCGACGAGTTCATCGCCCGTAGAGAAAAAACCGATGGTGAGAGGCTGGTAGATGTCGATTTCCGGCACTCCCGCCGAGGCGAGCAATCCAAGCTCGCGCGGACCCAGCCGGGTGCCTCGGGGCAACACGCACTGGCCACGGTGGAGGTCGCTGCCTGTGGGGCGGACATCCT
This sequence comes from Halothiobacillaceae bacterium, assembly GCA_028696185.1. Taxonomy (GTDB): domain Bacteria; phylum Pseudomonadota; class Gammaproteobacteria; order Halothiobacillales; family Halothiobacillaceae; genus JAQVHL01. Next base: position 43,043 of record JAQVHL010000003.1, read on the forward strand.
CGCCGCTGGCGGGGTGATGGTTGAAGAGGATATGTCCGTCCTCGACGCGCACGTTTTCCTGGGCCACGATGGCATCCGCCCCTTCGGGGAGGGCCGCTCCGGTGAAGATGCGTGCCGCACTGCCGGGCTCAAGCGGGTTGCCTACCGCACCGGCGGCTATGCGCTGGCCGATGCGCAGGCGCGTGGACGGCGTACCCAGGTCGCGGGTGGAAATGGCATAGCCATCCAGACGGCTGGTGGCCGTGGGCGGGATGTCACAAGGGGCGAGGACGCTTTCGGCCAGCACCGCGCCCAGGGATTCGCCCAGCGCTTGACGAAGTGTGTCGCGCTCACGTTCGGCCAGACGAAGAAGATGTTCAAGCGCCACCTCGACGCTCATCAGGGACGCGGTGCTCATGGGTGTGCCCAGCGTTGCGCTGCGCGGTCGTCGCTTTCGCGCGCATCCACCCAGCGGGCGCCTTCGCCGGTTTCCTCACGCTTCCAGAACGGGGCGCGGGTCTTGAGATAATCCATGATGAATTCACAAGCGGCGAAGGCTTCACCGCGGTGGCGGCTGCTTACCGCGACAAGAACAATCTGATCCTGGGGCCGCAGCGGTCCCACCCGGTGAATGACCAGCACCTCTTCCAGTGTCCAGCGCTGGCGCGCTTCCTGTTCTATGGCTTCCAGGCAGCGTTCGGTCATGCCTGGGTAATGTTCCAGTGTCATGCCGTCTACCGATTGCCCTTCATTGAGGTCGCGCACCGTGCCCAGAAACGAGGCAACGGCGCCCACTTGCGGTGAATTCGCACGCAGACGGGTGATTTCAAGACCCAGGTCGAAATCTTCGCGCTGTACCTTGATCATGCAGACTCCCGAAGTGATGTGAATATTTTTGATGGGCCATCATGCCGTCGCAGGGGGCCGGGTCAAGTCGTGGATGCGCATCCTACCGTAATTTCAGCGATTGTTAATATTCTTCGATTGCGTTAAATTGCCCGGCAGCGCGCAGGCCAGCAGCGCATTCGGGTTTACTTATTGGCGATAAAACTAGTTTTATTGACCGTGACACCCGCGTGACGTGAAACTTGCGCCCCAGAAGTCGGCGTCTCGACGTTCGCCTGACCATCGCAGGCTCGATGCGATGGTCAGGCGGGCTCAGGTAACGGCACAACAGGGGAGTTTCCCTGTGTATCACTTGCTTAGTGTGCAGGAGTGAGTAATGTCTGAAACGATGATCAAAGAGCAGTCACCCGCTGTGGCTGTCGGAAGCGAAGGCGTGGCCTCCGAAGGGCGCCGCAAGTTCCTTCGCAAGAGCATGGCCGTTGCCGGTGGTGCTGCCCTGGCCGCTGGCGCCGGTGCGGGCGCAGCCGTCGCCGCGCCTCTGGCCATCCCCCCGACCAACAAGGTTCTGGGGCGTGGCGTGGTCAGTGTACCGTACGGTATGCCGTCCAAGTTTGAAGCCCACGTGGTGCGCCGTAACGTCGAGTGGTTGACCGCCGACACCATCGCCTCCATCAGCTTTACCCCGCTGCAGGATCTGAACGGCATCATTACCCCGAACGGCCTGCACTTCGAGCGTTACCACAGCGGGGCCGTCGACATTGATCCGGCCACCCATCGCCTGGTCATCCATGGCATGGTATCCAAGCCGATGATCTTCACCGTTGAAGATCTCAAGCGCTTCCCGTCCCACACCGGTATCTGGTTCCTGGAGTGCCCGGCAAACGGCGCGATGGAATGGCGTGGCGTGCAGATGAACTCCCTGCAGTTCACCCATGGCATGATCAGCTGCGCCGAATGGACCGGTGTCAAGCTGACCGACCTGATGGAATACTGCGGTGTTTCCAAGGACGCGACCTGGCTGTACGGCGAAGGCGCCGACGGTTCCGCCCTGCAGCGCTCCATTCCGCTGCCCGGCGCCAAGGACCAGTTCGGCAAGCCCATCCCCGATGCCGACAGCATCTACAAGGACATCATCATCGCTTACGCCCAGAACGGCGAAGCGCTGCGTCCTGAGCAGGGCTACCCGATCCGTATCATCGTTCCGGGTTGCGAAGCCAACGTTTCCGTCAAGTACCTGCGTCGCATCAAGTTCACCAACAAGCCCTTGGTGACCTACCAGGAAACTCGTCACTACACCGACGTACTGCCGGACGGCAAGGCACGCCAGTTCAGTCTCATCAACGAGACCAACTCCGTCATCACCACCCCCTGCCCGGATTACAAGCTGAACGGCAAGGGCTTCCACGAGATCCGTGGTCTGGCCTGGTCCGGCCGTGGCAAGATCAAAGGCGTGGACATCTCCGTTGACGGCGGCAAGAACTGGGCGCCGGCCAAGCTGGTCGAGCCTGTGATGAGCAAGTGCATGACGCGCTTTACCTTCCCTTGGGACTGGAACGGTCAGGAAGCCCTGATCATGAGCCGTGCGACCGACGAAACCGGTTTCGTACAGCCCACGCTGGCCCAGCTCAGGAAAGTGCGTGGCACGGAGAGCATCTATCACAAGAACTCCATCCAGGTGTGGAAAGTCGAAGCGAACGGTGAGGTGAAGAATGTCCAGATCGAAAATGTTTAAGCTGAGCGCGGTTGCCGGCACCCTGCTGCTGGCAGGCACCGCTGCTGTTGCAGCCCCGAAGGTCCAGGGCATCGGCAACGCCATCTCCGACGCCGACATCAAGCCCTGGGACATCAGTGTGTTCTTCGATGGCGAGAATCTGCCGGCCGGTCAGGGTTCCGTGAAGGAAGGCGAGCCGATCTATCAGGCCAAGTGCGCCATGTGTCACGGCGAGTTTGGTGAAGGCGCTCGCGGTTATCCGAAGATGCTGGGCGGCACGATGGAAGAGTTCCATCACGCGGCTCAGCACGGCGAGGACAACGTAGGCATCCGTGGTGTCAACAACATGTGGGGCCACGCGCCGACACTGTATGATTACATCCGTCGCGCCATGCCGTTCTTCGCGCCGCAATCGCTGAACGACAACGAGTCCTACGCCACCACCTGCTACGTGCTGTATCTTGCCGAGGTCATTGACGACGAGAAGACCGTGTGCAACGCGGATGTCTTGAAGAAAATCAAGATGCCGGCACAGGACAACTACGTCACTGACAACCGTCCAGATACCAACAGCAAGCGCTGCATGAAGGACTGCTACCAGGGCGAGCCGGTCGTCAAGGGCATGGCCGTTATCGGTGACGTTGCCGTAGGCGCGGTCAAGAAGCGTAACGAAGCCGAAGAAGGCAAGCCGGCAGGTCACTGAGCCTTTCGCTTCGACGCTGTCTGCTGATGAGGGGCCCGAGTCATCGGGCCCTTTTGTATTTTCAGGGTCCGGGCCTTTGCCGGTGACCGCGTAGCGGTCTGCCGTCTGTCCGGGCTTTTGTTTGGTACCTTTCTTTGGGCAAGCAAAGAAAGGTACTCGCCCGCGCGCGATTCAAGCCGTTCGAAGTGCGCCGCTTAAGGTGGGCGAAACAGCGCGTAAGCCTGTCCTGATCGCTTTCTGAAAAACGTATCCAGCTTACCGCTTGCTTTAAAAATAAAGTCGTTCGGCAGCCGGTTAAAGCCGCTTTCAAGAACCGTTGGAGCCCTTTTTTGCCCGCCTTGAGGTTTGGCCTTTCATACAAGCGCCAACGCAAGCGGGCAAGTCACTTTTCTTGCTTGTGCAAGAAAAGTGACCCAAAGCCCCCCCACGGGACCGCCCTTCGGGCAATCCCTGGCCTGACCTGTTCCAGCCGCGACCCGACTTCCACAGGCCAGTCCATGGCGGTCTCAAAGGGGGGCTTCCTTACGCCCACGCTCGTCCAACAAGCGTTTTTTGTAAAAACCCTCTTCAAGCCTCAATGGCGCTGCGCAGCTTGCGCAGCGCGTTCTGCTCGATCTGGCGGATGCGTTCGGCAGAGACGCTGTAGGTTGCGGCCAGCTCGTGTAGAGTGGCTTTTTCGCCGTCCTGCAACCAGCGTTGCTGGAGGATGTCCCGGCTGCGTGCGTCGAGCTTTTCCAGGGCCTGCTGCATGCGTTCGACGCGCTGGTGATGGGCGTCGCCTTCTTCGAGGCGCAAGGCCGGGTCCGCATCCGGGGCGGCGAGATAGGCGATGGGGCCCGGTGCGGCGTCCTCATCTTCTGTGTTCAGCGGGTCGAGCGCGAGATCCTGCCCATAAAGGCGGGACTCCATCTCAACCACGTCGCGGGCGGGTACACCCAGCTCTTCAGCGATGCGCTCTGCCTCGTCCTGGCTCATCCAGCCCAGCTGCTCGCGTGCACCGCGCAGACGGAAGAACAGCTTGCGCTGGGATTTGGTGGTGGCCACACGCACGATGCGCCAGTTGCGCAGGATGAATTCGTGGATTTCGGCGCGTATCCAGTGCACGGCGAAGGAAACCAGACGCACCTTGTGATCCGGCTCGAAGCGCTTGACCGCCTTCATCAGGCCGATGTTGCCTTCCTGAATGAGGTCGGGCAAGGGCAGGCCGTAGCCACGGTAACTGCGTGCGATATGCACGACGAAGCGCAGATGTGACAGCACGAGGGTGCGCGCGGCTTCGAGGTCCTGCTCATCGCGCAGCCGGCGAGCGAGACGGTATTCTTCGTCGGCGTCGAGCAGTGGGAGGCGACGAAGCTCGTCAAGATAGGCTTGCAGCGTATCGCCCGTCGGGGCGGGCAGGGTCTGTGACTTGAGCATCAGGGATGTCATCGCGGTGGAACTCGCCTCATGTTAGCACTCTTGATATTGGAGTGCTAAAGCGCGGGGCGGTTCCCCGGAATTCATTCCGTACTCAGGCGGCGCAGGAAAAAAGTGGCGGTAATCCAGGCGCCCAGCCAGCCGAGCAGGCCCCCTCCGGCGATCAGCGAGGCGAGTACGATCACGGGCAGGCCGTCGGTGGGCAGCACCAGGCCGTAGCCCTGGGTGAGTGCAACGAGTGGTGCATTGAGCAGGGCCAGCATCAGGCTGACGATCAATCCGGCGGCGAGTCCGCCCAAGGCGCCCTGAATCAGACCGACATAGAGCAGCGGACGGCGTATGAAGCGGCGTGTGCCACCGATCAGCTGCACGAGCCGCACTTCGGCGATGCGATCCTGGAGCTCAAGGCGTACGGTGTTGCCGATGACGAAGGCGACGGAGGCGCCAAGCAGCCAGGAAATCAGCAAGGCGGCTTCGCGCGCGCCGGCCAGTATGGTTTCCAGACGGTCCAGCCAGTCAGCATCACGGCTGACGCGGGCCACGCCAGAGAGCGTGCCGGCGCGTTCGCGAAGGGAATCGACATGCTGGCTGTCGCTGTAGGCCGGGGAGGGGTGCAGGATCAGCACGGTCGGCAAGGGGTTGTGCCCCAGGCTGGCGGCGGTCCCCTGGATGCCGAGGCGCTCTTCCAGCTCGCGTAGGCCCTGTTCGGGGGTGATCAGGCGCGCTTCGCTGATTTCCGGCCAGCCGCGCACCTGCGAGAGCAGGGCGTTGGCGTTTTCCGCACGGATGTTCTCGTCAAGATAGAGGCTCAGGTGGCTGGCGCGCTCGCGCCAGGTGGCACTCATCTGTTCAAGATTGACGAGTACGGCGTAGAGCACGCCGGGCAGGGCCAGTGCCACACCGATCACCAGGACGGTGAGCAGGGCGCCGACGGGACCATGGCGGAAGCGGCCCAGGGCGTCGAGCAGGCTCTGTCGGTGATGATGGCGCCAGGAGTCCAGGCGGCGGGCGAGATCCTGCTTCATGGCTGGGCCTCGTCGCTGGCGAGCTGCCCGTTCTCAAGTATCAGACGCGGCGTGTCAAAGCGTTCGATCAGGTCGTGATCGTGACTGGCGACCAGGACGGTGACCCCCACTTCATTGAACTTGCAGAATTCGTTCATGATTTCCAGCGACAGATCGGGGTCGAGATTGCCGGTGGGTTCGTCGGCGAGAATGATGGCCGGTCGATTGACCAGGGCGCGGGCGATATTCACACGCTGCTGCTCGCCCCCGGAAAGCTCAAGCGGGTAGGCACGCTCGCGATCGAGCAGACCCACTTTGTCCAGCGCGGCACGCACGCGGCGCGCGATTTCCGCCGGGCGGTAGCCGCTGACGACCAGTGGCAGGGCGACGTTATCGTAGAGGGTGCGGTCTTCGAGCAGGTGATGGTCCTGGAAGATCAGGCCGATACGGCGCCTCAGGTAGGGAATGCGGTAGTCCGGAAGGCGGGCGATGTCCACGCCATCCACCAGCACGCGTCCGGCGGTGGGGCGCAGCAGGGCGGGAATGAGTTTGAGCAGCGTGCTCTTGCCGGCGCCGGAGTGGCCGGTAAGAAAGGCCATGCGCCCACGCTCCAGCGAGAAATTCACATTGAGCAGCGCTTGCTGACCTGTCGTGAAACGCTTGCTGACATTCTCGAAGCGGATCATGGGCGTTCGTCGTCCGGCACGACATCGAGCATGGCATCGACGAAGTCGCGGGCGCCGAAGGGACGCAGATCGGCCATGCTTTCACCGACGCCGAGAAAACGTATGGGCAGCCCCAGCGCGTGGGTGATGGCGAACACGATGCCGCCCTTGGCGGTACCGTCGAGTTTGGTAAGGATCAGGCCGGTGACACCCAGCGCCTCGTTGAACTGCCGTGCCTGGTTGAGGGCGTTCTGGCCGATGCTGGCATCGAGCACCAGCAACACTTCCTGCGGAGCGTCGGGGTCGAGTTTGCTCATCACGCGCTTGACCTTGCGCAGCTCGTCCATCAGGCCGGACTGGGTGTGCAGGCGGCCAGCCGTGTCGGCGATGAGAATGTCAATGCCGCGCGAGCGCGCGGCCTGCAGGGCGTCGAAAATCACCGCACTGGAGTCCGCACCGCTATCCTGCGCCACCACGGTGACGCCGTTGCGTTCACCCCAGGTCTGGAGCTGCTCTACGGCGGCGGCACGGAAGGTATCACCCGCAGCCAGCATGACGGAGCGGCCTTCGCGCCCGAAATGGTGCGCCAGCTTGCCAATGGAGGTGGTCTTGCCCGCACCGTTCACACCGGCGACCAGAATGACGAAGGTGCCCTGTCCCCGCGGTGGCGTGAGCGGTACTTCGGCTTTTTCCAGGCGGGCGGTCATGTCCTCGCGCAGGGCACTGAACAGGGCGTCGGCGTCGGCCAGTTCCTTGCGCGAAACCTTGCGGGTAAGGTTCGCGATCAGTTCCTGGGTGGTTTCAACCCCCACATCGGCCAGCAGCAGGCGGGTTTCCAGCTCTTCGAGCAGATCATCGTCGATCTGCTTGCGGCCGAGGAAAAGCTCGGACAAACCTTCGGTGAAGCTGCGCCGGGTTTTGGCCAGGCTCTGGCGCAGGGAGGCAAACAAGCCGGCGCGCGGCTTTTCGGCTTCGACAAGGGCGGGGAGGGGAGCGGCCGTCTCCTGTCGGAGAGGCGCACCTGGGCCTGTGTCCGGGCCTGTATCCGGCGAGGATGGGGTCGTGGGCGCCTCGACGCGTTCAGGTTCACCGGAGGGGGCTGCTGGAGGCGCGGTGGGAGCCTCTTCAGGCGGGGTGATCCGGGGCTCCGGGGCGGGAGCGGGCGGGGTCTCGGTCTTTTTTCGCCGAAGGAAACCAAACATGCGTGGTAGTGTCCGAAATGGGCGCGGAAGCGGGTGTGGGATAGTGCTGTTATCCTAGCAGCCCGCTCGGGTGGAGCCAAACGGGGCAAATAAACAGGGTGTTGAAAAACGCTTTCCAACACCCTGTCAAATTCCGCGTGTCCTTTTGCTATCGCAATCTTTCGGGAGTCTTGCATGAGTTTGTCAGGCCGTCTGGTTTCGGGAGCCCTGCTGTGGGTTGCCTGCCTCCTGCCGGTGTCCGCCGCGACGCCGGTTGTTCATGAGTACCGGCTGGAAAACGGGCTGGAGTTGCGCGTATTGCCGGATCATCGTGCGCCGGTCGTCACCTCGCAGGTGTGGTACCGGGTGGGGTCGGCGGATGAGCCTGGGGGTTCGACCGGGCTGTCGCATGCTCTGGAGCATATGATGTTCAAGGGGACGCAAACCCTGCCGCCCGGTGCTTTCTCGCGCGTCATCGCCGAGCATGGCGGGCGTGAGAATGCCTTCACCTCGCGCGATTACACCGCGTATTTCCAGACGCTGGCGCCCGAACATCTGGAGATTGCCTTCCGCCTGGAGGCCGATCGGATGCGTTCGCTCAAGCTCGATGCGGGGGAGTTCGCTCGTGAGATCGAAGTCATCAAGGAAGAGCGCCGTCTGCGTACCGAGGACGACCCCGAGGCGCGTCTGAATGAGCTGTTCCAGGCCACGGCCTTTGTCAGCAATGGGTATCACCATCCGGTTATCGGCTGGATGGCGGATCTGGATCACATGCGTGTGGAGGATCTGCGTGCCTGGTATGCGCGGCATTACGCACCGAACAATGCCATTCTGGTGGTGGTTGGTGATGTCGAGCCGCAGGCCGTGTTAGGTCTGGCCAAAAAATATTTCGGCGCCTTGCCATCGGGTGAGCTGCCGTCCCGCCGTCTGCGGCGCGATACCGCGCAGGACGGCGAGCGCCGGGTGGTGCTGCGCGCTCCCGCCAAATTGCCCAGCCTGCTGATGGGCTACAAGGTGCCGACATTGGTCGAAGCGCCTGAATCCTGGGAGCCGTATGCCCTGGAAGTACTGTCCGGGGTGCTTGATGGAGGGGAGGCGGCGCGCTTTGCCAACCGGCTGGTTCGTACAGGGCTTGCCGCTGGCGCGGGGGCAGGTTACGACCCGATGGCGCGCGAGGGCGGCTTGTTCATCCTGGGCGGCACGCCTTCGGAGGGGGTGGAGCCTTTGAAACTCGAACAGGCCCTGCGCGGCGAGATCGAGCGTCTGCGCAACGAACCGGTCGATCCGGCAGAGCTTTCGCGCGTGAAGGCGCAGGTGCTGGCCCAGGATATCTTCGGTCGCGATTCGAATTTCTATCAGGCGATGCGTATCGGCATCGCGGAAACCGTGGGTCTGGGGGCGGCGAGTCTTGACGCTTATCTCGCCGGTATCGAGGCGGTGACGCGCGAGCAGGTGCAGGCCGTGGCGCGCAAATACCTGATTGACGATCATCTGACGGTGGCCCGCCTCGATCCCCTGCCAATGGACGTCAGCGCGCGTCCGGTGGCTTCTGCGCAAGGAGGAACCTTCCATGCTCGCTAATCTTCTGAAAAACCGGCGGGCCTTCGCGGGCGTATGGTTCGCTCTGCTGCTGTTTCCCCTGGTGTCTGTCGCGGCGCCCAGGATCGAACACTGGACGACGCCGCAGGGTGTGCCCGTGTATTTCGTGCGCAGCGACAGCCTGCCGATGGTCGATGTGCGCCTGTTGTTCGATGCCGGCAGCGCGCGTGATGGTGCAACGCCGGGGTTGGCCCAACTTACCGGCAGCCTGCTTTCCGAAGGGGCGGACGGGCAATCTGCCGAAACGCTGGCGCGGGGCTTCGAGGATGTTGGCGCGCAATTCAGCGCCGGGGTGAGCCAGGACAGTGCCTATCTTTCCCTGCGCAGCCTGAGCGACAAAGCGCGTCTGGCGTCGGCGCTGGATGGGCTGGCGCGTATCCTCCGTGCGCCGGATTTTCCCGAGGACGCCTTCGTGCGGGAGCGCGACCGCCAGTTGCTGGCCATACGCGCGCGCGCGCAGTCGCCTGGCGAGGTGGCGGACGAGGCGTTCATGAGCGCGCTGTTCGGAACGCACCCTTACGCACACCCGGTCGATGGCAACGCGGTCAGCGTGGGCGCCCTGACGCGCGATCAGGTGCGCGCCTTTCATCAGCGCCATTACACCACGGGCACGGCCTTGATTGCGCTGGTCGGCGCTCTGGATCGGGTGCAGGCCGAGGCGCTGGCCGAGCGTCTTGCCGGCAGTTTGCCCAAGGGTGAGGCGCTGCCGGCCCTGCCGCCGGTCCTGCCGTTGGATACGTCGCGCCGTATCGACGTGCCTTTCCCCGCCCAGCAGGCGTCCATCCTGATCGGTCAGCCGGGCATTGCGCGCCTGGACCCGGATTATTTCCCGCTTTATGTGGGCAATCACATTCTCGGTGGCAGCGGCTTTTCCTCGCGCCTGGTGTCTACAATCCGCGAGGAACGTGGGCTGGCCTACAGCGTGTACTCGTATTTCATGCCCATGCGTCAGGCCGGGCCGTTCCAGATGGGCATGCAGACCAAGCTGGCGCAGGGCGAGATGGCCATCGGCCTGCTTGAAGCCGATCTGAAGCGCTTCATTGCCGAAGGGCCGAGCGAGGAGGAACTGGCGCATGCGCGCAAGAACATCCTCGGGGGCTTTGCCCTGCGTCTGGACAGCAATCGCAAGCTGGTCGAGAACATCGCCGCCATCGGGTATCTGGGCTTGCCGTTGGATTACCTCGACCGTTACCGCGATAGGGTGGCCGCCGTGACCCGCGAGGACATCAAACGCGCCTTTGCCAAACATTTGAGGCCTGAGACGATGGTTACGGTTGTGGTTGGCGGGCCGCAGGCAACGGAGCAGGGTGATGCGCAAGGCAAGCAGCCCTAACACGGTTCGTATCATCGGAGGCGAGCATCGCAGCCGCCGCGTGCGTTTCGCCAGCCGTGAGGGTTTGCGTCCGACACCGGATCGGGTGCGGGAAACCCTGTTCAACTGGCTGAATTTCGACGTGCCCGGCGCGCGCTGCCTTGATCTGTTCGCGGGTAGCGGCGTTCTGGGCTTCGAGGCGGCCTCACGCGGCGCGGCGCAGGTTGACCTTGTCGAGCGCGACCCGGTCAGTCAGGGGCTGCTGCGCGAGGCGGTGCATGAGTTACGTCTGGAGGCGCGGGTTCGCGTGCATGGCGAGGACGCGCTGAGCTTTCTGGCGCGGCCCTGCAGCACGCCCTATGCCGTGGTGTTTCTCGATCCGCCCTACGCCCTGGATATTCTGGAGCCCGTGTTGCAGCGCTTGCACGCGGGGGGATGGGTTTCACCCGGCGGCGCGGTGTATTTCGAGCAGCCCGAAACACGAGCGTTGCCGGCCCTGCCCGAGGGTTGGACACTGGCCCGCTCGCGCAAGGCGGGTGAGGTGGGCTATCATCTGGCGCGTTTTTCAGGTTAACAGGGGCTTGAAATCAATTTTCAACTCCCGGTTAAGGCCCCCGGCGGGCTTCTTTGTCAATCAGGCCGTTCAGTGGGCCCTTTATCAGGTATGTGTCTGACATGTTTAAAATCAACGAGTATTTCGAAGGCAAGGTCAAGTCCATCGGTTTCCAGACCGAAAGCCTGCCTGCCACCGTGGGCGTAATGGCGCCGGGCGAGTACGTGTTTTCCACGTCGCGCAAGGAAACGATGAAGATCATCAGCGGCGCCATGCGTGTGCGGTTGCCGGGGAGCGAAACCTGGACCCGTTACGGCGAAGGCGAGTCCTTTGAAGTCCCGGCGGAGGCCAAGTTTGATGTGGCGCTGGATGGCCAGACGGCGTATCTGTGCCTCTACCACTGAGTTGGGTTTGGTTCAGGCTGCACAAGACGTAGTCGAGCTCAGTTGAAGGCGATGCCGTACTCCCGGCCATGGATGGCCCGACTCACGAGGGCAAAGAGCCCTGTTCCGGTTTTGACTCTGTGAGTGGATAGTGGCGAGAGCGCCTCAGGCACTTCCCAGATCACGCCCTTCACGAACCGTGGTGGATTGCCCGCTCGGGTTGTAGCTGGGCAGGGAAGGGCTGCCGCGCAACACGTCCAGCGCGCGCGTGTAGGCGGCGCCCAGACGCGAGAGGCTCATGGCATTGGCCGTGTTGCGGTCGCGCAGGATGGGAAGCACATCGAGCAGGCGCTGCCAGGAATCGCGGGCCAGTGCCCCGTGGGTCTCAATGAGACGGTGCATGTTTTCTGCTGTGTCTTCCAGACCCGCCGCCCGCAGGTGCTCGCGGCGCTGCATTTCCAGCTGCGCGAAATGATCGAGCATGCCGATGAGTTCCGCGCCGGTGATTTCGATATCCGTGCCGCTGGGCGAGGCCAGCTCTTCGGCCAGCCGCTCATGCATCCCGCAGAGGGCGGTGGCGGTGGCGCTCATTTCAAGCAGGCATTCGCCCAGCGGCGGGAGATCTGTAATTTCATTCATGGTCAGCGCAATCCCAGGGCCATTTCCAGTTCCACGAATTTCTCCGCGATTTTTCCTGGATCGACCACATAGCGACCTTCGGCCAGCTGCGCCTTGATGCGCTGTACTTTGTCCTGGTCGAAGCCATTGCTTTCGTCGACCTGTCGCTGGAGGTTTTGTATGCGCGACGCGCTCTCGGTCAGGGTTACGGTGTCGTCCTGCTTCGTGGCGGAGGGGGTGGTTTCGCGTGATTCCGGGCCCGCCGCCGGCGCGGCGCCCTGACGCGGGTTGCGCACGCGATCATCCTGCACGGTGTCGGCAGGGCGATTGCGTATGAGCGGATCAAGTGTGTTCATGGCAGGCTCCATGTTCGATTGTTCAAGTATATCGGACGATTCGGGAAAAAGTTGAGTATCCGCGGCGCGTTGTTGTCTCTGTGTGCCGGTTGCGAATCAGGGAGTGAGGGTGACGAGGCCGGGTGCGCTGACCCAGCCCTCGACGACACGCCGGGATGAATTGTTGCGCACGGGGATGCGTTCCCCTTCGCCACCGGCCTTGAGCGCGGTACCGCTCATGGCGATGGCGAATCCGGGATACTCGCTGACGATGCGCACGTTGTCGCCCTTGTTGACCAGCTTGGTGGTTTCAAGGGCCGAGGGTAGCAGTACCTCGCCGGCCCGGATGGGGCGACTGGCCGTTTTGCCAAGGGCGTCGCTCTCATCGAGAAGATAGCCACGCACGAGGGGGGCGGTGTCTCGCTCCTGTGTTTCCAGATGCTCCGGGCCGATGCGTTCGCCCTTGCCCAGGTTCTGGCGTAGCACGAGGATGGGACGGTAAAGCTGGACCTGGGCGGACAGATAAACGAGCCAGGGCGAGTCGCCCTCGCAGCGTACGCCAACGGTCACGCGGGCGCCCTGGCGGTTGCCGTCGGGAAAGGTGAGTTGCGGTGGCTGCGTGCATTGCGGCAAGCGCAGGCGCGGATCGGGCGGTGAAACGCGGATTTCTACCCGTGCATCGTTCTGACGGCTGTATTCTTGCGTGAGAAACTGGTGTACGCTTTCCACGAGTGCATTCAGGGAATGGGTAGTTGCTCCCGCACTCGCCGGGGCGAGCAGCAGTGCCGCCGCTGCGGTTTTCAGAAGGATCTTCCAGCGCTTGAGAGTCATGGCCTTGCCCTGTGTCGATGCCGGGATGGCGTGGCTGAGTTTGAATACGTATAAGCATTATCCGGGCCATGAACGCGGGGCGCTCCCGCGCTTCGGCAGCGGTCGATTCGGGCCGAACCTTGGAGGAACTGTAGGTGATGAAGAACATGCTGGCGTCGGTGGATTCCCGAACCAAGCTGGCGGGGCACAACCGACTCGAACTTCTGGTGTTCGGGTTGGGTGGCGGTCAGAAGTTCGGCATCAATGTGTTCAAGGTGCGCGAGGTGATCCGCTGCCCGCCGCTGACCCATGTGCCCAAGGCCGACAGTGCGATCAAGGGAATCGCCGATGTGCGTGGTAATACGCTCACCATCATCGATCTGGCGCAGGCCATCGGCTTGCCGCCGATGAGTGACAGCGAGCTGAGTGAAGCCTTCGTCATCATCACCGAATATAACCGCGCGGTGCAGGGCTTCCTGGTGCGTTCGGTTGACCGCATCGTGAACCTGAGCTGGAAAGAGATCATGCCGCCGCCCAGTGGCACAAACACCAGCAATTACCTGACGGCGGTTACCCGCGTGGACGGCACGCTGGTGGAAATTGTCGATGTGGAACAGATTTTTTCCTCCGTTGTAGGAGTGAACGAGAACGTTTCAGACGAAATCCTGCGTGAAGCGGCGGGTATCGCCTCTCCCGACAGCCTGGTACTGGTGGTGGATGATTCCTTCGTGGCGCGCAACCAGATCAAGGGCACGCTGGATCAGTTAGGGATCAAGTGCATGATGGCCAAAAACGGCGCGGAAGCGCTCGCCCTGCTCAAGGGGTGGGCGCAAGGGCAGGCGCCGCAGCTCAATGACCTCATCATGGTCATCTCCGATGTCGAAATGCCGACGATGGATGGATATACCTTGACCTCCGAGATTCGTAAGGACGAACGCTTGCGTCATTTGTTTGTCGTGCTCCACACCTCGCTTTCCGGGGTCTTCAACCAGGCCATGGTCGAGAAGGTAGGGGCCGATCGCTTCATTCCCAAATTCCATCCCGATGACCTGGCTTCGGTCATCGTGGAGCGCGTAGCGCAGATGAGCAAGTCCTGAGTCAGCCCATGTCGAGTCGCCCCGAGCATTACCAGGCCTTTCAGCAGTTTCTTGAGCGCGAATGCGGAATCGTGCTTGGCGAGGGAAAGCAATATCTTGTCGATACCCGCCTGTCGCGCCTGATGCGGGATGGCGGATACGCCGATCTGGGGCAACTCGTCAACAAACTGACGACCTCGCGTGACTCCTCGCTGGTTACCCGTGTCGTCGATGCCATGACGACCAACGAAACACTCTGGTTCCGAGACGAGTACCCCTTCGAAGCTTTGCGCAAGCGAATCTTGCCGGAGTTCGAGACCCGTGGTACCAGTAGCGTCAAAATCTGGTCGGCTGCGTGCTCCTCAGGGCAGGAGCCGTACTCGATCAGCATGATCTTCGAGGAGTACAAGTCGGAAAAGCCAGCCTGCCGTCTGAACTTGTCGATTACCGCCACCGATATTTCCGAAACGGTTCTGGCCGCTGCCCGTGCAGGACGTTACGATGATATTGCCTTGGGGCGCGGGTTGTCGGATGCCCGTCGCACGCGCTTTTTCGACAGGGGGCCGGATGGTTGGACGATCAAGCCGCCGCTGCGTTCGCGCGTGACTTTTTCCTTCCAGAACCTTTTGGGTGATTTCACCCGCCTGGGCCGATTTGACATCATCTTCTGCCGTAACGTGCTGATTTATTTCTCGCGTGATACCAAGGCGACCATCATCAACCGCATGGCAGCCTGTCTGAACCCCGGTGGGTATCTCATCCTCGGCGCCTCCGAGTCGCTCAATCAAATCTCCGATCGTTTTGAAATGGTGCGTCTGGTTGGGGGGGGCATCATTCACCGTCTCAAAGGCTGATTTTCCTTTCATTCGCTTATCTCTGGCATGCTTTCTGCTTATGCTCTGGGCAGGATGATTCATGAGGAGGATGTGCGATGAGCAGCATTTCCGACCGCGTCTTTGGCCTGCACGACGAGGCGCTGCTTCTGCGCTCCCGGCGCTCGCAGGTACTGGCCTCCAATCTGGCCAATGTCGATACGCCCAACTACAAGGCCCGCGATTTCGATTTCCGTGCCGCACTCGCGGCCAGCCAGGGCAGTGGTGGTGTCGGTTCGCTGACACGCACGCATGAGCGGCATCTGCCTCCCGTCGGTATGGATGCTCTGGGGGCTCGGATGCAGTACCGTGTACCGGATCAGGCGTCGCTGGATGGCAATACGGTCGACCCCGATAGCGAGCAGGTCGAGTTCATGCAGAACGCCGTGCGCTATCAGTCCACCCTTTCCTTTCTCAATAGCCGTATCGGTTCATTGACCGATGCCCTGAAGGGAGATAAAGCATGAGCCTCTTTGGTGTCTTCGATGTCTCCGGTTCGGCGATGAGCGCGCAGATGCTGCGCCTGAACACCACCGCGAGCAATATGGCGAACGTCGATTCGATCGCCTCCCGCCCGGAAGAAGCCTACAAGGCCCGTCATCCGGTTTTTCAGGAAATCCTGCAGCAAAGCGGGGGTGTTGGTGTTCAGACCCAGGCTATCGTCGAAAGTCAGGCGCCGGCCAAGGCGCGTTATGAACCCGACAATCCCATGGCGGACGAGCAGGGCTATGTCTATGCTCCCAATGTAAATATGGTCGAAGAGATGGTGAACATGATTTCCGCGTCGCGGTCTTATCAGACCAACGTGGAGATGATGAACACCTCCAAGGACATGATTCTCAAAACCCTGAGTCTGGGCCAGTAATTCGGACCTGAGGAGTGAGCACGATGAGCAACGTGAATAGCACCAGCAACACCACCGCGTCCGATAACCCCTGGGCGGATATTGGCTTGCGTGCGCCGCAGACCGAATCTTCCAAGTCGCGCAATTCGCTGGGGCAGGACGAGTTTCTGCAGCTGATGACAGCGCAGCTACGCAACCAGGATCCCATGGCGCCTATGGAAAATGGCGAATTCCTCGGCCAGATGGCCCAGTTCTCGACCGTGCAGGGGATTGAGCAACTCAATCAGTCCATGGCCAGCATGGCCAGCCTGATGCAGTCCAATCAGATCATGCAGGCCACCTCGATGGTGGGCAAGCAGGCGCTGGTTGCCGGGGATTCTGGCATGCTCACGGTACAAAAAAAGGAAGATGGCTCGATTGAGAGCGCGAGCCTGCGTGGTTCGGTCGGGGTGCCGGAAGGCGCCACCAATGCGCGCGTTTCCATCTACACCGAAAAAGGTGAGCTGGTTGCCGAAGTGCCACTGGATAAGGCCAGCGGATTGACCGATTTCACCTGGGATGGCAAGAAGACCGACGGCAGTTATGCCGAGCCTGGAAAATATCTGTTCAAGGCAACCGCGCAGGTTGCCGGAAAATCCGAGGCACTGGAAACCTTTACCCTGGCGCGCATCAGCAGTGTTTCGTTGGGTGGGTCTTCCGGCCCCTTGCTGAATCTTGAGGGCCTGGGCCAGATTGGCATGGGCGAAGTCATCGAGATTCACGCCTGAATCCTGTTTAGTGGAGGATAAAACATGTCATTCAATACTTCCCTGAGCGGCCTGAACGCCGCTTCCAAGGACCTGGCGGTCACCAGTAATAACATCGCCAACGCCAACTCCACGGGGTTCAAGAAATCGCGCGGCGAGTTCGGCGACATCTATGCCGTCAGTGCGCTGGGCAACAGCAAGACGGCCGTAGGACAGGGGGTGGCAACCCAGTATGTCCGTCAGCAGTTCACTCAGGGGCAGCTCGATTTCACGGAAAACAGCCTGGATCTGGCGGTTTCCGGTCAGGGCTTCTTTGCCTTTCAGCCGAGCCTGACCTCCACCGAAGCGATTTACAGCCGTGCCGGGGCGCTGGGGGTGAACAAGGAAGGCTTTGTGGTCAACAATGCCAGCCAGTACCTCAAGGTGCTGCCGGTCAACTCGCAGACCGGGGCGGTTACCTCGACCAGTCTGGCCACTGCGCGCCCCTTGCAGCTTCCGGCAGGGGCGGGGCAGCCGACGCCGACCTCCAATGTCAATCTGGCCTACAACCTGCCGGCGACGGCGACTGAACCGTTGGTCACGCCTTTTGACAGCACTACCGAGGTGCCCGCCGGCAGCGGTAACTTCGTGCCCAACACACAGAGTTACAACCAGGCCACCAGCGTGCAGGTCTACGACTCGCTGGGTAACGCGCACATCGTGACGACCTACTTCGTCAAGACGGCCAACCCCAATGACTGGGAAGTCTGGTACCAGTTCGACAACAAGCAGCCGACCCAGGGGACGAATGTCACTTTCAACTCGGATGGCACCATAACCGGTCCGGTGCAGGACACCATCACCATTACCGCTGCGGATCTCGCTAACGGTGCGGCGGATCTCACCTTCAATATCAATCACGGGGCCAATTCGACGCAGTACAACGCGGCTTTCCAGCTCTATGACCTCAATCAGGACGGTCAGGCGCCGGGGCGTCTGAGTGGCTTGTCGATTGGCGAGGATGGCCTGGTTAGAGCCACCTATACCAATGGATCGGCGGTCTACCTGGGCAAGATTCCGCTGGTGGACTTCAACAACGTCAATGGCTTGAAGCAGGTGGGCAACAATTCCTGGATCGAGACACTCGATTCCGGCGCACCGCTGGTTGGCGAGCCGGGCTCCGGCAAGTTCGGCCTGATCCAGTCCGGCGCGCTGGAAGCCTCCAACGTCGATCTGACCCAGGAACTGGTGCATCTGATTACCGCCCAGCGTAACTTCCAGGCCAATGCCAAGGCCATCGAAACCAACAAGGCGATCAGCGACACGATCATCAATATCCGCTGATCGATTTCAGCGTGATTCTTGAGAAAGGGCTTCGGCCCTTTCTTTTTTGGCACGGACAGTGCATTGCTTCTGTCGAGACAAAATTCCGACAGGAGGTGTGACATGGATCGGGCGATTTACCTGGCCATGCAAGGGGCGAGCAACGCGCTGCTGGCCCAGACCACCAACAGCCACAATCTGGCGAACGTCAATACCGTCGGTTTCAAGGCGGATATCGACCACTTCAAGGCGCTGCCGGTTTACGGGCCGGGGTATGCCTCGCGCGTTTACACCGAAGATCAGCGTGCGGGCGCCAATTTCCAGTCCGGGCCACTGATGACCACTGGGCGTGAACTCGATGTGGCGGTGCGTGGCGAAGGCTGGATTGCCGTACAAGCGCCGGATGGGACGGAAGCCTATACCCGTGCCGGCGATTTGCGCATCGACTCCGCCGGAATATTGACGAACGGCGCCGGACATCCGGTGCTGGGCAATGGCGGTCCTATTGCCATTCCCCCGGCGCAGAAAATCGAGATCGGCAGCGATGGAACGGTGTCCATCATTCCTCTTGAAGGTCAGGTCAATCAGCCGGTTGCGCTGGATCGGGTTCGCCTGGTCAATCCACCGGCCGCTGATCTGGAAAAAGGCAAGGACGGTCTGTTCCGCGCCCGCGAAGGAACGGCGGTTGCGCCGGATGCACGGGTGACGCTGGTTTCCGGCACGCTCGAATCAAGCAACGTCAATCCGGTCGACTCGATGGTCAAGATGATCGAATACAGCCGCATGTTCGAAACCCAGACCAAGATGATGAAGACCATCGAAGAAACCGAAAAAGCCGCAAGCCAGCTGCTGCGGCTTTCCTGACGGAGGATGAATCATGACCGCTCCCGCATTGTGGATTGCAAAGACCGGCCTCGACGCGCAACAGACGCGTATGTCGGTCATTTCCAACAACCTGGCCAACGTCAACACCACCGGTTTCAAACGCGACCGTGCCGTGTTTCAGGATCTGATCTACCAGAACTACCGTCAGGTCGGCGCCAATGCCACCCAGGATGCACAACTGCCCACCGGTCTGAATATTGGTACCGGTGTCCGGGTAGCCGCCACGGAAAAGCTGCACACCCAGGGGAACATCGTGCAGACGGAGAATGCGCTGGATCTGGCGATTACCGGACGCGGATATTTCCAGGTGCTGACGCCCGATGGCAGTATCGCTTACAGCCGTGACGGGGATTTCGAGCTGAACAACCAAGGGCAGGTCGTCACCTCCAATGGCCTGTTGCTCGAACCGGCCATTACCATTCCCGAAAACGCCCAGAGCATCACGATTGGTAAGGACGGCACGGTCACTGTCCAGTTGCAGGGGCAGGCGCAGCCGGCACAGGTGGGCGCGATTACCCTGGCGGATTTCATCAACCCCGCCGGCCTGCAGCCCATTGGTGACAACCTGTATGTCGAATCCGCCGCCAGCGGCGCGCCGCAGGTCGGTAATCCGGGCCTCAACGGCATCGGCAACCTGCAGCAGGGTGCCTTGGAAAGCTCCAACGTCAACGTGGTCGAGGAGCTGGTGAACATGATCGAAACGCAGCGCGCCTACGAGATGAATTCCAAGTCCATTTCTGCGACAGACGGCATGCTGCAGTTCCTCAACAACAATGTCTGATCGTACTGAACCGGGGAGAACGCCATGAATACCCAGCCCGCGCTGCGCACCGTCTGCATCCTCACCCTGGCCCTCGGGTTGGGCGCCTGCGCCAGCCAGCCGCCGGTACAGAGCGACCCCGCCTTTGCAGCCGTATTGCCCCAGGAACCGCTTGTCGCCACACCGGCGCAGATCAATGGCGCCATTTTCAATCCAGTCCAGGCCGACAGCCTGTTTACCGACATGCGGCCGTACCGGGTAGGCGATATCTTGACGGTGCTGCTCAGCGAGCAGACCAATGCCTCGAAAAGCGCCACCACCTCGACAGGCAAGAGTCAGTCGGTTGATGTCGGGGTGACGCGGCTTCTGAATGTCCCGATCGACTGGGCCAATGCCGGTATTGAAGGGGAGAGGGATTTCAAGGGGACAGGCGACTCTTCTCAGAAGAACAATCTCAGCGGCAATATCACCGTCACGGTTGCGCGTGTGTTGCCCAATGGCAACCTGATGATTCAAGGAGAAAAATTCCTCAGCCTCAATCAGGGGACCGAATTCGTACGCCTCTCGGGCATCGTGCGTCCGTCGGATATCAAGCCGGATAACACCGTTGAGTCCACTCGCGTGGCCAATGCGCGCATCGCCTATGGCAGCGATGGCGTGATCAACGACGCCAACAACATGGGCTGGTTGGCACGATTCTTCAATAGCCCCTACATGCCATTCTGAAAATATGCACGGCTTGCGCCTCGCGCGGGCCGGGGGGAGTTAGATGATGAACGCTTGCACATTGCCTCTGCGCGGCCTGATCGGTCTGCTGCTCCTGAGCCTTTTTTTCAGCGGGCCGGTGAGCGCGGAGCGCATCAAGGATCTGGCCTCGATTGCTGGGGTACGCAGCAATCAGTTGGTCGGGTATGGTCTGGTCGTCGGCCTCAACGGGACGGGCGATCAGACCACCCAGGTGCCGTTCACCCTGCAAAGCATCAAGAACATGCTCGAACGGCAGGGGATCTCTCCCCAGGGACCGGGCAACGTGCAGCTCAAGAACGTGGCGGCGGTGATGGTTACCGCCGAGCTGCCGCCTTTTTCCAAGCCCGGTCAGAAAGTGGACATCACGGTTTCGTCCATCGGTAATGCCAAGAGCCTGCGTGGCGGCACCCTGTTGCTGACGCCGCTCAAGGGGGTGGATGGCAACATCTACGCCATTGCCCAGGGTAATCTCATCGTCGGTGGCCTCGATGCCAGCGGCAAGGACGGCTCGCGTATCACCATCAACCAGCCCAATGCCGGGCGCATTCCCGATGGGGCGATTGTCGAGCGCGCCGTGCCCTCGATGATGGGCGATGAAGGCTCCATTTACCTGAACCTGCATGCGGCTGACTTCACGACCGCCAAGCGCATGGCGGATGCCATCAATGCCAAGTTCGGTGGTGGCGTGGCCGAAACCGTCGATGCGGTCACCGTGCGGGTGGCCGCTCCGGCCGAGCCTCAACAGCGCGTCGGTTATCTGGCCGTGCTGGAGAATGTCGACGTCGACCCCGATGCCGCGCCGGCACGGGTGATCGTGAATTCGCGCAGCGGTACCATTGTCATCGGTGACAATGTGCGCATCATGCCCGCCGCTGTGGCCCACGGGAATCTGACCGTCACCATCAAGGAAAAAACCGACGTCAGCCAGCCCAACCCCTTGTCTCAAGGGCAAACGGCGGTCACGCCGGACAGTCAGGTGGGGGTCAAGCAGGACCCTGCACGCATGTTCCTGTTCGAACCTGGCGTTACCCTCAACGAAATCGTGCAGGCCATCAATGCGGTCGGTGCAGCCCCCGGCGATCTGGTGGCCATCCTTGAAGCGCTCAAATCGGCCGGCGCCTTGCGCGCGGAGCTGATCGTCATCTGACGGCGGAGGAGGGCGGATCATGAGCCTGGAACGCGTGGACAGTGCAGTCTATACCGATGTGCAGGGCCTGGGCCGTCTCAAGGCCCAGGCCGCGAAGGACCCCAAGGGCGCACTGAAGAATGTCGCCCAGCAGTTCGAGACGCAGTTCATCCAGATGATGCTCAAGAGCATGCGTGCCGCCAGCGGAGGTGAAAGCCTGATGGACGGCAAGAATGCGCTGTTTTTCCGTGATATGTACGACCAGCAGACCGCCTTGGAAATGGCGCGCTCCGGTGGTATTGGTCTGGCCGACGCGCTGGTGACGCAGATGGAGCGCGCCATGCCGGGCCTCAAGAGCGAATCGGCTACCGAAACGGCATTGGCGGGGGAGGGGGCCCAGGAGGGGGAGGCGGGCGTACCGATGGCCTATCCAGTGCCGGAGCGGCGCATGGACCTGCTGCCGATGCGCATGGGGCCGTTCCCGCCCCTGTCGAGTGCGCATCGGGAGGCCGGTGAAGGGACCGGCCCGACCGCGGGAAACCGGACGGATACCGTCCTGCGCGTGGCGTCGCCTCAGACGGTGGATCGTGATGCAGAGCCGGGCGCGTTCGAGGATGCGTCGAGTTTTGTTGAAGCCGTTTTGCCTCACGCCCGGGCTGCGGCGGCGCGTCTGGGCGTGAAGGCCGAAGTACTGATTGCCCAGTCGGCGCTGGAAACCGGTTGGGGGCAGCGTGTGCCCCGCGATACGCAGGGGCAGCCGAATTACAACCTGTTCGGCATCAAGGCGGATCGGAGTTGGGACGGCGCGCGCACTACCGTACGCACCCTGGAATTCGAAGGCGGGGCCATGGTGCGCAAAACCGCCGCTTTCCGCGCCTATGCGTCGATCAAGGAGTCGTTCGACGACTATGTATGTTTTCTGCAGGACAACCCCCGCTATGCCGATGCCCTGAAGCATGCCGGTGATGCGCGTCGATTCGTCAACGAGCTGCAGAAAGCCGGCTACGCCACCGATCCCGATTACGCCAACAAGATCCTCGCCATCGTCGATTCGGATCGTCTGGCGGTACGCCGCACCGGATCGGCTAAACTCTGACTTCTGTCGGCCGATACACCTGCTATGGATGAAGAGAGGTTGCCACCATGGCCAACATCATGAGTTCCGCCTTGTCCGGTCTGCTGGCCACCCAGCGGTCGCTGGACACCATCGGCCACAATATCGCCAACGTCAACACCGAAGGCTATTCCCGTCAGCGAGTCGAGATCACTGCCCGTCCGCCGGAGTACACCGCGCTTGGATACATTGGTACCGGGTCGTCTTATACCTCCGTGCGTCGGGATTATGACGGTCTGGTCGAAGGCCAGCTGCGAGACGCGGGTGCCGAGGCCGGGCGTTACAGTTCGATGAGCGGTGTCACGAGCCGGGTTTCGGAGCTCCTGGGTAGCGGGGTGAACAACCTGGGCGCCCAGTTGCAGAGTTTCTTCAACAGCCTGAGCGATGTGTCCACCAATGCCAGCAGTCTGGCCACGCGCACCACGCTGACCAGCAGCGCGCAGACCATGGCCAGCCGCTTCAATAGCCTGGACACCCAGTTGGGCGCGCTGGATGATGAGTTGCGCACCCAGATCAGTCAATCCGTGCGCGACGTGAATGGGTTTACCCAGGAAATTGCCACGCTGAACGCCAAGATTTCCGAGGCCTACCAGCGCAATCCGAATGCTTTGCCCAACGATCTGCTGGACCGGCGCGATCTGCTGGTGCGCAAAGTGGCGGAAAAGGTCGATATTCAGACCTTCGAAGATGCCAATGGAAGCATAAGTATCAATGTGGGCAATGGTCAGCCTCTGGTGCTGGGGGCCAAGGCCGTGGAGATGAGCGCGACGGTCACCCCGGACTGGACACTCATCAGTATCAATGGCAGTAACGTGACCAGTGGCATCCGGGGTGGGGAGCTCGGTGGTCTGATCGAGGCCCGTACTCAGGGTGTGGCGCGTCTGCGTACCGAAATCGGCCAGCTGGCCACCGCTTTTGTGAATGCCTTCAATACGCAGCACGCCCAGGGGGTTGACCTCAACGGGAATGCCGGGCGGGATGATGTGTTTTCAATCGGCAGCTTCACCACCAATGCCAGCGCGCCCGTTGTGAACGTGGCGGCCGCACCGGGGAATGCCGGTGCCGCGACCCTGTCCTATCAGGTCAATGATGCCACGCAGCTGCAGGCGACCGATTACACGTACACCTGGACCGGCAGCGCCTGGCGCGTCACCGACGCATACAGCGGCTCGGAAGTTACCCCGCCGCTGCCGGGTATCGACGTGACTATCGGCGGCGGAGCTCCCGCAACAGGCGATCAGTTCATGGTCCGCGCGGCCCGTAATCCTGCCGGGGATATTCCAAACGGGCAGCTCATCAAGCTCAATCTCAGTGATGCGCGTGAGTGGGCAGCGGCCGCAGCAGGTTCACCCGCCGATTCCAAGGACAATCAGAACATGCAGGCGCTCATGGGCATCGCCAAGCAGGCGGGCGTGATCGGTGGCGCCTCCACACTGGATGTGGCCTGGGCCTCGGTGGAGTCGCGCATTGGTGCGCTGGCGCGTGGAAACACGCTGGCCAGCGATGCCGCAACCACCAGCCTGAAAAATCTCACTGACCGGCGCGAAACCACCGCCGGGGTCAATCTTGACGAAGAAGCCGCCAATCTGCTGAAAATGCAGCAAACCTATCAGGCATTGGCACGGGCCATTTCCGTGGCCGACAATCTGTTCCAGTCCGTATTGCAGGCCGCGGGGTAAGACATCATGCGTATCTCCACCCAGATGATGTTCCAGAACTCGCTCAGCGCCATGCAGCGTCAGCAAACCGCCATGGCTCGTGCGCAGGAAGAAATTGCCAGTGGGCGCAAGCTGCTTTCGCCGGAGGATGATCCGGTGGCCGTTTCTACCGTCAACCAGATGGAAAAGCGCAACAGCAAGCTCACCCAGTACCAGCGCAATATCGATTTTGCCACCGGCAAGCTGCAGAACCAGGAAGGACTGCTTTCCAACATGCAGGATCGCCTGCAGCGTGTGCGCGAGATCAGTATTGCCAGTAATAACGATCTGGGAAATGCCAATACCCGAAAGACGTTTGCCGACGAACTCAAGGGGCTGCGCGACGACTTGAAGCGTCTGGTCAACAGCACCGACGAAAACGGTGACTTTGTGTTCTCCGGTATCTATGCCAAAGAGTCGCCCTTCGTCCCCAATGGGGCGCCGCCTCCGGATACCATCCCTAATCCGGCCATCACCACCACCACGCCAGTCAATGTCGAAATCGGTGAAGGGGAGCAGGTATCGGTCAGTAACTATGGCACCGCCTTCCTCGCCAGTGGCGGCAGCGATGTCTTCGCCGCGCTCGATACGATGATTGCCGATCTGGAAGCCGGTAATCCGGTGGCAGCCGCGCAGGAGACGATTATCGCGGGCGTACAGGATCAGGTCAGCCTCACGCAATCCACCATCGGTAACCGCATCAACCGCCTGGATCAGGCGTTCGAAAACAATGATACGGAAGGGCTCGCCAATACCAAGGTGCTCTCCCGCCTGCGCGATACCGATTACGCCGAGGCCATCACCAAACTCAACCAGGAGTACATGGCGCTGCAGGCAACCCAGCAAAGCTTTGCCAAGATTCAGGGGTTGTCTTTGTTCAACTACATCAGTTGATCGTAGGGGGCATGCATTGAAAAAGGGCGTCCGAGGTGGGATGCCCGCTATGAAGTGGATGACACAAGCGCATGAGGGATTCTTCGAACCCGGAGCAAGCTGAGATTCTCATCCTGGGCGCGGGAGAAATTGCGCGCGCCCTGGCGGTGCTGGCGCGGGCTTGCGATCTGCCCGTGATGGTGACGGATCCTCAGGCGCATGCGCATGCCTGGCCGCAGGGGGTGGTGTTGCGCGACGCGGTATACGCCGAAACCCCGTGGCCGCTCGGCGCACAGACCCATGCCGTTGTGGCGCGGGGACATGAGGGGGATCCCGAATCCGTGCACAGCCTGCTGCTCCATGGCGTGGGGCGGGTGTATCTGATTGCTTCGGCGCGGCGTGCGCAGAATGTGCTCGACAGTGTGGCGCCGCGGCTGCCGGAGACAGCATGGCTGGAGAAGGTTTCCGCTCCAGCCGGGATTGACCTGGGTGGGGCTTCTTCAGCGGACATCGCCCTGTCCATTCTTGCCGAAATACAGTGGCGGCGTCAGGGTGCGGCAGGCAGCCTGCGTCCAGCGGTCGAAAAGCGCGCCGAACGTCTGGGTATTAGCCTCAGTGGCCAGCGTTTCGAGTTCTGCCCTGGGCAGCGCGCCTGAAATCCGCCGCTCGATCAGCGCGGTGTCGGGCGGGTGAGGTTCTGGTAGGCCTTGACTGCTCGGGCGCGCGCCATGAACAGGGCCGAAGCCAGGGTCTGACCGCTCAGGCCGCGCTCGATGAGCGGTTTCACCGGTACGGCACGCACCTGCTCGCGCAGGGCCAGTAGCCAGGCGCGTTGGGGATAGGGTGTGTCCTCAAAGCCGGTCCGTCCCCGTGCATCGGCTTCACAGGCCATCAGTACCTGCTCAAAGCGCGCCGGACGACGCAAGGCATCCAGACGCTCCAGAAGGCGTAACACGGTGGTCGCGCGCAACTCGAAAACCTTATGCACCAGACCATGGTGGCGCGCGGTCAATTCCGCCAGCTCGCGAAAGGCAGCCGGGACACGCATCCGGGCGCAGAGCGCATTGACCAGGGCCGCGCCACGCGCCTCATGAGCGACATGCCGGGGCCATTCTTCGCGCGGGGTTGTGCCCTTGCCCAGATCGTGCAGCAAAGCGGCAAAGCGCGTTGCTGGATCGGGGGAGAGACGCGTGGCAGCATCCAATACCATCAGCGTATGCACGCCGCTGTCGATTTCCGGATGCCAGCGCTCCGGCTGGGGGACGCCGAACAGCGCGTCGAGTTCGGGGAACAGGCGTGCCAGCGCGCCGCAGTCACGCAGGACTTCAAAAAAACGGCGAGGCGCCGCTTCACCCAGCGCGCGCTCGGTTTCCTGCCAGACGCGCTCCGCGACCAGCGCATCCACTTCACCGTTCTCCACCATGCCGCGCATCAAGGCGCGCGTTTCATCCGCCACACTGAAGCCCAAGGGGGCATAGCGGGCGGCGAAACGCGCCAGACGCAGGATGCGCACCGGGTCTTCGGCAAAGGCCGCAGAGACATGACGCAGGCGTCGTTCACGCAAATCGCGCTGCCCGCCATAAGGGTCGATCAAGCGCCCGTCGCGGGCGCGGGCCATCGCGTTGATGGTCAGATCGCGCCGTGCCAGATCGTCCTCCAGCGTTACCTCCGGTGAGGCGTGGACCGTGAAACCGTGGTAACCGCGCGCGGATTTGCGCTCGGTGCGCGCCAGCGCGTATTCCTCTCCGGTCCGGGGGTGCAGGAAAACGGGAAAATCCTTGCCCACCGGGCGAAAACCGCGCGCGAGCATTTGTTCTGCCGTGGCACCGACCACCACCCAGTCACGTTCGACAACCGTGCGCCCAAGCAGCGCGTCGCGCACGGCGCCGCCTACCAGATAAATGTCCAGATCGGTGTTTTCACTCATGCGGCATAGGGTATCGGGGCGGAACGTGCTAATCTAGCGCCTTAACGTGTTCTGTTGATATGGAAATACCGGGTGCCCGCACAATGTCCGCATTCGCGCGTCTTCTGACCCAGTCTCCCGTACTCGAAAGCGTCATCCGTTCGGCGCAGATCGTTGCGGCTACCGAAGCCCCCACCCTGATCGTGGGTGAAACCGGGACCGGCAAGGAGCTCATGGCCCAGGCGCTGCACGAGTCCAGCCGACGCAGTCGCCAGCCTTTTGTTGCCATCAATTGTGCGGCCATACCCGAAACGCTCGTGGAGTCGGAGCTGTTCGGGCATCGTCGCGGCGCCTTTACCGGCGCGCTGGAGGATCGGCTCGGGCATGTGCGCTCCGCCCAGGGAGGCACCTTGTTCCTCGACGAGATTGGCGAGCTTCCCCTGGCTGCACAGGCCAAGCTCCTGCGCTTTCTGGAGTCCGGCGAAGTGCAGCCGGTGGGCGAAAGCCGTCCGCAGCGCGTCGATGCGCGCATCGTCGCCGCCACGCACCGGGATCTGCATGCCCGTGTGCGCGAAGGGCTGTTCCGCGAGGATCTCTATTACCGTCTGCAGGTTGTGCCCATCGAGTTGCCCCCCTTGCGTGAACGGCAGGGGGATGCCGAATGGCTGCTTTCCCGCTTCCTGGACGAATTCGCAGCGCGTCACGGCTTGCAGCCGCCCCGCCTGACCCTGGCCGCGCGTCGCCGCCTGGCGGCACATCGCTGGCCCGGAAACGTACGAGAGCTTCGCAATCTGGCCGAGCGTCTGGTGGTGTTCTTCTCCGGGCGCGAGGTCGATGCCGGCAATCTGCCTGCCGATATCGCGCCGCAGGCCCTGGCTGCCGGCCTTTCCCGCTTCACCCTGCCCGAGCAGGGCATTGATCTGGAGCGTCTGGAGTCCGATATGATCCGTCAGGCGCTGGATCGCGCGGGTGGCAACAAATCCCGTGCGGCCCGCCTGTTGGGCCTGAGCCGCGATACCCTGCTGTACCGCCTGAAGAAATTCGCCATTGAGGCGTGATTTGCTTGATACCCGGCTGAGGTTTTCACTTCTGCCCGTCCTTGTCCGCAGATTGACAGCAGCGTGACCAAGGGGCGTCCTGCCCCTTGTCTAATGCAAGGGTATTCCCTTCCAAGTCCTCCAGGCATTCTGCAACAGCTTTGACATATTCGGCTGGTAACCTCATTTGCAGTTTTGCAGTTTTGCAGATTTCCGGGCTCGTCAGCATGATCGCTAAGGTTTGTTCAGTCGCCCCGGCACGGGACCATCAGCGCGCGGCGGATTTGCGTATGGATTCGCCCAGTATCGGGCTTGCACATACCAATGAAGATGTCATGGCCCTGTTTTCCCGGCACCGGGGCTTGCAAAGCCTGCCCGTGCTGCAGAAAGACGGGCAACCGATCGGTCTTATCAATCGCAATATCTTCCTCGCGGCAATGACCAAGCCCTATTACCGCGAGATCTACGCGCGTAAAAGCTGCCTGGCCTTCATGGACAAGGAGCCGATGATCATCGAGGAAAGCATGCCGATCGACACCTTGAGCCATGTGGCGGTGGAGGCCGGTGACAAGGTGTTTTCCGATGGTTTCATCATCGTGCGCGAGGGGCGCTACAGCGGCATCGGTTACGGGATGGATCTGATGCGTGCGCTGGCCGATCTGCAGCAGCGTCGACATGCGCAGGTGCTGGAGAGTATCGAGTACGCCAGCATCATCCAGCATTCCTTTCTGCGCCCGGCCAAGCAGGCGCTGGAGGATGTTTTTGCCCAAGGTCATTTTCTGGTCTGGGAGCCGCGTGATCTGGTCGGCGGGGATGCCTTTTTCTTTACCCGTCAGGTGGATGGCTGGCTGGGTGTGGTATTTGACTGTACGGGGCACGGGGTGCCCGGCGCCTTCATGACACTGATTGCCGGTGCGGCCTTTGAACGGGCCTTGCTGGAGACCGGGGGGAAGGATCCGGGGCAGTTGCTTGCGGTGGTCAACCGGCATGTAAAAAACGCACTGGCGCAGCACGACTCGGATACGGGCCCCGCCGGGCGGGTGTCCAATGACGGTCTGGATGCGGCGGCACTGCGTTTTGATGATGCTTCGCGTGGTTTGTCCTATGCCGGGGCGCGTATTCCGTTGATTGTGCTGCCCCCCGGTGCGCAGGAGTGCGAGTTCGTGACCGGGGAGCGCATGGGTGTGGGGTATGCCGAGACGGCGCACGATGCGCAATGGACGGTGCGTACGCTGGCGGTCGAGCCAGGGACGCGCCTGTTTCTGGCCACGGACGGGGTGTTCGACCAGATTGGTGGAAAGAAGCGCATCGCTTTTGGGAAGCGTCGTCTGGGGCAGTGCCTGCTGGACGGGGCGAGCGCTTCGATGGGCGAACAAAAGGCGTTGTTCATGGATACGTTCCGCGCCTATCAGGGGCAGGAAACCCGTCGGGACGATGTGACGCTACTGGGCCTGACCCTGTAAGGGGTTGGGTTTGCGCACGCCGTGTTCACTGTTCTGAAATTTCGGGGCAATCGATGTACACCCAGCATTTCGCGTTATGCGACCGGGCGAAGAACGCCAGTCTGATCTTTTATTACGCGGGGTATTTTTCGCAGAACATCATCAATGCGATCGGTGATGCCGTGCGTCTGCGTATCGAAAAATCCGATCCGCGGGGACCAGTTCGTCGCAAACTGTTCTCCACCTTCATCGAGATGGCGCAGAACATCGTGCACTATTCGGCAGAGGCGCTGACGCCGGAGCAGCAGCAGGACAGGGAGATGCGTGCCGGTTCGGTGTGTATTTCCCAGCACGGGGAGGAGTACTTCATCATGTGCTCCAACCCAGTGACTCTGGAGCAGTCGGAGGCGCTGCGTCACCAGCTAGAAACGATCCGCGCCATGAGTCTGGATGAAATCAAGCAGGAATACCGTCGCCAGTTGCGCGATGACGTCCCGGAGCAGAGCAAGGGGGCGGGGCTTGGATTTCTGACGATTGCCAAGGATAGCCGTACGCCGATCGATTTCATTTTTGAGAAGGTGGATGACAACACCGTGGTTTTCAGCCTCAGTGCAACCATTTGAATTGCATCGACCGCACGCGGAGATTTTGTTCATGGAAAAAATCCATCTGCCAGCCACCAGCAACACGCCCGAGGTCGATTTTGATTTTCAAGCCCGGCGTCTGATGCTGCGTGGCGAATCCTATCCGGAAAGCGCCGCCGCCTTTTATGGCGACATCCTGGAAAGCACGCGCGAGTTTCTCGCGGGGCTTGTCGAGCAGGATGTCATCGTTGAGGTGCAGCTGACTTATTTCAACAGTTCCAGCACCAAGATGCTGTTCGGACTGTTCGAAATGCTCAACCAGGCCGCCCAGGCCGGGAACCGCGTACATCTGCACTGGTATTACGACAGTGAGGATGAAACCATCCTGGAGTTCGGGCTGGAGTTGCGCGAGGACTTCCCTGACATCGAGTTTCTGCCTCGCGAGCTGGAAGTCTGATGCAGGAACACGATCTGTTCGAGAGCGAGATGCTCGCTCTCGAACGTGCGCGTGTCGCGCTGATGGAGGGCGAGTCATCGCCTGAGCTCTGGCGCGAGGCGCTGGATACCCTCTCGCGCGATTTTGAACGTCTGGTGCGTGAAATGCGCCGCCTCATCCGCCACAGCGACCGCACCGAGCGCGAGCTGAACCTTGCCAACGCCCGCCTGACCGATCTGGCCGCTGCACTGGAATACAGCAATCAACATGATGGTCTGACCGGCCTGCTCAATCGGGCCACCTTCATCGACCGTGCGCGACGCCATATCGACCGGCAGTCGGTGGCCCTGATTCTGATCGACATTGACCACTTCAAGCGTATCAACGATCAGCATGGGCACCCGGTTGGAGACGCGGTGCTGATCGATGTGGCGCGGCGACTGCGGCAGGCGGCCGGTGACGAGGTCGAGACCGGGCGTATGGGGGGCGAGGAGTTCGGGTTGCTGGTTCACGGGGGCGATGTACGGGAGCGTGCGCGTCAGATTGCCGAATCCTGCCGCGCAACGCTGGAGGCCCGTGCACCCGAAGTACTGCCGGAAACGCCGGTAACGGCATCTTTTGGTGTCTGTCAGGCGGGGCAGGGGGAGGGCTTTGAGCTGCTGTATGTGCGTACTGACGAGGCCTTGTATCGTGCCAAGCACGAGGGGCGAAATCGTGTGTTGTGCTGCCCAAACGTGTGTTGCTGATTAGCAACGCCATAGGCCGCAATCTGTGGTAACTGTACAAAGACGCGGTAGAATTAAGGCCATGCCATACGCGGGACCCCGCATCGAGGAGGTGCCCATGAATCTGCGTTACATTGACCTGCGTGCCGAGCAGGTTTTCGAGCAACTCACCGGGCGTCAGTCCGCCGACTGGACCGATGACGAGCGTCGTCTGGCCCTGTACGCCGCCCAATTGCAAAGCCGTCTGCAGCAAGCCCAGAGTCGTGGCTATCGTGCGCCGCTGTCCCTGGGGACGTTGCGTGGTGAGCGCTGCGGTGAGGCGGGTTGATCTGGCGGCATACCCACCGATGGCTTTTTCTTTTTCCTCCTGCGACGATTCCACCTTGTTGTCCGTCCTGCGCGGGCGGCTGGATGCGCATCCCCTCTGGCCGCGCCTGTTGCAGCGCGCCATCACGCATGGCAACGTCGCCTTGCTCGAATCCTACCAACTCGCTGTTCTCGCCCGTGACGAGCGTGATGACACGTGTTGTCTTCAGTTGGGCGTGCATTACAGCAGCCTGATCACCGGTTGCAGTTGTATCGACGATCCCAGTCCCTTGAGCGAGTTGCCCGAATACCTGCGTATCCAATTGCAGCTCGACGCCGACGGTGAAATCCTCCGGCTCGACGCATTGGACGATTGATATTCCGGACTTGCCAGGCCCCGACCGGAGTCCGGGCCTGTCCTGACGGAACAAGAAACGGAGGGGCCGATGCGGCGCTGTGGTGTTGATCTGGGTGGAACGAAAATCGAGGCCATCGTCCTGGACGAGCACGGAGAAACGCTTTTCCGCGAACGTGTGGACACGCCGCGCGGTGATTACACGGGAACGGTCGAAGCACTGTGTGGTCTGGTCGAGCGGGCCGAGCGGATCGCCGGGCCCTGTGAGCGAATTGGTATTGGTACCCCCGGTGCCATCTCGCCTGCCAGTGGACTGATGAAGAACTGCAACTCGGTAGTGCTCAACGGACGTCCCCTGCGTGCCGATATTCAGCAGCGCCTCAAGCGCGAGGTGCGTCTGGCCAACGATGCCAACTGCTTTGCCCTGTCAGAAGCCACCGACGGAGCGGCGGCGGGTGCGCCGATCGTATTCGGCGTCATTATCGGTACCGGATGCGGCGCCGGCATTGTCGTCAATGGACAGGTATTGACGGGTGTCAATGCGATTGCCGGTGAGTGGGGGCATAACCCCTTGCCCTGGCCGCGAGACGAGGAACAGCCGGGTCCCTCATGCTATTGCGGGCGTCAAGGGTGTATCGAAACCTGGCTTTCCGGCACAGGGTTCGAGAATGACCATGTGCGTTCAGGCGGCGAGCCCTTGAGCGCTCGACAGATTGTCGAGCGGGCCGAAGCGGGGGATGCGCTGGCCCTGGCCTCCCTTGCGCGCTATGAAGAACGACTGGCGCGGGGGCTGGCTCATGTCATCAATATCCTCGATCCCCAGGTGATCGTGCTGGGCGGCGGCATGAGCAATGTCACGCGTCTGTACGAATCCGTTCCGCGCCTGTGGGCGCCTCATGTTTTTTCCGACCGGGTGGATACTCGCCTCGTGCCCCCCATCCATGGGGATTCCAGCGGTGTGCGTGGCGCTGCCTGGTTGTAACGGGTGGCTTGTTTTTTTTCGGCTATTTATCCTGTCCTGAAAAATCACAACCTTTGCTTGCTTATCTGCTCAGGCCTCACAGGGGGCACGTGGAGGTTTGGATTTCATGGGCTTGGGAGCCATAACGAAAAATCCGGGTTCAGTCGTCCGTTACGCATTCAGGGTGTTTTACAAAGCGAAGGTTTGTTGGACGAAGGGCCCTCACTGGACGCTACAGCGTCCAACAAACCTTCGTTTATCAAACACACTCAGGGCTGGATGAATCGACGGTGCCGATGGCCTTTGCATCTTGTTTTTCCATGGTTTTTCGTCCTTGTTGCCTTTACACCACGCGGTTCAGGGTCTACGCTCAAAAAAACACCTTAACCCGGTTGCTTTGTGTGGTTATTGGTGCATAATCATAATTAATGCGTTCCCGTGTAAAACCCCACCAGCCGCCCAGGGACGCGACAAAAAAGGGTGGCGTGCTTTGAGGAGACTTGAGTCATGAACATTGAAAGTCTGATTGTCGTCATGTCCATCGTGACGATCGTAAGTATCTTCGGCTTCCTCGGTTATGTTTTCTGGATGTTCTGGCAAAAATCCGGCGAGGCGCTGCGCGATAAGCATTCCTGATAAAGCCCGCTGAAACCGCGCCGACGCGAAAAACGCCGTTCGCGGACGGTGCTCCTCCTGCCGCCTGGGGCATCGATGTACCGGTCTCTCCCGCCCGCATGGGCGGGTTTGTTTTTGGGACAGCTGCTGCCGCGAAGGGCCACCGTCAATCTCCTCCAGCGGAGTTATCCGGGCGCATCGTCCTGATCGTGGCGGGCTGGTAGAATGGCGCATCCTTTTCGTCATTCGCCGAGTTCCCGAGCATGTCGCATAGCCTGTCCCTGGTCATTCCCATGTATAACGAGGAGGACAATGTCCTGCCCATGCTGGAACGGGTGCATGAGGCGCTGGGCGATTACTCGATGCCCTGGGAGGTGTTGCTGGTCAATGACGGCAGCCGTGACCGTACGGTCTTGCGCATGCGTGAGGGGCGTGAACGCTTCGGTGCGCATGTGCGCATTGTCGATCTGCGGCGTAATTTCGGCCAGACGGCGGCCATGCAGGCGGGTATCGATGCCGCACGCGGCGAGGTGATCGCTACCCTCGATGGCGATCTGCAGAACGATCCGGTTGATATTCCGCGCCTCGTTCAGCGCCTGCTTGATGAGGATCTGGACATGGTGGCCGGTTGGCGGCGCAACCGGCAGGACAACCTCTGGCTGCGCAAGGTGCCTTCGCGTATCGCCAACCGGCTGATCCGCCGTATTACCGGGGTCGAGCTTCACGATTACGGCTGTTCGCTCAAGGTGTTCCGCGCCGAGGTCATCAAGGGGGTGCGCCTGTACGGCGAGATGCATCGCTTCATTCCCGCCTGGATGGCGACCCATACCGCGCCTTCGCGTATCGCCGAGGAAGTGGTTTCGCATTATCCGCGCACGCGCGGCGAGTCCAAGTACGGCCTGTCCCGCACCTTCCGCGTCATCATCGACTTGCTCAGTGTGTATTTTTTCATGCGGTTTTCGGCACGGCCGGCGCATTTTTTCGGCATGCTCGGTCTGGGTTTCGGCGGCGTGGGCGGGCTGATTCTTGCCTATCTGTTCTTGCTCAAGCTGATGGGCGAGTCGATCGGTGATCGGCCCCTGTTCATGGTCGGCATCATGTGCGTGCTCATTGCCGTGCAGATTCTGACTACCGGGGTGCTGTCGGAAATGCTCTCGCGGACTTATTACGAGGCCCAGGAGCGTAAATCCTATGTCCTGCGCAACGCAGACGAGCTGTCCATCGAGGCGGGCGAGGGCTGGCGGCATGCGGGACAGTGAGCTGTCCGCCCTGCGTTTACGTTATGCCCTGGTGGCTGCCGCGCTGGCCGCGCTTCTGGTTGGTACCTTGATGCCGGGCGCCAACCGGGCGCTGTTTCATGGGATTAATGACTGGGGCATGCACGCCCCGCGTCTCTGGGCCGGCCTGACCGTGCTGGGCGACACCCTGACCGCGCTGGCCATCCTCCTGCCCT
Organism: Halothiobacillaceae bacterium; assembly: GCA_028696185.1. Lineage (GTDB taxonomy): Bacteria > Pseudomonadota > Gammaproteobacteria > Halothiobacillales > Halothiobacillaceae > JAQVHL01. The sequence goes on from JAQVHL010000003.1 coordinate 78,020, forward strand.
TTGCGGTGCGACGCCTGGATGTGGTCTGGCTGGCCTTGCTGACCGTGCTGGTCACCAGTCCCGTGGTGCGCGGTCTGAAACTGGCCTTCGATCTGCCGCGCCCTTATGCCGTGTTGCCGCCGGAGCAATTCATGGTGATCGGCAATCCCCTGTCCAGCCTGTCCTTTCCTTCCGGGCATTCGGCCACGGTCTTCGCTCTGGCGGGCGTGCTGGTACTGGGTTTGCAACTTCGCGGACTGGCGTTTGTCCTGGTGCTGGGGCTGGCGATGCTGGCGGCGCTTTCGCGTTCGGCGGTAGGCGCGCACTGGCCAATGGATATCGCTGCCGGTGCGCTGATCGGCTGGGGCGGTGCGGCACTGGGGGCATGGCTGGCCGCACGCTGGGCCGTGCGGCCGCATCCCTATCTGCAACGGGGTTTTTTTGGGGTGCTTCTGGGGTGTACCTTGTGGTTGCCCTTCCATGCCAGCGGATATCCCCCCGGTTACTGGATGCAGTATCTGGTGGCCTTGGGCGCCCTGGGCATGAGCGTCCTGCTGCTTTGGGGGCGTAAACCCCCGCTCTCTGGGGCGCCTTGATGAGCTTATGCCTTGCCCCAGCGGCGTAAAACCCGCAAAATCCAGCCACTTTTTCATTTACGGAATCCTTGAGCGCTCCATGTCGCTGATCGCCCTTGGCCTCAACCATAAGACCGCTCCGGTGGATGTGCGCGAACGGCTCGCGCTCGCCCCGGAACGGATGGTTGACGCCCTGCGCGAGCTGGTGTCCCTGGGGCCGGTGCGCGAAGCGGCCATCGTCTCGACCTGCAACCGCATGGAGATTTACTCACGGGTGGCGGAGGGGGGCGACGAGGCGCTGGTGGACTGGCTCCACGGTCAGCACAGCTTTACACCGGCCGATCTGCGTCCCTACCTGTATGCGCACCGTGAGGACAGCGCGATTCGTCATCTCCTGCGTGTGGCCTGCGGTCTGGATTCGCTGGTGCTGGGCGAGCCGCAGATTCTCGGGCAGATCAAGACGGCTTACGGTCAGGCCAGTGAGGCCCACACCCTGGGGCCGACGCTCAATCGCCTGTTTCAGCATGCGTTTGCCGTGGCCAAGCAGGTGCGCACCGATACGGCCATCGGGGCGAGCCCGGTGTCGGTGGCGTTTGCTGCCGTGTCGCTGGCGCGGCAGATTTTCGGTCGCCTGGACACCAAGACCGCGTTGCTGATCGGTGCGGGCGAAACCATCGAGTTGGCCGCGCGCCATCTACACGCCAACGGCCTGGCGCGGGTTATCGTCGCCAACCGTACCGTGGAGCGCGCGCATGCGCTGGCCGAGCAGTTCGGCGGCTATGCCATCGCCCTGAGTGAGTTGAGCGCGCACCTGCATGAGGCCGATATCGTCATCGCCTCGACGGCGAGCCCGGTGCCGGTTCTGGGCAAGGGCGCGGTGGAAAGTGCCTTGAAGCGCCGCAAGCGGCGTCCCATTTTCATGGTGGATATTGCCGTTCCGCGCGACATCGAACCCGAAGTCGGCAGTCTGGAAGACGTCTATCTGTACACGGTGGACGACCTGGAGCAGGTGATCGAGGAAAACCGGCGTTCGCGTGCCGAAGCGGCGCAGCAGGCCGAGGAGATCATCGATACCCAGGTGCACAGCTTTCTTGACTGGCTGCGCGCGCAGGGCGCGACCGGATTGATCCGCGACTATCGCGATCAGGCCGGACGCCTGCGGGACGAGACACTGGAGCGTGCCTACCGCCTGTTGCGTCAGGGCCGCTCGCCGGAGGAGGCCCTGGACTTCCTCGCCCATACCCTGACCAACAAACTCACCCACCATCCCACCGCGCGCCTGCGCGAAGCCTGCGGCGAAGGTCGGCTGGATGTGATCGAGCACGCGCGCCACCTGCTGGATCTGGGGCAGGACTGACCGTGCTCGATGCCCGTCTGCTCGAAAGGCTCGATGCCCTGGTCGAGCGCCTGGAGGAGGTCACCGCGCTTCTGGGCGATGCTGAAATCCTGGCCGATGCCTCGCGTTTTCGTGCGCTTTCCCGTGAATACGCGCGCCTGGAACCGCTGGCGGCCTTGTTGGGCGAACATCGTCGCGCACGCGCCGATCTGGACGCGGCGCGGGTCCTGGCGCGGGACGAAGATCCCGAGTTGCGTGCGCTGGCCGGCGAGGAAAGTCTGTCCGCCGAAGCGCGCCTGGCGGCGCTGGAAAACGAGCTGCGAGGTTTTCTGGTCCCCAGCGATCCCCTGGACGAGGGGAATGTGTTCCTGGAAATCCGCGCGGGTACTGGCGGCGACGAGGCGGCCATCTTTGCCGGCGATCTTTTCCGCATGTATTCACGCTATGCGGAAACCCAGGGCTGGCAGGTCGAGATTCTGTCCGAAAACCCCGGCGAGCACGGTGGATACCGGGAAATCATCGCCCGCCTGTCAGGTGAGCGTGTGTACTCGCGACTGAAATTCGAATCCGGCGCCCACCGTGTACAGCGTGTGCCTGAAACCGAGGCGCAGGGGCGCATCCATACCTCAGCCGCCACCGTGGCCGTGCTGCCCGAGCCGCCGGAAAGCGAAGCATCGGACGACATCAATCCGGCCGAGCTCAAGGTCGACACCTTCCGCGCGTCCGGTGCCGGTGGCCAGCACGTCAACAAGACCGAGTCGGCGATACGCATTACCCACCTGCCCAGCGGCATCGTGGTTGAATGTCAGGACGAGCGCTCCCAGCACAAGAACCGCGCACGGGCCATGGCCTTGCTCAAGGCACGCCTGTCGGATATCGAGCGCTCGCGTCAGCACAGCGAGCAGGCCGCTGCGCGCAAGGCGCTGGTTGGTAGCGGCGACCGCTCGGAACGCATCCGCACCTATAACTTCCCCCAGGGCCGGGTAACCGATCACCGCATCAATCTCACGCTCTACCAGCTGGATCGGGTTATGGCCGGCGAGCTGGACCCGGTCATCCAGCCTCTGGCTCAGGCCTGGCAGGCCAGTCTTCTGGCCGAACTGTCCTCATGAGCGATACCCGCGTCCCGGTGGCGCAATTACTCGATGAGGGACGTGCCCGTCTGGCCGGTGGCGAGTCCCCACGCGCCGATGCCGAGATTCTGCTGGGACACCTTCTGGGCCGAAGCCGCACCTGGCTGCTGACCTGGCCGGAAGCCCGCGTGGAGGACGACATCCAGGGCGCCTATCGCCAGCTCATCGAGCGGCGTCATGCCGGCGAGCCGGTAGCGCATCTGGTCGGGCATCGCGCCTTTTGGGGGTTCGAGCTGCACGTTACCCCCGCAGTGCTCATTCCGCGTCCCGATACGGAAATTCTTGTCGAGCGCGCCCTTGAGTTTCTGCCCGCCGGTCCCTGCCGGGTGGCCGATCTGGGAACCGGCAGCGGCGCGGTGGCCCTGGCCCTGGCTCAGGCGCGTCCCGACATCGACGTGCTGGCCACCGACATCAGTGCGGATGCTTTGACGGTGGCTCGGGGCAATGCCGTGCGGCTTGGCTTGGCCGGTCGGGTGCGCTTTGTCCAGGGCGCGTGGTGCGCTGCGCTGGGCGAGGCGCTTTTTCAGCTGATCGTCTCCAACCCGCCCTATATTCCGGCAGGAGACCCGCATCTGGCTCAAGGCGATCTGCGTTTTGAACCGCCGGGCGCCCTGGTTTCGGGCGAAGACGGTTTGCAGGATATTCGGGCCTTGATTGCCTGTGTCCCGGCGCATCTGCATCCCGAGGGGCGTTTTCTGTTCGAGCACGGTTACGATCAGGGTGAAAAGGCGCGCGAGCTTCTGGAGGACGCCGGCTACCTTGATGTGCAGACCTTCGACGATCTGGGCGGGCGGGCGCGTGTGAGCGGTGGATGTCGTCCGCGTTGAAGAGGCGAACGGCTTTTTCGTGTTATATGTAGCGCAGGGGAGGCTTGATGCGCGGACACGGAGTGCCCGCCTGCCCAACGATGCGCTATGGCGCGAAGCCTGCTAGTAGAAGCCCGTTGCGTCGATGTTCCGACGTTTGAGTAGTCGAACGGGTACCTCCACGCGATGGGGGCGTCGGCCGAGATAACAGGAGGAATTACCTATGTTCAGACCCACTCGCCTCTGGAGCGCGCTTGCGCCTCTGCTGGCCCTTACCCTGGCTTCGCCTGCCGCGCTTGCCCGACCCGGCGATGTCGATAAAACCTTCGGAACGGAAGGTCGCGTCGCACTGCGGATAGGTGACGAGATTCTGGCGGCGGCAGGTACCGCCGTGCAGGAGGATGGCAAGATCGTGGTTGTCGGTACCGTGCAGAAGGATGACTACTACGACATCGCCGTCTGGCGTCTGAATACCGACGGCAGTCTGGACAAGAGCTTTGGCGATGCCGGGCGTGTCATCACCGATCTGGGTGCGGCCGTGGATACCGCCACGGCCGTGGCGATACAGCCAGACGGCAAGATTGTCGTGGCGGGCTCCACCGGGGACGGTCTGCCGGAAAACACCACCACGGTCATCTCCGATTTCGCCTTGCTGCGCTATCTGGACGATGGACGCCTCGATACCAGCTTCGGTGCGGGTGGGCGCATCATCACCCAGGCCGGTACGGGCGTGGATGTGGCTACTGCGGTGGGCATACAGGCGGATGGCAAACTGCTGGTTTCCGGCTGGGCGCGTAACGGCACCCACAATGATTTCGCCGTGGCCCGCTACACGGTCAACGGGGGGCTGGACGCGGGATTTGGCACCAAGGGCATCACCCTGGTGGATTTTTCCAAGAGTGACGATCAGGCCTATGGCCTGGCCCTTCAACCTGATGGTGGTATCGTGCTGGCGGGATTCACCGAAACCAAGAACGGTTATGACACGGCGCTGGTGCGCCTGACCGCCGAGGGCAAGGGGGATTCCAAATTTGGCAAAAGCGGCAAAGCCACCCTGGCGCTGGTAGCCAAGGGCGACGATGCCGCTTCCTCGGTGGTGCTGCTGCCGGATAACAAGATTCTCGTCGGTGGTGCGGCGCAAGTGGGGCAGTTCAACGATGCCATGCTGGCGCGCGTCAAGCAGGATGGCACGCTGGATACCCAGTTCGGTGTCAATGGTATCGCCCTGCTCGATCTCGCCGAAGCTGGGCAGAACACCAACGACACTATCCTGACCATGGCCCTGCAACCGGACGGCAAGATCATTGCCGGCGGCAGTCGCGAGAAAATCAGCATCACCAAGGACGAGGATGACAACGAAATCATCACCGTTGTCGGACGTGATTCAGCCCTGATTGCCTTCAACCCCACGGGTACCTTTTACACCGGCTTCGGCACGGCCGGGGTGGTGAAATTCGATCTGGGCGTTGGGGATAACGGCGTTGACGGGCTTGCGCTGCAGGAAGATGGCGGCATCGTGGCCACCGGTACCACGGCAGAGGTGGATGCCGCCGTCATGCGCTTTGAAGGTGAAGCTTTCCTGACCGAGCCGGTGACGTTCGAGTTTATCTCGCCGAGCGACAAGGTGGAATTGTCCAGTGTGCAGACCTCGAACATCGTGCAGATCGACGGGCTCGATCCCGGCGTTTATGTCCCGCTGCGTATCACGGATGGCGAATACGCCCTCAACGGCGCCAAGACTTACTCCAGCCTGGCGGCTTGGGTCACCAACGGGGACCAGATCAACGTGCGTCACACGGCAGCGAAGACCTACGCGACTACCGTTACCACGCTTTTGAGCGTGGGTGGGGTGGCCTTGTCCAATAATCTGGCGCTGGTGCGTGGCGAGATGACTTCAGCTGAATTTTCCAGCACGACCATAGACGAGCCGCCTCCGCCGACGCCGGCGCCGACACCGACGCCCACACCCAGTCCGGATGAAGGGGGCGGCGGCACCTTCGGGCTTTTTGCGGCCCTGGCCCTGTTGCCCCTGCTTGCCCGGCGTCGGCGTCGGCTGCCGGTGTAAGGCGCGGGTAAAGATCGCCGGTGTGGATGGCTTGCGAAATCGTGAGGATGGATTACCCTTCCCCTCATGAAGAGCGAAGAACTGCAAAAAACCCGCGACGTGCTGTTCCGTCGCCTGCATCCCGATCCGGAGCAGGCGACCCTGGCGGCTACCCTGGTGCTCGAATACGACGGTGTGCTGGAGGCGGAAGCCTTCGGCCCCCTGCATTTGCGTGTGCGCTATGATTTAAGCCGTATCTGTCTGAGCATGTTGATCGACATTCTGCAGATGGCCGGTTTTCATATCGACAACAACCTGCTTGAGCGCCTGCGCCGTGCCCTGCATTTTTATTCCGAAGACGCCCAGCGCGCCAGCCTGAATATTGCCTGCCAGAACCCCCTGCGTCGCGATACGCCTTCCTCTCCGAGTATCGAAGTCCGCTCGCAAAGTGCTCTGCACGAAAAAGACCCCTGGCGGCAGTATCTTTGATGCGTCCGTAAGGTAATGGCGGGCGCGCGTCAACCAACTCAAGACGCTGCCGCGCTTGTGTGTCAACGCGAATAGCCCGATGTGCCGGAAATGCGGCTTTGCCTCAGATGTTCATTCTGTTGAACACGAAAGCCGGAAGATGACGGATTACGCACATGATCAAGCGCCATTTTCCTGGGGTATAAATCACGCGCTGGCCTTTTTCCATCCCACGCACAATATCACGAGCCACATCCTCGACAGGGGCAAAGCGCCCTTCAAGCCCCGCTGTCATCGGGGTTTCCGTCGGGCCGGGTTTAATCAGCACCACGCGCACGCCGCTGTGGGCGAAGCGGTGCTGCAAGCCTTGGGCGTAACGGGTGAGCAGGCCCTTGGCCGCACCATAGACGTAGTTCGAACGTCGCCCCCGATCCCCGGCCACCGAGCCGATCAGCCCTAGCGTGCCGTATCCTTGACGGGCAAAATGTCCTGCCAGGGCTTCGGCATACAATGCGGGTGATAATCCATTGATTTCCAATGTTGCGTGGGCGAGCTGCAAATCCTGCTGGCATAGGCTCTGATCCGGCAGGCTGCCGTGCGCAATCAGGGCCAGATCAATCGGGCCTTGAGCGGTGAGGCGATCCACCGTGGCGCGTATGCCTGCCGGGTCCGTGAACTCTCCTGCTTGGGTGTGAATTTCGGCCTGTGGATTGCGTACGCGCAGATCGGTGGCCAGGGCCTCCAACCGCTCGGGGCTTCGCCCCACCAGTGTCAGCCTGGGCGTGCCTTCCTGCACCCATAGGCGGGCGCAATGCTCGGCAATGGCCGATGTGGCCCCAATGAGGAGGATGTGTCTGGGGTGGGGCATGGCGTCATTCTTCCAGCAGGCGGCGCGACATATCCGATTGGATGCCGGGGTCGCGGTAGGTGAGAAGTTCATCCAGGCGCGGGTATCCGGCCCGGAACAGTTCGCGCGGCATGCGCGCATCTTTGGCCGGGTAAAGACGCCCGCCTGTTTCACGAACGATGGCGTCAAGACGCTCGAAAAGGCGGGGCGGCCGCCCGCCCCGGGCGGGAAAATCCAGGGCCAGGGTGGCGCCATGGCGCGGAAAACTCAACATGCCCGGCGACCTGCGATCTCCGAAGGTCTTGAGTACGGCGAGAAACGACCCCTCGCCGGAGCGGGCGATTTCCTCCAGTAAACGGCGCGTGGCCTCGCGTGCATCCACCATCGGGATGACACATTGATACTGGTAAAAGCCCTGCGGGCCGTACATGCGATTCCAGTGGGCCAGGTTGTCCAGGGGGTAAAGAAAGGGTTCATAGTGCGCCTGTGCGCGCCCGGCGCGGTGTTTTTTCAGGGCGTAATAGGCCATGTTGAAGGGGCGCAGCGACAGACGATTGACGAGCGATACCGGGGGGGTAAAAGGCATGCTCAAGGGCTGCCGGGGTGCTGGGGACGGTTCTTGCGTATCCGCGGGCGAAGCGCGCATGAACAGGCCGCGATGCCCACGCCGGTCCAGGCAATCGATCCAGGCCACTGTATGCTCCCAGTCTTTCTCCGAGGCATCGCTGAGGTCAAAAAACTCCTCCAGCGACGTGTACGCCAGGGTTTCGGTATCCAGCCAGGGGCCTTGAACCCGACACAGTTGAATTTCCGCCTGAACAATTACCCCGGTCAATCCCAAGCCACCCACGGTGGCAGCATACCAGTCGGGACGCTGATCGGGGCCGCACTCGATGAGCTCGCCATCGGTACGCACCAGTCGGAGGCGCTTGACGTGATCGCCAAAGGAGCCCTGCCGATGATGATTCTTGCCATGCACATCGTTGGCGATAGCCCCACCGACCGTGACCCACTGGGTGCCTGGTGTGACGGGTAGCATCCAGCCGCGAGGAATGCTCAGGCGTTGGATGTCCCGCAACAAGCAGCCCGCTTCACAGACCAGCACACCCTTTTGCTCATCGAAGGCAAGAAAACGGTCAAGGGCTCGGGTCATCCAAAGCGTTGCGTTGCTGTTGAGGCAGACATCGCCATAGCTGCGCCCCATGCCAAAAGCCAGTCCCGGCGTATGGCGGGTGATGTGCTCGATAAGGCGTTCGCGCTCGTGCAGCGCGATGCAGTCGTGAGGCGGGGCGCTCAGCCGTCCCCAGGATGCAACCGCTCTCATGTTGGGGCCTCCGTGCGAAAGACATAACGTTTATCGAGGTGGTACTTGGCAAGATAGCCGATGGAAAGGCCGATGATACCGCCTAAATAGCGCATCGCATCCGTCTGGAACAGGACATGGAAGCCCAGCTCGAATCCCCAGAAAATCAGCGTGGTGGCCAGCCCCATGGTGGAATAAAGCACAAATATCCGCCCATCGTGTACGGCATTTTTTGCACGGAATTGAAAGATGTAGCGCTTGTCCAGCACGTACTTGACGAGCAGGCCCACCCCGGTGCCGACAATCAGGGACAGGCCCAGCGCATAGGCGCCGTCGTAGACACGCAGAGTCAGATCCTGAGCGGCGATGTTGGTTGCCGTGGCAATCAGTGCGAAAATGGCGTAGGCGAGAGTCAATTTCATCGCTGTTCAACGAGTAAGGCATGGATGTCGAGCATGAGCCCTGTCGGCTTCGAAACACAAAATCCGTTTTTGCACGGCCGTGCATTACTCCGCCTGCGAGTCAACAGATTGATTTTCTTTCGATAAGCCGCCCCTTATTGCGGCTGGGACGATATTTTCCATAGAGGTTGCGCGTGAATTCTGTTCATTCAGACGATCAACATCATAACGCAAGCGGGTTGGGTATGGGCAGCCGGCTTTCAGCCCATTTTCGCTTGTTGCGGCCCCGTCAGTGGCTGAAAAATGGCTTTGTGCTCGCGCCTTTGATGTTTTCCGGTGAGTTCCTCAATCTGCAGGCGGTACAGGATGTGTTGCTGGCCTTCCTGCTGTTCTGTGTGGCGGCATCCGCGACCTATATCGTCAACGACATCCGCGATATCGAGCGGGATCGTCAACATCCGCGCAAGTCCCGGACCCGTCCGCTGGCTTCCGGCGCCGTGCGTGTGCCTGCTGCCCTGGGCCTGCTGGTCCTGCTGTACGGCGTGCTGATCTGGGGCTGGTTCGTGCAGCCCCAGGTGGTGCTGGTCATCGGCGCCTATCTGTTGCTCAATCTGGCCTATACCTTCGTGCTCAAGCATCAGCCGGTGCTCGATATTTTCACGATTGCCATCGGCTTCGTCCTGCGCGTCTACGCCGGCGCGATGGCCCTGGATGTGCCGGTCAGCGGTTGGATGTTCGTTACCACCCTGTGTCTTGCGCTGTATCTTGCTGCCGTCAAACGTCGTCAGGAACTGAGCCAGAACGGAACGGAAGGGCGTCAGGTGCTGGAAAAATACTCGGTCGCTCTGGTTGACCGGTATGCGGAGATGTCCGCCATGGGGGCGTTGGTTTTTTATAGCCTGTTCGTTCTCTCGGCCCGTCCGGAACTGGTCATTACCGTGCCGCTCGTGCTGTTTGGGTTGTTCCGTTATTGGTATGTCGTTGAAGTGCTCGATGGGGGGGAATCACCCACCGACGCCCTGGTGGCGGATTGGCCTTTGATGATGACGCTGTTGGCCTGGGTTGTGGCTTGTGCCTGGGCGCTGTGGCCTGCCAGCCCATGAGCCTGTCGCTTACGTGTTGTGGAGTGTGAACATGGATGCGGCGTATCTTTTTACCCCGTTTCTGGCCTGGCTGATTGCCGGCGGACTGAAGTTCCTGATCAATAGCCTGCGTGCCCGTCGTTGGGCCTTTGGTCAGATAGGTTACGGCGGCTTGCCCAGCAATCACAGTGCGATAGTCAGCAGCATGGCGGCATTGATTGCCTTGCGTGAAGGCATGAGCGAGCCGGCCTTTGGTGTGGCATTGACCCTGGCATTCATTGTCATTCTGGATGCCAGCAGCTTGCGTCGACAAGTGGGTCGTCAGGCCACAGCCATCAATCGACTGGCTCAAGGGCAGCCAGGTTACCACCGTTTGCGCGAAAGAATGGGGCATACGCCACTTGAAATACTGGCGGGGATAGGCGTGGGCGTGGCTGTGGCGTTCGTGGTTTGGAGTGTGGCTTGATGGATTTCCTTTTTCAGTCGCGGTGGCGTTTTCTTCTGCCGTATTTTTTCATCGCCACAATCTATATCGTTGGTTCTGCTTATGTCGGGCTGAACGGCACCCATGTCTGGCGCCAGTCTGATGTTTATGCCCAGATATTGGGTTTCTACGATCCATCGGGTTTTTCTGTCTTTATGGATTTCCTGGGAAAGCGAATTGCCTACGATATTCCTTTGTATCAGTGGGTTGTCGGTGGTCTGGCGAGGGTTTTACATGTTGATCCACTGGTTTTTTCGCACTATGTCAATTTGATATTGTGGGGTGTGGTGCTGCTCTACGGCGCTCGCTTTGTTGAGCTGTTTGATGGGCAGGGGAAATATTTCTTTCCCGTGGTTTTTCTTGTTTCGCCTCTGTATTTGCATTATTTTTGCGTTCCGCTTCCCGATGTTATGGTTCTGTCCTTTTCGGTTGTGGCATCGTTTTATTACTTGTCGGGAGCTTCGGTTTGGACAAGGCGGATTATTCCATCCGGCCTGTTTTTTGTGGCTGCTCTGGTTAAGTCTCCAGTGGCCTTTGTGTTCGTTGTCTTTCTATTTGTTCATGGACTCATGACGGGAAAGTGGCGGCAGATTTTCTCGCCAAAAAACTGGCTCTGGCTGTTCCCCTTTCTGATGGCCCTGGTTGGTGCCGTGGCAGCCGAACTGTTGCGCAAGAAGATTCTCGGAACCGATGTGTCAGGATTTGCGCAGGATCCTGCCTGGTATTTCGGAACGATGGGTTTGAGGCTTGACCCGCAATTCTGGAAAGTCATCTTCCAGCGTTTGCTTGACACGGCACCTAACGCTGTATTGGGGTACTTCTACCTTTTTATAATAGGCGTTGCGTTTTTTACAGGCTTGCGCCGTGACATCCTCATTCCTGTTGTGGTGGCTTTTTTTTCGGGATGGCTCGTTTTTTCAAATGTTAATTATTACCACGATTATTACCAGATCCCCATGGTTTTCGTATTTTTTGTTCTGGTTTCAATGGCTTTTTCTTCTGTATGTCGGACGCTTTGTTTGCCTTACGTGCTGAATGTAACTGGCAAGCAGGCATCGATCAGGAATGCCGCTCTTGAGCTGAGTGTTGTTTTTCTGTCGGTTGTTTTGGTTTTTTATGTGGGCAGGTCACAGGATTGGCATCGTGCCACGGCTCAAGATGCGTTGGAGTACTCCTTGCAGGGGTATAGGGAGTTTATCTGGGTTGGGCGGGAAGCAAAAGACCCGACAATAGGTGGATATTCCGGAAAGTACGCCCGATGGGTAAAACAGGAAGACTTTGATGCCCATTGCAGGAATTATGTGGACATGGGCTATCCGATTGTATATGGGGGGTGGTTCGGATTGTCTTAGGTCAATGCGAGTCGAGGCCAAGCTGTATGTGGATTATGGTTGGTTGACGATTTTTATAAAAGAGTGATTTTTGGGTTGGGTTTTTTCTTACCGCGCGCCGCGTAAGTTCAAATATATCATTGCCGTCATCAGTGCGTCGTTATAGGCATCGTGCTTGGGTAGCTGCGGTAGTTTTAGATCCTTGAGCAGGCTGTCAAAGCGCAGGTCGATGAAGCCTTGGGGGATCAGGGTCATTTTCCGGTCGTGGTAGAGGCCGGAAACTTCGATACGCGGGTTGGGCAGGGGGATGCCCAGCCAGGGGCGCAGCAGGGTGTTGAGCAGGGTGATGTCGTATTCCAGGTAGTAGCCGACCAGCGGGCGGGCGCCGATGAAATCGACCACGCGGCGGATGGCGGTTTCCGGTGGGATTCCGGTTTGCAGGTCGATATTGCGCAGTCCGTGGATGCGTATGCTGTCGGGGTTGACCTCGCCACGTGGGCGTAGTGTCAGGCGCAGGGCTTCACTGGTGAGGATGCGATTATTACGGATGCGCAGGGCAGCAATGGAGAGGATGTCGGCCTTGCGTGGGTCGAGGCTGCTGGCTTCGCAGTCCAGACAGACGACCTCGTCGGGAGGCGGTGTCTGGAACAGCACTTCGCCGGCAGGATCGCGCAGTCGGCGGTGGTACCAGCGGCGGCGCAGGGTGTCGAACATGCTCAGGTCATCCGGTGCAGGTGGAAATGGTGGGCAACCAGTTTTTTGAGCTGGTCCACCTGGCGTAATGCGTCACGCAGCAGGTCCTGTTCCAGGCTGTTGAGCCGGCGCGGGTCGATGTAGTTGTCCGGTTCCTCGCCGTTCTGTATCTGGCGCAGCATGCCGCGCAGGCGCAGCCCGGTCAGAAAGTCGAAGGCTTCGCACAGATCGTCGGCCTGGCGCTCGTTGAACAGTCCGCGTGCCTGCAGGGCGCGTATGCGATCCAGGGTGCCGGTGTCCTGCACGCCGGCGTCAAAGGCGAGCACGCGGATGCCGTGCATGAGCGCGAACAGGCCGCCTTTTTTCAGGTCAAGTTGATCTCTGTGGCTGCCTTTTTCGACCACGAAGTGCGAAAAGAGCCCCAGCGGGGTGTCGAAAGCGAGCACGCTGCGGGCAAGATGCGGTAGCAGCAGGGGCTGGTTGCGCACCGCTTCACTCAGCTCACGACGTGCTTCGTGCAGCAGTTCGGCATTGCCCCAGACCGGCTGCGCGTCGTAGAGAATGGACAGGCGCAGCGGGGTGTCCGCGTCAGGATGGTCGATGTGGCGGCGAAGCTCGTGTTTCCAGTCGCTCAGCTCAAGCCGCCAGGCGGGGTTGGAGAGCATGATGCCGCCGGGGCAGGGTGGGTAGCCCAGGCGCAGCAGGGCCTGGGTGAAGGCCTGCGCCAGAGAATCCAGCTCCGGTGGGGCAAAGCCGTCGGCGCGTATCAGGCCGTTGTCCTGATCGGTGCGCAAGAGTTGTTCGCCCCGGCCTTCGCTGCCCATGACCATGAGGCAAAGATGCGCTTTCCAGTCGGCGGGAAAGAGCATGTCCATCAGGCGTGCCATGAGCTTGCGATTCAGTTCGCTGACCAGACGGGCAATGTAACGCGCCCGCACGCCCTTGGCATTGAGCGACTGGAGCAGAGGCAACAGGCTGAGGCTGGCCTGTTCGAGATCCTCCAGCCCGGTGGCGCGCTCGATCTGCACCACCACCAGATGCGAATGGCTGGAGAAGTAGCTGAGCAGGTCTTTCTGTTCGAGGATGCCGGTCGGCGCCTGCCCCGGTTCGCGAACGATCACGCGGCTGATGCCATGCCGGGTCATCAGCAGCAGGGCATTGAACAGCGAATCGTCGGGCGGTAGACCGATCAGTTCGCGTGTGGCGATGGCGCCCACCGGGCTGTGCGGTCCGCGCTCTTCAATGGCCAGGGCATCGATGAGGTCGCTGGCGGTGACCAGCCCCAGCTGTTCCGCGTTCGCGACACCCTCCACCAGCACGGACGTGGCCTTGTGTTCGCGCAGAATCCGGGCGGTCTGACGGAGCGTGGTTTCGGCGGGGACGCGCACTGGCGGGTGCAGATAGGCTTCCTTGATGCGTGCCATCATGAAGCTGGCCAGCTCGCGGTTGCTTTCGCGCTCGTGCATGGCATGACGTTTGGCAACCAGATCGCTGGCAAAGAAGGTGCGGAAGGCCGGGCTTTCCGCACAGGCGCGGTCAAACAGCTCACCCGGCAGCAGACGCGCCAGGCATTCCTCCTGTACTTCCAGATGGGGGCGCTCTGCGGGTGAGGCCAGTCGCTCGCGCCCGCCGGCCAGCGCGCCGGGGCCGAGCAGTTCGCTGATGCTGTCCTCGAAATCGCCGTCCGGTCCCGGCCAGCGCGCCAGAATACGGCCTTTGATGATCAGATACACGGCATCGGGTGCGGCGCCGGCTTCGCTCAGCCGGTGTCCGGCCGGGAAGTAAACGATGTCGGAGGCCGCCTCCAGGGCATCGCGCCGTGCCTTGGGCAAAAGATCGAAGGGGGGCAGACGTTCCAGCGGCAGCAAGGGGTCCTGAGGCGGGGGATGGGGCATGGGGCGGCTCGCACAGCTAACGAACCTCGTCAGTGTGGTGAAAGCGTGACCGGCATGCAATGCCTAGGGCTCTTGCGCCTTGAAATCTCTCGCCGCTGCAGTCAAGCCTCTGGGAGACAGGGCCGGATCACTACGATGCCCCCGTGCGATGCCGTGCTTTGTTTCTCCGCTACGGATATCTCGTTGCCCATTTTTATAGGCGGGGCCTTGTGGGGGCAGGCACCACACCGATTCCAGCTTGTTTTCGCGGTTGAAGCCGTTCCCGCTCGCTCATGAGCGTTCATGTTCGCGCCGTGTCCGGACGCCGTGGGTTTTCCGCCGGCGTTTCCTGCTGGGCCAGCCAGGGCAGGAAGCCGTAGAGGAAGCGGCTTGCGGAGGGCATGAAGTAGCTGCCGTGGTGATAGCAGGGGTCGAGGGTTGTGAGAATCATGCGGCCTGCGGTGCTATGCGTGTCTTCGTAGAGGATGCAGCCGCCATCGGCGTGGTCGATGAGGCGGCGCGCACCGGGGGGCGGGTTGAAGTAGCCGTGCTGGTGCCAGGTGGCATCGGCGAGGCTGAGGTGGTTCCACAGGGGATGGGTCTTATCGCCGATGCGAAGACGCGAGTCGGCGCCAGGGGTGAGCCACCACCAGAAATTGACTTCGCGCGGATGCCATTCGATGCCCGGAAGCCAGCGTTCCGATTCGCTCTCGCCCAGGGCGACGACGGTCTTTCCCGCGTCGAGAAAGGCACGGATTGTCGGTGCGGCTTCGATCATCAGTTGCGGGTCCTGACGGGAGGCGACGAACAGGACATCGACCTCCTCCAGTGAGCTTCCGGGCAGCTCCGGCGCGTAGATGATCTGCTGGAAGTACTCGCGCAGCAGGGGATCGTGCAGGGTGGCCTGATGGTAGTAGGTGCCGCCGTCGATGGCGGCAATGCGCGTTTTCATGCGGGTTCTCCGGCGAGCAGCCATTCAAGCAGTTGCGGGGCGATGCGGCGGGCGCTGGTGGGATCGGCGGCGTGCATCCACAGGTCGTTGCCGCTGTGCATGAGCAGACGTCCGCCCTGAGCGTTTTCGTACAGCCAGTCAATTGGCGCGGCCTGGGTGCCAATCCCGTTCAGGGGGCGGGCGCCGGGCGGTGGCGGGTTGTGTCCCCGGCCATAAAAGCCGGCGACGCCGCGGCGAAAGCTCAGGTCGGCCTCGTCCACGCCGTCGAAGATGGGGTGCGGGGCCAGTCGGCGGATGCGCAGATCGTCCATGCGGCGTTCGATCAGGGGGACGAAGTGCGTGAGCTCGTTGAGGAAGGGATAGGCAATGTGCCCGTTGAGGAGAAGGGTGCCGCCCTGGTCAAGATGTGCCTGCAGCAGTTCACGCTTCGCGCGCAGGGCGCGCTGATCGGTATGCGCGGGTATCAGCACGGCGCGTACATCTTGCAATAGCGGGGCATCGAGATCGTAAAC
This sequence comes from Halothiobacillaceae bacterium, assembly GCA_028696185.1. Taxonomy (GTDB): domain Bacteria; phylum Pseudomonadota; class Gammaproteobacteria; order Halothiobacillales; family Halothiobacillaceae; genus JAQVHL01. Next base: position 93,840 of record JAQVHL010000003.1, read on the forward strand.
GCGCACGAAGCGCGCGTTGTCCTTAAGGCGTGGCAGTTGGGCGAACGGGCCGTTGGCCGGGGCGACGCCCTGGATGAACAGGAGGGGAGGATTCATGCGCGGGTGTCTCCGGTGGCGGCGCGACGGGCAATCGCGTGGTAGAGGGGAATCGCGGTTTCGATGCGGTGGCCGTCCTCGTCCAGGCTGAGTCGGCGGATGGGCAGGTGGTAGAGGCGGCTCAACTGGGCGCTGGTCACGGTTTCAGGGGTGGGGCCGTAGGCGAAGTCACGCGCATCGTGCAGCAACAGGGTCCGGTTGGCGATTTCCAGGGCATGTTGGGGCGCGTGGGTGGTGAAAACGACGGTCATGCCGTCGCTTTGAGCCAGCTCGCGCATCACATCGAGGATGATGGCCTGATTGTGGAAATCAAGCGCCGAGGCCGGTTCGTCGAGCAGCATCAGATGGCAGCCGGACGCCAGGGCGCGGGCGATCAGCACCAGTTGCCGCTCACCGCCGGAGAGATGATTGATGCCGCGTTGCGCGAAGCGTTCGATATCCAGACGGCGCAGGCAGTCGCGGGCAATCTCGCGGTCCCGCGCGCCGGGCGAGCCCATCCAGCCGACCTGACGCGAGCGGCCGGTGAGCACGAGGTCCAGGGCGCTCATGTCAAAGCCGGGGGTGATGAACTGGGGCACATAGGCTATGTCGCCTGCGCATTCCACCCGCCCTTCGTCGGGCCGTGTCAGGCCGGCGATGGCGCGCATCAGGCTGGATTTTCCGCGTCCGTTGGGGCCTAGAATGGCCATGACTTCGCCGGCTCCGAGCGTGAAATCCAGCCCGCGCAGTATCCAGTCGGCATAGCGGATGCCGAGGCCGCTGACCTTGAGCATCACGCACCCTCCGGGCGTCGCAGGCGGCGCAGCAGATAGGCGAACATCGGGGCGCCGACCAGGGCCGTCAGCGCACCCAGGGGGATTTCCGCATCGCTCAGGCTGCGCGCCAGGGTGTCCACGCCGACCAGATAGAGGGCGCCGAGCAGGGCGGTCAGCGGGATGAAGGCGGCAAAGTGCGCGCCAAACAGCAGTCGGGTGAGGTGAGGGATGACCAGCCCCACCCAGCCGATCACACCGCAGACGGCCACCGAGGCGGCAGTAATCAGCGCCACGGCGATCAGCGCGAGCGTGCGCACCCGCGTCACCGGCAGCCCCAGCGCGCGCGCGTCGTCTTCGCCCAGGGACATGACGTGCAACTGGAAGCGGATCAGCCAGAGCATGAACAGACCGATCGAGGTGGCGACGGCGCCCAGCAGCAGGCGGGGATAATCGGCGCCGGCCAGAGAGCCCATCAGCCAGAAGACGATGGTGGGTAACTGGTTCTGGGGATCGGCGACGAACTTGGCCAGCGCCACCAGCGCTCCGAACACGGCACTGACCACCACGCCGGCCAGAATCAGGGTCAGCACGCTTTCACCGCCGCCGCTGCCCGCCAGCCAGCGCACGAAGTACAGCGCACCGAGGCCACCGATGAGGGCGAGCACTACCAGCAGCGTTCCGCTGCCGTCGAGCAGGATGGCCAGCACGCCGCCGCAGGCGGCGCCTGCCGAAACGCCGATGAGTTGCGGATCGGCCAGGGGGTTACGGAATAGCCCTTGCAGCGCCGCTCCGGCCACCGCGAGCCCCGCGCCGATCAGCGCCGCCAGCAGCACGCGCGGCAGCCGCCCCCAGGTGACCAGCCTTTCCTCGATGTCGCTCCACCACGGTTCCAGTGGAATCAGCTGCGAAAGCAGAATGCCCAGGGTGTTGCGCAACGGAATTTCAAAGCGGCCCACGCCCAGGGCCAGCAGCAGGCCCAGCGGCAGGCCCAGCCCCAACAGCCAAAGCCCATGACGCGGGGCCAGCAGCCCGCGTCCACCGGAAAGGCTCATTGCGCCGCACCCTGAAGTGCCGCATAGCCTGAGCTGCTGGCGTTGAGCGCCACATGCAGGATGCGGTCGATGTCCGCCTCGCTGGCCGGTTGGCCGTACAGCTCGGTGTAGGTGTCGCGCAGCTGGGCGCGGAAGCCGTTAAGCGGATAAAGACGCGGGTGCAGCATCCCGGCCAGCCAGCGCCAGGCCAGCGGGGTTTCCTGGCTGGGCGGATCCCAGAGGAACACGCCGCGCGGCAGCTTGTACAGGCGATTGTCACGTACCGCGCGGGTGGCGGAGAGGATCGGATCCTTGCGCAGATCATCGGGGGTCAGCTGCGCGTCGAAATTGGAGAGCAGGATCACGTCCGGATTCCAGGCGATGATCTGCTCGCGGCTGACGGCGGCATTGCCGCGTGTTTTGGCGGCGACATTGACCCCGCCGGCCAGCTGGATGTCAAAATCCATATTGGTGCCGGCGCCCGCCACCTGCAGGCCGCCGTGATAGCGGTACAGGTACAGCACACGCGGGCGTTCGTTTTCAGGGAGGGCGGCGAATTGGGCGCGCAACGCGTCACGCTCCCGCTCGATCCAGGAGGCCAATGCCTCGGCGCGTTCGGCCCGTCCACTGGCCTGACCGATCAGGCGCAGCCAGGTGGCGACGTAATCGGTCTGTCCGTATTTGAGCGTGAGTACAGTCAAGCCCATCGTTTCGATGGGGCGGATGATGTTTTCCCCCTTGTCGCCCCATTGCAGAACCAGATCCGGCCGCGCATTGAGCAGGGCTTCGGTATTGGGTGCGAAGCCGTCGCCGGCCATATTGGCCGGTACGTCGCGTATGGCCGGGAATAGATCGGCCAGCAGGCCGTGCTTGATGTCATCCCGTACCGTCGGGTGGATGCCGACCAGACGGTCGCTGCCCCGGTCCAGGGTCAGCACCATGGACGCGCCGGGAATGACCAGGCTGGCGATGCGATCCACCTTTTCCGGTACGCTGAGGTTTCGCCCGTTCTGGTCGGTCAGGGTCCGGTTATCGGCAAAGCCTGCGCCCTGCGTGAGCAGCAGGGCGGCACAGGCCAGGACGGAAGAAGCGGCACGCATGTTCAAATCTCCTCGTACTGGAACATGTCTTCCGGATCAAGGCTCAGGGCGAGCGTTTCGATGTGGTGTTTCACCCGCTCAAATTCCTGTACGTCGGCCTCGCTCAGCGCGCCGGATTTTTTCAGCCCGAACAGCTCGAAAAAGCGCGGGCTGAGGATGTCCTCGCGCAACTGGCAGAGCAGGGCGTTGGGGCCGTCATGCAGCACCCAGGCGTAGGCGAAGTCGGCGTGGGGATTGAGGCGGGCGATGGTCATCTCCCGATCCAGCGTATACACACCGCGTGTGACGGCGCGGGTGACGTACTCGAAGGCATCGCGCACGCCGCTGCCGGGATGACCGGTGGTTACGCTCAGCTTGTGGCGCTGCGCGGGCCCGCGCTTGGCCAGTTGCGGCAGCGCCCCGCGCAGGCTCTGGAAGGTGATGGCCAGCATGGCGAGATTCCCGTCACTATGAAAAGCGCGTAACCCGGCATAGGGAATGAAGGTGCTCTGGCCGTTTTCCCTGACGCTGAATCCGGCGGTCTGGAAGTCGTGGTTAGGCATGATCAGAACGCTCCGGTCAGGGAAATCTTGAAATTGCGCCCCGGTTCGAGCAGCGGATTGGTGTGGGAAATGGGGGAGGTGATCGCCTCGCGCGTGGTCGGATCGACATAGGCCTTGTCGAACAGGTTCTCGATGCCAAAGCGCAGGGTGGCCTTAGGCAGCGCGCTGTTCAGGCGCTTGAGCTCCACGCCGGCATAGACGTCAAACACGGTGTAGCCCTGGGTTTCGCGCTCCTGGGTGGTGTCGATGCGGGTCTTGGCGCGGCTGTGACGCATATCGCCTTCCACATAGAAGACTTCGGTCTGATAACGCAGCCCCAGGGTTGCACTCAGGGGGGCGATATAGGCCAGCGGTTTGTCCGCGCTCAGGTCGGTGCCCTTGGTGTAGGCGCTGCCGGCCCGCAGGCTCAGCTCGCGGGTAATAAGGTAGGTCAGGTCGAACTCCACGCCCTCGATACGCGCCTCGCCGATATTCACCCGACGGGAAGAAGGCAGCCCCAGGTAGGTGATTTCCTCGCGACCGATCAGATTGGTGTAGTTGCTTCGGTAGAAGGTCAGGTTGGAGGCGAGCCGGTTCAGACGCAGACGCGCGCTGAGGTCATAGGTTTTGCCCTCTTCGGGCTTGAGTTCCGGATTGGGAACCAGGTAACCGGTGCCGTAGGTGCCGTAGCCGAATTTCTCGAATACGGCGGGAACGCGGTAGCTGGTGCCATAGTTGGCCGCGAAATGCAGCCAGTCCATCGGCTTGAGAAGCACGCCCAGCGCATAGGTGGCCTTGCTGTCGGTAGCGCTGCTGTTTTCGCGGATTTTGTCCGCCAGGGCCGGGATGGTGATGACATCGGCCGCTGTTTCCGTGCGGTAATGGTCATAGCGTACATTACCCGAGAGCTGTACCCAGTCGTTCAGCTCATGCTCGGCCAGCAGGAAGGCGCCGATGCCATTCTGCGTGGAATCGGATTCCACTTTCTTGCGCGAGCTGCTCTTGACCGTGCCGGTCCCCTTGATTTCCGACTCCGCACCGTCCCAGTCCTGCAGGAAAAAATCCACCCCAGCGGTCAGCAGGGTGTCCTTGATGAGGTCGGAAACCACCATGGCCTTGCCGCCGTACATCATCGGCCCGATGACGTAGCGGTGGGTTTCGGAGACCGAGCTCGCGTTCGGATACCGGGTGGTCACCACATCCGTGAACAGCGAACGGGCATACACATTGGCGTCCACCTTGTTGATGCCCTTGATTTTGGGTTTGCCGGAGTAGCTCAGGTTCAGGTATTTCTCGCGGATCGGATCCTCGCGCAGATAGACCCGCTGGGTCAGCGGCGCTTCCAGACCTGGCGCGCCGCCCAGACCGCCGGCGCGGTTGGTGTGCGTTTCCGCCACCTTGAAGTTCATGGCGATGCGATGGTCGGCGTTGAAGCTGTAACCCAGCGTGCCGTCGATCTGCTGGTCGTCAAAGTCGCTGTTGTAGGCACGCCCTTCCGGGGTTTCGTAGTCCCCGGCGCGACGACCGGTGACCCCCAGGCGCATGTCGAAACCTCGTCCGCCCCCTTCGGCTTCCACACGGGCGGAAAGCAGATTGTTGACGCTCTCGTAGGCAATGCTGCGCGGCAGCAGGCGGAAGGAGATTTCTTCATCGAAATTCGGCTTGGGCTGGCGGGTGACGATGTTGATCATCCCGGCCATGGCTTCCGAACCGTAGATTGCCGCCGCCGGGCCACGAATGATTTCGATGCGCTCGACGGTTGCCGGATCGATCAGGTTGTATTCAAGCGTGTTGCGGCCGCGAAAGCGCGTGCCGTTGATCGCCATAGGGATTTTCAGATCGTTGCTGTTGAAGCCACGCATCACCACCTGGCCTCCCAGGCCCCCGGCACGCGAGAAATTCACCCCCGGCGCGTCCTTCATGGCTTCGACCACACTGGTAGGGGTGCGGGTTTGGATTTCTTCCTCGGTGATGACCGACACCGGCTTGCTTTCATCATCCAGTGCGGTTTCACGGAAATTGGTTGCCGTCACGCTGACGGTCGGCAGCTCTGCCGTTTTTTCTTCGGCGGCCTGAGCGGCGACGCTTTGCAGGGAAAGGGCGATGCAGGCCCAGAGCGTGGCGGGGGCAAACAGCGGGCGGGTGATGCGCGGGGCGCATCCGGGGATGTGACGGGACATGATTCAGCCTCAGTATTTTTTCGATGTGCTGTGGCTGGCTTGCGCACGCAGGCGCTGGCTGGCGAGATGAGGGGCGCTGTGCGCTGTAACGCTATAATAATCGCTAATGATAATGATATTCAATGCGTTCGTGTGGGCACGGGCAGGCATGCCCTGCGTCGGGGCGGTGTGTGGCGGGTTTGTTGTGCCTTTCAAGGGGCGTTTTCAGGGAGGGCAAAACGAAGGTTGGTTGGACGAGCGTGGGCGTAGGGAAGGGCCCCCTTGGGACCGCCGTGGACTGGCCTGTGGAAGCCGGGTAAATGGGCCAGGGATGGCCCATTTAGTCCCAGCGCGACAGGACGTCGCGTTGGGACGGCCCGGCTGGAGCAGGTCAGGCCAGGGCTTGCCCGAAGGGCGGTCCCGTGGGGGTGTGTTCTTTGGGTTACTTTTCTTGCACAAGCAAGAAAAGTGACTCGCCCGCTTGCGTTGGCGCCTGTTTGAAAGGCTAAGCCTCAAGGCGGGCGAAAAAGGGCTCCAACGGTTCTTGAAAGCGGCTTTAACTGGCTGCTGAAAGCAAGCGGATAGGCTGGAAATCAAGGATATGTTTGCAAAAACCG
>JAQVHL010000031.1 GCA_028696185.1 Halothiobacillaceae bacterium
CGGAACTGGCACGCCTGGCCAAGGAAATTGCCAAGATCGAGAAGGAGCTCGATAAATGCCGCGCCAAACTCGGCAATCCCGCGTTTGCCGACAAGGCCCCCCCGGCTGTCGTCGAGCAGGAACGCGGTCGCGAACGCGATTTCGCCACTCAGCTTGCCCAGCTGCGTGAGCAGGAAGTGAAGATCAGCGCGCTTTAAGGGCGCTGAAAAAGGCCGGATCCCCCTTTCAAGATTCAGGTGAGGACTACCGCCGTGTCATTCCACCTAGGTTGGAACGGCACGGACGGTTCAAGGCCGATACCGTTGGTGGACTATCGCTGTTATACGGTAGATGGAGAATTCTTGATGGGCGGTGTTTTTGTTGTCGTAAACGGATTTTTATAATCAGCTTGTTTTTCTAGGGGTTTGTGGCTCGCCCGTGCTGAGTCGTGTTTTGGTCTTTGAAGGGGGGCTTTTAATGAATGCGCACCAGGAAGGTAATCAGTTTAATTTTCTGAGGTTTTTTGCTGCGTTTCTGGTTTTTTATGGGCATCAATATATTCTGTCTGGTTCGTGGCCTGGCACGGCGCTCTCTCATAATATGGGGGTCTATATATTTTTTGTGATCAGCGGTTATCTGATTTCAATGAGTTGGGATAAGGATCCTTCTCTGGGGAGGTTTTTTATAAAACGATCAGTAAGGATATTTCCCGCTTTGTTTGTTTGTGTTCTGCTTTCAGTGTTTGTCCTTGGTCCAGCTGTAAGTTCTTTGTCGGTCTATGAGTATTTTGAAAGTGTGCCGACCTGGGTTTATCTGGGGAATGTTTTTCTGCATGTTTCGTATTATCTTCCTGGGGTTTTTGAGGGTAATCCACATCCGAACTCTGTCAATGGATCGCTGTGGTCGTTGCCCGTTGAGTTTTTGATGTACATTCTTGTCGCAGTGCTTGGGGTTTTGCTTAATTCGGCCAAGCTTGTTAAATACTCTGTTTTGTTTGTCTTTCTGGTTTTTTTGCTGTTGACGAAGTTTTGGGCTTTGGATGCGAAAGAGGTTATTGTTTTCTATGGCATGGATTTGAAGACGGTTATTTATACGGGAGTGTTTTTTTGGGCGGGTGCCCTTATGTATCATCTAAAGGCGTGGCGGTATTTTACATTCGAGATCTTTGTTTTGTCTCTGCTGGTTTTTCTTTTTTCTCTTCAGTGGGGTGAGGTCGCGTCCTGGTTGCAGTATATTCTGGTTCCCTTGCTTGTTTTGAGTTTTGGTTTTTCAAGTGTGAAGGTGTTGCGTTTTTTTAATAAGGCGGATTATTCTTATGGGTTGTATATTTACGCTTTTCCCGTGCAGCAATTTCTGGTTTTTGTCAATCCCGGTCATCTGTATTGGAACTTGTTTATTGGTTTTGCGGTGACCTTGGTTTTTGCCGCGTTATCATGGCACTGGGTGGAAAAGCCGTTTTTGGCGATGAAGCCGAAAAGAAAATAACTGTGCGCTTTGTACGCGTGCAGGCCATTTTTAATGGTTTGCCATTCCGGGTTGATGAGAAACTCTTTTCAAAAGGATCTTCGCCTGCTGTTGATCTCGTCGGCGATGGCATGCAATTCGCGGCTTGAGCCGCAATAGGGGCGCTAATTCTGGTAATCACCCTGAATCCGCTGCGTTTGCCCGTCGCGGGAGGGGATTAAAACGGCGCTGGGTCGAGGAACTCCAGGGGCTGACCGCTCACGGGGTGGGTAAAGCCCAGACGCTCGGCGTGCAGTAGCAGGCGTGGGGACAGGTTCTGGATTTCAGGTGGGGCGTAGAGTGTGTCGCCCAGGATCGGGTGCCCCAGGCATTGCATGTGCAGACGTAGCTGGTGGGAGCGTCCGGTGACGGGTTCCAGGGAGAGGCGTGTGCACTCACCCAGTCGTTCGAGGACGCGCCAGCGGGTGAGGGCGTGGCGTCCGTGGATGTGGCAGATGATCTGGCGCGGGCGGTTGTCGAGGTCCACGCGCATGGGGAGGTCGATTTCCCCTTCGTTGTTTTGCGGTTCACCGGCCACCATGGCCTGGTAGGTTTTGCGGGTTTCTCGATCCTGGAACTGGCGGGAGAGTTCGGCATGGGGGCGGGCGCCACGGGCGATGACCAGCAGGCCGGAGGTGTCCCAGTCCAGGCGGTGGACGATGCGCGCTTCGGGGTATTCGCGCTGGACGCGCAGGATGAGCGAGTCGAGCTTGCCGGGTTCCTTGCCGGGAACGCTGAGCATGAAGGGGGGCTTACTCACGATGAGGAAGCTTGCGTCTTCATGGCGCAGGCAGTAGTCGGCTCCCGGCAGGGTGACGCCGGGTGTGGGGCGTTCAGGCTGGAGCATCGTCGAGGGCGGCTATCAGGCGTTGGCGCAGGTCTTCCTGGCGGACGGGGTCGTCGCAGCGTCCGCCTTCGGGGCGGGTGAGGAAGAAGATGTCTTCCGCGCGCTCGCCCAGTGTGGCGATCTTGGCGTGGGTGATACGCACGCCGGCGTTGCAGAGGACGTGGCCGACCTGGGCCAGCAGTCCGGGGCGGTCGCCGGTTTCCAGGCTGAGCAGGGTGCGTTGCAGGTGGGGTTCGTCCTGGAAGCTGACCCGCGTGGGGATGTTGAAGTGGCGAAGCTGGGCGGGCAGGCGGCGCCGGCTGGCGGGGATGGGCTGGCCGGGTTCGCGCAGGGTGCGTTCGAGTTGTTCGCGCAGTTCTTCCAGAACCCAGGTGCTTTGCAGAGCCTGTCCTTGTTCGTCGAGGACGTGGAATTCGGCCAGTACATCGCCGTCGTGGGTCTGGGTGAGGGTGGCGGCGAGGATGTTGAGCCGCGCCTGATCGAGGCGGGCGGCAATATGGGCGAACAGGGCCGGGTGGCTCGGGGCGATGAGCAGTACGCGCGTGGACTGGGTGGGCGGGTGCGGTTCGATGAACAGTGCGCAGCCGCCCGGCTCAATGGCCGCCAGACGCCGGGCATGGGCGAGGATGTCCTGGGTTTCGTAGCGCAGCAGGTAGTCGTCGGGCAGGCGTGCCAGCCAGCGCACGAGGTCTTCTCGGGTGTGTCCGCTTTCGTCGGCGGCGAGCAGGACAGCCTTGCGCGTGGTTTGTACGACATCGTCATTGCTGCTGGCGCCGTGTTCGAAATGCTCACGGGTGTAGCGGTAGAGGTTGCGCAGCAGGGATTCGCGCCAGCTGTTCCACAGGTTGGGGTTGGTGGCGCGGATGTCGGCGACGGTGAGCAGGTAGAGGTGGTCGAGCCGACAGCGGTCGCCGACGGCGGCGGCGAATTGGGCGATGACCTGCGGGTCTTCGATGTCGCGGCGCTGGGCGGTGAAGGACATCAGCAGGTGTTCGCGCACCAGCCAGACGATCCGTTCCACTTCCGCTTCCGTGAGGCCGTGATCGCGGCAGAAGCGGCGGGCATCTTCGGCGCCCAGTTCCGCGTGGTCGCCGCCGCGCCCTTTGCCGATGTCGTGGAACAGGGCGGCGAGGTAGAGCAGGGCGGGGCGCTCGATGTGCTTGAACACGTCGCTGCAATGCGGGTTTTCGTGCGTAAGCTCCTGGACGGCGAGGCGTCGGAGGTTGCGGATGACGAACAGGGTGTGTTCGTCGACGGTGTAGAGGTGGAACAGGTCGAACTGCATGCGGCCGACGATTTCACGAAATTCAGGCAGATAGGCGGCGAGTACACCCCAGCGGTTCATGCGCTTCAAGGCATCGAATACGCCGCGCGGTCCGTCGAGGATGTCGATGAACAGGGCGTGGGCGCGCGGGTCGGCGCGGAAGGCGCGGTCGATGAGTGGCAGGTGGGCACGGAGCTGGCGGATGGTGGAGGCACGCACACCCAGCAGGGCGGGGTGTTCCTGCATCAGGCGGAATAGTTCGAAGATGGCGGTCGGCGATTGCATGAAAACCTGCGCGTGGCTGGTTTCCAGAAAGCCCTGGCGGACCTGGAAGCGGGGGTTCAGCGGCTGGGGGGGGGCTTCGGGGGTGGCGCTCAGGGTTTCCTCGAAATGCTGGAGCAGGATTTCCGAGAGGCGCTCGATTTCCATGACCGCGCGGAAATAGCGCTGCATGAAGCGCTCGACGGCCAGATTGGCCGTGTCGCCGGTATCGCCGAAACGTTCGGCCAGCGCCTGCTGATGGTTGAGCAGCAGGCGTTCCTCATTGCGTCCAGCCAGCAGGTGCAGGGCAAAGCGTACCCGCCATAGCTCGTTCTGGTTGTCGCACAGGCTGCGGTATTCCAGGTCGGTGATGTGCCCCTCGTCGCGCAGGGCTTCGAGGGTGCCCGCGCCATACAGGCGCTGGCTGACCCAGCGGATCATGTGGATGTCGCGCAGTCCGCCGGGGCTTTCCTTGACGTTCGGTTCGATCTTGAAGCCCGAATCGTCGTATTTGCGGTGGCGGGCCAGTTGTTCCTCGCGCTTGGCGCGGAAGAAGGCGGGGGCGGGCCAGAAATCCGCCGCGTCCACCGCGTCGCGCAGTTGCTGGAACAGGCGGGCCTCGCCCGTCAGCAGGCGGGTTTCGAGGTAGTTGGTGGCGACGGTGATGTCCGCCAGCCCCTCCTCGATGCACTGGGCTGGGGTGCGCGCGCTATGGCCCAGATGCAGGCCGATGTCCCAGCACAAGCGGACGAATTCCTGGACTGCCTGGTTGACGGGTTCCGGTGCGGCGGGGTCCAGCAGGATCAGCACGTCGATGTCGGAATGCGGAAAAAGCTCGCCGCGTCCGTATCCGCCCACGGCCACCAGGGTGGCGGGGGCGTCGTCGGCAAGACCGGCAAGCTGCCAAGCTTCCCGCAGCAGCATGTCGATGCTTTCGGTGCGCGCGTGGATGAGCTCGCCTACGGGGGTGCCCCCCTCGAATGCGGCGCGTTCGCGCGCTTGCAGCGTGCTCAGACGGTCGAGGAGGGGGGCGTGGCCTGACTCTGACATGGGGGGTTAGAGTGTCCGGCCCGGGAGCAGGGTGAGGACATCCACGCCGTTTTCGGTGACAACCAGGGTGTGCTCCCACTGTGCGGACAGGGAGTGATCCTTGGTGACTACCGTCCAGCCATCGTTGAGCTGTTTCACATGGCGCTTTCCGGCATTGATCATTGGTTCGATGGTGAACGTCATGCCCGGACGCAGCACCTCGCCCTCGCCGGGATGCCCGTAATGCAGGATCTGCGGGTCTTCGTGAAAGGCGCTGCCGATGCCGTGACCGCAATATTCGCGCACCACGGAAAAGTGGTTGGACTCTGCGTGTTTCTGGATGGCGTGTCCGATGTCGCCCAGCGTGACGCCGGGGCGTACGGCCTCAATGCCGATCTTCATGCACTCGTACGTGACCTGATTCAGGCGTTTGGCCTGGATGGACACCGCTCCGACCTCGAACATGGCGCTGGTGTCGCCGTACCAGCCGTCCTTGATGACGGTGACGTCGATATTGACGATGTCGCCGCTGCGCAGGATGCGCTCGCCGGGAATGCCGTGGCAGACCTGATGGTTGACCGAGGTGCAGATGGATTTGGGGAAGCCGTGATAACCCAGGGTGGCGGGAACGGCCTTCTGCACGTTGACGATGTGTTCGTGGCAGAGGCGGTCCAGCTCACCGGTGGTGACGCCGGGCACGACGTGCGGACGGATCATCTCCAGGACTTCGGCGGCCAGGTGGCCGGCGACGCGCATTTTTTCTATCTCGGCGGGGGTTTTGATGACGATGCTCATGAATCCGGTCGCATGGGCCGGCAGCGCGCCGGCGAGGTAGCTGATGAAGCGGCAAAGTTTAGCGCAAAACCGGGGGCTTTCGCCGGGCTGTTTTTGTTAATGGGAATCGTTATCATTGTGTCGGTGAGCCTGTATGTTTGAGAGGGACGCATCATGATCATCGATGCCTGGCTGGAGCGCGTTCCGCCGCGTGTGCGCATCCTTGACCCGGAGAGCGGGCGCGAGGTTGCCGTCTTTGAGGGGGAATCCCTGCGTGAGCTGTACGAGGAAGGATGGCTCTCCGTGTTGTGCGGCCCGGCCGGGTGGGCGGGCGACCAGCATGAACTGGTGCGCCAGCTCATGCTGCGTGCCTGCGCCCGCGCCTGCCGGGGCGGACACTGCCTCGCCACCGATTGCGAACGGCACCCCGCGATGCAGCGTTCGCGCCTGCCGCCGCGCGAGCAGCCGTTGACCGCCATACCGTTGCGGCGCGTGGATTGACTTTGCGGGGCGCATGTCCCAGAATCAGCCGGCTTCGGAGGGTTGGCAGAGCGGTTGATTGCACCGGTCTTGAAAACCGGCGTGGGTGAGAGCCCACCCAGGGTTCGAATCCCTGGCCCTCCGCCAGCCTTCGTGCTGAAGCGCGTCGCGCGGTATTCCGCCTGGACGCCTGATCCTCGACACTTTCCAAGCGGTCCTCCATTTATCGACACCCTCACGTCAAGCCGGCTCGGGCCGGTCCGTTGCATTAGGGGTATTGCGGTTGTGCGGCGGGCGCTTGTTCATTACTCCATCAAGGGCCCGACATGACCGATTCCAATCCCACCCTTACTTTTGCCGATTTGCCGCTGCCGGAGGCCTTGCTTTCCGCCGTGCGCGAGATTGGTTACGAAACCCCGTCCCCCATCCAGGCCCGCGCGATTCCCGTGCTGCTGGAAGGGCGCGACCTGCTGGGTCTTGCGCAGACCGGCACCGGCAAAACGGCGGCCTTCGCCCTGCCCCTGCTGGCTCGCGTCGATGTGACCCAGCGCACGCCGCAGGTGCTCGTGCTGTGCCCGACCCGCGAACTGGCCATCCAGGTGGCCGAGGCTTTCCAGAGCTATGCGCGTGGGCTGTCCGGCTTCCATGTGCTCGCCCTGTACGGCGGGCAGGACATGGGGCGCCAGCTGGCACTGCTGCGCCGTGGCGCGCATGTCGTGGTCGGTACCCCCGGTCGCGTCATGGACCACATGCGCCGTGAGAGCCTGAATCTCGACAACCTGGTCGGTCTCGTGCTGGACGAGGCGGACGAGATGCTGCGCATGGGTTTCGTGGATGACATCGAGTGGATTCTCGAACACACCCCGGAAGAGCGTCAGCTCGCGCTGTTCTCCGCCACCATGCCGCGCGGCATCCGCGATATTGCCAACCGCCATCTGAACAACCCGGCCGAAGTGCGCATCGAGGCGGCCACCCGCACCATCGATACCATCGAGCAGCGTTACTGCTTCGTGCATGCCGACCGCAAGCTGGACGCACTGACGCGCGTACTGGAAGTCGAAGAGTTCGACGGCCTGATCCTGTTCGTGCGCACCAAGGTGGCGGCGGACGAGCTGGCCGAGCGACTGGAAGCGCGCGGCTTCGAGGCCGCCGCCTTGCACGGCGACCTGAATCAGCAGCAGCGTGAAAAGGTCATCGAGCGGCTGAAAAACGGCCAGCTCGACATCGTGGTGGCCACCGACGTGGCCGCGCGCGGTATCGACGTGGAGCGCATCACCCACGTGGTCAACTACGACATCCCCTACGATGTAGAATCCTACGTGCACCGCATCGGCCGCACGGGCCGCGCCGGGCGCAAGGGGGTGGCGATCCTCTTCGTCACCCCGCGCGAAAAGCGTCTGCTGCGCACCATCGAGCAGTCCACCCGCCAGGTCATCGCCGAGATGCCCGTACCGTCGGTGCAGGCGCTTGCCGCGCGGCGCATCGACCTGTTCAAGCAGCAGCTTGCCGAAGTCATTGAAAGCGAGCAGCTGGGGTTCTTCCACGACCTGATCCGCGAAACCGCTACCGAGCTTGGGCACAGCGAGGGCGAGATTGCCGCCGCACTGGCCTATCTTGCCCAGCGTGAAAGCCCGCTGGTGGTGGAGGAGGGCGATGAAGCGCCGTTCGCGCCCAGTGGTGAGCGAGGGGAGCGCGGCGAACGCCGTTTCGCCGACCGCGATGGCCCGCGCCGCGAAGGACGCAGCTTTGAAGACCGCGCCCCGCGCGAGCGCCGATCCCGCGAACTGCCGGACGGCTACGTTCGGTACCGCATCGAAGTGGGTCGTCAGCATGGCGCCAACCCGCGCGAAATCGTTGGCGCCATTGCCAACGAGGGCGGCATCGAGGGCCGTCAGATCGGCAATATCGCCATCTTCGACGGCTTCAGCACCGTGGACCTGCCCGACGGCATGCCGCGCGATGTGGAGCAGCAGCTGGCTCGCACCCGTGTGCGTGGTCAGGCGCTGAAGCTGCGCCGCTTCGAAGGCGGTGCCGGTGAAGGCTTTGGCGGCGACGCGCCGCGCAAGCGCTTCACTCCGCGTCCGCGCAACGAAGGTCCGCGCCGCCGCTGATCCAGGCAAGCTGACTTCCGCAGGGCGCGTTGCGTACCTGCTACACGACCCATGACATGCCCTACATGTTGTGGGTCGTTTTGTTTTATTCCCCAAGACCCGCCAACCCGCGCCAAGCCTGTCCTGATGCGCGGCGGGCGGGTTTTTCCCGTTTTTATCCACAGGCTTTTCACAGGGAAAGGCCGGTTTTCAACAGGTGTTTGCACATGATGTTGTGGTTTAGGTTGAAGGTTGACACATTTTGTAGTGTGTTCGACAATCTGCTTCACCGATGGTCGCGTGCCCGCTTATCCGAAGCAGTCGCCCGTCCCGACCCTGTTCCGCCGCCTCTGCCTGCCCCGTCCGAACCGGAAGGCACCGGGCATGTGCCGGACGGGTTGCGGCCCGCTCCGGCGAGCCATCGGCCGCACGACGACGCGCCGCTTGCGGACGGCGATCTTCAAACCCCCCAGGGAGGCGAATCCATGACGATGACACAGGCACACGAGCACCCCAACGACATCCTGCCCCCGGCGCGCGAGCCCGAGCCGAGCCTCGACATGGCGGTGACCGCCCCGGGGCAGTACCGGGTCATCCGCCGTAATGGCAAGGTGACAGGGTTCGATGCCAGCAAGATCAAGGTTGCCGTGACCAAAGCCTTCCTGGCCGTTGAAGGGGGCAGTGCCGCCGCTTCCGCGCGCATCCATGAGGCCGTGGACAGCGTCACCGAAGCCGTTGCCGCTGCGCTGTTCCGTCGCAACCCCGGTGGCGGTACCTTCCACATCGAGGATATCCAGGATCAGGTAGAGCTCGCCCTGATGCGCGGTGAGCATCATAAGGTCGCCCGCGCCTATGTGCTGTACCGCGAGGAGCGTGCCCGCGAGCGCGCCGCGCAGCATGCCCAGGAAG
Source organism: Halothiobacillaceae bacterium (assembly GCA_028696185.1). Lineage (GTDB taxonomy): Bacteria > Pseudomonadota > Gammaproteobacteria > Halothiobacillales > Halothiobacillaceae > JAQVHL01. The sequence goes on from JAQVHL010000031.1 coordinate 9,137, forward strand.
CGGCCGAGGCGGAATCCGTCCTCAATGTCACCCTGGCCGACGGCAGCCAGCGCCCCCTGGACATGAATCGTCTGCGCGCGCTGGTCGGTGAGGCCTGTGCCGGTCTGAGCGATGTCGATGGGGAATCCGTGCTGAGCGAGAGCCTGCGTAACCTGTACGACGGCGTGCCGGAAAAGGACGTGGGCACCAGCCTGGTCATGAGTGCGCGCACCCTGATCGAAAAAGACCCCAATTACTCCCAGGTCGCCGCCCGTCTGCTGCTCGACAGCCTGCGCAGCGAGGCGCTGGGCTTTCTCGCCCTGATGCCCGCCCAGGCGACCCAGCAGGAAATGGCCGCCCGCTACGCCGATTACTTCAAGGCCTATATCAAGCGCGGCATCGAGCTTGAGCTGCTCGCCCCCGAATTGCGCAACTACAACCTGGACAAACTCGGTCAGGCGCTGGAGGCCGAGCGTGACCTGCAATTCACCTATCTGGGCCTGCAGACCCTCTACGACCGCTACTTCATTCACAGCCACGGCGTGCGCTTCGAGCTGCCGCAGGCCTTCTTCATGCGCGTGGCAATGGGGCTTGCGATCAACGAGATCGAGCGCGAGGCGCGCGCCATCGAGTTCTACAAGCTGCTCTCGTCCTTCGACTTCATGAGCTCCACCCCGACGCTGTTCAATTCCGGCACCCCGCGTCCGCAGCTTTCCAGCTGCTACCTGACCACCGTGCCCGACGATCTGGACGGCATCTTCGGCGCCATCCGCGACAATGCCCTGCTGTCCAAGTTTGCCGGCGGGCTGGGCAACGACTGGACCCGTGTGCGCGCCATGGGTACCCACATCAAGGGCACCAACGGCAAGAGCCAGGGTGTGGTGCCCTTCCTGAAAGTGGCCAACGACACCGCTGTGGCCGTCAATCAGGGCGGCAAGCGCAAGGGCGCGGTCTGCGCGTACCTGGAAACCTGGCATCTGGACATCGAGGAATTTCTCGATTTGCGCAAGAACACGGGTGACGACCGCCGTCGTACCCACGACATGAACACCGCGAACTGGATTCCCGACCTGTTCATGAAGCGCGTGGTGGAAGAGGGGGACTGGACCCTGTTCTCGCCCTCCGACGTGCCCGATCTGCATGATCTTGTCGGCGCCGCCTTTGAAAAGCGCTATGCCGAATACGAAGCCAAGGTCGACCGTGGCGAAATCGTGAACTTCCGCCGCATCAAGGCCGTGCAGCTGTGGCGCAAGATGCTCTCCATGTTGTTTGAAACTGGCCACCCGTGGGTCGCCTTCAAAGACCCGTGCAACGTGCGCTACACCAACCAGCACGCCGGCGTGGTACACAGCTCCAACCTGTGCACCGAAATCACCCTGCACACCAACGACAATGAAATTGCCGTGTGCAACCTGGGTTCGGTCAACCTCGCCCAGCACGTCACCGAAGACGGACTGGACATGGACAAGCTCAAGCGCACCATCCGCACCGCCATGCGCATGCTGGACAACGTCATCGAGTACAACTACTACTCCGTGCCGCAGGCGCGTAACTCCAACCTGCGTCACCGTCCGGTCGGTCTGGGCATCATGGGCTTTCAGGACGCCCTGTACAAACTGCGCCTGCCGTACACCTCCGATGCGGCCATCGAATTTGCCGACGCCTCCATGGAAGCCGTCAGCTACCAAGCCATCGAAGCCTCGTCCGACCTGGCCCAGGAACGCGGACGCTACTTCAGCTACGACGGCTCGTTGTGGAGCCGCGGCATCCTGCCGCACGACTCCATCGAGCTTCTGGCCGGTGAGCGTGGCGGGTATCTGGAAATGGACCGACGCACCCGTCTGGATTGGGACGCCCTGCGTGAAAAAGTGCAGCAGCAGGGCATGCGCAACTCCAACACCATGGCCATCGCTCCGACCGCGACCATCTCCAACATTTGTGGCGTGTCGCAGTCCATCGAGCCCACCTACCAGAACCTGTACGTCAAATCCAATCTCTCCGGCGAGTTCACCGTGGTCAACCCCTACCTGGTGCGCGACCTCAAGCGCCTCGACCTGTGGGACGACGTCATGGTCAACGACCTCAAATACTTCGACGGCTCCGTACAGCCCATTGACCGCATCCCGGACGAAATCAAGGCCCTGTACGCCACCGCCTTTGAAGTCGACCCGCGCTGGCTGGTCGAAGCCGGCTCCCGCCGCCAGAAGTGGATCGACCAGGCCCAGTCACTCAACCTGTACATGGCTGAACCCTCGGGGCAAAAACTCGACAACCTGTACAAGCTCGCCTGGCTGCGTGGCCTGAAAACCACCTACTACCTGCGCGCCATGGGCAAGACTCACGTCGAGAAAACCACCCTGACGCGCCTGGATGGCAAGCTGCGCGGCGTGAGCGCCGATCCCATGCCCGCCATCAGCGCCGACGGCGCGGCCCCCAAGGCCTGCTCCATCCTCGATCCGACATGCGAAGCCTGTCAGTAATCGACCAAAGCCCCCGCCTGGCGGATACGGAAAACTCCGCCGGGCGCACAGAAAAAGAGGTACACATCATGCTCAACTGGGACGAACCGATCACCCCCAAGAAAGCCCCCGCGGCAGCGTCCGCCACCCCGGCGCATCCCGCCGTGGCCGCCGACCGCCAGGCGGCCAGTGCACGGGCTCACAGCAGCCACGCCGCCGCCGGTGACGCCTATCACAGCCTTACCGGCCTGGAAAGCATCGACGTTGGCGCCGCGCCGGTCGATGTCTCCGAAAAACGCATCATCAACGCCCGCGCCGACGTCAACCAGCTCCTGCCCATGAAATACACCTGGGCCTGGGAAAAATACCTCGCCGCCTGCAACAACCACTGGATGCCCACCGAAGTCTCCATGCAGGCCGACATCGCCCTGTGGAAAAGCCGCGAAGGGCTGACCGAAGACGAGCGCTACATGATCATGCGCAACCTCGGCTTCTTCGCTACCTCCGAATCGCTGGTCGCCAACAACATCGTCCTGGGCATCTACCGCTACATCACCAACCCCGAATGCCGCCAGTACCTGCTGCGCCAGGCTTTCGAAGAAGCGGTCCACACCCACACCTTCCAGTACATCGTCGACAGCCTCGGCCTTTCCGAAGGCGAAGTGTTCAACATGTACCGCGCCGTGCCCTCCATCACCGCCAAGGCCGCCTGGGCGCTCAAATACACCCACAACCTCGCCGACGGCAACTTCGACACCAGTACCCACGAAGGTGCGCTGCATTTCCTGCGCGACCTGGTGGCCTTCTACGTCGTTTTTGAAGGCATGTGGTTCTACACCGGCTTCGCGCAGATCCTCTCCCTCGGGCGCCGCAACAAGATGACCGGCATCGCCGAACAGTACCAGTACATCATGCGCGACGAATCCATCCACCTGAACTTCGGCATCGACGTGATCAACCAGATCAAGATCGAAAACCCCGACCTGTGGAGCCCCGAATTCCAGGCTGAAGTCCTGCAGATGATCCAGACCGCCTGCGAACTGGAAGTGCAATACGCCCGCGACACCATGCCGCGCGGCCTGCTTGGCCTCAATGCCGAAATGTGCGAAGAGTACATGCACTTCATCACCAACCGCCGCTGTGGCCAGCTCGGCCTGCCCGAACTTTACCCCGGCGCCACCAACCCCTTCCCGTGGATGAGCGAAGCGATCGACCTGAAAAAGGAAAAGAACTTCTTCGAGACCCGCGTCACCGAATACCAGACCGGTGGCGCACTGAGCTGGGATTGATGGAAATGACCAACCGCCGCGTTTCGCGGCGGTTTTGATTAGGGGCTTCGGGAACGGACTCGACCGCTGGATGGGCCTTGCTGACGTATGTTTTGCTCTTGAATGAGCGCCATGTCTCAGCCAGCCTGCCTCTTTCAAATCAAGGTGATATGGGGCGTCGAGGAAGCGTGTACGCTCCATTCGACGTATTGCAACGCATAAAGCGCGTTATGGCGCGCGGGTTATCGTGAGGGATGCCATGAACCTGCTGTTCGTTTGTAGCGAAAACCGCCTGCGGAGCCCAACGGCCGAGGCTGTGTTCTCGCGGTACCCCGGCGTCAACGCTATTGGCGCAGGAACGAACTCAGATGCACAGACGACAGTCTCCGGTGACCTGATCGAATGGGCTGACGTAATCTTTGTGATGGAAAAGAGCCACAGAAACAAGATCACGAAGAAGTACGCAGAGCTATTGAAAGGTAAGCGCTTGGTCTGCCTCGACATCCCGGATGTTTACGAGTACATGCAGCCGCAGCTGGTCAAGCGGCTGGAGGCAAGGGTTCCGCAGTATATTCGGCCCTGAGAGGGTGTGAGCCAAAATAATAATCCCGTTTATGCTCGGCCGAGACCCAAAGGGTGTTTACAAAAAGAAAGTGTTACGAACAATTCTGCGCCGGACGAAGGATTCCCAGCCCCCATGGCGGTCCCAAAGGGGGGGGCTTCCTTACGCCCACGCTCGTCCAACAAGCATTTTTTGTAAACACCCTCTTGCACGACGAAAACCGGACATGAAAAAGGCCCGCCGAAGCGAGCCTGATTTATTGTTTTATATGGTGGGCCCAGCAGGATTCGAACCTGCAACCAAAGGATTATGAGTCCTCTGCTCTAACCGTTGAGCTATAGGCCCGGACTCGGTCAGCCGTTGGTCGGGTTGCCTTCGGCGTCCAGGAAGCTGCGCAGGCGTTCGGAGCGGCTGGGGTGGCGCAGTTTGCGCAGGGCCTTGGCTTCGATCTGGCGGATGCGTTCGCGGGTGACGTCGAACTGTTTGCCCACTTCTTCCAGGGTGTGATCGGTGTTCATGTCGATGCCGAAACGCATGCGCAGTACCTTGGCCTCGCGCGGGGTGAGGGTGGACAGGACTTCGCGGGTGGCTTCGGCCAAGCCGGCGTTGGTGGCCGCTTCAACCGGGGAGAGGACGCTGGTGTCTTCGATGAAGTCGCCCAGGTGCGAGTCTTCATCGTCGCCGATCGGGGTTTCCATCGAGATGGGTTCCTTGGCGATCTTGAGGACTTTGCGGACTTTCTCTTCGGGCATGTCCATGCGTTCGGCCAGTTCTTCCGGCGTGGGGTCGCGGCCCATTTCCTGGAGCATCTGTCGGCTGACGCGGTTGAGCTTGTTGATGGTCTCGATCATATGCACCGGGATGCGGATGGTGCGCGCCTGGTCGGCGATCGAGCGTGTGATCGCCTGGCGGATCCACCAGGTGGCGTAGGTCGAGAATTTGTAGCCGCGACGGTATTCGAACTTGTCTACAGCTTTCATCAGGCCGATGTTGCCTTCCTGGATCAGGTCGAGGAACTGCAGGCCACGGTTGGTGTATTTTTTGGCAATGGAGATGACCAGGCGCAGGTTGGCCTCGATCATTTCTTTCTTGGCGCGGCGGGCCTTGGCTTCGCCGACGGCCATGCGGCGGTTGATTTCCTTGAGCTGCTGGACGCTGAGCCCGTTGTCACGTTCGACCTGGCCGATGCGCTTTTGCAGGCGTTCAAGTTCGAAGGCGTTGGCTTCAAGCTTGGCGCCGAATTTTTCCATCATGACCTTGAGCCAGGCCGCATCGCTTTCGCGGCCGGGGAAGGTTTCGATGAACAACTGACGCGGCATGCCGCCCCGGTTGACGCACAGGGAGAGCATCTGGCGTTCCAGGCCGCGCACGCGGTCGATGGTGCCGCGCACCTGGGTGATGAGGCGTTCGGTGAGGGCCGGATTGAGCTTGAGTTCCAGCAGCTGGGCTTCGATCTCGGCCTGTACGTCTTCACGGGCCTGCAGGCGCAGGTGGAGGGCGCGCAGGGCCTCGAAGCGGGTCTTGGCCTCGTTGGGGTCGAGGGCGAAGGTGGCGGCTTCTTCTTCGCCTTCACCTTCGGCTTCCTCTTCTTCCTCTTCTTCGTCGGCTTTCTTGAGTTTGCCTTCTTCGGTTTCTTCCTCGAAGGGCAGGGTGTCTGCTTCTTCTTCCTCGGCCGCGACGGCGGCTTCCTCGTCCTCGTTGAGGTTGACGAAGCCGGTGATGATGTCGGTCAGGCGCTGTTCGCCGCGTTCAAACCGGGCGTATTCCTCAAGGATGGAGGTGAGGGTGACGGGGTAGCAGGCCAGTGAGGCCATGACGTCACGCAGGCCTTCTTCGATGCGCTTGGCGATTTCTATCTCGCCCTGGCGGGTGAGCAGTTCGACGGTGCCCATCTCGCGCATGTACATGCGCACGGGGTCGGTGGTGCGGCCGAATTCGGCGTCCACGGAGGCCAGCGCGGCGACGGCTTCTTCGGCGACGTCTTCGTCCGGGGTGACCGTGCCTTCGGCCAGCACGAGTTCGTCGGCGTCCGGGGCGGTTTCGAAGACCTGGATGCCCACGTCGGAAATGAAGGCGATGATGTCCTCCACCTGTTCGGGGTCGATGACGCCCTCGGGGAGGTGATCGTTCACGTCGGCATAGGTCAGGTAGCCCTGTTCTTTACCGCGGGCGATGAGTTCTTTCAGGCTGGTCTGCTGATCGTCGAACATGGATGGGGACAGGCCGCGCAAGGTGTGAGAAACGCGAAAGTATAACAGCTTTGGCGGCTCGTTTCACGGTGCACGTGGTTTTTTGTGAGATGAGAGGGGGGATCAATCGGTGTTGCGGTCTTTCATCAGGTCGCGCAGGGTTTCGATGTCCTTGTTGGGGGCGTTGCCAGGCTGTGTGCGCAGTTTGCGCCGGGTTTCTTCACGGCGTAGCTGGCTGTCCAGGCGGGCGAGTGTGTCGGTGAAAGCGCGGCGGGCGGCTTCTTCGTCATTGAGGCCGGGTGTGGGCTGTTCGATGGCCTGGGCGAGCAGGGCGCGTTGCGGGTGTGCGGCCAGTGTGTCCAGCAGGGCGCTGCTTGCTTGTGTAGGGGCGTTGCGGCGCATTTCAAGCACGCGGCGCAGCAGGTCAAGTTCATCCTGAGCTTCGCCGGTCGGCAGGCTGGGGGGGGCGGCCAGCACCGCCGGCCAGCGCAGGCCGATGTCGAGCAGGGTCTGGACGAAGCGGCGAACCGGTGTCGGCAGCGGTGCGGGGGGCAGGCGCGGCGCGTCCGATACGGGGGGCTGGCCACGTCCGCTCCAGCCGTTGTGGCGGCGCTCTGCGGGTACGAAGGGACGGCGTGCGAGCCCGGCGTGTTCGTTCAGGCGGGTGAACATCAGCCGGCGCAAGGTGCCTTGCGGCAGCTTGTCGATCAGGGTGCGTCCTTCATCGACGAGGCGGGTGAGGCCGGGGGCGTCACGGCCGGGGTGGCGCTCGTCCAGGGCGTGCAGCAGGTAGGCATCGAAGCTCAGGGCGTCGTTGTCGAGCCGGTGCCGGAAGGCGTCCAGGCCCTCCCGTCGGACCAGGCTGTCCGGGTCTTCTCCACCGGGTAGGAACAAAACGCGCAGGTCGCGGCCATCCTGCATCATGGGCAGGGCGACGTTGACGGCTTTCCAGGCGGCTCGCCGGCCGGCTTCGTCACCGTCGAAGCAAAGCAGGATGGTGGCGGTCTGGTGAAACAGGTTGTCGATCTGTTCGGCGGTGGTGGCGGTACCAAGGGTGGCGACGACATTGCGCAGGCCGTGTTGGGCGAGCATGAGCACGTCCATGTACCCTTCGACGACGATCAGGCGCTCGGGGCGGCTGTCGGCCTTGCGAGACTCATACAGCCCGTACAGCCCTTGCCCCTTGTGGAAGACCGGGGTTTCGGGGGAGTTGAGGTACTTGGGCGCGTTGGGAGCCGGGCGGTCAAGCAGGCGTCCGCCGAAGCCGATGACCCGCCCGCGCCGGTCGCGCAGCGGGAAGAGGATGCGTTCGCGGAAGCGGTCATAGATGCTTCCGTCATCGCGACGGATGACGAGCCCGGCTTGCAGCAGGTGTTCGCGCGCCTGCGGGGTCGGGCCGAGTTCACGTAGCAGGAAATCCCTTGCAGCGGGGGCGTAGCCCAGGCGGAACAGGGCGGCGGTTTCACCTTGTACGCCGCGCTTTTTGAGGTAGCTCACGGCCTCGGGGCTGGAAAGCAGGGTTTGCTGGTAGAGCTGCGCGCTGCGTTCGAGGATGTCGAAGAGGGGCTTTAAGGCGGCATCGGGGTCGGGGGTGTCGTCGCGCGGCATGTCCAGACCGGCCTGGCGGGCGAGCAGTTCGACGGCTTCGTGGAAGTCCAGCCGTTCGTGTTCCATTAAAAAGCGCAGGGCGTCGCCATGCGCGCCGCAGCCGAAGCAGTGATAGAACTGCTTGTCGGGCGAGACGTAAAACGAGGGGGTTTTTTCGTTGTGAAAAGGGCAGCAGGCGGAATACTCGCGGCCCTTTTTCTTCAGCGGGACGCGCGCACCGATCACCTCGACGATGTCGGTGCGCGCCAGGACTTCATCGATGAACGAACGTGGGAGTTGCGCCATCGGGCCGGCCTTGCGGCGCCGCCTTTCTCAGGCGGCGTCCTCCAGCGTGGCGAGCAGCGCATCGATGTCGGCGGCCTTGGGTTTGACCAGCCAGAACTGGGCGACGTAGCGTTCGAAGTTGTCGAGGATGTCGCGGGCGCGCGGGCTTGCGGTTTCCGCGAAATGGGTTTCAAGGATGCCGCGCAGGTGTTGGCGGTGGGCTTCCATCTGGGCCGGGACGAGGCGGTGTATGTCGATCAGCTCGTGGTTGTAGCGGTCGACAAAGTGGTTCTCCTCGTCAAGGACGTAGGCGAAGCCGCCGGTCATGCCGGCGCCGAAGTTCACTCCGGTGCGACCGAGCACGGTGACGGTGCCGCCGGTCATGTATTCGCAGCCGTGGTCACCGCAGCCTTCGATGACCGCGAAGGCACCGGAGTTGCGCACGCCGAAACGCTCGCCCGCGGTTCCGGCAGCGAACAGCTTGCCGCCGGTCGCGCCGTACAGGCAGGTGTTGCCGAGGATCGGGGTTTCGTGGGTGGCGAATGTGCTGCCCTTGGGCGGCATGAGCACAAGCTTGCCGCCGGCCATGCCTTTGCCGACATAGTCGTTGGCATCGCCTTCGAGGATCATGTGCAGGCCGCCGGCGTTCCAGACGCCGAAGCTCTGGCCGACCACGCCGGTCAGGCGCACGGTGATCGGTGCGTCCTCCATGCCCAGGTTGCCGTGACGACGGGCGATCTCACCGGAGAGGCGCGCACCGATGGAGCGGGCGGTGTTTTTGACGGTGAAGTGGAATTCGCCGCCGGTCTTGGCCTCAATGGCGGGCAGGACAGCGCGGACGATTTCTTCGGCCAGCAGGCCCTTGTCGTGCGGGTCGTTGTGCGGTGCAGCGCAGCATACCGGCAGGTCGGAGGCGAGCCCGCCGTCGGAGACGATGGGGCTGAGGTCGAGCTTCTGCTGCTTGGCCGTGCTACCGGAGAGGACTTCCAGCAGGTCGGCGCGGCCGATCAGCTCTTCCATGCTGCGCACGCCCAGGTGGGCCATGAGTTCGCGGGTTTCCATGGCGATGAACCGGAAATAGTTCATCACTTTCTCGACATTGCCCTTGAAGTGCTTGAAGCGCAGCACCTGATTCTGGGTGGCCACGCCGGTGGCGCAGTTGTTCAGGTGGCAGATGCGCAGGAACTTGCAGCCCATGGCGATCATCGGGCCGGTGCCGAAGCCGAAGCTTTCCGCACCCAGGATGGCGGCCTTGATGACATCCAGGCCGGTTTTCAGGCCACCGTCGGTCTGCAGGCGGACCTTGCCGCGCAGGTCGTTGGCGCGCAGGGTCTGGTGCGCTTCGGACAGGCCCAGCTCCCAGGGGGAGCCGGCGTACTTGACCGAGGTGAGCGGCGAGGCGCCGGTGCCGCCATCGTAGCCGGAGATGGTGATGAGGTCGGCATAGGCCTTGGCCACGCCGGCGGCGATGGTGCCGACGCCCGGTTCGGCCACGAGCTTGACCGAAACCAGCGCCTGCGGGTTGACCTGCTTGAGGTCGAAAATCAGCTGTGCGAGGTCTTCGATCGAGTAGATGTCGTGGTGCGGCGGCGGGGAAATCAGCGAGATGCCGGGACGCGCGTAGCGCAGGCGGGCGATGGTTTCGTCGACCTTGTTGCCGGGCAGCTGGCCGCCTTCGCCGGGTTTGGCGCCTTGGGCGACCTTGATCTGCAGCACTTCGGCATTGACCAGGTAATGCGGGGTGACGCCGAAGCGCCCGGAGGCGATCTGCTTGATCTTCGACATCTTGACGGTGCCGTAGCGCGCCGGGTCTTCACCGCCTTCGCCGGAATTGGAGCGCGCACCCAGGCGGTTCATTGCCTCGGCCAGGGTCTCGTGCGCCTCGGGGGAGAGCGCGCCCAGCGACATGCCGGCGGAGTCGAAGCGCTTGAGAATGGCTTCGACGGGCTCGACTTCGTCCAGCGGGATGGGCGTGGTGTCGCGGCGCAGGGCGAAGAGGTCGCGCAGGGTGGCGACCGGGCGTTCGTTGACGTGTGCGGCGTACTGCGTCCAGATCGCGTAGTCGCCGGTGTTGACCGCTTCCTGCAGGGTGCGGACCACATCCGGGTTGTAGGCGTGGTATTCGCCGCCGTCAATGTACTTGAGCAGGCCGCCCTGACGCGGCAGCTTGCGCGCGATCCATGCCTCGCGGGCGAGGTGGCGCTGGTCGGCTTCCAGCTCGGCGAAACCGGCGCCCTTCAGGCGGCTGGTGGTGTCCTTGAAGCAGGTGTGGACGACCTCGTCGGACAGGCCGATGATTTCGAACAGCTGCGAGCCGCGGTAGCTGGCGATGGTGGAGATGCCCATCTTCGACATGACCTTGTACAGGCCCTTGTCGATGCCTTTGCGGAAGTTGGCAGCGAGTTTTTCGGCGCTCTTGCCAGTGATCTCGCCACTGCGCACCATGCCGGCGATGCTTTCATAGGCGAGGTACGGGTAGACGGCGGTGGCGCCATAGCCAATCAGGCAGGCGAAGTGGTGCGGGTCGCGCGCGGTTCCGGTCTCGATGACAAGGTTGGCGTCGCAGCGCAGGCCCTCGGCGATCAGGCGGTGGTGAACCGCGCCGGTGGCGAGCAGGGCGTGCACGGGCAGACGGTCGCGGGCAATCGAGCGGTCGGAGAGTACCAGTACGACCGCGCCGTCGCGCACGGCGGCCACGGCTTCGTCGCAGAGGCGGCGCAGGGCCGCATCCAGGCTTGAGGTGGCGTCGTAGTTCAGGTCGATGCGCGCGTGGCGCCAGGCCGGGTCCTGCACTGCGAGCAGGGCCTTGAAGCGGCCCTCGGTCAGCACCGGGGATTCCAGCAGCAGGCGGTGTGCGTGTTCCGGGGTTTCCTCGAAAGCGTTACGCTCGGCGCCGATGCAGGTTTCCAGCGACATGACGATGGCTTCGCGCAGCGGGTCGATCGGCGGGTTGGTGACCTGGGCGAACTGCTGGCGGAAGTAGTCGTATACCGAGCGTTCGGTGGCGGAGAGTACGGCCATCGGGGTGTCGTCACCCATGGAGCCAATGGCTTCCTGGCCGTCTTCGGCCAGCACGCGCAGTACCTGGTCACGTTCTTCGAAGCTGACCAGGAACATTTTCTCGTGGACGGCGAGGGTGGCGTCGTCCATCGGTGCTTCGGCCAGTACGTCGGCATCCAGGGTGGATTTCAGGCGCACCGCATGGTTCTTGAGCCACTCGCGGTAGGGTTTGCGGTCTTTGAGCAGACCGTCCACGTCCTCGGGGTTCAGAAGGGTGCCGCTGGCGGTGTCCACGGCCACGATCTGGCCGGGGCGCACGCGGCCCTTGCGTACCACGTCCTCGGGCGCGTAGTCCCACACGCCGATTTCGGAGGCGAGGGTGATGTGACGATCACGGGTGATGACCCAGCGCGCCGGACGCAGGCCGTTGCGGTCCATGGCGCAGGCGACGAAGCGCCCGTCGGTCATCACGATGCCGGCCGGACCGTCCCAGGGCTCCATGTGCATGGAGTGGTATTCATAGAAGGCGCGCAGATCCGGGTCCATGTGCTCGACGTTCTGCCAGGCGGGCGGCACGATCAGGCGCATGGCGCGCAGCATGTCCACGCCGCCGGCGATCAGCGCTTCGAGCATGTTGTCCATGCTGGAGGAGTCGGAACCGGTAACGTTGACCAGCGGGCGGATGGCTTCCATGTCCGGGATCAGCGGGGTTTCGAATTTGTACGAACGCGCCAGCGCCCAGTTGCGGTTGCCGCGGATGGTGTTGATCTCGCCGTTGTGGGCCAGATAGCGGAACGGCTGCGCCAGGCGCCATTCCGGGAAGGTGTTGGTGGAAAAGCGCTGGTGGAACACGCACTGGGAGCTGGCCAGCGCCTCGTCCTGCAGGTCGAGGTAAAAGCGCGGCAGGTCTTCGGGCATCAGCAGGCCCTTGTAGGAGATGACCTGCGAGGCGAGCGAGGGTACATAGAAGGTGGCATCGCCCGTGAGCGCCTTTTCCGCGACGCGGCGGGCAACGAACAGGCGGGTGTCGAAGCAGCGCGCGTCCATGCCTTCGGGTGCGTTGACGAACAGATGCTCGATGACCGGGAGTTTCTCGCGCGACTGACGGCCGAGCACGGAGGCATCGGAGGGGACGACACGCCAGCCGGCCACGACGAGCCCCTGGGCGGCAAGGGCCGACTCCAGTGCACGCCGCGCCGTGTCTGCCTGTGCCGCGTCCTGGCTCAGGAACACCACGCCTACCGCGTAGAGCTCGCCCAGGGTGAAGCCGAGCCGGGCGGCTTCGCTGCGCATGAACGCGTCGGGCTTCTTCAGCAGCAGGCCGCAGCCGTCGCCGGATTTACCGTCCGCCGAAATCCCGCCGCGGTGGGTCATGCGTGCCAGCGCCTCGATGGCGGTCTTCACCAGAGTGTGGCTGGGCGTGTCGTCCATATGGGCGATCAGGCCGAAGCCGCAGTTCTCTTTCTCGAAGTCGGGGGAGTACAGACCGGAAACAGGCGGGGTGTTCTTCACGAGCACAGGTCCTCGGCGTAAAGCCGCAAAGCGGTGAGTTCTTTAAGAGGCGTCCCGGGGCGGGGCGGACAAATGGGCGGTTATTCTACTCACCGCGCCTCAGGGGTTCAACCCGATGCGGGTGCCTGTATTTCAATCGGGCCTGAATTTTTTGCCTGATGCGCGTCCTGTTGACATCGGTGGGCGCCGCCCGGATAAGTTTTTTTTCGGCAATCGGCCGGGGCTCATCCAGAATCAGCTCAGTGCGAGCGATGGGAGAGAGACGCATGTCGCAACGCGGGGTGTTCGCGCTGCTCTTGGGAATGGCCTTGGCAGGGCAGGTCGTGCTGGCTCTGGGGGAGCCCTGGTTCCGGCTGGATGCGACCCTGGGGGACATGCTGTTGCGCCTGGAGGCGAAATCACGCGTTCCGCCCGAGGAGATCGTGCTGGTGGAAATCGATCAGGACAGCCTGGACGATCCGCGCCTGCTTGAGCTGGTCGGCAACTGGCCCTGGCCGCGCGCCGTGCATGGGGAGCTTCTGGACTTCATCGGCATGCAGGCACCGCGTGCGGTGGTGTTTGATCTGATTTTCAGCGAGCCGGACCTGTTTCGCCCCCAGAGCGATGCTTTGTTCGAAGAGGCCCTGCGCCGTTATCCGGCCTATCTGCCGCTGGTGGTGGTGGATGGCGTCGGCTCGCGGCTGGCCGATCTGCCGCCGCTCATGGCGGTGCGTCCTGGGCCGCAGGCGCAGAGCGATGCGCGGCTGCCGCTTTTGGCGCCCAAGGCGCTTTCTCCCGAGTTGTGGCGCACCGGGTTGATTAATTTTCTGGAGGATGCGGATGGGGTCGGGCGGCGCTACTGGCTGCGCTATCCGTATGAGGGCTGGTTTCTGCCCGCGTTGCCGGCTCGCGTGGCGGCTGATCTGGGGGTGGAGCTGCCGTCAGCCGAGAGTCTGCGCCTGCATTTTTTCGGTGCGCCGTTCACACGTCTGTCGTATGGCCGTCTGTATCTTGAGAGCCTGAAGGAGCGGCCCGAGGGCGTGCCCGATCTGCGCGGGAAGATCGTGATTATCGGCGCGGCGGCCCCCGGTCTGCACGATCTGCGCCCGACGCCGCTGTCCGGGAGCACGCCGGGGCCGGTGTTGCTGGCCACGGCGCTGGCCAATCTGCTGCACGGGGATGATCTGCGTCCGGTGTCCTCGCTGTGGACTCTGCTGGTGGGCATTGTGCTTAGCCTGGGCGTGGCCTGGGCGACGCGGCGTAAGTGGAATCCGCTGTATCAGGCTGGAACGCTGGCCCTGCTGACGGGGGCGGCTGCGCTACTGGCCTATCAGGCTTTGGTGTTTGATCGTCTGTGGTTGCCTTTTTCGATGCTGGCCGGCGTCTGGCTGTATTTTGCCGCCTGCGCCCTGCTGGCTTACCTGGGAGAGCGCGCGGCGCGTGAGCGCGCCTTGCAGCTGTTCGGGCGCTTCCTGGATCCGCGCGTGGTGCGCACGCTGGCCAGCGGTGGTCTGGTAGGCGCGGCCGAGGTGGGCCGTTCACGCGAGATCAGCGTGCTTTTTTCGGATATCCGGGGGTTCACCTCGCTGTCCGAGTCGCGTTCGCCCGAAGAAATCGTGCATCTGCTCAATCGCTATTTCGATGCGCAGGTCGAGGTGATCTTTGCTCATGACGGGACGCTCGATAAGTTCATTGGCGATGCGATCATGGCCTTCTGGGGGGCGCCGGTGGACAACCCGGATCACGCGGTACAGGCTGTGGATGCCGCCCTGGACATGCAGGAACGGCTTTTGGCGTTTCAGCGGGAGCTGGCCGAAAGCGGTTTGGCTTTCGACATCGGGATCGGGATTCACACCGGCCCGGCCGTGGTCGGTTTTCTCGGCTCCTCGCGTCGGCTGGACTACACTGCTATCGGAGATACCGTCAATCTCGCCAGTCGCATCGAGGGCTGCACCAAGGGTGTCGCGCGCGTGCTGGTTTCCGAGGCGACCCGTCTGGCCTGTGAGGCTCGCGCGCCGGGGTGGTTCGTGTTTGTCGATCGCGGCGAAACCCAGGTCAAGGGCCGCGAGCATCCTGTCCGTCTGTTCGAACCCAATCGCAATCCAGGGAGAGTCGATCCATGAACGCGAATCTGCTGCGCTGGGGGGCGGTGCTGCCGCTGGCGCTATTGACCCTGTGTGTCCAGGCCGAACCGGGCACGCTGGTGCGTGATACGCAATTGCGCGCCAAGCCCTTCATTGATGCCACGGTTCTGGAAACCCTGCCGGGGGAGGCGTCGGTGGAGATCCTGCTCAATCAGGGCGGGTGGACGCAGGTTCGTTCTGCGGCGGGCCATACCGGCTGGGTACGCCTGCTCAATGTGCGCGCGGTGTCCGCGCAGAGCGGCGAGGGGCTGGTGTCCGGTCTGGCCACCTTGGGCAATGTGGCGCGGACCGGTAGCAGCGGTGCGACGGCGACCACGGGAACCAAGGGTGTGACCCGTGATCGCCTTGAGCGTGCCGCGCCGGATCTGGCGGAAGTTCGGCGGATGGAGCGTTACCGCGTCTCGCTGGGGGCGGCCCAGGCGCATGCCCGCGATCTTCGCCTAGCGCCGCAATCGGTGGCATTCCTGTCGCCCGACGATGAACCGTCCGCCACGGACAAGGCGCAGGCCGAGTGAAGGGGAAAGCCATGAATACAGTTTTTTTACGGTCGGTTCGGGCGGGTGTGCTGGGGGGCTGCGGCGCGCTGGCGCTTGCCGGGTGTCAGACCATCGATGTACGCAATATCAATGTGATGGAGCTGGCAACGGGGGCCGGTAAGCTGGCGCAAACCCTGTCGCGCACGGTGAGCCCGGAAGAGGAGGAGGCCATGGGCCGCGATGCGACCGCGCTGCTGCTGGGCACGGCGCCGTTGGTGAAGCACAACGGCGTGCAACAGTACGTGAACCAGGTGGGGCGCTGGGTGGCCAGCCAGTCGGATGCGAAGGATGTTGAATGGCGCTTTGCGGTGATCGATTCGGATACCGTGAATGCTTTCGCCGCCCCGGCGGGTTATGTGCTCATCACGCGCGGGTTGTTCATGCGCCTGCACGATGAGGCGGAGCTGGCCGGTGTGCTCGGCCATGAAATCGCGCATGTGGTGAAGGGCCATTACGTGAAAACGATGCTCAAGCAGGATCGGGCCGGCGCTCTGGCCGGGCTGGCTGGCAGCCTCGCGGAGTCGCAGGGCAAGGCGGAGTATGTTCCCTTGGTCAATCTTTCCCGTGGCGTGTACAGCTCGGGCCTGGACAAGGGTGATGAGTATCAGGCTGACCGCATGGGCGTGGTCTTTGCCGCACGGGCAGGCTACGACCCCTATGGTCTGCCCCGCGTATTGCAGATGTATTCGGCGAGCGCTGGCGGAGCGGGGTTTGAACTGCTGTTTTCCACTCATCCCAGCCCGGATGACCGGCTGGACAAGCTGGCCGATCTGATGGATACGCGCTTTGAGACACTGGAAGCCAGCGGCCAGCGCAACGAGGCGGGCTTCAAGAAGCAGGTGCGCGCATTGGGGGGCAGGGGCTGAGGCTTCGGTGCGTCGTGTCCTCTGTGGCAAAGGCTTCTTTATTGCTCCGGCCCCATGACGCCCCAGGCGGTGCGGATTCTTCGGCCGGGGCGTTGAAAAGGTTTTTTCAACGCCCTGGCCGATTCGCCGTTTGAGTTTGCCTTATCTGGACTTGCTGGCCTGGCGTACCGATTCGATGCTGCGCGGGTAGGGGGTCAGCTTGCGCACGGGTTCGGGCAGCTTGGCCAGTGCCGCCCTGGCGGCATCGGCGCTGGGGTAGAGGCCGTAGGTGAGTGTGTGCAGGGTCTTTCCATCGCGCACCTGGCGGAAGCTGTGTACTTCACTGGCTTTGAGGCCATTTTTGGCCGCAAAGGTCTGAATGGCCTTCTCATCCTGCAGGGAAATGATCTGCAGGACATAGTGGCTGGCCTTCTGCGAGGCAAACCAGTCGCCCGCTGGCGCGGGCTTGGCCGGCTTAGCCGGCGCCTTTTCCACCGTTTCAGGTTTTTTGGGCGCCGCAGGAGGGGGCGGGGCCTTGCTATCGGCGTCTTTCCTCTCCGGGGGGGGGAGCTGTGGTTTTTCCGGGGCCTTGGGTGTGGCAGGCACCTCCTTCACCGGTTCAGGTGCGATGGTGGGGAGAGGGGCCGGAGGCGCTGGCGGCAGGGGCGCCGGGGAGGCCGTCGGTGTTACCGGGGGGGGCAGCGGCGGAGGCGGGGAAGGCGGCAGAGCGGCCATCGGCGGGACGCCTGGCGGCGTGGGGCTCGGAGAGGCAGGCACGGCACCGGTCGTTTCCGGCTGCAGGGGGACGACGACACGCGCGCTCTGGCCGCTATCCTCGGGCTTGTCGGGGGCGCTGGAAATCAGGGCCAGCGCAATGGCCGTCAGAACGGATAGGGCGCTGATCCCAAGAATGGCCAGTTTCCATGGGATGGGTTTGGATGCAGATGTGGCGGGTTCGTCGATCCGGGAGCTTTCAGGACCAAAGGGCGGGGGTGTGGTATCCACCTCGGGTGCGGGGGGGATTTCGACAGCCGGGGCGTCCTGTTCCGCAAGTGGCGGCTCGGGGATAGCTGTTGTTTCGTTGCGCTCGCCGCCCAGGTTAAGGGCATACACCTGTGTGGTTTCGCTCTGCATGGAGGGCAGGCCCGCGAGGCGGCGAGTGAGGTCGCTGTGGCCTAGAAGCACGAGGCGAAAACGGGCCGGCGCCAGGCGTTCCACGCGTTGCAGTGTGCTGACCAGCCCGTCCAGCTCGGCCGTGCCGAGTTGCTGTGCGTCCTCGACGACCAGGACCGCCCGCTGCAGTCCAGGCAGTTGTTCGGGGAGTCGTGTTTCCAGTGCATGCAGGGCGGATTCGCCCATATCGACGGCAAGGCCAAACTCAGGCAGGGCCGTACCGAGCATTTCTTCGCTACCCAGCGCCGGCGCAGCCTGCACGCGGGCCAGCTTCAGCGTTTGGCCGGCCTTTTGTGCAAGCAGGTCGGTAAAGGCGGGTAGTTGGCTTGTATCCTCGGTGTGAACGAGGATGATGCGGTCACCGTACTTGAGCAGGTGGAGAATCAGATCCGACTGTTCTTCGCGTTGGGCTGGGTTGGCATTCATGCGCGGCTTCTCGGCGGTCGGTAAGGGGAATCAGCAAGTGGCTGAAAAACATTTTGCAACATTCTGTCAGGCACGCGGGTAATCGTGTAGAAATTCATGCAGACGCTGCAGCGGGAAGTCGTCGGTAAGAACCGATTCGCCCAGAGCCTTCATCAATACCAGGCGCAGCTTGCCATCCTGCACTTTCTTGTCGATACCCATGCGCTGCAGAAAACCTTCGGCATCCAGCCCGGCCGGTGCATGGGTCGGCAGGCCGGCGGCGGCGACAAGGCGGTTTACTCGGGCGACATCGGTCTCATTGAGCCAGCCCAGGCGCTGTGAAAATCCGGCGGCCATGCACAGTCCCGCCCCGACGGCTTCGCCGTGAAGCCATTCGCCGTAGCCCATGGCATTTTCGATGGCGTGACCGAAGGTATGCCCGAGGTTGAGCAGGGCGCGCAGGCCGCTTTCGCGTTCGTCCTTGCCCACGATGTCGGCCTTGATGCGGCAGGAGGTTTCGATGGCTGTAGCGAGGGTGTCGGGGTCGCGGGCGCGCAAGGACGACATATGGGTCTCGATCCAGTCGAGGAAGGCACGCTCTCGTATCAATCCGTATTTGATGACTTCCGCAAGTCCGGCCGAAAGCTCACGGTCGGGCAGGGTATTGAGCGTATCGGTGTCGGCGATCACGCAGCGGGGCTGGTGGAAGGCGCCGATCATGTTCTTTCCACCCGGATGATTGACCCCGGTTTTGCCCCCGACGGAGGAATCCACCTGGGCAAGCAAGGTGGTGGGGATCTGGATGAAGTGCACACCGCGCTGATAGCAGGCAGCGGCAAAGCCGGCGATGTCACCCACCACGCCGCCGCCCAGGGCGATAACCGTGGTGTTGCGGTCAAAACGGTTTTCCATCAGGGCATCGAGAATCACCCCCAGCGTCTGCATGTTTTTGTAGGCCTCGCCATCGGGCAAGGTGACCGTGGCGTGACGCAGACCCTCCAGCGCTTCGTCCAGACGCGCGCGGTACAGGGGCCCGACCGTGGTGTTGGTGACCACCAGGGCCGTGCGACCGGGGATGTACTGACGCAGCAAGTTGGGCTTCCCGAGCAGGCCGGGACCGATGTGGATGGGGTAGCTGCGCTCGTCAAGATCGACAATAAGGGATTTCATGTTCATGCGGCAGGGTACGGACGCTACGGTTGTCGGGTGATTAATCTTACCTCAGCACGGGGCACGCCGCCCGATTCGCAGTGCCCTTGTCTGGCCGTGACGTGCTTGTTGCAGGGCGGGATGCGTCATTTGTGTTTTAAGGGGAGGCAAAAAGAAGGTTTGAGGTCTGTCGGGGCAGGATATCCCGGCCGAGCTACCCTGCGCTGAGCACGCCGGTCATGGCGAAGCCAAGGGGGATTTTCCTTCGTTCGGCCTGTTCTGCAAACCTTTGCTTGGCAAGCCCCATTTAAGCTTCGGGTCATGACAGCGGCCGAGTGCTCGTTAGCGGGCGAGGGCGTTCAGCTGACGCAGTATCTGGTTGACCACCCGGCGCGGCGTCAGGTGTTCGGTGTCGACCAGGATATGTGCCAGTTCCCGGTAGAGGGGCTCCCGGATGCGCATGAGCTCAGTCAGCCGGCCCCGGCGGTCATCGGTGAGCAACAGTGGACGGTTCTTGTCGTGCGCGGTGCGCTGCAATTGCTGCTCGACAGGGGCATGCAGATAAATCACGACGCCGCGCTCGCGCAGAGTCTGGCGGTTTTCCGGGCGCAGTATGGCGCCTCCTCCCGTGGCGAGGACAATGCCCGGTTGCCGGGTGACTTCTTCTATGGCCTGGATTTCACGCTGGCGAAAGCCTTCCTCACCCTCGATTTCGAAGATCAAGGGAATGCTGGCGCCGGTGCGTTCTTCGACGATTTTGTCCGAGTCGATGAACTCATAGCCGAGCGTACGCGCCAGAAGGCGCCCGGTGGTGCTTTTGCCGGCGCCCATGGGGCCGACCAGAAAGAGACTGCGCGTATCCATGGCGGGTTTTATGCCAAGGCGCGGGGGGAAAAACAAGCGGGGGGAGGGGCAGCGGCAAAAAAAAACCGCCGGCAGAGCCGGCGGTTTTGGGGCGATTGCTAAGTGCGGGTTACTGAGGAAGGCCCGGCAGGCCTACAGTCTTGGTTGCACCGCCTGGAATCTCGATTTTGAGTTCCGCCTTGTTCTCGGTTGTTTGGTAGGCCACTGTGATAGTCACCTGGCCGTTTTCATCGGTCACCGAAGGCTCGACGGTAATGCTGGTTGCACTATCCATCGAAGCGCTCACCGGCACGCCGACCATGACATTGCCGTTGTCATCGTAGACAGTGACTACGATTTCGGCCGAGCCCGTGCAGGGCTGTTTCGGCGTGCTAGTACTGTTCCCCCCACTGCAGGAAGCGGACTGTACCTGAGCAAAGACCTGCCCTTCGCCCGGCCCCTTGACGGTGATTTCCACCGGCACGGCGCCAGCCGCGAAGAAGTTGAGCTTGAGGTCATCACTGCCCGGCATCTGGCCCTGCGCGATGATGTAGAAGCTGCTGCAGCCGCTTTCACCGGTGACAATCGGCTGGTCGCCATCGGCGAAGTTGCCGGTGTAGTTGACCACAACCTTGCCGGCGCCGCCGCTGTACCCGATGGAGGTGTTCTTCATCGGTACGCTGTTGGCATCGGCCACGCACATGGTGACCGGGGTGGTGGTATTGGCGGCTACTTCGGTGACAGAGGAGGACAGCGTGGCCTGTGCGATACCGGCGTAGTAAGCGCCTTCGACAGTGGTAACACCGGTGTCGACAGCTTCAGCGCTGAGCAGGGCGATCTGGTTGATGCGCGATACCGGGTAGGTCATCAGGGTGGAGGCTACGCCGGTACTGTCGGTGATTGCGGTGGCAATGATATTGCCGTACTGGGCACGACCGACAACCCAGGGAACGACGTAGCCGTTATCCCCACCCGTGCTGGACGGGAATGGCGCGCTGGTGAGCAGGGTGCTGTTGGACAGAACCTGCTGGATGCTGCGATTGCTGGCCAGATCGCGATCCACGCCTTCTTCACTGGGGAGCAGAAGGATGTGGTCATGGCGACGGGCAGCGGCGATGCTGCCGTCAGCAAGGCTCATGCCGGTCTGCAGGG
>JAQVHL010000004.1 GCA_028696185.1 Halothiobacillaceae bacterium
TTTTTGGGCAGCGACAACGACGTTGGCCTTGGGAACCTTGGGAACGACATCCTCCTGGGCAAAGGCGGTAACGACTACCTTCTTGGCGGCCCGAGCGTAGGGGATGCCGACAAGGCGAGCCAGGACATCGACACCCTGATTGGAGGAGACGACATCGACATCCTCAATGGCGGGATTGGCGACGACACGCTGCTCGCCATGGACAGCGACTTTGGGATGCAATACAACGAAGGCGCCGCCCAAGGCGACTGGCTGATGGGAGGCAAAGGTGAAGACCTCCTGTACGGAAGCAGCAAAGCCGATGTACTGACCGGTGGCTCGGGTAATGATGAGATACAAGCGGGCGGCGGTGACGACCTGATACTTGGCGATGCCCATCTTGAACCCTATCGCCGCTACAACACCATCAGCGAACCGAACATCACTCGGGAATATACCTGGGACCAGGCGCAGGGCGCCTATATCGGAAAAATCGTGGGTGGCTTTGCCGTCTATCCCAATACCGTATTCCAATGGAAAATCCAGTTTGACGAAAACGACTACCGCGTCACCCCCACCCTGGGCTTGAGTACGGACACCCGCGTCATGGACGGCGGTGGCAGCGACCTTCTGCACGGTGGCGCGGGCAATGACTGGATTGCCGGGCAAACGGGGGACGACACCCTGTATGGCGATGAAGGCAACGACATCCTGTACGGCGATGACAGCGTTCCCCTGCCCAGCGGCTCGGCGGCGGGGAACGACATTCTTTACGCGGGAAGCGGGGCCGACATTTTGCATGGTGGGGACGGTCACGACCAACTGCATGCGGAAGAGGCGGACGGCGACCAGGACCGGTTGTACGGCGAAGCCGGAGACGACCTGTTGTACGGTGGAAGCGGGCGTGATCTTCTGGACGGCGGAGCCGGCAACGACGGCCTGTTTGCCGGCAGCGATGGCAGCACCCTGATTGGCGGCAGCGGAAATGACTTCTTTCGAGGCGGCGCGGGGGACGACACCCAGCAGGATGCGTCGGGCAACGACACATATCACTTCAGTGGAGGTACGGACACGATTACCGACACGGAAGGCAATGACCAGTACCTGCTGTTCAGCAATGCCCTGTCCGCCGGCGGCGTGACCACGGTTCAGGATGCCGATGGGGTAGGGCGTGTCTATCTCGACGGCGTGCTGATTGACGGAAAAGGGCTCCTCAAGCGCAGCGATCAGCACTGGGAAAGCACGGATGGCCGCTACAGCCTGAACCGAGACGGCGGGCAACTGACGATACGGGTCACGGGGCAAGCCGGACAAGTGATCTTCCAAAACTACAGCGATGGCGCACTGGGGATCACCCTGCCGTCCACCCCGGTGAACCCGCCCCCCGATCCCGATCCGAAACCCGGCAATGAAGCCCCGAAAGCAGGCGTTCCCTTGGAGGCCCGGCAGACAATCGAGCAGGATCAGCGCTTCAGCTATGACCTGCCCACGGGGGCCTTCACCGACCCGGATGGAGACGCACTGCGCCTTGGGGCGAAACGCGTGGATGGCAGCGCCCTGCCGTCGTGGCTGATATTCGATGCCGCGACAGGCCAGTTCAGCGGCACGCCCGAAAACGCCGATGTGGGCACGCTGTCGATTCGCGTAACGGCGACGGACCCGGATGGCGAAAGCACATTCCAGGACTTCACACTGGACATCATCAATCGCAATGACGCTCCTGAAGTGGGGATTGCGCTCACACCGCAACAGGCCAAGGAAGGGCAGCCCTGGAGCTACACCCCCGAAGCCGACAGCTTCATCGACCCGGATCCGGGCGATACCTTGCACTATAGCGCCACCCTGGCCGATGGTTCGCCGCTACCCTCGTGGCTGGCGTTTGACCCTGTGACCGGCGGCTTCAGCGGTACTCCGCCGACCGGTACGGCGGGTGATGTGCTTCTGCGCCTTATTGCCACGGACGACAGTGGCGCCAGCGTAAGCCAGGATTTCAGTTTGAGCGTGAGCCCCGCACAAGGCCAGCCGGACCCGAACCCCATCCGAGGTACGCCGGGTAACGATAGCCTGTACGGCACACCGGGAAGCGACACCCTGGACGGTCAGGGCGGTGATGATTGGCTGAACGGGGGGCAAGGGGACGATATTTACGTATTTGGCCGGGGCTATGGGCGAGACACGGTTTGGGACTATGACGGCACCGCAGGAAACCGCGATGTGGTCCGTCTGGAACCGGGAATCGTTTCGAGCGATGTCCGCGTGACCCGCGACGGGGCCAATCTGATCCTGAATCTGGACAGTGGCGAACAGCTGGTACTGTCCAATTGGTACATTGATCCGGCGAATCGTATCGAAGAGCTTCACTTTGCCGACGGGACCGTATGGGACGCTGCCCAGCTGGGCGCCGCCGCCGTTTTTGAGGGAACGCAAGGCAACGATGCCCTGGGTGTGGGCTACACGACCGAAGGCGTGCATTTTCAGGGCCTGGCCGGTGATGACCAGCTCAGTTCGAGTGTGGGCGATGACTGGCTGGACGGCGGGGAGGGCAACGATACGCTGTACGCTTCCGATGGCGCGGATATCCTGGACGGCGGGCAGGGGAACGATACCCTGAACGGTGGCTCCGGTAATGATACGTATTTGTTTGGACAGGGGTACGGGCAGGACACGATCTGGGATTACGATCAAAGCGCAGGCAACCATGACCGTATCCAGCTTGGCGATGGTATTGACCCCAGTCATGTGGAATTTACGCGAGACGCCAATCACCTCATTCTGGGGCTGGAAGGCGGGGAACGACTCGTCATTCAGAACTGGTACATTGATCCCGCCAACCGCATAGAAGAGCTGCTTTTTGCAGACGGAACGGTATGGGATGCGGCCAGAATGAGCGCCGAGGCCGTGTATGAAGGCACGCAAGCCAACGATGCCCTGGGCTTGGGCTGGACAACGGAGCCCGTACACATGCGCGGGCTGGGCGGTGACGATCAGCTCAGCAGTAGCGAGGGGAACGACTGGCTGGAAGGCGGGGCAGGGAACGACACCCTGTATGCGGCCAATGGGGCGGATATTCTCGACGGCGGGGCCGGCCGGGATTGGCTGGATGGTGGGCTTGGGAATGACACCTACCATTTCGGTGTCGATTATGGGCAGGACACCATATGGGATTATGACTGGAATGCCGATAATACGGATACCGTGGTTTTTGGAAACGATGTGAGCGTGGATCAACTGTGGTTCCGGCGCGTGGGTAACAACCTGGAAGTCAGTCTGATTGGTCGCGATGACGCATTGACAATCAATAATTGGTACGCTGGAGACGCGAACCACATTGAGATTTTCCGCACGGCAGACGGCAAGCAGCTGCTGGACGATCAGGTGGATGCGCTGGTCAATGCCATGGCCTCGTTCGCCCCGCCGGCGGCCGGTCAGACGACATTGCCCCCGAGCTACCAGAGTGCCTTGATGCCTGTCCTGTCGGCTAATTGGCACTGACAAGACAAACCCCGTCTCAGGGCGTTGTCAGGATGTTGAAACGCCTTTCAACATCCTGATGTACTGGCGAGCAGCCCGATTCGCTGTTGTGCATCGGGTTGTTTTTTTATGGAAGATAGGTATGACGGTTGACGGAAAGGGAAATAAAGAAGAATCGGATGTTGTGGCGGATGGCGCATCAAAGGAGAGTGGCCAAAGGGATAGTGGTCTGGCCTGTCTGCTCATTATTGCGCGCATGCATGGGATTGCCGCAGACCCCGCGCAATTGTCACATGAGTTCAGGTCAAATGGTGAGCCGTTCGGGAAAACGGAAATCCTGTTGGCTGCGAAAAAACTGGGGCTGAAGGTCAAGCTCATGCGTCCAGCGGTGGAACGCCTGGATAAAATTCCACTCCCCGCTTTGGCATTTGAAAATTCAGGTAATCATTTTCTGATCGCCAAGGTGGAAAACGAAAAGTTTCTGGTGCATTCCCCATCCCATGCGCGCCCACAAACCCTGGGGCGGGTAGAGCTGGAAGAGCAATGGACCGGGGAAGTCATCCTGTTCGCTTCTCAGGCGTCGCTTGCGGGGGAATTGGCGAAATTCGACTTTACATGGTTCATTCCGGCCATCGTGCGCTACAGGAAGCTTCTTCTTGAGGTGCTTGTGGTGTCCATGTTCTTGCAGTTGTTTGCTTTGGTGACGCCTTTGTTTTTTCAGGTCGTGATGGATAAGGTGCTTGTTCACCGCGGGTTCAGCACGCTGGATGTCATTGCAATGGGGCTGTTGGTCGTTGTTGTTTTTGAAGTGGTGTTGACCACCTTGCGCAGTTATGTTTTTTCACATACGACAAGCCGGATTGACGTAGAGCTTGGCGCCCGTTTGTTCAGGCATTTGCTGGGTCTGCCCATGGCCTATTTTCAATCGCGTCGGGTGGGAGACTCCGTTGCCAGGGTGCGCGAGCTGGAGAATATCCGTTCGTTTCTTACTGGAAATGCATTGACGTTGGTTCTGGATCTGCTTTTTTCGGTTGTGTTTATCGCGGTGATGTTTTATTACAGCGGCTGGCTGACCTTGATCGTTGTTCTGTCGCTTCCCTTGTATTTCGCCATATCCATCGCTTTCACGCCGATTCTGCGAGGGCGTCTGCATGAGAAATTCAATCGTGGTGCGGAGAATCAGGCATTTCTTGTGGAGGCCATCAACGGGATGGACACGGTCAAAAGCATGGCCGTAGAGCCGCATTGGACAAGACACTGGGACAAGCAGCTTGCGTCCTATGTGATGGCAAGTTTCCGCGCTTCAACCGTAGGAACCCTGGCTGGCAGTGGTGTGACATTGGTCGGAAAACTGGTAACAGTGGCTACATTGTACGTGGGGGCTCATTTGGTTATCGATGGGAAGCTGACGGTGGGGCAGTTCATTGCCTTCAATATGCTGGCTGGACAGGTGGCGCAGCCGATTATGCGTCTGGCTCAGATGTGGACGGACTTCCAGCAAACGGGTATATCTATTCAAAGACTTGGGGATATTCTCAATACAAGGACGGAGATTGCCGGAAGTAAAAGTACCATGCCTCCCATTCAGGGGAGCATTGTTTTCGATGATGTGCATTTTCGTTACCGGCCCGACATGCAGGAGGTGTTGCGTGGGATTTCTTTGTCGATCCGGGCCGGTGAGGTGGTCGGGATCGTCGGGCGCTCGGGGTCTGGTAAGAGTACGTTGACACGACTGGTTCAGCGGCTTTATGTGCCTGAACGGGGGCGTGTGCTTGTCGATGGCTTGGATTTGGGGCTGGTGGAGGCGTCGGGTTTGCGCCGGCAAATCGGTGTTGTATTGCAGGAAAATGTCCTTTTCAACCGAAGCCTGCGAGAGAATATTTCGCTCGTGGATCCTGGCGCTCCGCTGGGGGCCGTGATAAAGGCCGCAAAACTGGCCGGTGCGCATGAGTTCATCCTGGAGCTTCCGGAGGGCTATGACACAATTGTGGGTGAGCACGGCTCCACTCTTTCCGGCGGGCAGCGGCAGCGGATCGCCATCGCGCGCGCCTTGATGAGTAATCCGCGAATCCTGATCTTTGATGAGGCGACCAGTGCGCTTGATTATGAATCCGAACGGGTGATCCAGCAAAACATGCGTTTGATCTGCCAGGGCCGTACGGTGCTTATAATTGCGCATCGTTTGTCGGCTGTCCGGCATGCGGATCGGATTATCGTGATGGATAAAGGCCGAATTGTTGAGATGGGAACGCATGAGGAGTTACTGAAAAATCCCTCGGGCGCTTACGCCTATCTTCATGGCTTGCAGGCGGCCGTATGAATAAATCTGTTTCTCAAGGTGCGTGGCGTGGGCTTGGGCAGCGCTACCTGCATGTGTTTCGGCAGGCCTGGGCTGTGCGTCATCAGATGGATGGCGTGCGCAGAACACGCGATGAGGCGAGTTTTCTTCCGGCGGCGCTTTCTTTGCAGGAAACTCCCGTTTCCCCCTTGCCTCGCGTGACGATGTGGCTGATCGTTTCGTTTGCCCTGGTGCTTTTGCTCTGGTCTATCTGGGGGCGTGTCGATGTGGTTGCTACGGCCGAAGGACGCATTATCCCCAGTGACCGCAGTAAAACGGTTCAACCCATGGAAACGGCGTTGGTCAAGGCCATTCACGTTCGTGATGGTCAGGATGTGCTTGAGGGGGAAGTGCTGGTTGAGCTGGACCCGACGCTTACCGGTGCCGATGTGGAGCGCTTGGAAACGGAACTATGTCTTGCGCGCTTGCAGAAATCACGTGGGGAATCCTTGCTGCTTTCGATTGAAAAAGGGGGACATGTTCCGCCGGAGAGGGTGCAAGAGTGCGATGAGCATCTGATTCGCGAAGCGCAGCGTCTCTCACTGGGGCAGTATGTCGAGTTCAAGGCGCATTGGGTTCGCCTTGAGTCAGAAAAAGAACGTAAGATTGCCGAACGGGGTTCGGTGCTTGAAGCCATCAACAAGCTGGAAAAAACCGCCCCGCTCGCGGGACAGCGTGCGGATGCGGCCAAGAATCTGGTGGGTAATGGCTATATCGCACGGCATGATTATCTGTCCATGGAGCAGACGCGAATTGAGCTGGAGGGCGAGCTGGCGATTCAGCGTTCGAGGTTGCGTGAGCTGGATGTCGCCGTAAAGGAAGTTGAAGGGCAGCTGGCTTCCCTGCATGCCGAGACTCGTCGGGTTACGCTTGATTTGATAAATGAGGGGCTTCAGAAATCTCTCGTTGCAGAGCAGGAGCTCATCAAGGCTAAATCGCGTGAGGGGCTGACCCGGCTTGTTTCGCCTGTTTCTGGAACGGTGCAGCAGTTGGCCGTGCATACGATTGGTGGTGTCGTTACGCCCGCTCAACCTGTTCTGGTGGTTGTGCCACGAGATAATCCCATGGAAATAGAGGCCTTTGTTTTAAATAAGGATATTGGTTTTGTGCGGTCCGGGCAGGATGTGGAGATAAAAGTCGAAACTTTCCCCTATACGCGGTATGGAACCTTGCACGGGCGGGTGAAAAGCGTTTCGCATGATGCGATCAATGACGAAAAGCGGGGTTTGATTTATTCGGCGCGTGTGCAGATGGCACAACACGAGATCATGGTCGATGGTGTGTCGGTGCCTTTGTCGGCTGGGATGTCGGTGAGTGTGGAAATAAAAACCGGTTTCCGGCGAGTTATCGAGTATTTTCTTGCCCCGCTGTTGCAGTATTCCCATGAGAGCTTGCGAGAGCGTTGAGCGAGTGGTGGCGCGAATCCACTTCGCGTGGGGCTGAGTTGAAAGCGGGCTTTCCTGGCTTTTTTCAACTCGCATCAAAGCGAAGTGAATCTGCGTCGCTCTGCGACGGTTAAAGGCTCAGATGCCCGCGCTTGTTTGGCACGCCATCCCATTCGGCAGCGTCGGGCGGCGCGGGTTTTTTCTGGGTAATGACGGGCCAGCGCGCGGCCAGTTCGGCGTTCAGTGCGATGTATTCCATCTGTCCGGGGGGAATGTCGTCTTCGGAAAAGATGGCCTGTGCCGGGCATTCGGGTTCGCAGAGGGCGCAGTCGATACATTCGTTCGGGTCGATGACCAGAAAGTTCGGCCCTTCGTGGAAGCAGTCCACGGGGCAGACTTCCACGCAGTCGGTGTACTTGCAGCGGATGCAGTTGTCGGTGACGACGAAGGTCATGCCGGGGCTCCTCGAAAGAATCGATAAGAAAAGGGGCGAACGGGCGCGGCCCATCCGGTATCATGAAAAAGTGTAGCGTTTCTTGGTGCCGGGGTGGGTAAAACCCGACGAGCCGGCCGTTTTTTCAGGACTGCCGCCATGCCCCGTCGTTTTGCTGCCTTTGTGATTCTGATCTCCAGCCTGGCCATGAGCGGCTGCCTGAGCAGCCTGCTGCCGCGTGGCAAGTCGCTGACGGCCGCGCCCTGGGACAGTTACGATCAGGCCTATGCCGCGTTTGCCCGCATCGAGGTGGGGGTGACCACCGAGGCGGAGCTTGAGACGCTGGAGTTCGGCGATGACAACCCGACCAACGTGCGCGTGCTCAACTACACCGATGTCATCACCCGCTTCATCCCGTCGCCGGCCATCGCCAAGGAAGACCTCGATCCGGGGATTCTGCGCTGTATCGAGGCGCGCAATGCCTGCAAGGTTTTCGAGTACGACGTGCGCAAGCTGGACAAGAAGCGCTACGGTAATTTCCTGCTCGATTTCTTCTATTTCGAACGCAATGAGGAAGTGCGTGGCTGGAGTGTCAACGCCCTGTTTCTGATCCTCGACGAGGTGGTGGTCTACAAGCTGTGGAAGGGGCAGCCGAACATTCTTGAGTATCACCACGAGCGCAATCCGCTGGGGCCTTTGCAAGGCGCGGGTCCGGCCCGTGTGCAGGACGCCATGTTTTAAATTGTTCTGAGTTTTTGCCGGGTGGCCGTCGGCCTGCCCTGTGAGGCTAGCTGTCCTACACTTTACAGGTAGACAGGCGAGGGGAGCGGCCAATGAAAAAGCGTTTGGGTGTGTTCTTCCTGCTGTTGCTGGCGCCGCTTATCGTTCATGCGGGGGCGGCAGAGGAGGTGGCGGCGCTTATCGAGGGGCGGGATTCGTCGCCCGGTGTGGTGTTCGACATCATGACCGGCGAGCACGATGCGCTGGAGCGTTTGCTGCCTGAGGTGATCGGGTATGTCGAACGGATTCGTGCGGGGCGTCCGGGGCTGGACATGGTTGTGGTCAGTCATGGCGATGAGATGTTCGCCCTCAAGCGCGAGCAGGCGTTCGTGCATGGCGAGGTGCATGAAAACGCCCGGCGTCTGGTGGGCATGCAGGTGACGTTTCATGTCTGCGGCGCCCTGGCGGGCATGCGCGGGGTGGATGAGGGTGCGTTTGTCGATTTCATCGATGTCAGCCCTTCCGGCCCGGCGCAGGTCAACGATTACCGCGCGCTTGGCTACCGGATCGTTTTCATCGGTGATCCGAATTTCGTGCCGCGGCCCTGACAGGGGGGTGAAAATGGGCAGGAGGCCCTTGTTCGGTATCCGATCCGCTAGCGCGTCGAAAGGCAGTTTGCAGTCATCATGAGCCCATGTCCCGAGCCCCGGTCGTTCTCCTCGCGCCGCATTGCGATCGGCACGGCGGCGATTTATGTGCTGGTTGCCGGGGCCTGGATTTATTTCTCCGATGCCCTGCTGGGGGGCGTTCTCAGCTCTCCGGAAAACATTACCCTGGTGCAGATGTACAAGGGCGGCGGCTTCGTGCTGGTCACGGGGCTGCTTTTGTATGTTTTTTTGCGTGCCAGCCTGCGTCTGGCTTTCCAGAAGGGCGAAGCCGAGGGCGTGGCGCGGCTGCAGGTGCGCGAAACGGGGGAGTCCCCGGCGCCGCAGGTGCAGGGGTTTTTTCTGCCCTGGCTGTTGTTTGGCGCCTCTTCGGTGGTGGTGTTCGCTCTGGGGATGATGGGGCAGTCCTGGCTGGATCAGCGCATGATTCTCAACCAGGAGCGCAACCTCGATGCCATTGCCCAGCTCAAGGCGCGGGAGATTGCCGCCTGGCGTGAGGAGCGCTTCGATGATTTGCGTTCGCTGACCGGCAATCGGCGGGTGGCGGATGATCTTGCGCTTGTCATCGAGGGACGGTCCACGCCGTTCTTGCGCGATTCCATCGTGGCGCGGCTGGAGGCCATGCTGCAGGCCTATGGTTACACGAACATCTATCTCGTCAACGCCGAGGGGCAGGTGCAGTTGTCCGTGGGGCTGCCTGAGCCTCTGGGTGGGATTGCTCAGGCCCTGGCGCGTCATGCCATGCAGGATCGGGAGATTCATCAATCGGGTATTCATGACACGGGGGATGTGAACTGGCCGCACATGGATATTGCCGGTCCCGTCACGGGCAGCCAGGGGGTGGCCGGTGCGCTGGTTCTGCGTGTCGATCCATCCCGGCAGTTGTTTCCCATCATGCATCGCTGGGCGGATCAGGGTGAAACCGGTGAAATCCTGCTGCTGGAACTGCATCCTGAATTGAACGGCGTGGTGCGCGTGAACCGCCCGCGTCTTGCGCCCTGGGTCAAGGAGCTGAGCTTTATCGCGCCGGATGCGCTGACCGACGACATGCCCATGGCGCAGGCACTGCATGGGAAGGAAGGCGTCGTAACCGGTCGTGATTACCGTCAGGTGGCGGTGCTCGCTTCCGTGCGTCGTGTGCCGGGCAGCGACTGGGTCGTGGTGGCCAAGATCGATCGGGAGGAGGTCCAGGCACCGATCCGCGAGGCGGGCTTGCTCGTCATTCTGGTCACGCTGGCTCTGCTGCTGGTGATGGTCTCGCTGATCTGGTTCTGGGTGCGTGCGCAGGGGGCGCGGCATCAGCGGCAGCTCTGGCAGGCGATTCAGGAGCGTCGCGCCCTCGTGGAGCATTACGACTACCTCAGCCGTTATGCCAACGATGTCATCCTGTTGCTGGACGAGCATGGGCAGATCGTGGAGGCAAACGATCGGGCCGAGCAGGTCTATGGGCGGGCACGGGAGGCGCTGATTGGCATGAGCTTTCTTGAGCTGCACGCGCCCGCCGCGCTGGGCATGGCCTATCGCGACACACCGCTTTATCGCGCCGGTAGCGCCCTGTTTGAAACCCGGCATCGCCGGGCCGATGGGGTCGAGTTTCCGGTGGAGGTCAGCGCCCGGCGTATCGACGTACAAGGTCGGACCTTTGTGCAGGAGATCGTGCGTGACATCAGTGAGCGCAAGCAGAGCGAGGCGCGCATCCTGCGTCTGAACAAGCTCTACGCCATGCTTAGCGCCACCAACCAGATGATCGTGCGTGTACCGCGGCGCGAGGAGCTTTTGCATGAAATCTGCCGGATTCTCGTCGAATCCGGGTTGATCGGCGGGGCGTCGGTGCTGATCGAGGAGACGTCCGAGGCGGGGGGGCGCCAGCTGGTGGAGGTGGCGGAGCCGGGGCGTGAGCCGCCGGGCGGGCGCCTCAAACGGGCTGGCCAGTTGGGTGCGTTGATGGAACGGGTGCGTACGGCGGGCGCCCTGATCTGCAATGGCGCGGCGTCTGAACCTTCGCGCTGCACGTCCTGCCGTCTGGAAGGGCGTGCCCTGGCTGTTCTGCCGCTCAGGCTGGGCGAGCGGCTGCTGGGCTTGCTGATGGTCGAATCGCCGGCGGCAGCGTTTTTTGATGAGGACTTGGTCAACCTGCTGCGCGAGCAAAGCCGCGATCTGTCCTTCGGTCTGGAAAACCTTCAGCGCGAGCAGGCGCGCGCGCAGGCGCTGGCAGCCGAAGCGCAGGCGCGTCAGCGCCTGGAAATGGTCATGAGCGTCAGTCCGGCGGTCATTTACGCCATCGAGCTTGAGACGGTGAAGCGGCCTTTCCGTGGTCGACTGGCCTTTCTTTCCGCGTCCTTCGAGGCGCTGACCGGCCTTGAGTCCACCGATCTGTATGAAGGCGAGGTTTTCGAGCGTTGGAGCCGCCATCTGCATCCGGACGACCGGGAAAAGGCTCAGAACGCAGGGGAGTCCCTGGAGCAAGGTGGGCGTCTTTTGCTGCAGTATCGGGTGCGCCATGCGGACGGTCATTACCTGTATGTGCAGGATTCCTCAATGCTCGTGCAGGGGGAGGGGGCGCGCAAGCCGTTGCTGGTGGGAGCCTGGCTGGACATTTCCGCCCTCAAGCGGGTCGAGGAAGCCCTGCGGGCCGAAGAAGCGCGTTACCACCAGTTGTTTGATATCACTCCGCTGCCCATGTGGGTTGTCGATCGCGCCACACAGCGTTTTCTGGATGTGAATCTGGCGGCGCTGACCCATTACGGCTACCCGCGGGAGGATTTTCTGGCCCTGGACATGACGCAACTGAATGCCGGCTCGCCTCGCGTGATCGATGAGTCGGCCATGGGTCATGCGCCCTATCTGGGCTGCCACCGCACAGCAGACGGTCGTGAAATCGATGTGCAGGTATTCAGTCATCCCTTCGAATACGAAGGACGGGCCGCGCGTCTGGTGCTGGCGCAGGATGTGACCGAACGTCTGCGTGCCGAGGCCCAGCAGCGGCTGGCCGCCACGGTGTTCGAGGGCGCGGCCGAGGCTATTGCGGTCTGCGACGCGGCCTACCGTGTGTTGACGGTGAACGACACGTTCACCCGGCTGACCGGCTACCCACTGATCGAGGTGAAGGACAAGGATGCCCGCTTCCTGGACAACGAGGGGGCGAATCCGCCGGACACCCTGGACAATCTCTGGTCCTCACTGGACACCCTGGGGCATTGGGCGGGCGAGCTGAATTTCCGGCGCAAGTCCGGCGAGGTCTTCCCCGTGTGGCTGGGCATGAGCGCGGTGCGTGATGCCGACCGCCGCCTGTCGCATTACATCCTGATGTTTTCCGATCTTTCCGAACAGCGCGCCGCGCAGGAAGCCATTCACTTTCTTTCCTATCACGATTCCCTGACCGGTCTGCCCAATCGCAGCCTGCTGCGCGACCGTCTGGAGCAGGCCCTGCAGGCTTCCGTGCAAAACGGTACGCAGGGCGCCTTGCTGTACCTCGATCTGGATCGTTTCAAGAATATCAACGACTCCCTGGGGCACGAGGTCGGCGACAAGCTGATCGAGAAAGTGGCGCGCCGCCTGCAGGACAGCCTGGGCGCGCAGGCCACCCTGAGCCGGCAGGGCGGGGATGAGTTCTTCGTTTTGCTGACCGAAAGCGGGGATGCCGCACAGGTGGCGCGTTATGCCCAGACCCTGCTTGACCGGATCGCCGAACCTTTCGACATCGACGGGCAAACCATCAGCACCTCGCTGAGCATCGGCATCACCCTGTACCCGGATGATGCGGGGGATTCCGAAACCCTGCTCAAGCAAGCCGATGCCGCGCTGTTCTACGCCAAGGCTGCAGGGCGAAACGTGTTCCGCTTTTTTACCGACGACATGAATATCGATGCACGCGAGCGGCTGGAGCTGGAAAACAGCCTGCGCCGCGCCATCGAAAACAACGAACTGAGCCTGCATTACCAGCCGCAGTACGCTCTGGCGGATGGGCATATGGTCGGTGCCGAGGCCCTGTTGCGCTGGCAGCATCCGCGTTTGGGTGCGGTGCAGCCGATGCGTTTCATCCCCATTGCCGAGGACAGCGGCCTGATTGTGTCCATCGGCGCCTGGGTGCTGCGCGAGGCCTGTGCGCAGATGCGCCGCTGGCTGGATGCGGGGCTGGATATGCCCTGTGTGGCCGTCAATCTGTCGGCTCTGCAGTTCCGTCGGGAAGGGCTGGAAGCGCTGGTCGAAGAAACCCTGCGCGAAACCGGCATTCCTGCCGGGCGCCTGGAGCTGGAACTGACTGAATCGATACTCATGCAGGACACGGACAATACCCTGCAGACCGTGCAAAGCTTGAAGGCGCTCGGTGTGCGTCTGTCCATCGACGATTTCGGCACCGGTTATTCCAGCCTGAGCTATCTGCGCCGTTTCGCGGTGGACAAGCTCAAGATCGACCAGTCCTTTGTGCGCGAAGCGGTGCGCAGCCCGGATGCGGCGGCCATCGTGCATGCGGTTGTCCAGCTGGCGCGGGGGCTTGGGCTGCGTACCATCGCCGAGGGGGTGGAGATGCGTGCGCATGTCGAATATCTGCTGCGCGAGGGCTGCGATGAGGTGCAGGGTTTTTATTTCGGGCGCCCGATGCCGCAGGCTGAGCTGACGCGTCTTTTACGCGAGGGTCATCGGGCCGAAGTGCCGTCCTTGCCCGACGCACCGCCTTCGGAGCCGGTATGAGCGTTGCGATGTCCGCCGCGCGTCCGGCGCATCATTCCTCGCTGCGCGTCCGTCTGGCGCGCGGTCTGATCCTGAGCGTTACCGTATTCGCGCTGACGGGGGCGGGCCTGCTGTTTTACCTGCTGGCCAGCAGCCTGCGTACTCAGGCTGTGGAGCGAGCTCAATCCCTGGCCGATGCCGTGCGGATGGGCATCGCTGTGTCCGGGGACGATGTTGCCCGGCTTTCCGAACGGGTGGATTCGCTGGCG
The DNA here is from genome assembly GCA_028696185.1 of Halothiobacillaceae bacterium. Taxonomy (GTDB): domain Bacteria; phylum Pseudomonadota; class Gammaproteobacteria; order Halothiobacillales; family Halothiobacillaceae; genus JAQVHL01. The sequence goes on from JAQVHL010000004.1 coordinate 13,932, forward strand.
GCGCTGGAGGGCGTGGTAAAAATTCTGGTGCTGCGTGGCGACCCGCCCCGTTTGTGGGTGCAGGGGATTGCCCCCGAAGCGCCACGTTGGGGGGCCGCCTACCCGGTGGACTGGCCCGCCTTGCGCGCCGATGCCGGACGTGTTCCCCGATGGTCCGATCTGGGGGGCGCCTGGTGGTACACGAAAGTGCTGGATCGCCTTGAGGATCAACCCGTTGCCATCATCGTTCATCTGGATACCTCCGCCGAACGGCGCAGACTGGTTTTCGGCGCCCTGATTCTCTGCGGTGGCCTATGGCTGGCGGCGCTCCTCATCGCGATGCTGGTCCTGCGCTGGGTGGAGAGCGGCGTCCTGCGCCCGGTTCGGGCGATGGAGCAGGCCCTTGAGCGCCGCACCGCTGGCGAAAGTGCTGCGCGGGCGCCGGTTCTGGCCGGCGATGCGCTGGGTGTTCTGGCGCGGCGGCTCAATGCCTTGATGGATGCACACGACAACGAGAAGCGCTGGAGCCGCCAGCGCGACACCCTGCTGGAAGGCACAACGGATTTTGTCGCTCTGATCGATGCGCAGGGGCAGCCCTTGTACCTGAATCGGGCTGCGCGACGCATGACCGGGCTGGGCGAGACGCCGCTTGAGGGCTGTCATCTGCGTGATTTTCTCTCGCCCGAGGCGCAGCAGCGCCTGTTCGAGCAAGCCATACCGCACGCGCTGGACGACGGGTTCTGGTCGGGTGAGCTGGCCCTGTCGGATCGTCAGGGTGGGAGCACCCCCCTCTCGCTGCTCATCATGACCCTGCGCGAGCCGGATGGGCGATTGAATGCGCTGGCCTGCGTGGGGCGTGACATCGGCCCACTGCGACAGGCGGAAGCGGACCATCAACTGGCCGCGCAGGTGTTTCTGCACAGCCGCGAGGCCATTGTCATCACCGATCCCCAGCGGCGTATCCTGGCCGTCAACCCGGCGTTTTGCACGATGACCGGGTACACGGCGGAGGAGGTGATTGGCCATACCCCGCGCATGCTTAACTCCGGCCGCTCCGACCGCGCGTTCTACAACGGCATGTGGGCGCGTATCGCCCAGCAGGGACACTGGCAGGGCGAGATCTGGAACCGGCGCAAGAGCGGGGAGATTTATCCCGAGTGGCTGTCGATCAGCGAGGTGCGCAATGGCGCGGGGGAAGTGACGCATTACATCGGCCTTGCGCAGGATATTTCCGAACGCAAGGTGGCCGAGGCGCGTATCGAACGGCTGGCGTTTTACGATCCGCTGACGGATCTGCCCAACCGTTCGCTGCTGGAAGATCGCGCCCATCTGGCGCTGGCCGATGCGCGGCGCGAGGAAACCGAGGTTTCCCTGCTGTTCCTCGATCTGGATCGTTTCAAGAACATCAACGACACGCTGGGCCACATGGTGGGCGATTTGCTGTTGCAGCAGGTGGCCGAGCGTCTGCGCGGCTGTGTGCGCGAGGCGGATACCATCTCGCGCCTGGGCGGCGATGAATTCATCCTGCTGCTGCCCGGCGCGGGCCAGGAGGGCGCGGGCCGGGTGGCGGAGGATATCCTGGCGCGGGTTTCCGAGGCCATGGAACTGGGTGTGCATCGCCTGACCATCACGCCCAGTGTGGGGATCAGCGTGTTTCCCCATGACGGCGAGGATCTGGAAACCCTGCTCAAGCATGCCGATACGGCCATGTATCACGCCAAGGAAGCCGGCCGCAACGCATATCAGTTCTTCATGCCGAGCATGAATCAGGCGGCCGCCGAGCGCGTGCGTCTGGAGGCGGGGCTGCGTCACGCCATTGAGCGTGGCGAGCTCTCGCTGGTCTACCAGCCGCAGGTGGCGCTTGAGGACGGGCGACTGGTCGGGGCCGAGGCGCTGTTGCGCTGGACCAGCGCGGAGCTGGGCGGCGTTTCGCCCGCCCGTTTCATCCCGGTGGCGGAAGAAACCGGTCTGATCGTGCGCTTCGGCGCCTGGGTGATGAACGAAGCCTGTCGGCAGATGGCCGTCTGGCGGGAGGCCGGGCTCGATCTGGTGCCGGTGGCCGTCAATCTATCCGCGCGGCAGTTTCAGCAGCCGGGGCTGGCGGACGCGGTAGCGCGCGCCTGCGATGCCCACGGCATCGCTCCCGCCCTGCTGGAGCTGGAGCTGACCGAAAGCACCCTGATGCGCCAGCAGCAGGCCGTGCTGGACAACCTCGACCGCCTGTCGGGCGCCGGACACCGTCTGGCCATTGACGATTTCGGCACCGGTTATTCCAATCTGGGCTATCTGCGCCATCTGCCGATCCACAAGTTGAAGATCGATCAATCCTTTGTGCGTGACATCCAGGCCGAGCCGGATGAGGCGGTGATCGTCAATGCCCTGATTGGCCTTGCGCATGGGCTGGGATTGCAGGTGGTGGCCGAAGGGGTGGAAACGCCGGAGCAGCGCGACAATCTTCACCGTCATGCCTGTGACGTGGCCCAGGGGTATCATTACGCCCGCCCTCTGCCGCCTGAGGCGTTCGCCGCCTGGCTTGCCAGGACTTGAACCCGCCGGTGGCTTGCGGCATCTTCGCGCCTTCCTATCGGGATCAACGAATATCATGACGGCCGCCATCGCCATACGCGGATTGACCAAAACCTATCGCAACGGGGTTCAGGCCCTGCGCGGTATTGACCTTACGGTGGATACGGGGGATTTTTTCGCCCTGCTGGGCCCCAACGGGGCGGGCAAATCCACCACCATCGGCATTCTTTCCTCGCTGGTGGATAAAAGCGACGGGCAGGTTCGGGTGTTCGGCCACGACCTGGACCGGGAGCGAGGAGCGGTAAAGGCCGCCATCGGCGTGGTACCGCAGGAGTTCAACTTCAACGGTTTCGAGCCGGTGGAGGAAATCGTCATCAACCAGGCCGGATTCTACGGCCTGCCCCGTGACGAGGGGCGCCGCCGCGCCGGTGAGCTGCTGGAGGCGCTGGGACTGGCCGACAAGCGCCGCGCCATGGCACGCGAGCTCTCCGGCGGCATGAAACGGCGGCTGATGATTGCCCGAGCCCTGGTGCACCGGCCGCGACTGCTGATCCTGGACGAGCCGACCGCCGGTGTGGACATCGAACTGCGCCGCGGCATGTGGCAGTTCCTGCGCGAGGTCAACCAGGCCGGCACCACCATCGTGCTCACCACGCATTATCTGGAAGAGGCGGAAAGCCTGTGCCGGCACATCGCCATCATTGACGAGGGCCGGCTGGTGGAGCGTTCCAGCATGCGCGCCCTGCTTGACCGGTTGCACCAGGAAACCTTCGTGCTCGATCTCGCACAGCCGCTCGATGTTGCGCCCGTGCTGCCGGTGCTCGGGGTGCGTCTGTCCGACCCGCTGACCCTGGAGGTGGACATCGCCCGTGACCGCCCCCTGAACGCCCTGTTCGCCGCCCTGAGCGAGGCGGGCATTGAGGTCAAGAGCCTGCGCAACAAGGCCAACCGCCTGGAAGCGCTTTTCCTGAGCCTGACCGCGCGTGGCGCGGCGGCTGAATGCCGCGACGATGGAGCCCCGCATGACCCCGCGTGAGCAGTTCAATGCCTTCAATACCTTGCTGACCAAGGAAATCCTGCGCTTTTCGCGCATCTGGGTGCAGACCATCCTCCCGCCGATGATTACCACGGCGCTGTACTTCGTGATTTTTGGCGAGTTGATCGGCGCGCGCATCGGCGAGGTCGAAGGCTTCCGCTACATGGATTACATCGTGCCGGGGCTGATCCTGATGACGGTCATCACCCAGTCCTATGCCAATGTGGTTTCCTCGTTCTATGGCGCCAAGTTCCAGCGCCACATCGAGGAATTGATGGTCTCGCCCATGCCGGTCGGGCTCATCATTGCCGGGTTTGTGGCCGGCGGCGTGGCGCGCGGCCTGATCGTGGGGCTTGCGGTCATGCTCGTCGCCGCATTCTTTGCCGATCTGGCCCTGCACAGCCTGTTCCTGCTGCTCGCGGTCGCCTTGCTCACCGCCATGCTGTTTTCGCTCGGCGGGCTCATCAACGCCGTGTTTGCCAATAGTTTCGATGATGTTTCCATCGTCCCGACCTTCGTTCTCACCCCGCTGACCTACCTGGGCGGGGTGTTCTATTCCGTCAGCATGCTGCCCGGATTCTGGCAGCAGATTTCGCTGGTCAACCCCGTGCTGTATATCGTCAATGGCTTTCGCTACGCCATGCTTGGTGTCTCGGATGTGTCGATCGGGGCCAGCCTCGGCCTGTTGTCCCTCGGTGTGATGGGGCTGTTCCTGTGGGCCCATTACCTGCTGCGCAGCGGGCGCGGATTGCGCGGTTGAGCCTGTGCTGATGCGCGCCTTGAACCCTGCCCACCGCGTACGCGTCCGTACTCCCCGCTTGTGATGCCTTGACGTAGGCTTGACGCTTGTTTTACGCAGGGTGATGTAAGCTTCGAAATATCACCCCTGTGGCAAAGGAGAAACCCATGCGACGACATGCGCTTCGGCCCCTTGCGGTCGTTCTGGCTTCCGGTCTGCTGGCCGCCTGCAACGAAACAAGCTCAACTTCACCCGGCGCCGAGGGCGAGCCGCTCCGTCTGCTCATGCATGGCGATGTGGCGGGGCCCTTGCTCGATTACGCGGTTTTTGCCTGGGGTGAGCCGGAGCGGTTTTCCGCCCCGCGCATCGGTGAATCGACCGTGCTGGTGATCGATGGGGATTTTGAAACCTACGATTCGCTGCGCGATTCCGCGCACCCGCTGCATCAGGTACTTTCGTCCGGGAGTCCGGTGATCCTCATCGATGCTCAGGACGAGGAATTCCGCGCGCTGGCGCAGCACGGCATCGGTGTGCATCCGGCGGATTATTCGCCGGGCGTGCTGCTGCTGCCTGAAGGAGGCGCGCGGATGATTGCCGCACCGACACCGGGCAAGGCACGTATCTACAGCGATACCGGCACGATGGATGATGGCGTGGTGGTGGAATCTTCCGCCCCCTCCCTGCTGCGCACCGAGCGCTGGAGTGTGGGAAGCGAGGCAGCACGCCGTCTGCTGGCGCAGGCCGGTGCGGTGAGGGCAAGCGGGCGTAGTGCGGATGCGCGCGCCACGGATGCCGATCCCTTGAGTTGCACGCCGGCGGGCAGTCCGGCCTGCGTGCAGGCCCAGGGAGACAGCCGTCACAGTCTCAAGCCGATCCGCTTCGACTTCGACTTTGAAGGAACGGGGCACTGCCTGAGCACCGCCGTGGCGGTGAAGGGCAAACTGCCCGGCCGGATTGACCCGACTCTTACCTATACCGGTATGCTGGAAGCTGGATTCCGTTCCGAGACCGGGTTTCGGCAGTGTCCGGTGGTTGAGCTCGATATGGCGGTGTCCCTATACCGCAACTGGCCGCTCAATGGCGCACCGAACCGCGTCGCCCAGATCGATCTTTCCCACACCCTTTATCCCAAATCCCTGCCCCAGGGGGATTTCGGGGTGAAGGTGTCGCGCCTCGACCACGGTGGCGCCTACTGGTATCAAGTGGCGATGGACTCCTCGCTGGGTGTCAGCCGCCTGAGCGATGCGCAGGGGAAAACCGTCGTACCGGGGGCGGGACAGGTCCGCCTTCTGGCCTGGCAGCCGCAGACGGTGAACCAGAACACCAATATCAGCAAAACCTTCGGGTGGTCGCTGGATGTCAGCGGCGATCTGCAAGGAAAGACATCGGGCGGCAGTGTCAGCGGCGGGGTGAGCTTCAGCCGTTCGGTGAGTTATGACTTGCCGGATTGGGCTGTGGCGGACAAGTCGCAGATCGACTATCAAGCCACACGCTTCGAGCAGATGAACCCGTACCCGGCGTACAAGAACGGCACCGCGCTTGAGGATTACAAATGGTGGTGTGTAGGCCAGGGCGTGATCAAGTGGGCCGGCGTGGCCTGTCATGCGCTTGCCGAGCACATCAAGAGCGAGAATCTGGGCGGCGGTGAGCGTGGCGAGCATCTGTCCACCAGCACCATCAATTTCCTGAGCTCCTCGGCCCTGAGCTTCGACAGCCAGCTCAACGCTCAGACACGGGCCATCCTGCACGGTCGCTTCCAGAATCGTTGGGATGCGGTAGGCTGCAATTTTGTTCTGCAGGTCGATCCTATGACCCGAAAACCCAAACAGACCGATCTGGCCGACTGCCGTCAGCGCACGGATCTGGGCGACAGCGGCACCTGGCGCCATGCCATCGAACTGCCCTGGACCTACGATTTCGTCCTGGAAATCGGCGCATTGCCGGTCGAGGGGGTATGAGCGTCCGGTTGGGGCGGGAGCAGTAGGGGAGCGAGACTTTCACGGCAGAGGTCAGGTGGATTCACGAGACTATCTGACGGCACAAACTCGTGGATCACAACGAGGACTGGGGCGACGCGGCCCTCCCTCTGCTCCAGAAGAGGGCAGCGGTGCACATCACGCATCGCGACGGTCTGACGGACAACCCACCCATCAAGAATGCCTTGGGTGCTGACGATGTATATACTTGGTAAGTACGCAAGACATCAGGAGGCGAGCCGTGTCCAAAGAAGCCGTTTTCACCATGAAGCTTGAGTCGGAGCTGCGCGCTGAGTTCATGGCCGAGGCCGAGGCCAGCCATCGCCCGGCCTCGCAAATCCTGCGCGAATTGATGCGTGAGTTCGTACAACGCCAGCGCCAGGCAAGGGAGTATGAAGAGTTTCTGCGCGGCAAGGTGGCCAGCGCGAGGGAGCAGATCCGAGCTGGAGAGTACGCCAGTGCGGATGATGTGGAGGCACGCTCCGCAGCACGAAGCTCGCAGTTGCTGGCCAAGGCAGGTAGTGCTGGTGCATGACGGTTTTCTGGGCCTCTGCCGCCGAGCAAGACCGTGCCGACATTATTGACTACATCAGCCAGGACAATCCTCTTGCAGCCATCCGGATGGATGAGTTTTTCGCGGAAGCGGCTGGCCGTCTGGCTGAATATCCGCAGCTTGGCAAGACAGGGCTGATTCCGGGCACCCGTGAGCTGATACCCCACGAAAGTTACCGACTGGTCTATGAGGTGCAGGACAACACAGTGTGGATTTTGGCGCTGGTGCACACCGCGCGAATGCGGCCACCGAGCCAGCGGTAAATTCATCTCTACCCGCAAGCCCGCAGCAGTCCGCCACAGTGCTATCTAAATCCAGAAAGCCGGTTTTTCAGGCGTCAACCGACCACCACCAATACCAAAACCCCAACCGTTCTCGGTTGGGGTTTTTTCTTGCTGAACCGCCCCGGAAACCGCGGGGGTTATCGGGTTCGAGTCAGGCAGTGTTGCGGAGATCTGTTCATTCTTGGGGCGTTTTTTCTGAGAACAGGCAGAAAAAAACCGGGCCAGAGGCCCGGTCAAAGCTGAGGTAACCCAATGAAGACCGCTGAAACATATGCAAGGTTCCTTTGGCCGGGGGGCTGAGGGCGCCTTGCCGGAGCTTCCCGATGGCGGTCGCTGCGTCGGGAAGTTCCGGCAGGGGGCTGATTTGTCAGATCAACCCCCTGTCAGGGGAAGGCGTGATCCGCCTGGAAATCAGAACTGCCCATCCAGTCGCGCCCAGACGGTGCGGCCCGGTTCGTAGATGCGGTCGGACGGCTGGCCGAACAGGCTGGAGTAATTGCGGTTGACGTGTTCGGCATAGAGTTTGTCGAACAGGTTGTCCACGCCTACGCGCACGGTCAGGTTGCGGTTGATGGCGTAGCGGCCGTACAGGTCAAGGACGGCGTAGCTGGGGGTTTCGATGGTGTCGAGCCCGCTCTGGGTGTCGATATGGGTTTGCTTGGCGGCAAAGCGCAGGCGGGTGCCGGCGGCCCATTGGGCGGGGGCGTATTCGAGGCTCAGGCGACCGTTCAGCGGCGGAATCTGTGCGATGTCGCGGCTGTCGGTGGTGTTGCGCGCGCGCGTCCAGTTGAGCGCGCCGGCCAGGTTGATCGGGGAGACGATCTGCCAGTCGAAGGAGGCTTCCACGCCGTAGAGGTTCGCATCGACATTGCGGTAGGTCGTGCCGATTTTGGTCTGGTCGCGCAGGATGAAGTCGCTGACCCGGTCGTAATAGACCACGGCATCCCAGCGCAGGGTCTTGAGCGGGCGATGGGTCAGGCCGGCATCGATCTGGTGATGTTTTTCCGGGGAAAGATCGGGGTTGCCGAACCATTTGGCGCTGGTTTGTTTGACGAAGCGTTCGGTGGCGTCGGCGGTGCGCACGGTGCGGCTCACGCCACCGAACAGGCTCAGGTTGTCGCCGATGTTCTGCTCAAGACGCAGCAGGCCGCCCAGGTTGTTTTCGCTGTGTGCCGGGGCGACGGTGGCGAGGGTGGCGGGCAGGGCCTCGTTGACGCTGGCGCGCACCCGGTCGTAGCGCAGGGCGACGCGCAGTTTGCGGTCGGTGCTCATTTTCCAGTCGCCCTGGGCGAACAGGCCGGTGTCGTCGATGCGTGCATCGGGCCACAGGTAGGCGGCGAGCTTGCCTGTCGTCGCGCCACGCAGGGTGGCGCTGCGCTCATTGCGCTGGAAGTCCACGCCGTAGTCCACGCGCCAGGCGCCGATGTCGCTGCCCAGTTGCAGGCGCGCGCCGCTGGTGGTGGAGGAGGAGGGGGCGGTCATCCACATCATGCGGTTGGCTGGCGGGGTGCGCAGGCTGTAGTTGTCCATGAGGTGTTCGACGCGGTTCTGGTACAGGCTGGCGTCCAGGCGCTTGATCGGGCCTTGCAGGGCGTGGTGGCGGTAGTTGAGGCGGCCGGCCCATTGTTTGTCGTAAGGGGCGTCCATGCCGGCGCCGGCATACAGGGCGTCATCGGTGCGCGAGGCTTCGGCGGCCACTTCCAGTACCTGACCCGCGCCGGGGCGGAAACCGGCCACGAGGCCGCCGGTCTGCGATTTGAGCGAGGAGGGGACTTCCCGGCCTTCGCCGTCTTTGTAGTTGTCCACATCACGGTAGCTGACGTAGGGGCGGACATAGACGCGTTCGCTGGAGAGGATGCCGTCGGCGTAGGCGCCGAATTTCATGCCGTTGCTGGAGGTGGTGATGCCGCCGCGCCCGTGCATGCCGGGGGTGCGCGCCAGACGCTCGGTGTCGCGCTCGAAAAGCACGGTGCCTCCGCTGCCGCCCGGTCCTTCCAGAACGCTGTTGACGCCTTTGACGACGGTGACGAGGTCGTAGAGCTCGGGAACGGCGAAGGAGGTCGGCGGGTCCATGCGGTTGGGGCAGCCACCGTGGATGGCCATGCCGTCGAGCCGGACGTTGATCTGGTCGGCGCGCTGGCCTCGGATGATCGGATCGATGCCATGTCCCCCCATGCGCGAGGCGGCGACGCCATTCACGGAGCGCAGCAGCTCGCCTGCGTCACCGCTGGCCCGGTCGAGAACCTGCTCATGGGTAAGTTCGGAGACTTCGGCCGGGGGTTCGCTCGGGGCATTGACGTCGATTCCCGGCAGTTCGGTGGCCTGGGCGGCAGGCAGGGCGGCCAGCAGGGCGAGACTGAGCAGACGGGGCGTGAAGCGTGCGTGGGACATGAGTTCCTCTTTCCGTATCGTTTTGTTGGTTTTGAACGCCGCTTGGTAGGGCAAAGGGCATGCCAGGGGGCTGTCATCGTGGTTTCATGCACTTGCGGCCAAATAGAGGTAGCAGCAGTGTGGTATATGCCGCAGCGCTGTGTGAAATGACGCAGTTTTTTCGCGGGCCGCCCTGCCGCGTCCGCCTGGGTTGGGCGGGTGGCCGCGCTGTGCGATGATGCCGTGACGCCCGCGGCCTGCGTGCGCCGGTTTCCTTATTTTCTTTTTCGGAGCGAACGATGAGCACTGTCCCGCAGAACCTGAAATACGGCCCCTCGCATGAATGGGTGCGCGCCGAGGCCGACGGTACCTTGACCCTGGGGGTCACTGACCACGGGCAGTCCTTGCTTGGGGATCTGGTGTTCGTGCAGTTGCCGGAGCCGGGTTCGGCGCTTGTGGCTGGGCAGCCCTGTGCGGTGGTGGAGTCGGTGAAGTCCGCTTCGGATGTGCTCTCCCCGGTGAATGGCGAGGTGGTCGAGCTTAATTCGGCGGTGGTCGATAGTCCGGAAACCGTCAATGACGATGCCTTTGGCGGTGGTTGGCTGGTACGCATTCGTCCGAGCGGTGAAATCGCTGCCGACTGGATGGATGCGGCCGCCTATTCCGAATCCATCGCCTGATTTGCCGGGCGCATGGCGTCATGGCTTCGGAGAATCGGGGTTTTCGTCGCGTCTTTCTGGCCGCGCGCTATTCCTGGCAGGGGTTGGCCACGGCTTATCGCAAGGAGGAGGCTTTCCGTCAGGAATTGTGGCTGGCCTTGGTGCTGGTGCCGCTCGGGCTGTGGCTTGGGGATAACGGTATCGAGCGCGCGCTTCTGGTCGGCAGTGTGCTTCTGGTATTGATCGTCGAGTTGCTGAACACGGGGATTGAAAACGTGGTCGACCGTGTGGGGCTGGAGCCGCACAAGCTGTCCGGCCGTGCCAAGGACATGGGGTCGGCCGCGGTGTTCGTCGCGCTGGCCAATGTCGCGCTGGTTTGGGGGCTGGTACTGTTCGGCGGATGATGTTCTGCTTCACTCAATAACCGCCCGGCCTTGCGCCGGGCGGTGTCGTTTTCAGCGCGGATTCAATGCCACGTCCCCATATCGATGTCCAGCCGGACGGCCGTGTCCGTGGTTTTGGGCAGGATGGTCTTGGGCGTGTAGGTCGGCGCAAGCGTGGAGCTGAATCCGCCGTTGTCGTCATACGGCAGGGCATAGGCGCGCCCGCCGATGAAAACCTCGTGGCCCATCAGGTTGTGCAGGTATTTGGCGTAGGCGCTCCACGGCGCGCCCGTCGCGGGATACATCTCGAAGAAGGTCAGCAGGTCGCTCAGGCCGACGCCCGCATTGCCGGTGAAGCTGGAGGGGGTCGTTACGGTCACGGTGTCGGTTTTTGTATCGATGGCGGAGATCGTCATCGGGATGCTGAACGCCTTCCAGGAGCTGACATTCATGCCGCTGCTGAGCCCTTGGGTTTCGCCCTTGGCCAACTGCCAGACGGCGCTTTTGCCGTCGCTGGCGATGCTGTGCAGTGTGGCGTTTTCGCGGGTTTGCCAGGTGGTGGCGTAGCCGCGCACCAACGCCGTGGCGATCATGTTTTCCAGGCTGCCCAGGGTGGTGGAATTGCCGGTGTAGCTTTTGCCCGGCTGCTGGCCGTTGTCGGCAAATACGCCATTGGCGGCAAACACCATCTGCGAGGGGGAGGTATTGACGTTCACCATCCAGGGTTGCGGCGGCGGGACGAGGTTGCCGAAGGGATCGGTCTTACCGGCCGGGGAATTGGTGGTGAAGTAGGGGTAGTAGATGTTGTAGCTCTCCCCGCCACCGTTCATCTGCAGGACGGCATACGTGCTTGTGGTGCCGTTGATGTCGGTGGCCGTGACCTGGGTGACGGTCCCCTCGTAGGTGTTCACCGTGTTACCGCTGGTGTTGGCGATGCGCAGTTCCTTGGGGCGCGCTTTCCAGTGGCTGAAGAAGTCGTCGATGGCGTTGCCGGCGTTGAGCGTGGTGGTGCTGTTCACCGCCGGGCCGAAATGGCTGTTGAGCGCTGTGCTCGGGGGCTGGTAGAAGGTGATGCCCACGTTGTCGTGCGCATGGATGAAGGGGTTGTCGTGCGCCGTGCTGGTAAGGGTGAGGTTCTGTCCGGGGGCGCCGTTGCTGAGTGTGTTCAGATGGGTGATGACCGCGCCGGCAGGCAGGTTGGGGCCGAAGGCGTACATGCCGGTTTTCAGGCCGCCATTCGTGGGAATGGGGCTTCCAGGCCCGGTAATGGTCAGCGTGCTGGTCCAGTTTCCGTGTGTGCCTTCACCAGGGGGAATATTCACATTCAGGTAAACCCCATTGCCCGGCAGAGGCGCAGGCGGGTTGAGCTGTAGGTCGATGACGTGCTGCGGCGCCAGCAGGCGCAAGTCGGGCAGGAGAAAGTCGGCGCCGCTGTCGTTGGGGATGATGCCGTCGAGAAAGGCCGGCAGACCGGCTGTCTGCATGGCGCTTCGGTAGTTGTCGATGATGGCTTGACGGGTGACCGTGGTCAGTGTGCCGGATTGTGCACCGTTGATCGGGTCGCCGGGGCTGACGCTCAGGGTCAGCGGCAGGCCGAATTGGTCCACCTGGGTGGTATCGACGGTCAGGGTATGCACGCCTGTCGCCTTGTCCTGGGTCATCGAGAATTCGACAAAATCGTAGTAATACCCAGGCGAAGGGGGCGGAAAGCTGCTCACGATGCCGCCCGATACCGGAATGATCGGAAGGCCGGTCGTCGGGTCGGTCTTGGCGCTGCTCAGGTAAAGGCGCGCGCTGGGCAGCAAGGTTGTACTGTCGATGCGGAGCCTGCCGTTCGTCAGATCGGCGAGGCGGGTATCGGAAAACTGGCTTGCCAGGGTGGCGATGCCGGTCTTGGTGTCGATGCTGAACGGGTATTGTGGCGCGGTGGTGTCGCTGGAGGTCTGTGCGGCGAGGAAAACATAAACCTGATCGCTACCGAGCGGGCTGTTGTTGTGGATGACCATGTCGACATAGGTGACGGTAGGTACCGGTGTCGGTTTGGGTTTTTCCGGGCGCTGTTTTTCGGGAAGCTCAACCCCCAGGGGCGCGGCGATCAGCGGGGCGGGCAGAAGCATCAGAAGAATAGGCAGGGCGAAAAGACTGGCAAGGCGTTGTTTGTGCATGGCTTTTGTCTCGTTTTGATGGCATGCGGCGTCTTTTACCTTCCTGTGACTGAAGTCGCCTGATTCAAGAATAGTCGGCCCGCCGGGCGGCAGATACGGTTATTTCTGAAAGGCTCGGTGGCGGTGGTTCAGGAAACGCGGTCTGCTCGCTCATACAGGCAGCGGCCGGCCACCCAGGTGGCGCGTATGGCGCGGTCGTCGGCAAGAATCATCTGGGCGAACAGGGCTTCTTCCAGGTCGCGGCAGTGGCGCATGCGGTGGGCGAGCAGGGGGGTGGAGCACAGGTCGAGAACGACCATGTCGGCCTCCATGCCCGGTTCCAGAGCGCCGACCCGGTCGGCGATGCCCAGGGCCTGCGCGCCCGCGCGGGTAGCAAGGTACAGACCGTCCAGGGCATTGAGCGCAAACCCATGCAGCCGGGCAATCCTGTAGGCATCGCCCAGTGTACGGAGCAGGGACAGGCTGGTGCCCGCGCCCACGTCGCTGCCCAGTGCGACGGCCGGGGAGGGCGTTGTCTGCCGCAGACGGCCCAGATCGAGCAGGCCACTGCCCAGGAACAGGTTGGAGCTGGGGCAATGCACCACGCAGGCGCCGCACGTGGCGATGCGCTGCAACTCGTCGTCGCTCAGGTGAATGCCGTGGCCCAGCAGGGTATGCGGGCCGAGCAGGCCGTAATGGGCGTAAATGTCCAGATAATCCTTCCGTTCAGGAAACAGCTCGCGCGCCCAGGCCACTTCTTCCGGGGTTTCCGCGATATGGGTCTGTATCCGGCAGTCCGGGTGTTCGGCGGCCAGCTGGCCGGCAAGTTCCAGCTGGCGCGGCGAACTGGTGGGCGCAAAGCGTGGGGTGATGGCATAGCCCAGGCGCCCCTGGCCGTGCCAGCGTGTGATGAGCGCGCGTGAATCGGCGTATCCTGAGTCGGCGGTATCGCATAATGTGGGCGGCGCGTGACGGTCCATCAGCACCTTGCCGGCGAACAGACGCATGTCGCGCGACAGCGCCTCGCGCATCAGCGCGTCCACCGAGTGGGCATGCACCGTGCCGAACACACAGGCGCTCGTCGTGCCATTGCGCAGGCATTCGTCGAGGAATACCCGGGCTTCGTGCGCCGCATGCTCGGGGTCCGCATACTGCTGTTCCACCTCGAAGGTGTAACGCTTCAGCCAGTCGATCAGACGCAGGCCGAAGCTTGCGATCATCTGCACCTGGGGATAATGGACATGCGCATCGATAAAGCCAGGCAGAATCAGGTGATTGCTGTCGTAATGCACGACGTGCATCTCGTCCGGCACCTGAGCGCGCAGCCGCGCGTGATCGTCCAGCGCCACGATGCGGCCCTCGTGCAAGAGGATCAGCGCATCCGGCTCGAAACGCAGGGCCGCCGCGCCTTCGCGCCAGGGCGGGGCACGGAAGCTCAGGCAGGGACCGCGCAGGGCGAGGCGTTCGGACATGCGTAAAGCTCCTCGGCTAGGGCGTGAAGAAGTATGACGCATTTTGTATGACCGCCGCGTTCAACAAACCGAAAATCACCTCACTCATCACGTAAATCATAAGGAGCTTTTCATGCTGACTATCACGATACCCGGACGGGCAAGCTATGCACTGGCGCATCTGGTGCTTGATTACAACGGCACGCTGGCGCTCGATGGAGAGCTCCTGCCCGGTGTGGGTGAGGCGCTGGTAGCGCTGGCCGGCTCGCTCGAACTGCATGTGGTGACGGCCGATACGCATGGCAGCGTGCATCGCGCGCTGGCGGGCCTGCCCTGTCGCGTCGTCGTTCTGGATGCCGGTGCACAGGATGAGGCCAAGTGCGCCCTGGTGGAGAGCCTGGGGGCCGGTCAGTGCGTGGCTATCGGCAACGGCTACAACGACGCGCGGATGCTGCGCGCCGCCGCCCTGGGTATCGCCGTGCTGCAGGAAGAGGGCACGGCCGTACCGGCCCTGCTGGCCGCCGATATTGCGGTCCGTTCTATACAGGACGCACTCCATCTGCTGCGCCGTCCGGCGCGGCTGATAGCGAGCTTGCGCAATGCGTGAGGGGTGTTGGAAAACGAAAGGGCGCCCGTGGGCGCCCTCAAGGTGTCTGGATGTTGGCCTCAGAGCTTGTAGGCCTGTTCGCCGTGCGTGCTGGTGTCCAGTCCTTCGCGTTCCTGTTCTTCGCTGACGCGCAGGCCCATGACGAGGTCGATCAGCTTGAAGAGCACGAAGCTCACCAGGCCGGACCAGACGATGACCAGGCCGACGCCGGTCATCTGGGTGAGCACCTGGGCGCCCATGCTGTAGCCGTCGAGCCCCACGCCGCCCAGTGCCGGGGAAACCACGATGCCGGTGCCGATGGCGCCGACGATGCCGGCCACGCCGTGCACGCCGAAGACATCCAGGGTTTCGTCATAACCGAATCGGGCCTTGAGTGCGGTAATGGCCCACAAGGCGGCAAGACTGCCCAGCGCGCCGAGGACGAGGGCGCCCATCGGGCCGGCGAGTCCGGCGGCCGGGGTGATGGCGACCAGGCCGCCAATGGCGCCTGTGACCACGCCCAGGAGGCTCGGTTTGCCGCGTACGATCCATTCCATTGCCATCCACGCCAGGGCGCCGGCCATGCTGGCGAGCATGGTGTTGACGGCGGCGAGTACCGCGATGCCATTCGCTTCCAGGCTGGAGCCGGCATTGAAGCCGAACCAGCCGAACCACAGCAGGGCGCCGCCGATCAGGGTCAGGGTCAGGTTGTGCGGGGCGAGGTGCTCGCGGCCAAAACCGAGGCGGCGACCGATGACCAGCGCGCCCACCAGCGCCGCAACCCCGGCATTGATGTGCACCACGGTGCCCCCGGCAAAGTCCAGCTCGCCCTTGTCGAACATCAGCCCGCCTTCGACCCAGACCATGTGCACCATCGGCAGATAGGCCAGGGTGAACCACAGTGCGGAAAACACCAGCAGGGCGGAAAATTTCACGCGTTCGGCCAGACCGCCGACGATCAGCGCGGCGGTAAGCCCGGCGAAGGTGAGCTGAAACAGCATGAACAGCAACTCGGGCAGGGCCACGCCGTCGGTAAAGGTGGCCGCGAGGCTGTCCACGGTCACGCCTGAGAGAAACAGCTTGTCGAAGCTGCCGATGACCGGATTGCCCGCCGTGAAGGCCAGGCTGTAGCCGTAGACCACCCACAGGACGCCGATCAGGCTGCTGATCGCGAAGACCTGGGTCATGACCGACAGGGCGTTTTTCGCGCGGAGCATGCCGCCATAAAACAGCGCCAGCCCCGGCAGGGCCATGAGCAGAACCAGAATCGTGGATACCAGCATCCAGGCGACATCGCCCTTGTCCACGGTGGGCGCGGCCTGATCCGCACTGTCCGCGACCGCTACGGCTTCGGACACCGTGGCCAGCGTGGCCGCTTCCTGGGCGAAGCCGGGGCTGCCAAGCCCCAGGCCGGCGGCCAGGAGCGTCAGAAACAGAAGTGCGGTTTTCATGATGGCGTTCTCCTCGCGAGGGGGTTGTCAGAGGGCGTCGCTTCCGCTTTCGCCCGTGCGGATGCGGATGACCTGTTCGATGGGCTGGATGAAAATCTTGCCGTCGCCGATCTTGCCGGTCTGCGCGGCTTTCATGATCGCGTCGAGCACCGTGTCCACCTGCGCATCGTCGATGGCGATGTCCAGGCGGATCTTGGGCAGGAAGTCCACGGTGTATTCCGCACCCCGATACAGCTCGGTATGTCCGCGCTGTCGACCGAAGCCTTTGACCTCGGACAGTGTCAGCCCGGTGATGCCGACCTCGGCCAGCGCTTCACGCACATCGTCCATCTTGAACGGCTTGATGATGGCCGTGACCATTTTCATGAGCTCTCTCCTGATCCGTAAGACGCGGCACACGATCCGCGCGGGGAAAACCTGCCGGATGGCGGCTTCATTGGGGACATAGCAGGGGGCGTGCCAGGCGCGGGCAGCATCAGGGCGCGCAAAGAGAGTGTTTGCAAAAAGAAGGTTTGTTGGACGAGCGTGGGTCGGAGGGACAGGCCCCCTTGGGACCGCCATGGACTGGCCTGTGGAAGCCGGGTGAATGGGCCATCCATGGCCCATTTGGCCTCGTCGCAACCCCGGCCATGGCGCCTCCAAGGGGCGCTGGAAATCCTTCGTCCGGACGCTGAATTGTCCGCAAAACCTTTGTTTTGTAAACACCTTCAAAGACGCGGGGGGGAATTCCTGTTTTGCACTTTTTTGGTGCAATCCGGGGGCTGTGCGCGCGCCTGGTGCGCAAGCGGGGCCGGCTTACCCCGCCATGACCGTCAGGCTGCGGCGCAGGCGCAGCAGGGCGAAGCTGAAGAAGCCCAGCCCCATGCCGGCGATGATGCACAGTTGTGGCCAGACGACGTCCAGGCCGGCGCCACGATAGACAGTGGCCTGGGCCAGTTTCACGAAATGCGTGGACGGCGAGAACAGCATGATGCGCTGGATCGCCTCGGGCATGGATTCCAGAGGGGTGGTGTTGCCGGAGAGGGCGATCATGGGAAAGATGACCGGGATGGCGAGCAGGCCCAGTTGCGGCATGGAGCGGGCGAGGGTGGCGAGGACGATGCCCAGCGAGGTCATGGCGAACAGGTACAGCGCGGCCCCGGCAAGAAACAGGGGCAGGCTGCCGTTGAGCGGGGTGCCGATGAGTTTGCCGACGACGAAAAGCATGGACAGGCAGGCCGCGCCGAGGATGACCACGCCATTGGCCCAGATTTTTGCGGCCATGATCTCGAACGGGGTCAAGGGCATGACCAGCAGGTGTTCCAGTGTGCCTTTTTCGCGCTCGCGGATCAGCGCCGCGCCGCTCAGGATGAGCGAGAGCAGGGTGATGACATTGACGATCATCATGGTGCCCAGGAACCACTCGGAGTACAGATTAGGATTGAACAGGGCACGAGGCACGGCGGCGATGGGCGGCGGGCCGGCGTTCGGGGTCAGGCCGCGTTCGTGCTGCCAGCGGCGGATTTCCTCGCTGAAGAGGGTGCGTACATAGGCGCTGCCGACGCCGGCCTGGCTCATGGCCGTGGCATCGACGTTGATCTGGATTTGCGCGGCCCGTCCGGCGAGAAGATCGGCCTCGAAGCGGGGCGGGATGTCGATGACGAAGGTGTGGCGGCCCCGGTCCATGGCCGGGTCGATGTCGGGGATGCCGATGGGCTGGGGTGTCTGGAAGTAAGGGGGGCGCAGGGCGTCGGTCAGGCGCCGCGACAGGGCGCTGCCGTCCTCATCGACGACGGCGACCGAGGCGTTCTTCACCTCGATGCCGGTGCCGGTGGCCGTGACGTAGACCATCACGGTGAAGCTGTAGAGGATCAGCACCACCAGGACATAGTCGTAACGCAGGCTGATGAGTTCCTTGAGTCCGAGATGGGCGATGTTGCGCAGCGCACACATGTTCAGCGCTCCTGCGGGCGCAGCAGCGCCAGGCTGGCGAGGAGGAACAGCAGGAAGAAGCCGAACAGCAGCAGGCCCTGGGGCAGCAGTTGCAGTGGGGGAACGGCCTTGGTGAACAGGCCGACGCTGATCTGCAGGAAATGACTGGCCGGGAAGGCCTGGCCGAGCACGGCGGCCGGGCCTTCCAGCGATGAAACCGGCTTGATGAGGCCGGAGAACTGAATGGCTGGAAGCATGGTGAGGATGAAGGCGGCGAAAATCGCAGCGATCTGGCTATGGGTGAAGGTGGAGATAAGCAGTCCCCAGGCGGTGGCGGCCAGCACATAGACCAGCCCGGCGCCGAGCAGGGCGGCGAGACTGCCCTGGATGGGAACAGCAAAGCCCCAGACCACCACCGCAAGCAGCATCAGGAAATTGCCGAAACCGAGGGCGACATAGGGCAGCTGCTTGCCCAGCAGGAACTCCAGCCGGGTGGCGGGGCTGGCGTACAGATTGGTGATGGAGCCCATTTCCTTTTCGCGGACGACCGCCAATGCCGTGAGTGTGGCGGGGATGACCAGCATGAGCACGGCGATCACGCCGGGGGCGATGGCGTAGATGCTGAGAAAGTTCGGGTTGTAGCGCAGGCGCACATTCAGGCGTGCGTCGATATCCGTCGTTGTCTTATCCAAGGCGGGAAAACGCCCGGCCAGATAGCGCTCGTGAACGCCCAGCGCGTAGCCACGGATGTTTTCCGTGCGAAAGGGCACGGCCCCGTCCAGCCAGAAGGCCACCTCCGGCGTATCGCCGCGTTGCAGGGCGCGGCCGAAGCCCGGCGGAATCTCCACCACCAGACTCACCGCGCCGCCTTGCAGCGCGCGGTAGGCGTCGGTTTCGGACGCCAGGGGCGGGGCCTGCGAGAAATAGCGCGATCCGGCGAAATCCTGCAGGTAATCGCGGCTTGCCGGGGTGCGGTCGTAGTCCAGCACCGCGTAGCGCAGGTTTTCCACATCCAGCGAAATGCCCAGGCCCATGACGATCATCAGGATGAGCGTGCCCAGCCAGGCAAACGCGAGCCGAATGGGGTCGCGGATCACCTCGCGCGCTTCGCGGGCGGCGTAGGCCCACAGGCGCGCGGCGCTGAAAAGGCTTGGGCGTGCGATCACGGCGGCTTGTTGCGTGGCAGGGGATGTTTCGGGCGGGCGGGGGTGGGATTCTGCCGGGCTGTCGGCAAGGGGCTCCAATGCGTTCTGCCCTTCGTCCTGGGCCTTTCGCAGGTAATGAATGAACGCCTCTTCCAGAGTGTCCTGCCCAGCGGCGCGGATCAGTCCGGCTGGGGTGTCTTCGGCCAGTACGCGGCCGGCGTGCATCAGGGCGATGCGGTCGCAGCGTTCGGCTTCGTTCATGAAATGGGTGGAGACGAACAGTGTCACCCCCTTCTCGCGCGAGAGCTGCAGCAAATGGCGCCAGAACAGCTCGCGGGCGCGCGGGTCCACACCGGAAGTCGGCTCGTCGAGAATCAGGATGTCCGGTTCGTGCAGTACGGCGATGGCCAGCGACAGGCGCTGGCGCAGCCCCAGCGGCAACGCACCTGCGCGCTCCGTGAGAACGGATTCCAGTTCGAATTGTCCGGCCAGCGCGGCGATGCGTTCTGCGGCCTGCGCGTGGGGCAGATGGAACAGGCGGGCGTGCAGTATCAGGTTTTGTTGCACGCTCAGTTCCTCGTACAGGGAAAAACTCTGCGACATGTAGCCGATGCGGTGGCGCAGGGCCAGATTGTGCGCATCGACCGGTTGCCCGAACAGAAAGGCCTCGCCCTCGCTCGCGGGCAACAAGCCGGTGAGCATTTTCATGGTGGTGGTCTTGCCGCAGCCGTTGGAGCCGAGAAAGCCGTAGATCGTCCCGCGTTCGATGGAAAAATCCACCCGGTCCACCGCGATGAACGAGCCGAATCGCCGGGTAAGTCCCCGTGCGGCGATCGCGATTTCGCCGGGCGTCGCATCCGGCGTGCTTGTACGGGGCGTGGCGACGAGGGGCGCTGTATCGTCACGCCCTGGCAGGAGGGCGGCGTAAGCACGCTCCAGGGAATCGGCGCCCGTGCGTTGCATGAGCTGCGCCGGGCGGCCGCGATCAAGCACGCGGCCTTCGTGCAGGGCGATGAGCGTATCGAAGCGCGCCGCTTCGTCCATATAGGCCGTGGCTACCAGTACGGCCATGCGCGGCCGCCGCGCACGCAGGCGATCCACCAGCGCCCAGAACTGCCGCCGCGACAGGGGGTCGACGCCGGTGGTCGGCTCGTCGAGGATCAGGAGATCCGGGTCATGGATCAGCGCGCAGCACAGGCCCAGCTTCTGCTTCATCCCGCCGGAAAGCTTGCCTGCCGCGCGGCTGCGAAAGGGCGCAAGCCCGGTGGCGCTCAGCAGCTCGTCGATGCGCGCGGGACGCCCGCGGGCCTCCAGGCCGAACAGTTGTGCGAAGAAGAGGATGTTCTCTTCCACGGACAGACTGGGGTAGAGGTTGCGCCCTAGCCCTTGCGGCATGAAGGCGATACGTGGTGCGATGCGCGCCCGATGCCCGGCGTCGCGGATCGGGCCGTCCAGCACTTCGATGTACCCATCCATCACGCGACGGGTACCGGCCAGCAGGCCGAGCAGGGTGGACTTGCCAGCGCCATCCGGGCCAATCAGCGCCAGGGTTTCGCCTTCGTGCAGTTCAAGCGCGACGTCGTGCAGCGCGGTTTTTTTGCCATAGCGGTGGCTTACGCCCGAAGCGCGAAGTACGAAGGGGCGCCTCGGGGGCGCCTCTGGGCTCAACGCGGTGTCAGCCATGCCGGCCAGGCCGCATTCGGGTCAAGGCGCACCACGGCGATGCCCGGCAGGCCGGGTTTGGCCAGGGCGCGATAGCGTTCGGGCACATCGACGCGCGCCTTCACGCGGAAGGCCAGTTTCTGCCGTTCGTCGGCGGTTTCCACGCTCTTGGGGGTGAACTGCGCTTCGGCGGCGACGAAGCTGATGCGTGCCGGCACCGGCCGGTCGGGGAAGGCATCGAACACAAGCCGTGCTTCGGCGCCCAGCGCTACCTGACCGGCCTGGATTTCGGGCAGGAAGAAGCTCATGTAGGTGTCGTCCAGATCGATCATGCTCAGTACCCGTCCTCCGGCCCCCACCACCTCGCCTGGCTGGGCCAGCCGGTACTGGATGCGTCCCTTGCGCGGTGCGCGCAGCACGGTATCGTCCAGTTGGGCGAGTACCTGCCGCACCTGGGCCTGGGCCGCGCGCTGCGCTGCCTCGCCCTCGACCTTTTGCACATTCACCGCCTGCAGGGCGGAAATGGCCACACGGTTGCGTGTGCGCGCCTCGTCGAGCTGGTCGGCGGAGACATTGCCCGATTGGGCCAGCCGGGTAATGCGTGCCAGGGTTTTTTCCGCGTAATCGAGCTCGCTGCGTCGTTGCTGGATCAGCGCATCGAGATAATTAAGGTTCTCCGCCGCGCGCTCAAGTTCTGCACGGGCGTGATCCAGCGCGGCATCCAGCTCGCGCGTGTCGAGGTGGGCGACGATCTGGCCGGCGTCCACCGTATCGCCTTCCTCCACCAGAATCTGCGCCAAGCGTCCCGGCAGCTTGGCGGCAATGGCGATTTCCGTGGCCTCCGCGCGGCCGTTGCTCTGGGCAAAGCCCTCGGGCAAAACGCGCGGGGACTCCTGCATCTGGAACAGGGTCCAGCCACCGGCCAGTACGGCGAGCAGGAGCAGCAGGGGGATGAACAGGCGGGAGGCGGGCATGGCGGCGTTCCGTTCTGGTAGCACGAATACCTTAGCAAAATACCAAGCAGGCTAATGAATTTTTTTGGTATGGATTTGGCGCCCTGCGGTTCAGGCGCGACAATCCTGCCCCTAGCGGGGGCGTTATGTGCCGGAGTGCGCCAATGAAGGAAAACAAAATGCGTTTGGACAGGTTTCTGGCTGCCGCGACCGGCTGTAGCCGTGCGCAGGCCGCGCAGTGGGTGCGCGCCGGCCGGGTGCGGGTGGGCGAGAGCATCGCGCGCGAGCCCTCGCGCCATGTGACGGACGGTGAAGGTGTGTGGCTGGATGAGGCGCCGCTTCGCGTGGAAGGACCGCGCTATTTCCTTTTGCACAAACCGGCCGGTTATGTCTGCTCCCATCGGGACGAGGGCGGCCACCTGTCCGCCCTGCGCCTGCTCGACGTGCCGCGCCGCGAGGACCTGCATTTTGCCGGACGGCTGGATGCCGACACGACCGGGCTGGTGCTGTTGACCGACGATGGCGCCTGGTCACACCGGATCAGCGCGCCGCGCCGCGCCTGTGTGAAGGTCTACCGCGCCGAGCTGGCCGAGCCTCTGGTTGCCGGGGCGGAAACGGCGCTGGCCGAGGGGCTGATGTTGCATGGCGAAACCCGCCCGACCCGCCCCGCGCGCCTTGAGCGTCTGTCGCCGACTTTGGTGCGGCTGTTTATTGATGAGGGGCGCTACCATCAGGTCAAGCGCATGTTCGCTGCACTGGGTAACCGCGTCCTGCACCTGCACCGTGAGCAGGTCGGGTCTCTGACGTTGGAGCAAACCCCGCAACCGGGGCAGTGGCGTGTCTTGTGCGAGAGTGAGCGGGACGGGGTTTGAGCGCTGTCGTGAAAGCGCTGTGATCTTCAATTCAGCGCCGGACGAAGGATTCTCAGAGCCCCCTTGGAGGCGTCATGGCCGGGGGTGTGGAGACCGGGTGAAAGGGCCATGGATGGCTCTTTCACCCGCCTTCCTCAGGCCAGTTCTTGGCGGTTCCCAGGGGGCGCTTCTCTTTGCCCAGTCTCGTCCAGAATATCTTCGTTTGGTAAATCCCCTCAGATGACACAGCGGGATGCCCTTTCGCGCGAAAGCCGTGTCCTTTCGGGGTTTTTGTCAGGTTTGCTCCCGGCCGTCAGGGCAGGGATTGCAAGTGTCAAATACCTGTAGCGCTGCTAGGCTAGTTTGAAATCATCCGCTTCTTCCTTTTGCGCGAGCTTGCCATGAACGACGATCTGCTCAGTTTGACGGCTACCGATTCCGGGCGCGACACGCAGCCGGCGTGTGAGCTTTCCCTGCGACGTTTGCGGGAAGCGCTTCTGCGGCTGCGCACCCGCCTGGACGAGGGGGCGGCGCGTCGTCTGGACGCGGTGGGGAATGATGATCCGGCGCTGGGGCTGAATCCCAGCGTGCGCAATCTGGCGCAGTATCTGGAATTCCGCTCCATGGATCTGCGCCCCTTGCAACGTCTGTTATCCACACAGGGGCTGTCCTCGCTGGGGCGCTGCGAGGGGCATGTGCGCGATGCGGTCGGCCGGGTTCTGGCGCTGGTTGAGCGCGCGCTGGGCGAGCCGTCCAGCGTGAGTCTGAACGATGATCTGACGCTGGAGCAGGGGCAAACGCTTCTGGCCCGGCATACCCTGGAGCTGCTGGGGCCCGGATCGCCCAAACGCGATGTGCGCATCATGGTCACCTTGCCTTCCGAGGCGGCAGAGGATTACGGCCTGGTGCGCAGCCTGCTCGCCCAGGGCATGGATGTGGCGCGTATCAACTGCGCGCATGATGGACCGGCGCAGTGGCGGGCGATGGCGGACAATGTTCGTCGCGCGGCAGCCGAACTGGGCCGTTCCTGCCGGGTGGCGGCGGATCTGGCCGGGCATAAGGTGCGTACCGGGCCGCTGGCGCAGGTGGAGGGTGTGTTGCATGTGCAGCCGCGTCGGGATCGCTACGGGCGGGTGCTGGCGCCCGCGCGTGTTCATCTGTCGCCGGATTGCCCGCTGGCGCGGGAGGATGCGCATGTGCTGGGCATGGGCGTGGAGGCATCGCTTCTGGATCGTCTGCACGAAGGTGAGTCCGTGAGTTTCGTCGATGCGCGTGGCGCAGAGCGGCGTTTGACGATTGTCTCGCGCGATGCGGACGGGCTGTGGGCGAATCTGGAGTCCAGTGCCTATATCGTCGAGGGCCTGGCCTGGTGGGTGGCGCGGGACGACGGCCCTCTGGAGGGGCGATTCTGCGGCATTCCCGGTCAGGCGGTGGATATCCGTCTTGTGACCGGGGATCTGCTGAAGCTGACCCGCGAAGAGCTGCCGGGCGAAGCGGCGGTGCTCGATCCGCGGGGTGGCGTGCTGCATCCGGCACATATCGCCTGCACCTGTCCCCAGGTATTTGATGCGCTGCGTCCGGGGCAGCGGGTATGGATCGACGATGGCAAGTTCGGCGCCGAAGTGCTGTCCATTGATGAGGAGGGGGCGGTATTGCGCATCGGGGATTGCCGGCCCGGTGGGGCGCGTCTGCTGGCAGACAAGGGGCTGAACTTTCCCAACATGAATCTCGATCTGCCGGCCTTGTCGGACAAGGACAAGGCTGATCTGGATTATCTGGTGGGGCAGGTCGACATCATCGGTTTTTCCTTTGTCGAATCCGGTGCGCAGATGAACGAACTGCTGGCGTGGCTGGCGGAGCGTCAAGCCTGCCATATGGGCGTCATCGCGAAGATCGAGACCGCGCGGGCCTTCCGCAACCTGCCTGGGATCATCCTCGCTGCCATCGGGCGGGTGCCCTTCGGTCTGATGATTGCCCGTGGCGATCTGGCGATGGAGGTGGGGCCGGAGCGCATGGCTGAAGTTCAGGAGGAAATGCTCTGGCTTGCCGAAGCGGCGCATCTGCCGGTGGTGTGGGCTACCCAGGTGCTGGAAACCCTGGCCAAGAAGGGCGTTGTCTCGCGCCCGGAGTTGACCGACGCGGCCATGGGCGAGCGCGCGGAGTGCGTGATGCTCAACAAGGGGCCGTTCATCGAAAAAGCGGTACGCAGCCTGGATGACATCCTCACCCGCATGCAGGGGCACCAGCAGAAAAAAAGCTCCCGCCTGCGCGCCCTGCGCTGGAGTTGAGAGGCATCGCAGTCCGCGTGCCGCAAGGTTTGGGTTCGGGGGCTTCTGCGCTGAGGGGGCTACTTTCTGTCATACCGGGGTAAGCCGGTATCCATCCATACCTTGAAGGCTTGCGCTACTGGGCTGGCAGTGCCGGATTCCGGCGTTCGCCGGGGGGCCTGGGGGCGTGAGGGCGTATTGCATGACGCGTCGGGCCGTTGAAAAACGCTTTTCAACGGCCCGTTTAATCTTGTTGTCATTCCCCGCTCAACCCGCGCTGGCCCCGCTGGGCCTTGAGGCGGCTGTTGCGCAGCTTGCTTTCCATGCGTCGCTCGCGTGAGGCGCGCGTTGGACGGGTCGGTTTGCGCGGGGTGGGTATCGCGGCGGCGGCTTCGATCAGGGCGAGCAGGCGGCGCTTGGCGTCCTCACGGTTTTTTTCCTGACTGTTGAATCGCTGAGCCTTGATGACCAGCACCCCTTCGCGGCTGAGGCGGGCATCCTTGCGGGCAAGCAGCCGCTCACGCAGCGGCTCGGGCAGGCTGGCGCGCCGGATGTCGTAGCGCAGTTGTACGGCGGTGGCGACCTTGTTGACGTTCTGACCGCCTGGGCCGCTTGCACGCAGGGCGATGAATTCGAGTTCTTCGTCGGGGACGGTCAGGGCGAACATGAGCGTATCCTTGGCGCTGGGATGAGGATGGCGGATTTCCAGGATAGTGGCTTCCTGTGTCTTTGAATACGCCTGCGCTTCATCAAAATATTTGAATGCTGTCTTCGGAGAATTCCGATTTTCGTGTCTTGCTCCGGTGGTTATCCTGAATTCCGGGTTTTTCAGTCGGAAATTCGGGAGTCCATGACATGGCGCGTATTCTTCAGATCAATTCAAGTGCCCGTGCAGGCGGGGAATCCAGTCGTCTGGCCGATGCGTTCGTGGAACGCTGGCTGGCGGCGCATCCGGAGGATGTCTTGGTCCGGCGCGATGTCGGGCGTGAGCCTCTGCCGCATCTGGATGAGGCGACCCTGGGGGCTTTCTTCACGCCATCTGAAGGGCGCGATGCCGATCAGCAGGCGCGGGTGGTCCTGTCCGACCGGTTGATCGAGGAAGTCCGTGCGGCGGACATCCTGGTTTTGGGCGTGCCGATGTACAATTTCACGATCCCTTCGACGCTCAAGGCATGGTTCGATCACATCGCTCGTGCCGGTCTCACGTTTCGCTACACTGAAACAGGCCCGCAGGGTTTGCTGCTCGGCAAGCGGGTCTATGTGTTCATCGCGCGCGGTGGCGTGTATGAGGGCGAGGCGGATACCCAGGTGCCCTATCTGCGCCAGATGCTGGGTTTTCTGGGCCTGACCGAGGTGAGCTTCGTGCTGGCTCAGGGGCTTGGCATGGGGGGCGGTGTGGCGGAAAAAGCCCGGCAGGCGGCGTTCGCACAGACCATTGATCTGGTGGCGGGGAGCGGGGGTTGAGGCCCTCTTTCCTGCTTTTGTCAGACTGTTGAAAAGCCTTTGTCAACAGTCTGTTACGGCGTGCGCGGAGTGAAGCTTGAAACTGCCTGCCCGTTATTACAATCTCGTTTTCGCCTTTGCGATGTCGCTGACCATGTCGTTTCTGATGTCGGCGGTCATTACCTGGATCAACCTTGGCTGGGCGCCGGATCTGTTTTCCCGCTGGTTGCTCCAGGCCTTTCCCAGTGCCTGGGCCGTGGCTCTGCCTGTCTCCCTGTTTGTGGTGCCAGCCATTCGGCGCCTGGTTGGGCGCATGGTGCATCACTGACGCGGGCGCGCGTTTCCTTTTGCACTCAGGCTCACTCCGTACTATCTTTTGGCATCGCGGAAGCGCGCGGTGGGGCGGTCCCGGTGTGGATGCCCGCTTCGTGTTTCCGTGTGGTAGGGCGCCTTTTCAAGGCAAGGCGAGTCGGGCATGACGCAACAGGACAGGGACTATGAAGAAGCGGGTGGCGGAACTGCAGGAGTGGATGGCCCAACAGATTCTCACGGAGGCGGATCCGGTTGTCGTTGGCCTGCTTGACCAGCTCAGGCGGCTGCCCCTGAAGGAGGTTGATTGCGTTTCCCTGCCGTTGCTGTGCGCTGAGGTCGATGCCTTCGCCACACGCTTGATGACGCGGATGGAGCAAGGCTTCACTCATTCACGCCTGCCCATCCACGGGATCCACAAGGACCGCTGGTTGTTGTCCGAGGATCTGGTGGAAGGGATTCTGGCCCTGCATCATGGTCTGATCCTGCGCGTTGAGGAAGGGCAATGCCAGCTTTCCCGCGAGGAGCTGTCCGCGCATTATGTGCGCGCCCTGCAATGGCGTATCCGTCAGTTGCGTAACCGCTATGCCCTGTACGAGGACGTCCCGGGGGATATGTTCCGCGACCTGCATTCCACCTTCAAACACGCGCGTCGGCAGGGGTTCGAGCAGGCCATGCTCGATGAGCACAACTTCCAGACGCATTATGTTTCGATGCTGCTGTTCGCCATGTCCAACCCCTATGGCTGGGGGCGCGATGAGATGGGCGATTTGTACGCCTGCATCCTGCATGAAGCGGATCGGGTTCGCTTGCTGGAGGAAGAGGACGGCCCTTACAGCCGCTTCGTGGACCTGACGGCGCAGTTCCTCCCCCATCTGTCGATCAAGCCCCAGGGGCGTAAGGAAGACGCGCTGTACATTGACCTGGGGCGGCTGGTGCATCTGGCGCCGGACCTGGAGCGCAGCCCGCGTTGCGCCAGCCTGATGCAGCGTTTTTCCGAGCGTCTGCGCTTTTTCTTCGTCAAGCGCGATTCGCGTGCCCGTCCTCCGGCGCGCGAAAGCATGGCCTGGCTGGTGGTGGGCATTCCGGCCATTCATGCTTACCTCTGCGAGAAAAAACAGCGCTATGAGGAAACCCGTGAAACCGCTGTTGAAACACCGGAAGAGCAGGCCGCTCGCGATGCAGCGCAAAAGGAAGCGGCCAAGGCAGCCGAGCGCACAGCGCGGCCCGGTGGGCAGCTGCACTCGTCCGTTTCGGGGCACAAGGAGTGGAATTTCGAGGGTTTGAGCCTGCGCGAGGAAGGGCCCAAGCGTGATGAGATCGACAGTGGCGTGATCGGCAATCCGTTCTCCGGTCAGGTGTCGATCTGGGACAAGGTTTCCGACAAGGGGGTGCTGGGTCTGCCCGAGGGGTTGTCCGCCGATAAGGATGGCACACCACCGGCCGAACGTTTCATGGAAAACTGGCGGGTCATCAATACCTCCCCCGGCGGGTTCCGTTTCCGCTGGAATATCGAGCGTTCCAGCCGAGTCAATGTCGGTGATCTCGTGCTCATCGAGGAGCATGGGCACGATGGCGATGCCCAGGTTGGGGTAATCCGCTGGGTGCATCATCAAGGTGAAGGCGGGCTGGATATCGGGGTGGAGGCCTTGGGTGAGCGTGTCTATCCCGCTGTGCTGCATCACGAAGACGAGGCCATGGCCCGGCGTGAGGGGCCAATCGATGCCTTGCTGGTCATCGCTGAAACCACGGGGCGTTCGGTTGTGGTGCCGCCCTTTGTCGTGGAAGCAGGCGATGCGGTGCAAATCGGGTATGATGCTCGCGAAGAAAGACGTGAGCTCGGGCGGATGATGGGCATGAGTGCCGTTTACGCCCAGTACCAACTGGATATGACGCATGGATGATCTGTTGCGGGACGAATCGTATTCCGTCCTTTATGTATCGGAGGCGATCAACGACTCCGTCCGTTTGAAAAGTCTGCTGCGTAATG
Organism: Halothiobacillaceae bacterium; assembly: GCA_028696185.1. Lineage (GTDB taxonomy): Bacteria > Pseudomonadota > Gammaproteobacteria > Halothiobacillales > Halothiobacillaceae > JAQVHL01. The sequence continues at coordinate 42,600 of JAQVHL010000004.1, forward strand.
CCGGTCATCAGGCCGCCGTGCAGCATGCCGCCGATCTGGAATCCCTGCAGGATCGCATGGCCGGTGGCAGCTACGATATCGTGGTGGTCGAATTCGAGCTCCACGAGATCGACTACGATCAGGTGATTCATGCTGTGCGCGCCACCGCCATGCCGTGCCCGGTGGTGGCCTTGTTGCAGGCATTGAGTGATGAAACAGCCCAGGAACTGTTCGATCTGGGCGTGAGCGACATCGTGCGTTCCGGCCTGGATTTCCATCTGCTGCATGTCATCGCCCGCGAGGTAACGACCCGCAAGCTGCGTGAACGCCTGCAGATTTGCACCGACATGCTTTCCGGCTCGGAAAAGCGCTGTCAGCTGCTCATCGACGGTTCCAGTGAGGCTGTGGCTTATATCCAGGATGGCGTGCATGTCTACGCCAACCATGCTTATCTGGAGCTGCTTGGCTACACCCAGTTCGATGAACTGGATGGCATGACCCTGCTCGACCATACCGATCCCACGTCCAAGGATGCCATGCGCGCTTTCCTCAAGGCGGGCGAGGGGGAAATCACGCTGGGGCTTTCCCGGCGCGATGGCAGCGTATTCCAGGCCCTGCTGTCCACCATGCGTGCGACCTTCGATGGCGAGCCCTGCCTGCAGGTGTTTGTGACCAGCAAGGTCGAAGACAGCCAGCTGCAGGAGCAGATCGACTATCTGAGCAAGCGCGATATCCTCACCGGGCTGTACAACAAGAACTACTTCATCCAGCGCCTGCGCGAAGAACTGGAAGCCCTGGCCGGTAGTGAAAACTCCTCCTTGCTGCTGCACCTGCAGGTGGGTGGGCTCGATGAGGTGAAGAAGCGCGCTGGAACTTCGGTCGTCGACATGTTGCTGACCGATTATGGCAAGAAGCTGGAAGAGATCTTCACCACCAGCGAAGTTGTGGCGCGCTATGGCGCCTATTCCTTCCTGATTCTGGCGCCAGGTTCGGGCGGGGGGCAGTCTGAAGGTCTGTGTCAGCGCATCATCGAGTTCGCTCGCGGATATGTTTTCACCCACGAGAAAATTTCCGTCACCATCAACGTCAGTATCGGGGTGGTGGTGATCGACCGTTATGCGCCGAGTGCGATGGAGATCATCGACCGCTCCGAGCGCGCCACGCTGGATGCCGAAGCGCAGGGCGCCAATGCTTGTGCGGTCTACAAGCCTTCGGCGGACAGCTCTTCCGAGAAGGAGATCGAGGAGGAATGGAGCCGCAAGATCCGTTCCGCGCTCAAGGAAAACCGCTTCATGATGGTCTACCAGCCAATGGTTTCGTTGGCGGGCGACCGGGAGTGGATGCGTTATGAAGTCTTCCTGCGCATGACTGACGAGGACGGCACCCGCCTGAACCCCGGCGTGTTCATCGCCAAGGCGGAAAAATCCGAGCTCATCGTGGCCATCGACCGTTGGTTGATTCTCTCCAGCATGAAGAAGGTGCTGGAGCACCAGAAGCGCAACGAACGTCTGCAGCTGTACATTCACCTGACCGTGCAGTCCCTGCAGGATCCGGGGTTCATTCCCTGGCTGGTGCAGCGTCTGGATGTGGTCAAGCTGCACGCGCCGATGATCTTCATCCAGATACGCGCTTCCGATGCCGGCTTCGTCATCGGTCCGCTGATGGAGCTTATCAAGCAGGTTTCCGATCGCGGTTGCGAACTGGTCATCGACGATTTCGGCGAAGGGCGCGAACCCTTTGCCCTGCTCAACCACCTGCCGGTCAAGACTCTCAAGGTATCGCGCAGCTTCATGGACAGTTTTTCGTCCAGCAAGGCGAACCAGGATTCGGTGCGTTCGATTGTCGATCAGGCCAAGCAACACGATGTGCAGGTCGTGGTACCCAACGTCGAGGACCCCGCTTCGCTGCAGATACTCTGGGCGATGGGGGCCAGTCTGGTACAGGGCAACTTCATCCAGCCGGCGTCCGACGAGATCGGCTTCGATTTTTCGACTTTCTGAGTCGCGCATGGATATCGTCTACGTGCGAGGTTTGCGTGTTCAGGCCATTATCGGCATACACCCGCATGAGCGGGTCATGCCGCAGCCGGTCGTCGTCGATCTGGAGATGGCTTGGGACATCGCTGCCGCCGTCCGGGGGGATGCCATTGAGCACACCCTGGATTACCAGCGCGTCAGCGAGCGCGTGGCCGAGCTGATCCAGCAAGGCCAGTATCGGCTTGTTGAAACCCTGGCCGAGGCCATCGCCTGCCTGTTGCGCGAGGAATTTTCGGTTGGCTGGGCACGCATCCGTGTCGGCAAGCCGCAGGCTCTGAGCGATGCATCCGAGGTTGGTGTTCTGATTGAACGTGGTGTTCGGCCCTGAGGTTCGTTGCAAAAAGCGGACACGCTATTCTGGTAACAGCCTGTTTCTCTCCGAGCTGACGTAATCCTGTTTTTTTCTCTGCCCAGATTCCAATGAGTGTCATTCCCGAAGCCGGATTGCGCCTGCCTGAGCCCAGTCCGACGGCCATTGCCGCAAGCCTTCTCCTGATCGATCGCCTGCGCGGCGACATCGAGGCGTCCGGGGGTGCCCTGGATTTCGAGCGCTACATGGCGCGCGTTCTGTATGACACGCAATACGGGTATTACGCCGCCGGGCAGGTAGGTTTCGGCGTGGACGGGGATTTCATCACCGCACCGGAGCGCTCCACGCTGTTTGGGCGCTGCCTCGCGCAGCAGATCGCCGAGCTGGCGGGTGACGGACGGGTCGGGCGCGATGTGCTGGAGTTCGGCGCCGGTAGCGGGCGTCTGGCCTGTGATGTCCTTACCGCCCTGGATGAGGTCGGGCAGGCGCCGGAGCGCTATCTGATCGTTGATCCTAGTGCCGCCCTGCGCGAGCGGCAGCGAGAGACTCTGGCCGGATTACCCGAGGCGCTGCGCACGCGCGTGAGCTGGGTGGATGAGGTACCCGAGATATTCAGCGGCACGGTGCTCGCCAATGAAGTGATCGATGCCCTTCCGGTCCGACGCTTTGTCATCCGTCAGGGACAGCCGCGCGCACTCGCCGTGAGCTGGGGAGGCGAGCGTTTCGTCGAGGTGGAGAGGGCGGCGGATGCCGATTTGATCGCGGCCGTGGAGGGTATCGGGCGACGGCGCGGCGAAGCGCTGCCCGAAGGCTTTCGCAGTGAGTACAACGCCAGCCAGGCGGCTTGGCTCGCCGGGTTGAGCCGCGCGCGGGGGCCGCTGGCCGCACTGATTTTCGATTACGGCTGGAGCACTCGCGAGCTTTATCACTTCGAACGGCGCAAGGGCACGTTGATGTGCCATTACCGCCATTTGGCCCACGATGACCCCTATGTCTACCCTGGCCTGCAGGACATCACCGCGCATGTGGATTTCTCATTGCTGGCGGAGCAGGCTCGCGCACTGGGCTTCGACCTGGCCGGTTATGTCACGCAGGCCGGTTTCCTGTTAGGGGCAGGTGGCCCTCGCCTGTTCGAGCAGGCTTATGCCCAGGCTACCGACGAGACGGAGCGGTACCGACTCTCCAGCGAATTTCGCGCCCTGGTGATGCCGACGGAGATGGGGGAGCGCTTCAAACTGCTCGCGCTCACGCGCGGGGTTCCCGATTCCGGCCACTGGATGGGCCTGTCCGTCAGCAATCGTATCGAGCGGTTGTAGTGTCGTATCTTGCCGTTGAATATGCGTTTCAGCGGCTCACGAGAGGCCGGCTCAGTTCGCCGTTCTCGCGCAGGCATCCGGGCTGTTCTGCCGGGCGATTTTCCCAGATCAGACGGTTGTCTTCGGCGGAAAAGCCGGCGAGTCCGTCCAGAACCCAGCGCAGGGCGATGGGGTAGATTCGGTGTTCCAGTGCATGAACGCGCTGTTGCAGGCGGGCCGGGGTATCCTCGGGATGGACGTCCAGTTCGCCGTGCAGGATGACCGGCCCGCCATCGACGGCTTCCGTGACGAAATGCACGCTGGCGCCGTGACGGGTATCGCCCGCCGCGAGGGCGCGGGCGTGCGTGTCGAGGCCCGGATGCGCCGGCAGCAGCGAGGGGTGGATGTTGATCAGGCGCCCGGCATGGCGGCGGACGAAGTCGCCGGTGAGAACGCGCATGAAGCCGGCGAGGGCGATGATGTCGGGTGCGGTTTGGTTAAGCTGCGCATCGAGGGCGGCCTCGAAGGCCGCGCGGCTTTCGTGTGCGCGATGATCGACGAGCCGGGTTGGAATGCCGGCATCGGCGGCGCGCTGCAGGCCATAGGCTTCAGGCCGGTTGCTGATGACTTGCACGATGCGACCGGGCAGCCGCCCATCACGGCAGGCGTCGATCAAGGCTTGCAAGTTGCTGCCGTTGCCGGAAATCAGCACGGCGATCTTGGGCAGGCTCACGCGAGAATCACCGCCTCGCCTTCACGGCGTACCATCTCGCCCATGATCCAGGCTTTTTCTCCCTGTGCAGCGAGCAGGGCCAGGGCGGCATCGGCGTGTTCGCGCGGCAGCATGACGACCATCCCCACACCGTTGTTGAAGGTGCGGTACATTTCGTGGCGATCGACATGGCCGGTTTCACGGATCCAGTCGAATACCGGTCCTGGCGCCCAGCTCGCGGTATCGATACGCGCGGCCAGGTTTTCCGCGAAGACGCGCGGCAGGTTTTCGATCAGTCCGCCACCGGTGATGTGGCACAGGCCATGAACCGGATGGGCGGCCATCAGGGCGCGCATGGATTTGACGTAAATGCGGGTGGGGGCGAGCAGGGCATCGGCGAGGGTGGCGTCGCCGCAGGGAGCGTCAAGTGCCGTGCCGCTGACCTCGATAAGCTTGCGGATCAACGAGTATCCGTTGGAGTGCGCGCCGCTGGAGGCCACGCCGATGAGCACATCGCCTTCGCAGACCTGGCTGCCGTCGAGCAAGGCGTCTTTTTCGACGATGCCCACGCAGAAGCCGGCGAGGTCATAATCGCCCGCTTCGTACATGCCGGGCATCTCGGCGGTTTCTCCGCCGACCAGTGCGCAGCCCGCCTGATGGCAGCCTTCGGCAATTCCGGCGACCACATCCGCCGCCACATTCACGTCAAGCTTGCCGGTGGCGTAGTAATCAAGGAAGAACAGAGGCTCGGCGCCCTGGACCAGTACATCGTTCACGCACATGCCGACCAGGTCGATGCCGATGGTTTCATGCCGCCCCAGATCGATGGCCAGACGCAGCTTGGTACCCACGCCGTCCGTGCCGGAAACGAGTACCGGCTGGCGGTATCCGGCAGGCAGCTCGAACAGGGCGCCGAAGCCGCCCAGGCCGCCCAGCACTTCGGGGCGCCGGGTGCGGGCGACGGCGGGTTTGATGCGTTCGACGAGCGCGTTTCCGGCGTCGATGTCCACACCGGCGTCCCGGTAGCTCAAGGAAGGGCGGTTGGTGCTTGCGGTCATGGGATGATTCCTGCGATCACGTGCTGGGTGGCGCCAATGGGCAGCCTGAAAATAAAGGTGTGCTATGTTACCACAGCCTTGATGCTTGACCGTGGGTGGGACCTGGGGCGATGACGGACATTTCCAGACTTTTCTTTCTTGGCGGACTGGGGCTCGGTGGCGTCGTACTCTGGCTGCTTTCTCCTGTGCTGACGCCGTTCCTGGTCGCAGCTCTGCTGGCCTATCTTTTCGATCCGTGGGTGGATCGTCTGGAGCGCCGCCGCGTCCCGCGCAGCCTGGGTGTGGCCCTGGTGTTTCTGGTCATCGCGCTGGGGGTGAGCGCCGCGCTGTTGTGGCTGGCGCCGATGCTGCAAAAACAGATTCTGGCGTTGGCGCAGTCCCTTCCGGCCCATCTGGCCTGGATTCAGGATACCCTGATCCCGCGCCTGACCGAGCTTACCGGCCTGCCGCTGGACATGTCCGCGCTCAAGACAACCCTGGCCGCGCACGCGCAGGAGGCGGGGCAGTGGGTGGCGCGCGGCCTGGGGCTGGCCTTCGGTTCGGGCATGACGCTGCTGTCCTGGTTGATGAACCTGCTCTTGGTACCGGTGGTCACGTTTTATCTTCTCCGCGACTGGGATCGTCTGGTCTCTGGTGTGCGTGGGCTGCTTCCGCGCGGGGTCGAGCCGACCGTGACTCAGCTCGCGCGCGAGTCGGACGATGTGCTGGGCGCCTTTTTGCGTGGTCAGCTTTCGGTGATGCTGGCGCTGGGCGTGGTGTACTCCACCGGATTGTGGATGGCAGGTCTTGAGCTGGCGCTGTTGATTGGCATGATCGCCGGCCTGGTCAGTTTCGTGCCTTATCTGGGCTTCATTGTCGGTATCGTCAGCGCCAGCCTGGCCATGTATTTCCAGACTCACGAGTGGTTGCCGCTGGTTTATGTGCTGATTGTGTTCGGTATCGGTCAGCTCTTGGAGAGTGTCCTGTTTACCCCGCTGCTGGTTGGGGACCGTATCGGTCTGCATCCGGTGGCGGTGATTTTCTCGGTCATGGCGGGTGGGCAGTTGTTCGGATTCTTTGGCATTTTGCTCGCTTTGCCTGTGGCAGCGGTGCTTGCGGTGATCGTGCGGCACATGCATGGGCGCTATCGGCAGAGCGCGTTTTATGGGGCAGAACCGCCTGCCGGACCGGATGCGGCTGTGTCGGTGACGATGCCCGTGGGGGAGGCGGAAATCGACACGGTGCAGGGAGCGCCCGCCGCGGTGCCGGATGCGATCCCGCCAGTGAGCGAACGTTGAGGCGCCATGCAACAGGCTGAGCTTTTCCCCTCGCCGCGTCAGTTGACGCTGGATCTGGGTGGCAGCGATCAGGCGGGACTGGAGGATTTTTCCGGCGAGCAGAATCGTCTGCCGCGCGAGCTGGTGCGTGCGCTATTGCGTGGAGACGCCGAACCGGTGCAGTTGCTGGTCTGGGGGGCGCCGGGTTGCGGGCGCAGCCATCTTTTGCAGGCGGCCTGCCATGAGGCCGGCGCCTTGGGGGGGGCGGCGGCTTATCTGCCCTTGAACGAGCTGGCCGATTATGGCCCCGGTGTGCTGGAGGGGCTGGAGCGCCTGCCTCTGGTGGCCGTTGATGATGTTCAGGCGGTGGCGGGGTGTCCGGCCTGGGAGGAAGGTTTGTTCGATCTGATCAACCGCGCGCGGGAGCAGGGGGCGCGCCTGCTGCTCTCGGCGGATGGGCCGCCAACGGCCTTGGGCTTGAGTTTGCCGGATTTGGTCTCGCGTCTGGGCTGGGGGCCGGTATTGCGCCTGCCCGATCCGGATGACGCGCTCAAGGCCCAGGTGCTCTTGCAGCGCGCAGAGGGGCGTGGGCTGGAGTTGCCTGAGGAGGTGATCCGCTACCTGCTCACCCGGCATAGTCGTCGCTTGAGTGATCTGCTGGCGCTGTTCGACCGGCTGGATGAAGCGTCCCTGAGCTGTGGGCGGCGTCTGAGTCTGCCGTTCGTGCGTGCCGTACTGGAGGAAGACGTGGCGCGTGTGAAGCCGGGCGGGGGCTGAAAGATCCGCTTTCAGCCTCCGGCCATGGGGTTGACTTTCGGTCAGAGTCCTTCGGTGAGTGTGCGGAAGGTTTCTTCCAGCTCGTCGTCCAGCGGGTTGCTGGTAGGGTCCACGCCCAGTTTTTCGGCGGCGGGTACGCCGATCCAGTTCTCCTCGGCGGCTCCGGAATCAATGGAGCGTGCCTGCAGGATGGCGACGGTGACCACATCCGTGTAATCGGGTGGCCCCTCGTGGGTGCGCTGTAGATTGCCGCACTCACGGACCACTGTGGTGAAGTGCTCGGGGAAGTTCCAGGCAGAGATGATTTGCACGCCCAGGCGGGGCTGCAGTTCGAGGATCAGCTCGTCCAGCAGGGCGGGGGCGGCCTGCAGCTTGGGAATGTCTTCGGCAATGGCAATGACCGGCAGGGCGCCGATGCCGTGCAGAAGACCGGCGAGCATGGCCTGTTCGGGGTCGATGTGGCGGTGCTTGCGTGCCAGCATGGTGGCCAGCGTGGCGACCTGGGTGCTGAACTCCCAGTGGCGGCGCATGCGCTGCTGAAGCGCCTGCGATTTGCTCTGGAAAAGCTGCTGCAGGGCGAGGCTGACCACAAGATTGCTCACCGCGCGCATGCCGATGCGCGTGATGATCTGATTCAGGTTCTCGATGGGCTGTACGCCCCGGTAGAGCGGGCTGTTGGCCACCTGGATCAGCCGTGCGGAAATGGCCGGGTCGCGCGAGACGACGCTGGCCAGGTCCGATGCGGTGCTGTTCGGATTTTCGGCGATGCTTTTCACCTTGAAAGCCACGTCCGGCAGCGTTGGCAACGCAATGCCCTTTTCGTGGATGCGGTTGATGATCGCCTGCTGGAATGCCTCGTTCGTCATGCTGTTTCCGTACGTCCCAATGCGTGTTTCATAAAGCGATCAGGCCAGCTTCGTGTATTTGAGCCGCTTGGGCTGATCGGCGTCCGTACCCAGTCGCTTGTGGCGATCGGCTTCGTAATCCTGATAGTTGCCCTCGAAGAATACCACCGAGCCATCGTCTTCGAAGGCGAGAATATGCGAGGCAATACGGTCGAGGAACCAGCGATCATGTGAAATCACCAGCACGCAGCCGGGGAAGTCGAGAATCGCCTGTTCCAGCGCGCGCAGAGTTTCCACGTCCAGATCGTTGGTCGGCTCGTCGAGCAGCACGACGTTGCCGCCGGATTTGAGCAGTTTGGCCAGATGGACGCGGTTACGCTCCCCGCCGGAGAGATCCTTGATGAACTTCTGCTGCGCATCGCCCTTGAAGTTGAAGCGTCCCAGGTAGGCGCGCGAGGGCATCTCGAATTTACCGACCTGGATGGTATCGAGCCCGTCGGAGACCTCCTGCCAGACGGTCTTGCTGCCGTCGAGCGTGTCGCGACTCTGGTCCACATAGGCCAGTTGCACGGTTTCACCCAGGGTGATTTGGCCGGCATCCGGCTTTTCCTGCCCGGTAATCATGCGGAACAGGGTGGATTTGCCCACGCCGTTCGGGCCGATGATGCCGACTACGGCACCCTTGGGGACGGAGAAGGACAGCCCCTGGTACAGCACGCGCTCGCCGAAGGACTTGGAAAGGCTCTCCACCTCGATGACCTTGTCGCCCAGGCGTGGGCCGGGCGGAATGTATATTTCGTTGGTTTCCGAGCGCTTCTGGAATTCGACCGACTGCATTTCCTCGAAGCGCGCCAGACGGGCCTTGGATTTGGCCTGTCGCGCCTTGGGGTTCTGCCTTACCCATTCGAGTTCGGCCTTCATGGCCTTCTGGTGGGCAGATTCGGTTTTTTCTTCCTGTTCCAGGCGCTTCTCCTTGGCTTCCAGCCAGGCGGAGTAGTTGCCCTCGAAGGGAATACCCTGCCCACGGTCGAGTTCGAGAATCCAGCCGGCCACGTTGTCGAGGAAGTAACGGTCGTGGGTGACCGCCACCACGGTGCCGGGGAAGTCCTGCAGGAAGCGCTCCAGCCAGGCGACGGATTCGGCGTCCAGGTGGTTGGTCGGCTCGTCGAGGATCAGCATGTCCGGGTTGGAGAGCAGCAGGCGGCATAGGGCCACGCGGCGCTTCTCGCCCCCGGAGAGGTGTTCGACGGAGGCCTCCCAGGGCGGCAGACGCAGCGCGTCGGCGGCAATTTCCAGCTTGCGGTCGAGATCCCAGCCACCGGCGGCATCGATCTTGTCCTGCAACTGGGCCTGCTCGGCCAGAAGGGCGTCGAAATCGGCCTCGGGATCGGCGAAGGCGTTGCTGATTTCGTTGAAGCGTTGCAACAGCGCGGCGATTTCCCCCACACCTTCCATCACGTTGCCGCGCACGTCCTTGTCCGGATTGAGTTGCGGCTCCTGGGGCAGGTAGCCGATCTTGATGCCGGGTTGCGGGCGGGCTTCGCCGATGATGTCCTTGTCCACGCCGGCCATGATGCGCAGGAGTGTCGACTTTCCGGCGCCGTTGTAGCCCAGGACGCCGATCTTGGCGCCCGGAAAGAAGTTGAGATAGATATCCTTGAGGATATGCTTCTTGGGTGGGACCACCTTGCCCACGCCGTTCATGGTAAAGATATATTGAGCCATGGCTGGAATTTTGCTGCCGCAACGGGGGGATGCCCAAACCCCGGTAAATTAGTGGGCCAGTGAAAATCGGGCTTTCCACGCATGGCGTACCAAGGGTACAGGCCAAACGGGAACGAGCCTTGCATTATCTGCCAAAAGAGCCTGGCTTTCCAGCGTCTCGCCAAGGGCGGAATGTGTGGATTTTTCGGGTTAACGTATTGAAATAAAAGATTAAGGGGGCTGGTGTGGCTCACATGGCAATGCGATGGATGGCCTTGGTGATCTGTTTGGTCGCCGCGCCGGGTGTCAAGGCAACGTCGGCCCCCTCGGCCAGCGAGGGGGGTGTGCAGGTGCTGATCGATGTGTCGGGCAGCATGAAACGCACCGATCCGCTCAATCTGCGTCAGCCGGCACTGCGCCTTCTGGTCGGTCTGATGCCGGATGGCCAGCGTACCGGGTTGTGGTTCTTCGGTGAAGGCGTGCGTGAGGCTTTGCCGATGCAGCGTGTCGATGCGCGCTGGCGCAAGCAGGCGGAAGCCACGGCGGGGCGCATCGGTTCGCGCGATCTGTTCACCGATATCGGTGGTGCGCTGGAGGCTGCGATGCGCGACTGGGCCGTTCCCGAAGGCGATGCGTCAAAACCCCGGCATATCATTCTGCTCAGTGATGGCATGGTGGACATCTCCAAGGAGGCCGATAAAAACGTCGAAGCGCGCCGTAAGGTGCTGGAGACGATCCTCCCCGCCTTGCGCGAGCGCCGTATCCGGGTACACACCATTGCCCTGTCCGAGGAAGCCGATCACGAGTTGCTGCGCCGGCTGGCGGAGCAGACCGATGGGGTCTACGAGGCCCTGCAGGATGCCGGGCGTCTGCAGCGGGCCTTCCTTCATCTGTTCGAGAAATCAGCCCCTCGCGACACCTTGCCACTACGCGACAACCGGTTTACCGTCGATCCCAGTGTCTCGGAACTGACCTTGCTCGTGTTCCGCAAGGACGGTGCGCCGCCGACCCGGTTGCGTCTGCCAGACAAGAGTGTGGTGGATGCCGCGTCCGCAGCCGCACGCGAAGGCTGGCGCTGGGATAGTGAGGCGGGGCGCGATCTGATCACCATCACTGCTCCGCTTCCGGGCGAGTGGCGCATTCAGGCCGACGTGGATCCGGATAACCGCGCGATGGTGGTCACACACCTGAAGCTGGCCTCTGAGTCCATTCCCAATCAGCTCTATGTGGGTGAGCGTTTCGATGCAAGCTTTTACCTGACCGAGAACGACGCGCCCCTGAGCGATACGCGCCTGCTCCGTGAAATCCGTCTGCTGGGCGTGCTGACCGGCCCTGGCGCCCCGGCTGGAGAACGGCAGCTGACCGACGATGGCTCGGGACTGGATCGTGTCGGTGCCGATGGGCGTTACGACCTGCCCCTGACCGAGGGTTTGGGCGAGGGCGCCTACCAATTGCTGGTGCGCGCGGTCTCGCCCACCTTCGAGCGCGAGCTGCGCCACGACTTCAGCCTTAATGGCGCGCGTCTTCTGGGCTTTACCCTGGCGGGCGATCCGAGTGCGCCGGTTGTCGAGGTGCGTCCCGAAGCCGGGGTGCTTGACCCCGAGCGCATGAAGCTCGACGGGCATGTGGCCTGTCCGGGACAGCCGCCGCGCACGGTAGAGTTCACTCGTCTGGACCTGGCCGGCCCGGTCTGGATTGCTGGCCTGGAAGCACAGGAGAGCGGTCATCTTGGATGTACCGTCAGCGCACTGGTGGACGGCGTGACGCTCGCCGGGCGCGCGATCCGCTATGGCGCGCCGTCCTGGCCGTTGCCCAAACCGGAGGCGGCGGCGCCAGCTGCCAAATCGGAAGGGAATAAACAAGGTGCTGCCCCGACCGAGCTGGAAAAGCCGGAAAAAAAGGAGGCCGGGAGCGGCACCTGGATCGTCATCGCCATAATTGTCCTGGCCAACCTGTTGCTGGGTGGGGCGGCCTGGCTTGGCCTGCGCCTCTGGCGTCGTCGTGAAGCACAGCAAATGCAGAAGATTCTTGAAGAAGGGGAAACCCAATGAGCAGCGCGAATGCCGTGGTGGAAACCCAGACCGTAGCGGAGGCCGCGGCCCCTTCCTCGCTGGTCATGACCTGGGCGATTCTGAGCAGTGAGGCCGCCCTCGTACTCGCTGTGGTGCTGATTATCACCCTCGTGGCTGGGGCGCGTCGGCGTGGGCGCTGGAAACAGGCGGCGAGCCGTCTTATGGAAGGGCATCGCCGGGAAACACCGCGCTGGGAAGAGGCGCTGGACCGGCATCTCAAGGAGCAGGGTATCCCCTTGGCGGAGCAAAGTCGTGATGCGCGTCGTCATCGCGTCGACGAATTCATGCGTCAGCTGCTCGATGCCTGGATTCGTCAGGAGCCCGAGGGAGTGAAGTCACTTGCCGACCGGCTGGGCGAGATGCGCCATGAAGACGCACTGGCCGTGGTGGAAGCGGTGCGAGCCATGACGCCCGCTACGCTGCAGGAAGCGGTTGCTGCCGTGTCAGGGACCGTATCCGACGATGCGCGCCTGCGTGAAATGGAAAGCTTCAATGCGCGTTTGCGCGAGGAGCTGGAGGCCACGCGCGGGCGGGAAATCGAGCGCTCAGCCCAGCTGCGCGAGGCCATTTCCACCATCAATACACTGGTTGGTGAGTACGGGCGTGGACGGGGGCGGGAAATCGCGCCGACCTTCGAGGAAATTCTGGATATCATCGAACAGCGGCGGGGAGGCGTTTCCGTGACACCGGCAGCCGTCGCCTCTGCATCCAGCGCCCCCCTTGTCGCCGCCGAGGTGCCTCAGGGCGTAATGGACGAGCCGGCCGCGCTGAGCGATGGGCGAGCCGAACCCATGCTGGACGAAGCTCCACTCGATGAAGAGGCCTTACTGAAGGAGCTTGGCGCTGCGAGCGAACCGCAGGTGGATGATCTGGACGATCTGACCGACATCGATGCGCTGCTGGCCGCCAATGGCCCTGCATTGACCGAGCCGGCACCTGTGGTGGAAGACATCATCGTTGCCACGGAGGAGCCTCAGATCGAGCCCACGGCACCGTCATCTCCCGTGCCGGCGGCGGTTCAGAACACGACGCAGAATCCGGTGGAGGATGCGCTGGACCTGGATGCCTTGCTGGATATCGAACTGGGACGCCAGCAGGAGCCGGTGGCCGATGAATTCGATCTGAGCAAGGAAGTATCGCCCCGCACCGGGAGTTGATGCTGCCGCATGGTCTCTGCTCACCGGGAATGCTAGCATGCTAAGCATTGACGGAAGGGCATGACCGGGAGAGGCGATGCTGGCTCGTGTGGAAGACCTGATGCGCGGTACCGTGACCGCGCTGCGCTATTTGTTCATCCTGGTGATGGTCATTTATCTCACCCTGTGCATCGCAAGTCTTGCTGTCAAGCTGCTGCCTTTGTTCGCGCAACTCGGTGCGCCGGAGTTTCACGACCTGATGGGGGTGCTCAACGACGCACTGTTCACGCTGATTGTGATCGCCGTAGTGCGCAGCCTGTTCGTCAACGACAGCTTTCAGTATGCCCTGACATTTCTCGAAGTCGGCTTCGTGGTACTGATGCGCAAGCTGATCCTGCTGGACACCGCGCCCCATGAGACCTGGGTGCTGCTGGTGCTGGGCCTGATTTCGGTGATGTTCTTCGGCCTGATTCTCTACACCCATTATCTGCGCAAGCGCCCGGACAACGATCTGCCGGCGGGCAATATCTGATTCAGATCAAATGCGGAAGCCGCGCATCAGGGTGGTCAGTTCGTCTGCCGCACGATGCAGGTCGTTGACCGAGTCAGCCGTGCCTTGCAGGCGTTCCGCGCTGCGGGCCAGCAGGTCGAACAGGCGGGAGAGGTCCTCTTCCAGCAGGCGCACCTGCTGCAGATGGTTTGCACCGCTTTCATCGATCCGGTCATTGAGCGCTACGGTGTGCCCGACGCGTTCGCGCGCTTCGCGCATTTTCTCCGATGCCTCGCGTGTCAGCTGCTCGCTTTCTTCTACGCGCGCTACCACGTTCTGCATGGCGCTACTGGAATCGCGCACCTGCCGGGTGAGTTGTTCGATCAGCGCGGCAATCTCGCGGGTGGATTGGCTGGTCTTGGTGGCGAGGGCGCGAACTTCTTCGGCCACCACCGCAAAGCCACGGCCTTGATCTCCGGCGCGTGCGGCCTCGATGGCGGCGTTGAGCGCCAGGAGGTTGGTCTGTTCGGCAATGCCGTCGATCACGCTGGTAATTGCCTGGATTTGGGTTGCCGCTCCCTCCAGGGCGCGCATGCCTTGTGATGCGCTTTCGACTTCGCGTACGGTTTTGTCGATGGCGGCGAGGTTCTTTTGCAACATGCGGTCACCGTCTTCCGTGTTGCGTGCGGCAAGCAGGGCGGCATCACGCGCTTCGGTGGTGGAGGCGCACATGCGTTCGGTTACCGAGAGCAACTCGGCAGCGCGTTCGCGGACCTCGTCCTTGTGACCGCGCTCGCGGCGCTCGCCGTCGAGAATTTCATGCGTAACCCGTGTCACCTGCTCCGTCGCGCCGCGTATCGTGCCGCTGATGCCGGCAATCAGGCGGATCTGGGATGCCAGCTGTGCCACCATGCCATTGAAGCTGTCGATGATGCGACCGATGGCATCGTGGCTTTGCATGGCGCATTGATGGGTCAGATCACCCTCGCGGATGGCGTAGGCTATATCGGAAATACGTTGCAGTTTGCGCAGGAGGATGAGATCGGCCATGACGTAGTTGATGAGACCGACTACCAGCCCGGCTACAACGCAGCCGATGACGAACCCGACCTGCATACCGGGTTTGTAATCGACAAAAAAGCCGGCGTAGAGGGGAAAGATCATCCCCATCAATAAGCCGAAGCCGAAAAACGAATTACGCAGGCGGCGTAGCAGGCTGGGGCCGGAAAACATAATGTTGACTCCGCATCTGAAGGCGACGGCTGCCGCCTTGAAATCAAGATTAGCTGCTAGAATCGCGGCAAACAAACCCGAATATCCCATGAAGCCTGTTGAGTATTGTGAACGTCTGGTGGCCGCGCCGGGCATGCCCTGGCGTTACGCCCTGCGTAAGGTTGATCCGGCATTGCGCGCCGATCTCTTGGCTGTGGAAGCCTTGGCCGCTGAACTGGCGGCGATTGTCCGTCGGGCGCATGAGCCGCGTGTTGCGGAGGCGCGGCTGAACTGGTGGCGCGAGGAGTATGCGCGCGCGCGTCAGGGCCGCGCCGAATCCCCGGTCGGTCAGGCCCTGAGTATGGCTCTTGGGCGCGAGGAGCTCGCCGAGGGGCTGTTCGAGGAAATGTTCGATGCCGCCGACATGGACAGGCAGTACACCGGGTATCGCGATTGGGATGACCTCGCGCTGTATCTCTACCGGCGCGGCAGCGCCCGGCTGCTGTTGCAGTCCGCCGTTCTGGGTGGAAGCTCACGTTGCGGCAAGGCCGTACATGCGCTCGGGCAGGGTCTGGAGCTGGTTGCCTTGCTCAAGCAGCTTGGGCAGGATGCGTCTTTCGGGCGCTTGTATCTGCCTTCGGCGGATATGGAGCGTTTTTCCGTGCGTCCGGCCGATTTCATGCAGCCCCAAGTCGGGGACGCGCTGCGCGGTTTGCTGGATTTCGAGGCGGAACGGGCCCGTGCCCTGTTGGATCAGGGCGAGCAGGCGCTCGCGCAAGATGATGCGCAGCGCTTGCTGATGTTCAGGATTCTGGCGGATTTTGCCCGTCAATGGCTTGACGAAGTGCGTGCCGATAATTTCGCGCTACTCGACCGGCGTATTGAGCTGACGCCCTGGCGCCTGCTGTGGCGTGCCTGGCGCGTTAAGCGCGCAGCAGTACGCAGCTTTCGATAAAAACCTGCCGCCGTTCTCAGAGGGTGTTTACAAAAAAACGCTTGTTTGAAAGGTTAAGTCTCAAGGCGGGCGAAAAAAGGCTTCAACGGTTTTTGAAAGCGGCTTTAACCGATTGTTGAACGACTTGATCTTTGGCAGGCGGACAGGCTGAAAAATCAAGGAGATGTTTTCAAAAACCGCTCAGGACAGGCTTGCGCGCCGTTTCGCCCGCCTCATGTAACGCACTTCGAACCACCCGAATTGCAAGCGGGCGCCCACTGCCGCCCAACAAACATTTATTTTGTAAAAACCCTCTCAAGGAATGCCTATGAAACGATTTGATCTTTCCCTCTCGCTTCCCCCTGACGCCTTTATCGGGCGTGTCATGCTCATCGACGGCGCCAGTGGGGGGCTTGGGCAGGCATTGGCGCAGGCGCTGGCCGGCCGGGGGGCGCACCTGATCCTGCTGGGGCGTACCCCCTGCCGACTGGAGAAAACCTATGATGCGGTATTGGCCGCCGGTGGGGCGGAGCCGCTCATGCAGCCGGTCAATTACGAGGGAATGACCCTGGAGGATTATGCGAATCTGGCCCAGGCCGTGGTAAGGGAGTTCGGGCGGCTCGATGCCGTGGCCCTGCTGTCCGCTTCGTCCGGCCAGTCCGCGCCGCTGGCGCTTGCCGACCCCGTGCAGTGGGCGCGCAGCCTGCATGTCAATCTCTCTGCTCCTTTTCTGCTGGCGCAGGCCATGCTTCCTTTGCTGCGGCAAGGGCGGGAGCCGGCCTTGCTGTTCGGTGCGGATGCCGGTCCTGCCGCGTATGGGGGCGCCTACGCGGTGGCTAAGGCCGGTGTGGAGCGTATGGTGCGGATGTGGGCCGAGGAATTGTCTGGCATGGTGTGTGTCAACGCACTGGATTCGGGGCCGCTGTCTACTGGCCTGCGTGCGCGCCAATATCCGGGCGAAGTGCCGGGCAGTGCGCCGGAACCCCGTTCTGCCGTGCCTGCCGCTCTGGCGCTCCTCGCGCCGGGCTGTTCTGTGAACGGGGAGACCGTGCGTCTGGGGATGGCTTGAAGGGCGTCCTGTCCGCTGATGGAAAGCTGTGACAGGCGCGGGCCTGTCTTTTATGGAAATTACAGCAGGATGCTCTGTCCGCGTTGCGGTGCTTCGGCATTCCAGTGCCATTCATCGCGCAGGGTCTGGGCAAAGCCCAGCGCGGTTTGTTCCTCACCATGAACGACAAAGGTACGCGCCGGCGCTTCGCTGAAATGACCGAGCCAGTCGAGCAGGGCGGTACGGTCGGCATGCGCGGAGAGGCCGCCCAGGGTGTAGATGTCGGCTCGAACGGGCAGGCGCTCACCGAACAGGGTGATTTCGCGAGCACCGTCGACCAGCCGGCGCCCCAGCGTGCCGGCCGCCTGGAATCCGGTAATCAACAGCGTGCATTCACGGCGCGCGAGGTTGTGTTTGAGGTGATGACGTATGCGTCCCGCTTCGCACATGCCCGAGGCGGAGAGAATGATCGCGCCGCCGCGCAGGGTGTTGAGGGCGCGGGATTCTTCAACCGATTCGGTAAAGCGGATTTTCACTCCCGTGTCGCCGTGTCGCTGCCAGTCGAGCAGTTCACGGGTCTGCTCATCGAGCAGGGCTTCGTGACGCAGGGTGGTTTCGGTGGCGGCGGTCGCCATGGGGGAGTCGACGAAGATTTCCAATGGGGGCTCGATACGTTTTTCGCGCACCAGCCGGGTCAGCAGGTAGAGCACCTCCTGGGTACGACCGACGGCAAATGCCGGAACGATCAGATTGCCGTGCTTGCGGCGCAGGGTGTCGTTGACGGCATGCACCAGCTCATCCAGGGTGGCTTCGAAGGATTTGTGCCGCCGGTTGCCGTAGGTGGATTCCACCAGCAGCACATCCGCGCGTCCAACGGCGGTGGGATCGCGCACGATGGGGCGTTGCGGTTGTCCCAGATCGCCGGAAAACACAAGTTTACGTTCGAGTTCGCCTTCCTGTAGCCAGAGCTCGATCAGGGCGGAGCCCAGGATGTGGCCGGCGTCGCGGAAGACGACACGCACGCCAGGGGCCGGGTCGAAGGCTTCGTCGTACGGATGCCCCTGAATGTGATGCAGACAGTCTTCGGCCTGGTTGACGGTATACAGCGGGGCGATTTCACCGTGTCTGACGCCGCGGCGGAAGACGCGGCGGTTGTGCCATTCGGCTTCTTTTTCGTGAATGTGGGCGGCATCGGGCAGCATGACGCGCAGGAGGTCACCTGTGGCCAGCGTGCAGTGCACCGGGCCTTTGAAGCCCAGCGCGGTCAGGCGCGGGATCAGGCCGGAGTGATCGATGTGAGCATGGGTCAGCAGGATGAAATCGATGGCTTCCGGGGCAAGTCCCGCCACGTTCAGTGGTCCTTCGCGGTTGAGGCGTTCGGCCTCGCGTCCACCCTGATGCATGCCGCAGTCCACTAAAAAGCGCCTGCCGGCGGCTTCGACCAGGTAGCAGGAGCCCGTGACTTCGCGTGTGCCGCCCAGAAAACTCAGGCGCATGCGCTCAACTGCCTTGTCCTGTGTTCTGGCCCAGCAGCGCCTTGAGGTCGGCAAAGGGGTTATGGCTTGCGCGGTTCTTGCCTTGCGCGGTCGTGGAGGTGTTGCCGTTGGCCGCTTCGACGAGTTTCTGATGCTCGTTGTCGTGGCAGTACAGGCAGAGCAGCTCCCAGTTGCTGCCGTCAGGCGGGTTGTTGTCGTGATTATGGTCGCGATGGTGGACGGTCAGTTCGCGCAGGTTGGCACGGGTGAATTCGCGCCCGCAACGGCCGCAGATCCATGGGTAAAGTTTGAGCGCCTGTTCACGGTAGCCTTTCTCACGCTGTTCGGCAGAGCGGCGGGCTTCGAGGACGACGCGGTCCAGATGGGCGTGATCAATGTTTTTCATGCGGCATGGGGCGTAGTACGTTTACGGCATTCTCCCGCGCTTGTGCGAAGGCGGCAAGCCCTTGTGGCATCCCTGCCGTATGCCCCTTGAAGTGTTTTCTCGCTCAGCTGGCGTTGCCCTGGCGGTTCACGCGCTTTTCCAGGGCGTCGCGATGGCGCAGGGTGGCCTCGGTGGCGTTCAGGCAATCGGGGTCTTCGGCGATGCGGGTGGCACGGGCGCTGTCCTTGGCGCGGAGTGCGTCACTAAGAGCGCGGTTGCATTCTTCCATCTTGGCCATGGCTTGTTCGGGGGTGCGCAGGTAGTCGTCCACCGTGCGCGGAGCCGCCTGGGTGGTGGAAATCAGGGCAATACCGAGCATCAGGGGGAAAAAACGGGAAGACACGGTCGGGCTCCATTGAGACGGGGAAGGCAGGAAGCGCCTGCCGCGCGTCGGGTTTGACGGGAGTAGGGCAAAGTGCGGCATCGCACGGATTTTGTGGGAGGGTAAAAAATGCCTGTTTAGCTTTTCAGCGGAACACCCAGGTTCCTATTTGCAAAATTATGCCTAGATTAGCTTTTTTGAGGGTGGGGGTCATGCGATTGAATCGGCAGGATTTGTCAGACATGTCCTACATCATGCATGGGGAAGGGCGG
Organism: Halothiobacillaceae bacterium; assembly: GCA_028696185.1. Classification (GTDB taxonomy): domain Bacteria; phylum Pseudomonadota; class Gammaproteobacteria; order Halothiobacillales; family Halothiobacillaceae; genus JAQVHL01. The sequence goes on from JAQVHL010000004.1 coordinate 61,978, forward strand.
GGGGCTTACAGTGGGTAGGGGGAAACGTGTTACAATTTTTTCATTTTCACGGGACAGTATCTGGCCTGTTGTCGGTTCGGTCGATAAGTTTGGGGCAGCAGAAATCAATGCGTAAGGGATTTTCGGACGAGGCGGCCCACCTGGAGGAGCTGCATGCGCGCCTCAATGGTGAGACGGCATGTGTGGCATGGGCTGAGCTGGAGCGTTTTCATGCGAGGGGTATTCTCGTGCATGTGCGGGCGGGGCTTGATCTGGTGGATGTTGCCGCGCGTTTCGCCCAGGATGACGCGTTCAGTGTGTCCCGCTGGATGGAGGCTGGTTTGATTTCCCGGCTGGACGATGCGCAGGCGCGTGATTGGCTGGGGCGCGATCCTTCATTGTGGGCGGTGGTGGTGCTGCCCTGGGTGCTGGTGCAAGAGCGCAGCGTGTCCGTGTCTGACAGCGAGCGGCGGCATTAAATGTCCTTGCGTCGGGAGCGTGATATTTGGGCTATGCTATGCAATCGGGGAGAGGGGCCTGAGCGGCGCGTGTTGCGCCGATCGGCTGGCTTCCTGCCGGGGCGGCCGCCTGAGAGGCCGCGCGAGGACTGTGCCGCCTTTTGCGGTGCTATTGACACGGAGACTGAACGTTCATGACATCTGCCGCCCTTCCTGACCTTTTTACGTCCTTGAAGATGGGGCCGCTGATGCTGCCCAACCGTATTGTCATGGCACCAATGACCCGCAACCGGGCCGGCGAAGGCATGGTTCCCGGCGATTTGATGGTCAGCTATTACGCCCAGCGTGCGACGGCCGGGCTGATTGTCAGTGAGGGTGCGCCGATTTCACCACAGGCTGTGGGTTATCCGAATACACCGGGTCTGTACAATGCCGAGCAGGTGCGGGGCTGGAAGCGGGTGACGGCGGCGGTGCATGCGCGTGGCGGACGCATTTTTGCTCAGCTCTGGCATGTCGGTCGTATCTCCCATCCGTCGTTGCAGCCGGGCGGGGGGCTGCCGGTGGCTCCTTCGGCCTTGAGGCCGGAAGGCGTGGCGATCACCGCGCAAGGGCCGCAGCCGTTCGTTGCGCCGCGTGCGCTGACTCTGGATGAGATTACCCGCATCGTCGAGGATTACGAGGCGGCCGCGCAAAACGCTCTGGATGCCGGTTTCGATGGCGTGGAAATTCATGCCGCCAACGGTTATCTGCTCGATCAGTTCCTGCGTGATGGCAGCAATCTGCGTACCGATTGTTACGGTGGTGATCCGCAGGGTCGCATGCGTTTTCTCTTGGAAGTCATGGATGGGGTGTGTTCCGTGTGGGGCGCGTCGCGTGTGGGCTTGCGTATCTCGCCCCTGCAGCCGTTCAACGATATGCGTGACAGCAACCCGGAATACCTGTTCACCCAGCTCGTTAAGGCGCTCAACAGCTTCGATCTGGCCTATCTGCATGTGACTGAGATGGGTAAGGACGCACCGGATCAGGCCGGGCCGGGCTTCGACCTGTCTGTTCTGCGAGGCTTGTGGCGCGGCTTGTATATGACCAATGGTGGCTATGATCGTGACAGTGCAACCCTTGCCCTGCAAAGCGGTGCTGCGGATATGGTCTCCTTCGGTGCCTTGTATATCGCCAACCCTGATCTGGTTGAACGTTTTGCGGCCGGCGGTCCCTTTAATACGCCGGACACATCCACTTACTATGGTGGTGGGGCCAAGGGGTATACCGATTATCCGGCCATGCCGCGTCTTCCGGGAGCCGCCTGAGCGGATCGTCCGCATTCGCACCGGCCGCGCCTTTTCCTGAATTAACTTGTTGATTCTACGCGGAAGCGGCCGGGGCGGCACTTCCGTGTCTTGCGTGGAGTGCCTATGCGTTCGTTGTCCCTGAGTTACAAGATTTCCGGTGTGGCCATCCTCGTGATCGTGGCCTTGGCCGCGATGATGACGCTGGATCGCCTGCGCGATGAGCGCGCCGTCATGCTCGAAGGGGAGGTCAAAGCCGCGCGGGCGCTGGTGCTGATGTCCGAGTCGGTGCGCGAGGGTATGGAAAATAAATGGGCTGCCGGCCTGTTCAGCCCTCAGATTCTGCGTAATCTGCCGCATGCCAGTGAGGAAGAGCTGCGCAAAAAAGTACTCGCTGCCGTTCCAGTGGTGGGGGCCTGGGAAGCCGCGCAGGCCAAGTCGCGTGAGGCCGGTTTTGAATTCCGTACACCGCGCGAAGGGCCACGAAACACCAAGAACGTGCCCGATGCGGTCGAGCTGGAGGCTCTGCGCTTCTTCGCCGCCGATCCGAAAGCCCGCGAATACTTCGTGCACGACGAGGCGCGTAACGCCCTGCGCTATTTCCGTCCGGTCCGTCTGACGGAGGCCTGTCTCTATTGTCATGGTGACCCGGCGCATTCCCAGGCGTTCTGGGGGCGGTCCGATGGCTTGGATATCACCGGCTATTCCATGGAAAACAAGTCGGTTGGTGATCTGCATGGTGCCTTTGAGGTCATCAAGCCACTGGATGCACTGGATGAAGCCATGTGGGGGAGTGTTGGCAAGAGCCTGCTGAGCATGTTCATCGGTGTGGTCCTGGCGGCGCTGGTGCTCATGCTGGTGCTCAAGCGCTGGCTGTTCGTGCCGCTCACGCAGGCTGTGGGTGTGGCTAATCGACTGGCGGGTGGCGATTTGTCCGCGCGTATTGACATGACGCGGGTCGGCGGGGACGAAATGGGTGTGTTGCTGCAGAGCCTGGACGGGATGTCTCGTCATCTTGCCGAAGTCATCCAGGCTACCCGGCAGGCGGCGGGTGGGCTGGCCGAGGGGGCGGATCAGGTTGAGCAGACTTCCAGTGGGCTGGCCCGCGCCGCCGGAGAGCAGGCTTCACGTGTCACCACGGTTGTGCGCGCGTTGCAGCAGATGAACGAAGCGATTCACCATATGGAAGATGCTGCTCGTCAGACCCAGGCGCGCTCCGAGTCGGCTGTTAGCCTCGCCGAATCGGGCAGTGGAGCGGTGCAGGACACCATGGACCGCATGCGGCAGATCGCGGATGTGGTCAAGCTGGTGGACGATATCGCCTATCAGACCAACCTGCTTGCCCTCAACGCCGCCATCGAAGCCTCGCGAGCGGGGGATGCTGGGCGTGAGTTCGGCGTTGTGGCCGACGAAGTGCGCAAGCTGGCCGAACGCTCGCGCACGGCGGCGGCGCGCATTGGCGAGATTGCGGCGCAGAGTGTGGAGGTATCCGAACAGGCGGCCGGGATGATGGGGGAGGTGACCGATTCCATCCGCGAGACGTCTACGCTGGTCCGCGATATTGCCCGCCAGATGCGCGAGCAGTCAGGGGCGGTGGACGCGCTGGAGCGCACGCTGAGCGCGCTGGATGGCGTCACCGCTCGCAATGCCGAGGCCTCCGCCGAGCTTTCCGCCACGGCCAAGGACATGAATGCCCAGGCGCGCGGCCTGCGCGAGCAGGTGGAATTCTTCCACTGACGCGCCGGATGAGGTTTTCGTTTCGCGCATGCCTGGCCGTGGGACGTCTCGTCATTGCCAGGCGGCGGATTGACAGTGCGCTGCCAACTCCTTAAGATTCGCGGCAAATCTGGTAATCCAAGTTGCCGGCCCCTTTTGGGGCCTTTTTATTTCCGTTCGCGGCAGGCGGGGCCTCCATGCAGAAGATTCCCGACAAATTGGAACAGCTCCTTGAACCGGTCGTCACCGGTCTGGGCTATGAATGGGTGGGCGCCGAGTTGCGTGCAGGCCAGCGTCCGCTGCTGCGTCTGTACATTGACGGCGAAGAGGGTGTGAACCTGGACGATTGCGCCGAGGTCAGTCATGCCGTCAGCGGCGTCCTGGACGTGGAAGATCCCATCGACGGACAGTATGTGCTTGAGGTGTCCTCGCCGGGGCTTGATCGCCCGCTGTTCCGTCTGATGGACTTCGAGCGCTTTGCCGGCCACAAGGTGCGTGTGCGTCTGGCGCGTCCCCTGGCCGGGCAGCGTAATTTCGCTGGCGTGATCGAGGCGGTGGAAGGGGACGAGGTGGTGCTGGTCGAGGGGGAAACACACCACCGCCTGCATTTTGCGGACATGGACCGGGCCAACCTGGTCCCCGAATTCTGAACGTAGCGAATAGCGCCCCGATGGGCGCCAACAACAACGAAACGATCTAACGCAACCGATGCTCCGGCATCTGGAGGCAGGAGTCCGATGAGTAAAGAAATCCTCTATGTGGTGGATGCCGTCTCGAACGAGAAGAACGTACCCAAGGGTGTCATCTTCGAAGCGATCGAGGCCGCGCTTGCCTCTGCCGCGCGCAAGCGGCATGGCGGAGACATCGAGGTGCGCGTCGCCATCGACCGCGTATCCGGTGAATACACCACACTGCGTCGCTGGAAAGTCGTCGAAGGCGAAACCAGCGAAAACCCCGAGCGCGAGATGATCCTTGCGGCTGCGCGCCTGGATGATCCTGATGTTCAGCCGGGCGAGTATGTCGAGGAGGAGATCGAATCCGTCGAATTCGGCCGTATCGCCGCTCAGGCCGCCAAGCAGGTCATCGTGCAGAAGGTGCGCGAGGCCGAGCGTCGCCAGGTCGTGGACGCCTATATCGACCGCAAGGGCAGCCTGATGATGGGTGTGGTCAAGCGCATGGATCGTGGCAACGTCACGCTCGATCTGGGCAATGGCGTCGAAGCCTTCCTGCATCGTGAGGACATGATCGGTCGCGAGACCGTGCATGTGGGTGACCGCCTGCGCGGCTACCTGAAAGATGTGCGACATGAGCCGCGCGGCCCTCAGTTGTTCATGAGCCGCACCGCGCCGGAATTTCTCATCAAGCTTTTTGAGCTGGAAGTGCCGGAAATTGGTCAGGGCTTGATCCAGGTCATGGGCGCCGCCCGTGATCCGGGGCTGCGTGCCAAGATTGCCGTGCGCTCCATGGATCCGCGCCTGGACCCGGTAGGTACCTGCGTGGGCATGCGCGGTTCGCGCGTGCAGTCGGTCACCAACGAGCTCTCCGGTGAGCGCATCGATATCATCGTGTGGGACGAAAATCCTGCGCAATTCGTCATCAACGCCATGTCTCCGGCAGATGTCGTTTCCATCGTCGTCGATGAGGATTCGCACAGCATGGATGTGGCGGTGACGGAAGAAAAGCTTTCCCAGGCCATTGGTCGCGGCGGGCAGAACGTACGTCTGGCCAGCCAGTTGACCGGCTGGCACCTCAATGTGATGACCGAAGAGCAGGCACGTGAGAAGAGCGATTCCGAACTGGGTCGTCTGGTAGGCGAATTCATGCGCCAGCTCGACATCGACGAGGACATCGCCCTGCTGCTGGCCGAAACGGGCTTTTCCAGTATTGAGGAAATCGCCTACGTGCCGATGGCCGAGTTGCTGGAGATTCCCGAGTTCGACGAAGATATCGTCGAGGCGCTGCGTGGTCGGGCGCGTGATGCGCTTTTGACCCGCGCCATCGCCAGCGAGGAGCGCGTCGAAGACGCGGTCGATCTGGCCACCCTCGACGGCATGACGCCCGAACTCATCGCTCGCCTGGCTGAGCGCGACGTGCACGATGCCGAAGAACTGGCCGAAATGTCTGTCGCAGAGCTGGCGGAAATCGAAGGTGTCGACGAAGAACTCGCCGGCCGACTCATCATGGCCGCGCGCGCACCGTGGTTCAATGCCGACGGTCAGAACTGATCTGGCCGACATAGGCAAATTGCAGGAGATTCCATGTCTGAACAAACCGTAAAACAACTCGCCGAGCAGGTCGGGACTGCGGTCGATCGGCTGCTCGAACAGCTTGAAGAGGCCGGAGTCAGGATTTCCGGCGCGGATGCGGTGGTCAGCGACGAGGACAAGATGCGCCTGCTGGCGCACCTGCGCAAGAGCCATGGTCGCGATGACGCGCCCACGCCCGGACGCATCACCCTCAAGCGTCGTAGCCAGGAAGAGATCAAGGTCGTGGGTGGCGCAGGCCGTCCCAAGACCGTGAATGTCGAATATCGCAAGAAGCGCACCTATGTGCAGCGTGCGGTCATCGACGAGGAAATGGCGCGCCAGCAGCAGGCCGAACAGGCCGAGCAGGCAGCGCGTGAAGCGGCGGTGATATCCGAGCGTGCCGAGGTGGCAGAACCCGTGGTTTCGGCTGTTTCCGACGTGTCGGCGAGTGTGGTCGAGCCGGTCGTGCCCGAATCCAGTGAAGCGCCGCTCCAGGTCGAAACTGAAGCGAGTCCGGTGCTTGTCGCTGTCGCCGAGCCCGTTGAGGTGGCGGCTGCGGCCGAATTGGTCCCGACGTCCCCTCGCCCCGCCGCCGAGCCGGCACGCCCTGGCCCGTCCGCGCCCCGTCCCCCGGTCGCTCCGCGACTGAGCGCCGAGGCCGAAGAGCGCGAAAAGGCCAAGAAAGCCAAAGGGCATAGTGGCAAGGGCCGGCACCAGCGCGAAGTGCGCGCCGCCCGTCCGGGGGCTGATCTTGATGACGCCGGTGGACGCCGTGGCGGTCCGCGCCGTGCCAAACCGGGCAAGCCGCGTCATGGCTTCGAGATGCCGACCGCACCGGTCGTGCGCGAGGTGAGCATTCCCGAGACCATTTCCGTCGCCGATCTGGCGCAGAAAATGGCCGTCAAGGGCGTGGATGTGGTCAAGGTTCTGTTCAAGATGGGCGTCATGGCGACCATCAACCAGATGATCGATCAGGACACCGCCGTGCTGGTGGTCGAGGAAATGGGCCACACGCCGAAATCGATCTCCGATGCGGATCTGGAGAAAGAGCTTCTCGGTGAAGTGGTACAGGGCGAGGCACTGTCCCGTCCGCCGGTCGTGACCGTGATGGGCCATGTCGATCACGGCAAGACCTCCCTGCTCGACTACATCCGTCGCGCCAAGGTCGCTTCCGGCGAAGCGGGCGGGATTACCCAGCACGTGGGGGCCTACCATGTGGAAACCCCGCGCGGGGTTGTGACCTTCCTCGATACACCGGGTCATGAGGCCTTCACCGCCATGCGTGCCCGTGGCGCCAAGCTGACGGACATCGTCGTGCTGGTCGTTGCGGCGGATGATGGCGTGATGCCGCAGACCAAGGAAGCGGTCATGCACGCCCAGGCGGGCGAGGTGCCCATCGTCGTGGCTGTCAACAAGATCGACAAGCCGGAGGCAGACCCGGATCGGGTGCGCAACGAGCTCGTACAGCTTTCTGTCATTCCCGAGGAATGGGGTGGCAGTAATCAGTTCGTCAATGTTTCCGCCAAGACCGGTACGGGCATTGATGAGCTGCTCGAAGCGATTCTGCTGCAGGCCGAGGTGATGGAACTCACCGCACCGGCGACCGGCCCTGCCGTGGGCGTGGTGGTTGAGTCGTCCATCGAGAAGGGCCGGGGGCCGGTGGCCACTGTCCTCATCAAGAGCGGTCAGCTCAACAAGGGCGACGTGGTGCTTTCCGGTCAGGAGTACGGCCGCGTGCGCGCGCTGCTGGACGAGAATGGTCGTCCGATTCCCTTCGCCGGCCCGTCCATCCCCGCCGTGGTGCTCGGTCTGTCTGGCGCCCCGAACGCGGGCGATGAGATTGTGGTGCTGGAAGACGAGCGCAAGGCGCGTGAAATCGCCCTGTTCCGTCAGGGCAAATTCCGCGATACGCGTCTGGCCACGCAGCAGTCCGCCAAACTGGAAAACATGTTCGAGCAGATGAAGGAAGGGGAAATTTCCACCCTCAACCTGCTGGTCAAGGCCGATGTGCAGGGTTCGTCCGAAGCGATCCGCGATTCGCTGGAACGTCTGTCCACCGACGAAGTGAAGGTGCGCCTGATCGGCAGCGGTGTGGGAGGCATTACCGAGTCCGACATCAACCTCGCCGCTGCGTCCAAGGCGGTGGTCATCGGTTTCAACGTGCGTGCGGATGCTTCCGCGCGTCGCGCCGCCGAGACCCAGGGTATCGAACTGCGCTACTACGGCATCATCTACGAGATGCTCGACGATGTGCGTCAGGCCATGACCGGCATGCTTTCGCCGGAGTTGCACGAGCGCATCACCGGTATCGCCGAAGTGCGCGATGTGTTCCGTTCGCCCAAGTTCGGCGCGGTGGCCGGCTGTATGGTTACCGAAGGCCAGATCAAGCGTGGTAATCCGATCCGCGTACTGCGTGACAACGTGGTCATCTACGAAGGTGAGCTGGAATCCCTGCGCCGCTTCAAGGACGATGTTTCGGAAGTGCGCGCCGGCTTTGAGTGCGGTATCGGGGTCAAGAACTACAACGACGTTCGCCCCGGTGACCAGATCGAAGTGTTCGAGCGTATCGAGGTGGCCCGTACCCTGTAAGGGGCGGGAGGAGCAGACATGGCCCGTGAATTTCCGCGTAGCGCCCGGGTGGCCGACCAGATCCAGCGCGATCTGTCCGAACTCATCCGCACCGAGATCAAAGACCCCCGTCTGGGGATGGTGACCCTCACGGCCGTGGAGGTCACGCGCGACCTGGCGCATGCCAAGGTGTATATCAGTACGCTGGACCCTGCTCAGCGCGCCGTGGCCCTGGAGGTACTGGGTGGTGCGGCGGGTTACCTGCGCGCTGAGCTTGCCCGTGGCCTGCGTCTGCGCACCACCCCGGCGCTGCATTTCATCTACGATGAATCCATCGAGCGAGGCATGCGCATGGATGCCATCATCGACGCGGCACGGGCGCGTGATCGCGCTCATGATGGCGATGAGGACGAGCAACCGGGCGGAGGCGAGGCGTGAACGGCCCCCGTCAGCGCCGCCGTGAGCGGGGGCGTGAGATCAACGGCATTGTCCTGCTCGACAAGCCGCAAGGGCTAAGTTCCAACCACGCCCTGCAGCGCGTCAAACGCCTGTTCGATGCACGCAAGGCTGGCCACACTGGAAGTCTCGATCCGCTGGCAACCGGCCTGCTGCCGGTGTGTTTTGGATCGGCAACCCGTATTTCCGGTTTGCTGCTGGATGCGGACAAGGTCTACGAAGTCACGGCCCGTCTCGGGCAGCGCACCCGTACCGGTGATGCGGAAGGCGAGCTCATCGCCGAGCGTGAGGTGCCGCCTCTTGTGGAAGCGGACATCGAAGCCGTGCTGGCGCGTTTTCGTGGCGAGGTCGATCAGATTCCGCCCATGCATTCCGCGCTCAAGCATCAAGGCCAGCGTCTTTACGAGCTTGCCCGCCAGGGGGTGGAAGTCGAGCGTGCGCCTCGCCGCATCGTCTTTCACCGCATCGTGTTGTTGCAGCACGATGCACAGAGCCTGAGCCTGTTCGTCCACTGCTCCAAGGGTGCGTACATCCGTACCCTGATCGAGGACATCGGGGAGGCCTTGGGTTGCGGAGCGCATGTCACAGCGCTTCGTCGTACCGGTGTCGGGGCGTGGATGCCTTCGGGGCCCGGCGCCGAACCGCCCATGCTGACCCTGGAGCGCCTCGAAGCCCTGCGTGAAGAGGGTCTCGAAGCCCTGGATCGTGTTATCCTTGCCACCGATTGCGCGCTGACCGGCTATCCTTCCGTTGTGCTGGATGCCGACAGCGCACATTACATCCGCCACGGTCATCCCGTATTTGTGCCGAAGGCCCCGCCGCAGGGCTGGTTCAGGCTGTACGGGCCGGACGACCTCTTCCTGGGAATGGGGGAAGTCCTCGATGACGGGCGGGTGGCCCCGCGGCGTCTCTTGAACGCCGCGTGACCCGCAAGGGTCGCCTCTCATCCCGTCCGGCTCCGGCTGGTCGGTGATGGAACATCAACCGTAAACCCCCAGGAGAGAGACCATGTCCCTGAATGCAGAAGCCAAGGCGCAGATCGTCGCCGAATACGCCCGTGGCACCAACGATACCGGTTCGCCGGAAGTCCAGGTCGCCCTTTTGACCAACCGCATCAACCAGCTGACCGAGCACTTCGCCGTGCACAAGCAGGATAACCACTCCCGTCGCGGTCTGCTGCGCCTGGTGAACCAGCGCCGCAAGCTGCTGGATTACCTCAAGCGTAAGGATGCCAGCCGTTATCAGGCGCTGATCGGCCGCCTGGGCCTGCGTCGCTGAGCCTTGCTCGCCCGGTCGGTGTTCCGGCCGGGCGAGGTCTATGCCAAGCCCTTCGCCCGGTGGGCTTGGCATAGACGGGCTGACATCCTCGCGGATGACCCGTGCCTATGAATTCCGATCTTCTCTTCTCCTGGCAACCCGAACGACCCCTCAAGGAGCCCGTGGTGAGCATTCCGACCCCGATCAAGAAAACCTTCCAGTACGGCGCCCACTCGGTCACCCTCGAAACCGGTGAAATCGCCCGGCAGGCCTCCGGGGCAGTGCTGGTCAGTATGGGCGAGACCGTCGTTCTGGTGACTGTCGTGGCGCAAAAAACCGCGCAGCCGGGGCAGGACTTCTTCCCGCTTACCGTCGAGTACCAGGAAAAATTCTACGCCGCCGGCCGTATTCCCGGTGGGTTCTTCAAGCGTGAAGGGCGTCCTGCGGAGCACGAAACCCTCAATGCCCGCCTGATCGATCGTCCGCTACGTCCGCTGTTTCCGGAAGGCTTTTACAACGAAGTGCAGATCATCGCCCAGGTACTGGCGCTGAATCCTGAAATTGATCCCGACATTCCGGCCATGCTGGGCGCCTCTGCGGCCCTGGCCCTGTCGGGCGTGCCCTTCGAAGGCCCCATCGGTGCGGCGCGCGTGGGCTATATCGCGGGCGACTACGTGCTCAACCCCAGCCGCGCCCAGCTTGAAGAATCCAGCCTGGATCTCGTGGTGGCGGGCACCCGCGATGCGGTGCTGATGGTCGAATCCGAAGCGAAGGAGCTGGGCGAGGAGGTGATGCTGGGTTCGGTGGTTTTCGGCCACGACCAGATGCAGGCGGCCATCACCGCCATCGAAGAGCTGGCGGCCGAGGCCGGAAAGCCCAAGTGGGACTGGCAAGCGCCCGAAACTCATCGCAGCCTCGTCGAGGCGCTTGAGAGCGGTTTCGGCGCCGCGCTGGCCGATGCCTACCGCATCACCGTCAAGCAGACGCGCTACGCGCGGCTGGATGAGATTCGCGCCGAAGCCGTGGCCGCTCTGGGCGAAGGAGAGAACCCCCTCGCGCCGGCCGGCAAGGTGCTCGATGCTGTCTACGCCCTGGAGTCGCGCATCGTGCGCAACAGCATCCTCGACGGCGCTCCGCGCATCGATGGACGCGACACGCGCAGCATCCGTCCGATCACCGTGCGTACCGGTGTGTTGCCGCGGGTGCATGGCTCCGCGCTGTTCACCCGTGGCGAAACCCAGGCGCTGGTTGTCGCCACCCTGGGTACGGCGCGCGATGCGCAGCTGATCGATGCCGTTGAAGGCGAGCGCAAGGACGCCTTCATGCTGCATTACAACTTTCCGCCGTTCTCCGTGGGCGAAACTGGTCGCTTCGGCGCGCCCAAGCGCCGCGAAATCGGCCATGGCAATCTGGCACGTCGTGGTGTCACGCCTGTCCTGCCCGGGCAGGAGGAATTCCCCTATGTCATCCGCGTGGTATCGGAAATCACCGAATCCAACGGTTCCAGTTCCATGGCCACCGTCTGTGGCAGCAGCCTGGCGCTGATGGATGCGGGTGTGCCCACGCGTGCGCCCGTGGCCGGTATCGCCATGGGCCTCATCAAGGAAGGCGAGCGTTTTGCCGTGCTTTCCGACATCCTGGGCGATGAAGACCATCTGGGCGACATGGACTTCAAGGTGGCCGGTACCGCGAATGGCATCACGGCCCTGCAGATGGACATCAAGATCAACGGCATCACCCGCGAGATCATGGATATTGCCCTGCGTCAGGCCCGTGAAGGCCGCCTGCACATTCTGGGCATCATGAACGCGGCCCTCCAGACCCCGCGCGAGGAAGTCTCCGAGCATGCGCCGCGCTTCGTGAGCTTCCGCATCAATCCGGACAAGATCCGCGAAGTGATCGGCAAGGGCGGGGCGACCATCCAGGCTATAACCCGCGAAACCGGTACCACGATCGACATTAACGACGATGGCCAGATCACCATCGCCGCCGTTCATAAGGATGCCGCTGCCGAAGCGCGTCGCCGCATCGAGCTCATTACCGCCGAAGTGGAAGTGGGGCGTGTCTACGAGGGCAAGGTGGCGCGCATTGTGGATTTCGGCGCCTTCGTTACCCTGCTGCCCGGCAAGGATGGCTTGCTGCACATCTCGCAAATCTGCGAGGAGCGCGTCGAGAACGTCAGCGACAAGCTCAGCGAAGGCCAGATGGTGCGCGTCAAGGTACTGGAAGTGGACAAACAGGGCCGTATCCGCCTGTCCATGAAGGCTGTCGGCATCGACGAGTAAGCCCCATCGCCTGATGCTGTTTGACGCCCGAGGGGCGCGCGAGGCTGCAGTTTGCCCCGCGCGCCCTTCCTGTTTATGGGCTCGAAAATAATTGTGCTTGTCACGCAAGGAGCGCTGGATACGATGTCACGTTTTGCATGGATGCTTGTTTTCGCCGGATCGACGATGCCTGCGCTGGCCGCGGAGCCTTCCTCTGCAACCCTGGCCTGCGTTTCAAGTGAGGCTTGTGGTTGTTCGCTGATCGTCATGGGTGAGCGCTGTTCTGTTGGGGAAAGTCATTTTTTCCACGATTTGGTCGACGGTGCTCCCTTGCAATTCAACCTGGGGCAGGGGCCGCTTAGGGCGGTTTCAAGCCGACCGCAGGCCGATTTTTTCAGCCCTGGGCCGGGAAGTTCATGGTCTGAAAGCTACGACTACGGCGGCGGAAAAATAGAGATTCATTACACCCCCGCGCCTTCGACGTGCATGAAGTCGGCCGACGATGAGCCCTGTGAGTATTTCGATGTGCATGCCCGAATTGTCCTTTCGAATCGGCAAGGCATTCATCGTTACGAGGGGCACGGCAAGTGCGGGTGCTGAAAGCAGGTATCGCTTGTCCGGCACTTGAAAGGTGTTTTCAACGCCCCTTCAAAGCCCGAAACCGATACTGATGAAGAAGGCGTTGTCGCGGGGGCGCAAGGCTTGAGAGAAGGTTTGCATGCCCTGATGCGGGAAGGTCGGGGCCCAGCCCAGGTTGAGACCCAGGCCCTGAGGCCATTCGCTGGGATTGATGCGTAGCAGGGCGAAGTTGTTGCGCTGCGGTGTCCCCCAGGGGTCATTGCGGGTCTCGCGCGCCGCCGGAGGGGCAGGGTGCCTGGGAAAGAGCTCCACTCGCGATGCGTTGCGCGGAGAGGGGCGCTGCTCCGCGCCTGTGCCCGCCGTGGCGGCGGGTTGTTCCGCCCAGGCGGCGGTCTGACTTGCGAGAGCGAGCAGCAGGGCCGCCGCGCGTCTAATCATCGGGCGCATGGGGTACTCCCAGCGTTTGCATGCGTATGATTCTAGTCTTCTTTACCGAAAATCCAAGTTGCTTAAACCCGGGGGGCTCCATGGGCTGCCTTGGGTGGCATCTATCCATCTAAACTTTGCCGCCTATTGTCAGTCGCGTATGCAGGCTTTCATGCAGCGAAAGCAGGGCGGGTATGACGAACAGCACCAGTACGGTGGCCACGGCCAGACCGAAGGCGATGGAGGTGGCCATGGGAATCAGGAATTGCGCCTGCAGCGAACGCTCGAACAACAGCGGGGCCAGTCCGCCAATGGTGGTCAGCGAAGTGAGCAGCACGGCGCGCAGGCGCAGGCAACTGGCCTGGACCAGGGCTTCGTTCACGTTGAGTCCTTTGTGGCGTTGCTCCTTGAAGAAGCTGACCAGGATGATGGCGTTGTTGACCACAATGCCGGAAAGTCCGAACAGACCGAACAGGGACAGTATGGTCAGGTCGATGCCCATGATCCAGTGACCGAAGATGGCGCCGACCAGGCCGAAGGGGATAATGGCCATGACCACCAGCGGCCAGCCCCAGGAGGCGAATACCCAGGCCAGGACGATGTAGATCAGGGCCAGTCCGAGAAGTAATCCGTAGCGCATGTCCTCCATGGTTTCGCGCTGATCGGCGGCGCGCCCTTCGAAGGAGTAGGCGATGCCGTAGTCGCGCGCAAGACGCGGCAGGGTGTCTTCGTTCAGTGCCTTGCGCACATTGTTGGCATTGTTCAGTGAGCGGTCGATTTCGGCGGAGATTTCCACGGCCAGCAGGCCCTGGGCATGGCGCAGGGCCTCGAAGCCGCGGTTGTCGCGGAACTGGGCGACGCTGGCGAGCGGCACGAAGCGTCCATCGGGCAGGCGGATGCTGTAATCCGCCAGCGAGGCGAGGCGTTCGCGATCCTCACGCGGCAGGCGCACGCGCACTTCGATTTCATCCGGCCCGTCCTGAAAAATCTGCGCCAGTTGGCCGTCGTAGGCGGCGCGCAGTTGGCGCCCCAGATCTTGGGTGCTCAATCCCAGGGCCCGGCCGGCCGGGGTGAGGCTGAAAATGAGCTGGTCACGGCCGTAGGGCATGTCGTCCTGGGTGTCGGTGACGCCCGGGACCGTGCGCAGGGTGGCTGCCAGATTTTCGGCGGCGGCTTTCAGTCGCATCGGGTCATGCCCCGTCAGGCGCACGTTGATGTCCTTGCCTGGCGGCCCGGATTGACGCTGGGTGAGGGTGAAGCTCTCCAGCCCCGGCGGCAGGACGATGCGCGATTTCCATTCATCGATGAATTGCGAATTGCGCACCTCGCGCCGGTCAGGGGAGCTCAGTTCGACGAAGACCGAGCCGAACTGATCGCCGCTCAGGTTGCCGGTGGCGCCCTCGCCGAGCGTGCCGCCCTGGCGTATTACCGCCGTATGCAGCAAAGCGCCGCCCAGCGCCTGCTCGGTTTCGGCGAGTGTGGTTTCCAGCTGCCCAAGGAAGCGCTCCACGTCCTGCCGGGGCGTACCGGCCACGAAGGTGGCATTGGCGTACAGGGTTTGCGCTTCCGGGGTGGGGAAAAAGGTGAAGTTCAGCCGTCCGCCAGCCAGCAGGCCGATGGCGAGGATGAGCACGGCGGCGGCGATGCTCAGGGTGGTGCCGCGATGGGTGACGGACAGGGTCGACAGGCGGCGGAAGGGGCCGTCACGGAATTGCTCGAAGCCGGCATCGAAACGCGCGCGCAGCCGGTCCAGCGGCCCATCGCCGCTGCGCAGGAAGGCCGTACGCAGGTGGGCGGGCAGCACCAGGAAGCATTCGATGAGCGAGGCGAGGATCACACAGATCATCACCAACGGAATATCGAACAGAATATTGCCGATGATGCCGCCCACCATCATCAGGGGCAGGAAAGCGGCCACGGTGGTCAGCGAGGAGGCCAGCACAGGCCAGAGCATGCGCTTGCCGGCGCCTTCGGAGGCATGCAGGGGCGATTCGCCGTTGCGGTAGTGGGCGTAGGCATCCTCGCCGACCACGATGGCATCGTCGACGATCACCCCCAGGGCCATGATCAGGGCGAACAGGCTCATCATGTTGATGCTGCCGCCCACGCCGTAGAGCACGGCCAGTGCGGCAAGAAAGGCGCTGGGGATGCCGAAGGCGACCCAGAAAGCAACGCGGCCGGGCAGGAACAGGTAGAGCAGCAGCACGACCAGTACCAGCCCACCCAGTCCGTTCTTGATGAGCAGATCGATGCGCTCGTCGATCAACTGCCAGGCCTCATCGTAGACAGTCATCGAGAGATTGGGCGGCAGGGTGGGGCGGGTATCGTTCACCCATTGTTCGAAAATCCGCGCCGCCTTGAGCGAATGCCCGGTTTCCGCGCGTTGCAGCAAAAGCTCGACAGCAGGCTTGCCCTCGTGGCTCAGCTCCAGGGTGCTGGGGCGTGCCTCGCGGCGGATAGTGGCCACATCTCCCAGGCGTACAAGCACCGTGTCGCCACTCAAAAGCGGCAGATCCGCGAAATCGTGCGGGGTGCGGCGCTGCTCCAGGGCGCGCAGCTCGCGGGCCACGTCGCGCTGGGCGATGAGCCCGGCCGGTAGGTCTGTGCTGTCGCGGGCGATGCGGTTGCCGATGTCCTCGATGGTCAGGCCCAGGGATTCCAGCCGGTGGGCCGGGATTTCGATGCTGATCTCTTCCTTGGGCAAGCCGATGACATCGACACGGTCGATGCCGCGCGCGGTGAGTTCCCGCTCGTAACGCCAGGCCAGACGGCGCAGCTCGTCGGTACTGACATCGCCGCTCAGGAGCACACGGGCCACGGTATCGTAGCGGGCCACGCGGCTGATCTGGGGTTTTTCCGCTTCCTTCGGCAGGTTGCGGAATTCGTCCACCTGCTGGCGAACCTCATCCAGGGCCATGACGGGGTCCGAGCCCTCGCGAAATTCCAGGGTGATCGACGCAATGCCCTGCGCCGACGTGGAGCTCATGCGGTAGAGGTTGTTGATCGACTTGAGCCGCTGTTCCAGCGGTTCGGTGATGCCGTTTTCCACGTCTTCCGCCGAGGCGCCGCTCCACACCACGCGCACGGTGACGATATCTAGGGCGAAGTTCGGAAAGAACTGCACGTTCATGCGCTGTACGGCGAACAACCCGCCTACCAGCATGAGGATCATCACCAGGTTGGCGGCGACCTTGTGATGGGCGAAAAAGCCGATGACGCTTGCCTGACGGCTCATGGCGCAAGGCCCTCGACCACGTTGACCGACAGCCCGGACAGGGCATTGGGCAGGTGGGTGGTCAGGATGAGGTCACCGTCGCGCAGCGCGGGGCTGCGCGCGATAAAGAGCGGCTGTCCGTCCGGGGCGCGCGTCTCGCCCAGGCGTTCGATGTCGATGGCTTCCAGACGCCCTTGTGCGATGCGGTATACACGCCCGTTGCCGTACAGCGCCGAATGCGGGAGCAGGACGCTGTCCGTGACGACCGGACGCTCCAGCTCCACATTGAGCAGGGCGCCCAGACGCGCACCGGGGTGTTCGCCCAGCAGGGTAAACAGGGCGTCCACACCGCGCGCATCGCCCTCGCCGGCGATGCGCTTGAGGCGCAGGGGCAGCCGCTTGCCGTCCAGCCGCGCGTGGGCGGACAGGGACACCCCCTGAGCCAGGGCGGTGGCCAGCTCATCGACATAGGCGGCAGGCAGCTTGGCACGCAGTTCCAGCCCCTCGCGCGGGTAAGCGACCAGCAGGGTCTGATTGGCGTTCACCTGCGCGCCGGCGGCGGTGTCCACCCGTGCAATGACCGCATCGAAGGGCGCGCTGACACGGCTGCGCTCCAGATCGCGCCGGGCTTCGTCGCGTTTGGCTTCGGCACGGGCCAGACGTGCTTCAAGTTGGGCCAGGCGTGCCGGATGGTCGGTAATGGCCAGCTCGCGCGTGGTCAGCGAAAGTTGCTGACGCTCCAGCGACTGGCGGGCGGTATCGATCTGCGCCCGCGCGCCCAGATCGCGCTTTTGCAGGGCCTCGTTACGCGAAAGGTCGGCTCGTGCCAGTTCCAGCAGGCGCCGTTCGCTTTCCAGCAGGCGTTTGTCGGCTTCGAAACGGGATTTTTCGCTCTGAATCTGCGCTTCGAGCTCTTTGACGTCCGCCTCGGCCTGCGCAAGGCGTGGCGCGAAGTCGTCGGCCTCCAGTTCCAGCAGGAGCGTTCCGGCGGCGACCTTCTGCCCGTCGCGTACATGCACGGCACGGACGCGCGAGGCCAGTGGTGCGGCGGCGCGGAACATGTCCGGGGCCTCGATGCGTCCGTACAGCGGCAGGAGTGGTGCGTGCGCGGCTGGCGAGACGGCCTGCGCTGTGACCTGCCAGATGCGTTCCTGCCGCTCGACGGCCGGTGTGGGCGGGCGTGTGGCCTTGAGCAGGGCGTACCCCCCCAATGCGGCGGCGAGGATAAACAGCGGGAGTCCGCGCTTGAGGAAGGACGGCAGGGGCATCGGGCGACTCCAGGGGAGGCGGATTGAGCTTCGGGTGTGTCTTCAGAGATGCGGGCGCGGGCTGAGTTCCCGGCTACACGGTGCTTTTCGCCTCCTGCAGGCGCGCCCAGGCGTCGAGCAGGCAGCGGTGGCGGGCGAAGCCTTCCAGCGCGTGGGTCGGGGCGTGCAAGCCGGGAAAACGCAGGCGGCCATCCAGGCAGGCTTCGGCCTCGATGAGGGTTTCCTCACCGAACACCTGCACCAGTGCCGGGCGCAGGGTTTCCGGCGCGCGATCCTCATCCAGCCGCAGTCTGAGTAGTACCTGCAGGCAGCGGTAGAGGCGGGTGCGGGCGGCGGACAGATGGCCGACATTGAGCGTCCAGTCCACCCAGTCCAGTGCGCTTTCCATGTCCTGGCAGGTGAGGGCGAGCAGGGCCTTGAGCTCGCCCACGCGCAAGCTGGCCCAGGCGCTGCCGGGGTCGGCGGCAAGCCCCAGCAGTTCGGCTACCGGGCGCATGTCGTCCAGCCCCAGCTCGTCGAGGGTTTCCAGCAGGGCGGCGCTGGCGTTTTCGTCCAGAGCATCGAGGTTCAGCAGGGGGGCGCGCAGGCCGATACCGGCGTTGTTGTTGTTATAGACGAGCTCGTCGACCGGGTAGATTTCCGAAAAACCCGGCACCACCAGTCGGCAGGCAGGAACTCCGAGGTGAGCGTGGTCCATGACATAGACTTCGCCACCATTGGCGTGGACGAGGGCGAGCAGATGCGCGTACTCGCTCTGGGTGTCGCCACTGAAATTCCAGTCGTGGAAGGGGTAATCCGGGGTGTCGGCAAGGAATTCCCAGGCGATCAGGCCCGAGGAGTCGATGAAGTGGGTTTCCAGGTTGTGCGGATCGGCCACTTCGTCCAGATCGAGCGAGGGCGGCTGGAAAACGTCGAGCTCGTTGAGGTCGCGCCCCTGCAGGAGCTCGGTCAGGGTGCGCTCCAGAGCCACGTCCAGCCGGGGGTGGGCGCCGAAGGAGGCGAAGACCCCGCCGTTGACCGGGTTGATGAGGGTGACGTTCATCACCGGGAAGCGCCCGCCCAGTGACGCATCCTTCACGAGGACGCGGTAGCCATGAGCACGCAGGGCGTCGATGGCGCGCTGGACATCGGCAAAGCGCGCCAGGACGTTCTCCGGTACGTCGGGCAGGCACAGCCCTTCGGCAATGACACGGTTTTTTATATGGCGCTCGAAGACTTCCGAAAGTGCCTGGGTGCGGGCTTCGAAGCGGGTATTGCCCGCCGACAGTCCGTTGCTGACGTAGAGGTTGCCGAGGATGTTCACCGGGATCCACACCGTGGCGCCGTCGCCTTCGCGGGTGAAGGGCAGGGCGCAGATGCCGCGTTCGCGGTCGCCGGTATTCATGTCCACCAGCAGGTCGGCGGTGAGTTCGCCTTCCGGGTCGTAATGTTCGCGCAGGCGCTCGTCGAGCAGTGCGGCGGGCACCGCTTCGCCTTCGATAGGGAACCAGCGCTCCTGCGGATAATGCGCGAAGGGCCAGCGGCGGGCGTCCTCGCCCAGGTAGTAGTCGGCGAAGAAGTAATTGGTCGACAGGCGCTCGACGAATTCGCCCAGCGCGGAGGCCAGGGCGGCCTTGCGGCTGGCGCCCTTGCCGTTGGTGAACAGCAAGGGGCAGCGGCGGTCGCGGATATGCACGGACCAGACATGCGGAACCGGGTTCAGCCAGCGGGCTTCCTCGATGTCGAATCCGTGCCGGGCCAGCCGGTCGAGCAGATGGGCGATGGATTCTTCGAGCGGGGCATCCTTGCCGGTGATGCGGGTCAGTTCGGACATGGCGTGATCTTCCGTGCCGGGCGGGCCGGCGCTTTAATGGGGGATTGCAGGCGTTGTATCAAAGCAGGAGGCCAAGGCTGACGCGGCGCCCTTCGCTGATGAGGATGGTATAGGTACGGCAGGCGGCGCCGTTGTCCATGACCTCCGGCGAGAGACCGTGACGGGCGATCTGGCCCAGAAAGGCGCCGCTGGGGAAACGTTGCCGAGGCCCGGTGCCGAGCAGCACGACCTCCGGCTGGTCCTCGCACAGCCAGTTCGCATGCTCGGGCGCAAGCGTTTCGATGCCGGTAGGCGGCCAGTCGGTGCGCAGGTTCTGCGGCGTGAGAACCAGGCTGCGTTCATGGCGCTCGCCGTTGATGCTGACCCAGCCTTCACCATGGGCCTGGATGCGGAAGGGAACGGGGGCCGAGTCCAGGGCGAATTTCATCTGCGCACACCTGCGAGCGGTTCATGAAAGGCGATATGAGGAGGAAAGCCATTGTAACCTTCTCGGGCTTTATTGACAGCCAATCCCCGTCCCACTAATGTTTCCGGTTTTCCCGCTTTGGTGAAGTGCTGGCGTTGGCTCGTCCGCCGCCGGGCGGGCTGACTTCCTACTTACCTCCTTCGGACCGTACCAGCGTGAACGACAATTTCGCCCGCATCAAGCGCCTTCCCCCCTATGTTTTCAACATCGTTGGCGAGCTGAAGGCGAAGGCCCGAGCGCGGGGCGAGGACGTCATCGACTTCAGCATGGGCAACCCGGACCAGCCCACGCCGCCGCACATCGTTGAAAAGCTGATCGAGGCCACCCGGCGCGGCGACACGCATCGTTATTCCCAGTCCAAGGGCATTCCGCGCCTGCGCCGCGCCATCTGCCACTGGTACAAGACCCGCTACGACGTGGATCTGGACCCGGAAAAGGAGGCCATCGTCACCATCGGCTCCAAGGAAGGGCTGGGGCATCTGGCCATGGCCACCCTGTCCGCCGGCGATACGGTGCTGGTGCCGAACCCGGCCTATCCGATCCATCCGTATGGCTCGGTGATCGCCGACGCGGACATCCGTCATGTGCGCCTGACGCCGGACGTGGATTTCTTCGAGGAGCTCTCGCGCGCCATCAAGGAAACCTGGCCGAAGCCGAAGATGCTCATCCTGAACTTCCCCGGCAATCCGACCACCCAGTGCGTGGAGCTGGATTTCTTCGAGAAAGTGGTGGCGATCTGCCGCGAGGCGGGCATCTGGATCGTGCATGACATCGCCTATGCCGACATCGTGTTCGACGGCTACAAGGCGCCGTCCATCCTGCAGGTGCCGGGCGCCAAGGACATTGCGGTGGAATTTTTCACCCTGTCCAAGAGCTACAACATGCCCGGCTGGCGCGTTGGCTTCATGGTCGGCAATCCGACCCTGGTGCATGCACTGGCGCGCATGAAATCCTATTTCGACTACGGCACCTTCACCCCGATCCAGGTGGCGGCGATTCTCGCCCTGGAGGGGGACCAGAGCTGCGTGTCCGAAATCGCCGAGATGTACAAGAAGCGCCGCGACGTGCTTTGCGAGGGCCTGAACGCGCTGGGCTGGGCGGTGGAAAAACCCAAGGCGACCATGTTCGTCTGGGCGAAGATTCCCGAACAGTATGCCCACCTGGGCTCGCTCGAATTCACCAAGAAACTGCTCGAAGAGGCCAAGATCGCCGTCTCCCCCGGCATCGGCTTCGGCGATTACGGCGATGACCACGTGCGTTTCGCCCTGATCGAGAACGAGCACCGTACCCGCCAGGCCCTGCGCGGCCTGCGCGCCATGTTCCGCAAGGACAGCCATACAGGAGAGGCTTGATGAAACCGGTTAGGGTCGGCCTGCTGGGCCTGGGCACCGTCGGCGGGGGCGTGGTCAACGTCCTTTCGCGTAATGCCAAGGAAATCGCGCGCCGCGCCGGACGCGAGATCGAGGTGATTCACGCCGCCGCGCGCCGTCTCGACGCTCCGCGCATCTGCGATACCACGGGCATCCGCCTGACCACCGACCCGCTTGAGGTGGTCAACAACCCCGACGTGGATGTGGTTGTCGAACTCATCGGCGGCGTGCAGCCCGCCCTGTCGCTGGTGGCGCGCGCCCTGGAACTGGGCAAGCCGGTGGTCACCGCCAACAAGGCGCTGATCGCCAAGGAAGGCGCGGAAATCTTCCGCCTCGCCCATGCGCGCGGCGTGCAGGTGGCCTTCGAGGCGGCCGTGGCCGGCGGCATCCCCATCATCAAGGCCATCCGCGAGGGTCTGGCGGGCAACCGCATTGAATGGCTGGCCGGCATCATCAACGGCACCGGCAACTTCATCCTCACCGAGATGCGCGACAAGGGCCGCGACTTTGCCGACGTGCTCGCCGAGGCGCAGCGCCTGGGCTATGCCGAGGCGGACCCGACCTTCGATGTCGAGGGCGTGGATGCCGCGCACAAGCTCACCATCCTCGCCGCCATTGCCTTCGGCATGCCGCTGCGTTTCGATGCCGTGGGCATGGAAGGCATCAGTCGCATCACCCGTGAGGACGTGGCTTACGCCGAGGAACTGGGCTACCGTATCAAGCATCTGGGCATTGCCCGCCGCCGCGAGAACGGCGTCGAGCTGCGCGTGCATCCGACCCTGATCCCCGAGCGCCGCCTGATCGCCAATGTCGACGGGGTGAAGAACGCTGTGCTGGTGATGGGCGACGCCGTCGGCCCCACCCTGTACTACGGTGCGGGCGCGGGCGCCGAGCCCACCGCGTCCGCCGTGGTGGCCGACCTCGTGGACGTGGTGCGCACCCTGACCGCCGACCCCGATCATCGCGTGCCGCATCTGGCCTTCCAGCCCGACCAGCTCGACGATCTGCCCGTACTGCCGATGGGGGAGGTCGAGACCGCTTACTACCTGCGTCTGGCCGCCGCCGACCAGCCGGGCGTGCTGGCTGATGTCACCCGCATCCTTGCCGACGCGGGCATCAGCATCGAGGCCATCATCCAGAAGGAAGCCGCCGAGGACGTCGCGGTGGTGCCGGTCATCATCCTCACCCACCGCGTGCGTGAGGCCGATATGATGAGCGCGATTGCCCGCATCGAGGCGCTGCCCGCCATCGAGGGCGAGGTCACCCGCATCCGTATGGAAGCCCTGTCCTGAGGCGATACGCCCGTAACGAATACCTGCCCGGCCGGTGCGGTCGGGCCTGAATTCACACCACATTTTTCCGGAGTCTCTCCATGCCGTTCCGCAACCGTTATACCGGCCTGATCGACCGTTACCGCGACCGTCTGCCGGTTTCCGACGCTACCCGCATCATCAGCCTGGGCGAGGGCAACACCCCGTTGATCCGCCTGCACAACATCCCGAAGCTGCTGGGCAAGAACGTCGACATCTACGTGAAATACGAGGGGCTGAACCCGACCGGCTCGTTCAAGGACCGTGGCATGACCATGGCGGTCACCAAGGCGGTGGAAGAAGGCTCCAAGGCCATCATCTGTGCCTCGACCGGCAATACCTCCGCCGCCGCCGCCGCCTACGCGGCGCGTGCGGGCATTACCGCTTTCGTCATCATTCCCGATGGCAAGATCGCTATGGGCAAGCTCGCGCAGGCCATGATGTATGGCGCGGTGATCCTGCAGATTCGCGGCAACTTCGATGACGGCATGCGTCTGGTCAAGGACGTGGCTCATCACGCGCCGGTCACCATCGTCAATTCCATCAACCCTTTCCGCCTGCAGGGCCAGAAGACCGCCGCCTTCGAGATCGTAGAGGAGCTCGGTCGCGCGCCGGATTACCACTGCCTGCCGGTGGGCAACGCGGGCAATATCACCGCGCACTGGATGGGGTATTGTGAGTATGCGCCCAACGGGCCGCGTCCGAAGATGATCGGTTACCAGGCTTCCGGCTCCGCGCCCTTCATCCGTGGTGCGATGGTCGACGAACCTGAAACCGTCGCCACCGCCATCCGTATCGGTCATCCGCAGTCCTGGGACCGCGCCTGGGCCTTGCAGAAGGAATCCGGCGGCTGGTTTGCCGAAGTGAGCGATGCGGAAATCCTCGCCGCACAGAAAATGTTGACCCTGAACGAGGGCGTGTTCTGCGAGCCGGCCTCAGCGGCCTCGCTGGCCGGGGCGATCAAGGACATCCAGTCGGGCAAGATTGCCGAAGGCTCCTGCATCGTGCTCACCCTGACCGGTAACGGCCTGAAGGATCCGGACACCGCCATCGCCCAGTGCGAAGGCGTGGCGAAGATGGTCAAGGTCGACGCGAAGCTCGATGAAGTGAAGGACGCGATCCTCGCCAATATGGGCTGATTCGCACCGGCTCAGAGGAGGGGGGACATGACGCGACCGGGAATTGACGGGGTGTTGCTGGATATCGGCGGCGTGCTGATGGAGGGTGACGCCCCCCTGCCCGGATCGGTGGCAGCAGTGGACCGGCTGACGCAGGCCGGCGTGCCATTTGGCCTCATCACCAACACCACGCGGGTCTGTTCGTCCCGCCTGTTGCAGCGCCTGCGCCAGATGGGCTTCGAGCTCGACGAGGCACGCCTGTTCACGCCGGCTCGTCTGGTGCGTGGTCAGTTGGCCCGGCGCGGTTTGCGCCCGTTCCTGCTGGTGCATCCCGACCTGATGCCGGATTTTTCCGGTCTGGACACCCAGGCGCCGAATGCCGTGGTGCTGGGTGATGCGGGACCGGCGTTCACCTATGAGCGGCTCAATGCCGCTTTTCGTCTTTTGCGCGCCGGAGCGCCCCTGCTGTCGCTGGGCGACAGTCGTTTTTTCCGTGATGCCGACGGCTTGCTGAGCCTCGACATCGCGCCTTTTGCCCGCCTGCTGGAGAGCGCGGCCGACGTGCGCGCTGAAGTATTCGGCAAGCCGGCGCCGCGCTTTTTTCTGGGCGCCCTGCAGGCGCTGGGCGTGGCGCCCTCGCATGCCCTGATGGTTGGCGATGACGTCGATTCCGATGTATTGGGCGCCCTGGCCCTGGGCATGCACGGGGCCTTGGTGCGTAGTGGAAAATTCCACCCAGGCGACGAAGCGCGCCTGAGCGGCCGCGACGCGCGAGTATACGACACGCTCGCCCTGGTCGTGGATTCATTGCTTGAAGGAAATTAGACCGCGATGTTCGAGGAAAACGACTGGGCTTTTGAAACCCGTGCGCTGCGTGTCGGCCACGAACGAAGCTTCGAGGGCGAGCACAGCGAGCCGATCTTTCTGACCTCCAGTTTCGTGTTCGGCAGCGCCGCCGAGGCGGCGGCACGCTTTTCCGGTCAGACCACCGGCAATATCTACGGGCGCTTTACCAATCCCACGGTGCGCGTCTTCGAGCAACGTCTGGCGAGCCTGGAAGGCGGTGAAGCCTGCGTGGCCACAGGCTCGGGCATGGCGGCGATCCTGTCCCTGTGCATGGCCTTGCTGAAGTCGGGCGACCATGTGCTGGTGGCGCGTCAGGTTTTTGGCACGACCAGCGTGCTGTTTGGCAAATACCTTTCCAAGTTCGGCATTGAGGTGGGCTATGCGGATTTGACGGATCTGTCTTCCTGGCAGGCCGGTCTGCGTCCCACGACACGTCTGTTGTTCGCGGAAACCCCCTCCAACCCGCTGACGCAGGTGGGGGACATCCGCGCCCTCGCGGCCCTGGCGCATGCGAACGGCGCCTGGCTGGCGGTGGATAACTGTTTCTGCACCCCGGCCCTGCAGCGCCCGCTGGAAATGGGTGCGGACTTCGTCATCCACTCCGCGACCAAGTATCTCGATGGTCAGGGGCGCTGTGTGGGCGGGGCTGTGGTGGGCAGCGAAGCGCTGGTTGAGGGTGAGGTGCGTGGTTTTCTGCGAACGGCCGGTCCCTCGCTCAGTCCGTTCAATGCCTGGGTTTTTCTCAAGGGCCTGGAAACCCTTTCCCTGCGCATGCGCGCGCACAGCGAGGCGGCGCAGGCGCTGGCGCAGTGGTTGCGCGAGGCACCGGGGGTGGCGCGGGTCTATTATCCCGGCCTGCCCGATCACCCCCAGCACGCGCTGGCCGCCGCGCAGCAGAGCGCCTTCGGCGGTATCGTCAGCTTTGAACTGCACGGGGGACGTGAAGCGGCCTGGCGCCTCATCGACTCAACGCGCCTGCTGTCCATCACCGCCAATCTGGGCGACGTCAAGACCACCATCACGCATCCTGCCAGCACCACGCATGGCCGCCTGACGCCGGAGCAGCGTGAAGCGGCGGGCATCAAGGAAAGCCTGGTGCGCATCGCGGTGGGGCTGGAAAATCCGGCAGACATCCAGGCCGATCTGGCGCGCGGGCTTTCGGCAAGGCCGCCGGGGGATTGCTGTTAATGTGTTTTCAAGTGAGGTGAGCTTTTCCACCGTCGAGCCGCTGAGCGCTGCCTTTGGCGTCGTACCGGCGTAATCCGGTATCCATACTTGAGCGGCGGGGTATTGAGCGTCTGTTCTGGAACCTGGCTTACGCTGGGATGATGCCTGGAAGGGGCGGCGAGATGGTGGGCTGTATCCACACCCTCACCACTCCCGCACCAGATCTCCCACCTTCATTCGCGCATTGTTTTCGCGCCGGGCGACGGCGAACAGGGGTTGGACCTTTTCGATGACCAGGGTGCTGGCGACCTCCTCGCGGCGCCCGAGATCCTGTAAATAGCCGTATTGCCCCACCTCGCGGCCAAGGCTGTAGCCGACGATGCGATCCCCTGGACGCAGGCCGGCCTGGGTTCCGGCATTGAGGTAAACCAGCGGACCGTCTGTTTCCACGACCTTGGCCATCCAGGGCAGGGCGGAAAGATCGCGCAGCACATCGGCCACCTGCACGGCGATGATCCGCTCCAGCGTGGTGCCGTCCATGCTGCCGCCGAAGTCCCCGCCTTCCGGTGTGCGTGGCGGTTCATGCAACAAGCCCGTGATGCTTACGTCCTCGTATTGGTGCACGGCCACCGGCTGACCGGCCAGGGTGTCGATCACACGCAGTGTCAGGCGCAGGCGGCGTTCGGCGGGAAGGTAGCGGAAGGCTTCGACATTGCGCAGCAGACTGGGGAAGGGCGAGTGCCGCTCCATGTCCTCGATGGAAACCTGCACCAGAAACTGTGTGCCATCGCGCGGCCAGAGCACGCGCAGCAACTCCGGGGCGCCATACAAATCAAAGCGCACGCCAGTGTAATCACGCATGCGGAACTGCCCGCTGCGTTCGAGCTGGCGGAACAGCTCGCGCCCGAGCGCGGCGCCTGCGTTGGCCAGATCGCTGGCGTGGCTGGGGTTCTGGATGTGAAAGGCCGCCACGCCGATCTGCTTGCGCAGGTTCACGTTGCGCCCGCGCGCGGCGGGCGGGTTGGATTCCCCACGCAGGAACAGCGAGTCGGCCTGGGCTTGGCCCGCCTGCACCCGCTGTGAGCCCTGCACGCGCTCGGTGGCGTGCGGCGCTTCGTCTGCCGCTGACCATCCGCCCTTGCGCAGTTCTGCGGCGCGCTCCAGAGGATCCTGCACGCGGGTTGTGCCGGGAAAGGCTTCACTGGCATCGTAGGCATGCGCCGTGGCCGTGGTCAGGAGCAGCGCGGCAAGGCAGAGCAGGCGGGGCAGCGTGTTCATACGGCGTTCTCCGGGGCTGTATTGCTCAGGGGGCGTAGTAATAACTGGAGCCGCCCGGCCCGTCGGTGCGCCCCGGTGCTTGATCCCAGGAGCCGCTTTGCGGGTATTCCACGCCTTGATAGAACGTGGGGGCGAGGTGCAATTCGACGATGGCCTCGTACATGCCATTGGAAACCAGGTCGGTGCTTACCACGCGCGCCCCGCGCAGATAGGCTTCGACGAAGGTGCGCACGGAATCGTTCTGTGCGGCGAGTTCTCCAACGGTGGATGTGCCGGCCACTTTCAGGCCGTTCACCTGTTCGGCCAGATTACGGTAGGCATCGACCTTGGCCGCGCGCACGCCCATGAGATGTCGCTGGGTCGGGCTCAGGCCGGGATCCGTGGAGGCGGCGCCGTGACCGGAGACACGCACCACGGGATCGCTGGCACCGGGGCCGTTCATTGCCTGGGGGGGAAGGCAGCCGGTCAAGCCCAGGCTCAGCGCGAGCAGCAGTGGACTGAGGCGTGTTGATGCGGGTGTCTTGGCCATGATCTCGCTTCCGAAGTGCCGGGTTTACGCTTTGTAAGCAAAAATCGGCCCAGTATTTCCGTGTGTGAGTTTATTTGTTTTTTATCAATTGGATGCGATTGTGAAGGCCGCGTTGAGTCCCCCCGAGATGTTTGTTCGCCATATTTTTGACGAGGCGTTGGCGGCCGTGGACGGGCGGCCTTGCGTACGTGAGGCGCTGCAAAGACGCGGCCTTGCCGGACAGACAGATTGGGCTGTGCTGGCGGTGGGGAAGGCGGCTGAAGCCATGTTGCGCGGCGCTCTGGACGTGATAAGACCGCGCCGCGCGCTGCTGATTACCAAGCGCGGCTATCTGGGCCGGTGCTGGCAGCGGGGCGAGGAGGGCGTCTTCCGCCTGCCGGAGCATCCCGCAGTGCGCGCGCTGGAAGCGGCTCATCCCGTGCCCGATGAAAGCAGCCTGCGTGCCGGCGCCGAACTCATCGATTTCCTTTGCGGCTTGCCGGAATCCACCGCGCTGCTGTGTTTGATCTCCGGCGGGGCGTCCAGCCTGGTCGAAGCGCCGGTGGCCGGTGTGGACGCCACGCAACTGGCGCGGATTACTACCTGGCTGATCGGCAGTGGCCTGGGCATCGAGGACATCAATCGTGTACGACGGCGCCTGTCGCGTCTCAAGGACGGGCGGATGCTGGATCATGTCGGCTCGCGGCGCGTCCTGGGGCTGCTGATCTCCGATGTGCCGGACGACGCGCCGGCGGTGATCGCTTCGGGGCTGCTGTGTGCCGCGCCTCCCGCGCCCCTGCCCGAACTGCCGGATTTCATCCGTGCCCTGCTGCCTCCGTCCGGCGAAACACAGCCTGTTGCGGCGCCAGTCAATCTTGAGCTGGAAATCGTCGCGAATCTGGAGCGCGCGCGCCGGGCAGCAGAACGGGCCGCCGCCGCAACGGTGGCGGTACATTGTCACGCCCCACTGTACGGCGATTATGCGCAGGCCGCGCATCAGATTGCCCATGTGTTGCGCGATGGACCAACCGGCCTGCATCTGTGGGGAGGCGAGCCTGCCGTGGTGCTGCCTGCGCATCCGGGGCAGGGCGGGCGCAATCAGCAACTGGCTCTGGCGGTGGCCGGTTTGATTCGCGACCTGCCGGGGCGGGTCTTCCTCGCCGCCGGAACCGATGGCAGCGATGGGCCGACCGAGGTGGCCGGCGCCTGCGTAAGCGGTGACAGCGCGCGTGCCATCGAGCAGGCCGGGTTTGATCTGGCGGCCACACTTGAGGCCGCGAATGCCGGCCCGGCGCTGCGCGCGGCGGGCGCCTTGGTTGCGACCGGGCCGACGGGCAGCAATGTCATGGACCTGCATCTGGGGCTCAAAACCCCTTGCGCCTGAGGGTGTTTATAAAAAGAAGGTTTGTTGGACGAGTGTAGGCGGAGGGAAGAGCCCCCTTGGGACCGCCATGGACTGGCCTGTGGAAGCCGGGTAAATGGGCCAGGGATGGCCCATTTAGCTCCGCCGCGACAGGATGTCGCGTCGGAGCGGCCCGGCTGGAGCAGGTCAGGCCAGGGCTTGCCCGAAGGGCGGTCCCGGGGGGGTGTGTTCTTTTGGTTACTTTTCTTGCACAAGCAAGAAAAGTGACTCGCCCGCTTGCGTTGGCGCCTGTTGGAAAGGCTAAGCCTCAAGGCGGGCGAAAAAGGGCTGCAACGGTTCTTGAAAGTGGCTTTGATCGGCGGCTGAACGACTTGATCTTTCGCAAGCGGACGGGCTGAAAAATCAAGGACATGTTTTCAAAAGCCGGTCCGGCGCAGGCTTGCGCGCTGTTTCGCCAGCCTCAAGTGGCGCACTTCGAACAGCCCGCATCGCGCGCGGGCGAGTACCTTTCTTTGCTTGCCCAAAGAAAGGTACCAAAGAAAAGGCACCCCCACGGAGGCGCCCTCCGGGCAAGCCATGGCCGGGGCCGCTCCGACCGGGCCATCCCGACACAACATCCTGTTGTGGCGGGACTGAAAGGGCCCTCCATGGCCCTTTCACCCGGTCTCCGCAACCCCGTCCATGGCGCCTCCAAGGGGGGACTTGCCCCTCACTGGACGCTACAGTGTCCAACAAAACTTCGTTTTGTAAACACACTGAAAACCGGCTCTGGATCCTGCAGAACGGTACATGGCCGCGTATCCCTGGATCGTGACCGTTGACGGGCTCTGATAAAATCGCGCTTTAATTTTGCCTTTCCGGAGCCTACTGCATGAAGATTCGCACCCGTTTCGCGCCCAGTCCCACCGGTTTTCTGCATATCGGTGGGGCGCGGACCGCACTTTTCTCCTATCTTTATGCGCGCCGCCACGGGGGTGACTTCATCCTGCGCATCGAGGACACCGACCTTGAGCGCTCCACCGCCGAATCGGTCAACGCCATTCTCGAAGGCATGACCTGGCTTGGCCTGGAATACGACGAAGGCCCGTTTTACCAGACCCAGCGTTTCGACCGCTACAAGGAAATCGTCCGCACGTTGCTCGACACGGGGCATGCGTACTACTGCTATTGCAGCAAGGAAGAGCTCGACGCCCTGCGCGAGGCGCAGATGGCGCGCAAGGAAAAGCCGCGTTATGACGGTCGCTGGCGGCCTGAACCGGGCAAGACCCTGCCCGAGCCCCCGGCCGGCGTGCAGCCGGTGGTGCGCTTTCGCAATCCGCTCGATGGCGAGGTCGTGGTCGAGGATTTCGTGCGCGGCCGCGTCGTGTTCCAGAACAGCGAGCTGGATGACCTCATCATCGCCCGCTCCGACGGTACGCCCACCTACAACCTCACCGTGGTGGTGGACGACATGGACATGAACATCACCCATGTCATCCGTGGCGACGACCACCTCAACAACACCCCGCGCCAGATCAACCTCTACCGCGCCCTGGGCGTGGAACCGCCGCGCTTTGCCCACCTGCCGATGATTCATGGTTCCGATGGCGCCAAGCTGTCCAAGCGCCACGGCGCGGTGAGCGTCATGCAGTACCGCGACGACGGCTTCATGCCCGAGGCGCTGTTGAACTACCTTGTCCGGCTGGGCTGGTCGCATGGCGATCAGGAAATCTTCGACCGTGACGAAATGATCCGCCTGTTCGACATTGCCGACATCAACCACTCTGCCTCCAGCTTCAACCCCGAGAAGCTGCTGTGGCTCAACCAGCATTACCTCAAAACCTCAAGCCCTGCACATGTGGCCCGTTACCTGTCCTGGCACCTGGGCAACCAGGGCATCGATCCCTCGACCGGCCCGGACATCGAACAGGTCATCGCCGCGCTGGCCGAGCGCAGCAAGACCCTGATCGACATGGCCCAGCAGGCGGCCATCTTCTACCGCGAGTTCGAAAGCTATGACGAAACCGCAGTGAAGAAAAACTTCGACGACAGCACCCCCTCGCTTCTCACCGCGCTGCATGAAGGCTTTGCTGCGCTGCCCGAGTGGAGCGCCGAAGGCGCGCATGCCGTACTCGTCGCCACCGCCGAACGGCTGGAACTCAAGCTCGGAAAGGTCGCCCAGCCGCTGCGTGTGGCCCTGACCGGCACCACGGTCTCCCCGCCGATCGACCTCACCCTGGCCCTGATCGGACGCGAGCGCAGCCTGGCCCGCCTGGCGCGCGCCATTGATTTCACACAAGCGAAAAAAAGTGCTTGACGTCCTCGTGGGGCGGCTTATAATGCGCGCCATCCCAAGCACGTTGGGGCTATAGCTCAGCTGGGAGAGCGCTTGCATGGCATGCAAGAGGTCGACGGTTCGATCCCGTCTAGCTCCACCACCATATGGTTTTCTGCACTTCAACGAAGTGCGGGAAACACCCAGAAACCCGCATTCCGAAAAGGTTTGCGGGTTTTTTTATGTTCAAAGCGGTCTGGTAAAGGCTGTTGCAAGCCGGGGGTAAGGTGGGGTAGCAATGTGCGGTAACTGCCATTACCCCGTCATGGTGATCGACACCAAGATCAAGACAGCCAAACCCACCGACAAGCCGTTCAAGCTGTACGACGAGGACGGCTTGTTCATCATCGTCAAGCCGAACGGCTTGCGCTGGTGGCACTGGTGCCATACCTTCGACGGCAAGGCGCCTTCATTCTATGAGTTATTTGCTAAGTCCATTTTTTAGAAAGGGTATCGCGGAATGAAGCAAAACTACCCTTGCCGCGGAACAAAGCCTGCCTGGAGGTTGCTTCTGTTAAAAGCGCTTCCTGGCGAGGGAAAAATACTCCCCATGCGTGCGGTTGGCGTTTGCCCTGTTTACAGTGGAGAACGTGCTGCAAGTACCCACCGGTCAGAAATGGTATGTCTGGGGATTATGGTTATTTCTTTAATTAGGATGTTTGCAAGCGCGCGCCTATTGCGCAAACGTCGAGTTTCCTGATGACACTGCAATTTGCAAGCCATGTGAAGCTGCGTAGAGAAGCCATCGAGTCATTTGACCGGTATCCCTTCTCTCTTCCCGCTGTGCGTGATCTGCACAGCCTGGAGCTGCATCCCAAAGTTACATTTTTCGTCGGCGAAAACGGTTCCGGTAAGTCCACGCTGCTCGAAGCTATGGCCGTAGCCTTTGGCTTCAATCCAGAGGGAGGAACCAAAAACTTCTGTTTCGGCACTCGCACTTCCCATTCTGAGCTACACGAATTCATCCGCGTGGTGAAAGGTTTCCGAAAGCCGAAAGACGGTTTCTTTCTTCGTGCTGAGAGCTTTTTCAATGTCGCCACGGAGATTGAGAAATTAGACCGTGAGTTTTCCTTTGGTCCGCGTGTCATCGAGTCCTATGGTGGGATTTCCCTGCACGAGCAGTCTCATGGGGAATCGTTTTTTGCGCTATTGATGAACCGCTTCGGAGGAAGCGGCCTTTACATACTTGACGAACCGGAAGCGGCCCTTTCTCCACAGCGGCAGTTGTCTGTCCTCGCCCGAATTCACGATCTCGTGAACGATGAATCACAGTTCATCATCGCTACGTGTTCGCCGATTCTCATGGCCTACCCCGATTCGTGGATTTACTCTTGCTCCGAGAGTGGCTTAACTCGTGTCAACTATTATGAGACCGAGCAGTACCAAGTAACCCACGACTTCTTGTCCAATCCAGAGAGAATGCTCCGCATCCTGTTGGGCGATGAGGCGCCCAAACCCTAGGTCAACGGGGCGCTCTTTTTTTGGGGGCGTTAAGAAACTTACACAGTAACGACCAATGCTCTGGAAATTGAAATAAAAAGAGAATGCAATATCGCTCTTTCCGGCTTCTGAAAAAGCTCTCCAGAAGCCGGGTGAGTGCCGTTATCCCACGCGTTTGCGGGCATTGCGGAACATGCGCATCCAGGCGCCGTCGCCGCCCCAGTCCCGGGGGTGCCAGCTGTTCTGGCGGGCGAGGAAGACGCGCTCGGGGTGGGGCATGAGGATGGTGAAGCGGCCGTCTTCGCTGGTGAACCCGGTCAGGCCGCCTTGGGAGCCGTTGGGGTTGGCCGGGTAGGTTTCGGTCGCCTGTCCGTGATTATCCACATAGCGCAGGCAAGCGGTGCCGCTGTCCAGGGCGGCGGCGGCGGAGCGGCCGTTGGGATATTCGGTGCGTCCTTCGCCGTGGGCGACGGCGATGGGCAGCAGTGAGCCGGCCATGCCGTCCAGGAACAGGGAGGGGGAGGGCAGGACTTCCACACGGCAGACGCGGCCTTCGAACTGTTCGGAGCGGTTGCGGACGAAGCGTGGCCAGTGTGCGGCGCCGGGAATGAGGTCGGAGAGCTGGGAGAGCATCTGGCAACCGTTGCAGACCCCCAGGCCGAAGGTGTCGCCACGATGGAAGAAGGCATCGAAGGCGGCAAAGGCGCGTGGGTTGAAGCGGATGGACTTGGCCCAGCCGCCACCGGCGCCCAGTACGTCGCCGTAGGAGAAGCCGCCGCAGGCGACGAGGCCATGGAAGCTGGCGAGGTTCAGGCGGCCTTCGATGAGGTCGCTCATGTGGATGTCGATGGACTCAAAGCCGGCGCGGTCGAATGCGGCGGCCATTTCGGTCTGGCCGTTGACGCCCTGTTCGCGCAGGACGGCGACGCGCGGGCGTTTGCCGGTGGCGATGTAGGGCGCGGCGATGTCCTCGTCCACGTCGAAGCTCAGGCGTACGCTCAAGCCGGGGTCGTCCGGGGTGGCAAGGCGGGCGTATTCCTGTTCGGCGCACTCTGGGTTGTCGCGCAGCGCTTGCATGCGGTAGCTGGTTTCGCTCCAGGCGCGATGCCAGACGAGCAGTTCTTCTTCCAGTAGCGTGCGCTGGGCGTGACGGATACGGATGTGCGCGTCGCGGCCGGGTTGGCGGGCTTGCGGGGTGCCTATGACGTGGGTGTTGGGGCGCAGGCCGGCTTCGGCGAAGGCCATGAGGACGGCGTCGGTGTCGCAATGGCGGACTTGCAGGACGGCGCCGAGTTCTTCGCTGAACAGTACGGCGGCGGCGTCCGCGCCGTTCATCAGCGGGGCGAGGTCGATGTCCAGGCCACAGCGGGCGGTGAAGGCCATTTCGCAGAGTGTGGCGAAGAGGCCACCGTCGGAGCGGTCGTGGTAGGCAAGTAGCAGGCCGTCCCGGTTGAGCTCCTGCACAGTCTCGAAAAAGCTTTTCAGGGCTTCGGGGTCGTCGAGATCGGGGGCTTGGTGGCCGACCTGACCGAAGACCTGCGCCAGTGCGGAGGCGCCTAGGCGGTGATGACCTTTGCCCAGGTCGACAAGGATGAGGTCGGTGTCGCCGGTATCGGTCTGCAGTTCGGGGGTGAGGGTGCGGCGCACGTCGCTGACGGGGGCGAAGGCGCTGATGATGAGGGAGAGGGGGGAGGCCATTTCATGGCGCCCGTTCCCGTCCTGCCAGACGGTCTTCATGGACAGTGAGTCCTTGCCGACCGGAATGGCGATGCCCAGGCGCGGGCAGAGCTCCTCGCCTACGGCGCGCACGGTGTCGTAGAGGGCAGCGTCTTCACCGGGGTGACCGGCGGCGGCCATCCAGTTGGCAGAGAGGCGGATGTCGCTAAGGCGCTCGATGCGGGCGGCCGCGATATTGGTCAGGGCTTCGCCAATGGCCATGCGTCCGGAGGCGGGGCCGTGGATCAGCGCAATCGGGCTGCGTTCGCCCATGGCCATGGCTTCGCCGCTCAGACCGTGGAAGCCGGAGGCAGTCACCGCGACATCGGCCACGGCGGTCTGCCATGGGCCGACAAGCTGGTCGCGCGTGACCAGGCCGGTGATGGTGCGGTCGCCAATGGTGATGAGAAAGCGTTTGTCGGCCACCGCCGGCAGGCGCAGTACGCGGCGGGCGGCTTCGGCCAGATCGATGCCGGTGCTGGGGAAGACGGGCTTGTGGAACGGACGGTGACGTACGTCTCGCAGCATCTTGGGCGGTTTGCCCAGGAGGACGTCCATGGGCAGGTCGACCGGGGTGTCGTCAAAGTGCGCGTCACCGACGATCAGACGCTGTTCGCGGGTGGCGGTGCCGACCACGGCGAAGGGCGCACGCTCGCGTTCGCACAGGCGCTGGAATTCCTCCAGGCGCTCGGGGCGGATG
The DNA here is from genome assembly GCA_028696185.1 of Halothiobacillaceae bacterium. Classification (GTDB taxonomy): domain Bacteria; phylum Pseudomonadota; class Gammaproteobacteria; order Halothiobacillales; family Halothiobacillaceae; genus JAQVHL01. The sequence goes on from JAQVHL010000004.1 coordinate 97,101, forward strand.
GCAAGGACGTAGCGTTCCTGGGATTCATTGCTCCAGATGGCCATGGGGGACATGCCCGGTTCGTCATTGGGCACGGCGCGCAATTCAAAGCGTGCGCCGCGGCCTGCGTCGTTGACGAGCTCGGGCAGGGCGTTGGAGATACCGCCTGCGCCCACATCATGGATGGAGACGATGGGGTTGTTCTCGCCCATGGCCCAGCAGTGGTCGATTACTTCCTGGCAGCGACGTTGCATTTCCGGGTTGGCACGCTGTACGGAGGCGAAGTCCAGGTCTTCGGTGCTGGCGCCGGAGCTGACGGAGGAGGCGGCGCCGCCGCCCAGGCCGATCAGCATGGCCGGGCCGCCGAGCACGATTAAAAGGTCGCCTTCATCGATGCGTTGTTTTTCGGCATGGATGGAGCGGATGTTGCCCAGGCCGCCGGCGATCATGATCGGCTTGTGGTAGCCGCGCAGTTCCTCGCCGTCCGGGCCGGGGACCCGCGCTTCGAAGGTGCGGAAGTAGCCGCACAGGCCGGGACGCCCGAATTCGTTGTTGAAGGCCGCCGAGCCCAGGGGGCCATCGAGCATGATCTGCAGGGCGGAGACGATGCGTCCTGGTTTGCCGTGGTCTTCTTCCCAAGGTTGCTCGAAACCGGGGATGCGCAGGTTGGAGACGGAGAAGCCCGCGAGTCCGGCCTTGGGCTTGCCGCCGCGCCCGGTCGCGCCTTCGTCGCGGATTTCGCCGCCGGAGCCGGTGGCGGCGCCGGGGAAGGGCGAAATGGCGGTGGGGTGGTTGTGCGTTTCCACCTTGATGAGGATGTCGACCGGCTCTTCGATATAGCCGTAGCGGCCTTCGTCGCCCTGGGGAAAGAAGCGCGGCGCCAGCGGTCCGGCGAGTACGGCGGCATTGTCCTTGTACGCGGACAGGATGCCTTCCGGCGCGTGGCGGTAGGTGTTGCGGATCATGGCAAACAGGGATTTTTCCTGCGCCTGCCCGTCGATGACCCAGTCGGCATTGAAGATTTTGTGCCGGCAGTGCTCGGAGTTCGCCTGGGCGAACATCATCAGTTCCACATCGGTGGGATTGCGTTCGAGCAGGCGGTAGTTATCCAGCAGGTAATCAATTTCGTCTTCGGACAGCGCCAGACCCAGTTCGGCGTTGGCATGCAGAAGCGCTTCGCGGCCGCCAGCGAGGATGTCCACGCGCGTCAACGGTGCAGGTTCGGCGTGGCGGAACAGGGCTTCGGCGTCGTCTACCGACAGCAGGGTGATTTCGGTCATGCGGTCGTGCAGGGCGGCACGCACGGCGGTCAGTTCATCATCGTTCAGTTCGCTGTCGTCTTCGGTGGCCAGGGTGTAGACCACGCCACGTTCGATGCGTGTGATGCCGCACAGGCCGCAGTTGTGGGCGATGTCGGTGGCTTTGGATGCCCAGGGCGAGATGGTGCCGGGGCGCGGGATGACCACGATGTGCTGGCCGGGAAAGTGCGCCTGCTCGTCCTGCGGGCCGTAGTCGAGCAGTTGTTCGAGGATGCGCCGTTCTTCAGTTTGCAGAGCGCGTTCGGTATCGATCAGATGCACGAAACGGGCGTCCAGGCGGGCGATGCGCGGGCTGATCGCGCGCAGGGCAGCCAGATGCTTGGAGAGGCGAAAATCGGACAGGGCGGCGCGACCGCGAATGACGAGCATGGGCTGTATCCGGTAAATCGGGTGAAAAATTGAGGCTTATTCTAGCAGTTGCCGGGCGATCAGACGAAGCGGCGGGCCTTTTGTACCGCAGGTGCCGGTCGATACGGGGTGCGGCGTCTCCGTGAAGCTCGAATGCGTCAGGAAGGGGCGGTTTCAGAGGGTGTTGTAAAAAGAAGGTTTGTTGGACGAGTGTGGGCGTAGGGAAGGGCCCCTTGGGACCGCATGGCCCGGCCCGGCTGGAGCAGGTCAGGCCAGGGCTTGCCCGAAGGGCGGTCCTGTGGGGGTGTGTTCTTTTGGTTACTTTTCTTGCACAAGCAAGAAAAGTGACTCGCCCGCTTGCGTTGGCGCATCTTTGAAAGGCTAAGCCTCATGGCGGGCGAAAAAAGGGTTTCAGCGCTTCTTTAAAGGGGCTTCAACTGGCTGCTAAAAGCAAGCGGACAGGCCTGCACGCTGTTTCGCCCGCCTCAAGCGGCGCGCTTCGAACGGCCCGTATCGCGCGCGGGCGAGTACCTTTCTTTGCTTGCCCAAAGAAAGGTACCAAAGAAAGGGCACCCCCAGGGAGGCGTCCTTCGGGCAAGCTCTGGCCGGGGCCGCTCCGACCGGGCCGTCCCGAATTCGAGCGCCGCACCCGTCAGGGCTTGGGGCATGGATGCCCCAAGGGTGCGAGAACAGGATGATTCGAGCGCCGCACCCGTCAGGGCTTGGGGCATGGATGCCCCAAGGGTGCGAGAACAGGATGA
>JAQVHL010000032.1 GCA_028696185.1 Halothiobacillaceae bacterium
GGGAAAGGTCAACGTGCGTTGACGGGTAAACGCCTGGGGCGACAGGCGAACGGCATCGAGCAATTCGGTGGAATGCAGATACTCAGCGAGATTTATAAGGATATTCTGATATTGAGGGTTTCATCTGGTATTTACATGAAAATCAGTAAATTACGTGAAAAATTGTATCACCCCCCCTGCAAATTGGGTAGGGGTGGGCTTAAGTTGAGAGGATTGGATTACGACCCCCCGCCGCCATCCGTACCAACGCTTCGTCTCGTTTCAGCGCCCCGTTTACCGAAGGGGATTACGACACTCAATGTAATTTGTCTTCTGGTTGTCCTTGCGTTTCAGCGCCCCGTTTACCGAAGGGGATTACGACTGCCAAGTTGGGTGTTTCATGACGGTCTCCTTTGGTTTCAGCGCCCCGTTTACCGAAGGGGATTACGACGACCCCGTCTTTGGGTGCATAAGCACGCACCCCGTTTCAGCGCCCCGTTTACCGAAGGGGATTACGACGGCCGGGGCGTTGCCCTTGGACGGGGCGTTGCGTTTCAGCGCCCCGTTTACCGAAGGGGGTTACGACCTAATAAAAACGCCGGATAAGCCATGCACATGAATTTACAGCTTCACACCCATTCCCCCCTAAAACTCACGCCGCGAACCAATCGGCAATCAGCGAAGCCCCGCTGAGCAACCGCCCGCAGGAGAGCACTTAAAACGACTGAGGGCAATCGGAGCTCGTCCGGCGTAGAGTATGGAGATAATAAAAGCGACGGGTAGCGTGATGAAAAAACAAGACCCCGCACAAAGCGGGGCCACGGACACAGGAGAGGGCGTCATCTCAAATGCCGCATAAAACGAAGGGATGAGTCCGTTTTTTTGTTATATCATACAGCGATCATGCCGTCCTCGGCTGCCAACCCGAACCGGTCTCTCCGAAGTGCATTCCATTTTCATAGGCTTCACGGTTCAGATGGGCAATGCGCTCAATAAGACTCCGAATCTCGGTGTCCGCCTGCGTGTATTCAGCATAGAGAATCCTTACCAGGCGATCGGCCGGTTCGCTAATCTTTCCTCGCCCAGACTCCCAATGCCGAACGCTGCTGTCAACAACCCCCAGAAGCTGGGCAAGATTGGATTGCGACAGGTCCATTTCCTTGCGCAAGAATCGAAGCTCAGCTCCATTGAGCAACGGGCGAGACCGGATGATGTGCATGCCAATGACGCGGTGCAACCCATCCATATCATGAATGGAAACAACCGCCCCATAATCGCTTTCTTCCTCTTCAAAACCATTATCCAGCCACACATTATCAAGACCGCATTCAATGTAGTGGTACATGGCTTCTCTCCTGCCTACCCGCCATAAAAGGCGGTTATGATCAATGCGTAGTTGCCGCTCCCTCGATTATCGAGAACAACTGTTACAACAAGCACTTGACCAGCGCTAATGACTTCAACATTCAGCTTCCAGTTTCCAGAAGCCTCTCTGGCGGGGCCTTCTGTGATACGTCCATGCCTTAGGCAGCGCAAAATCTGCGCGGACGTTATCTGCCTTTCTTTCATGCGTTCCCTCGCATGCGTCGTAAATTTCACGTTCTTGGTGTCTGCCGCGATTTCGCTCAGCATGCGCTTCGCGCTTTCCTCGCCAAGACGCATGAGAATGACGTTGTCCTGAGCCTCCATGGATGCTCCTTACGCGGGCCTCAACCGCTAAAATTTAGCGCATATCACCTAAAAAGCCAAGCCATTCCATGTGGCCGTGCGTCGATAAGCGCCCCGGGCGATCAACTGCCCTGGTTCCGCCGGACTTTGGATGAGGTTGCGAGAAAAACAAGCAAAAAAAAAGCCGCCTTTTACAGCGGCTAACAACTCGCAAATGCATGCAAGTCATTGTTTTATTTGGCGCGCCCGAAGGGATTCGAACCCCTGACCTCTGCCTCCGGAGGGCAGCGCTCTATCCAGCTGAGCTACGGGCGCAATCGAGGCCGGGATAATACACGCTCGCAGGCGCGTAGTCCATCAACCGATGAGCTGCCGTTTCACGGGGCCGAAGCTGCGACGATGCTCGGGGCAGGGGCCGTGCTGGCGCAGGGCGTCCAGATGCGCGGCGGTCGGGTAGCCGCTGTGTTGCGCGAAACCGTACTGGGGATAGTGGGCGTGCAGGGTTTGCATGTGGCGGTCGCGGGCGACTTTGGCGAGGATGGAGGCGGCGCCGATGCACGGCTCCAGTGCGTCTCCGCCGACGATGGGGTGGGCGGGTATGTCCAGACCGCCGGGCACCCGGTTGCCGTCGATCAAGGCCCGTTCCGGTCGGGGGTTGAGCCCTTCCAGCGCGCGACGCATGGCCAGGAAGGTGGCCTGGAGAATATTGAGCCGGTCGATTTCTCCGGCGCTGGCCCAGGCGATGTGCCAGGCCAGGGCATCGGACTGGATGCGTTCGAAGAGCTGCTCACGGCGACGGGCGGTGAGGCGTTTCGAGTCGTCTATGCCGTCGATGGGCCGGCGGGGGTCGAGGATGACGGCGGCGGCGCAGACGGGGCCGGCCAGGGGGCCGCGTCCGGCTTCGTCGACGCCGGCGATCAGACCGGTTTCGTGCACGGCGGAGGCGAACAGGTCGTTCTGCTGCATGGAGGCTCCTGAGGGGGTCCGCCGCTGGGCGGAAGGTGTATATACTGCCAGGCTCTCTGTCCGTCGAGTGTGTCTGTGAACGCGATTTCCGACCCGCGCGCTCCGCGCATCATGATTGCCGCCGGCGAGGCGTCCGGCGATATGTATGGCGCCATTCTCGCACGCAAGCTGCGTGAACGCTGCCCGCAGGTCGCGCTTAGCGGCATGGGCGGCCCGGCCCTGCGTGAGGCGCAGGTGCGGCTTGATGTGGATGCCGACGGCCTGGGGGTGGTCGGTCTGATCGAGGTGCTCCGGCATTACCCGCAGTTGCGCCGGGCGCTGCGCACGCTGACACAGCGCGTCTGCACGGACCGGCCGGATTTGCTGATCCTGATCGACTACCAGGAGTTCAACCAGCGTCTGGCCCGCGAAGCCCGGCGTTGCGGGGTGCCGGTGCTGTTTTTCGTCGGTCCGCAGGTCTGGGCCTGGCGCCCCAGGCGGGTCTTCAAGCTGCGCGACAAGGTCGACCGCATGGCCCTGCTGTTTCCGTTCGAGCCGCCCCTTTATGCCGGGGCAGGCATTGAGGCCGAGTGCGTCGGTCATCCCCTGGTGGACGAGATTCCGCCGCATCCGGACCGTGCCGCCGCACGCGCCGCGCTGGGCCTTGCCGGCGATGCGCCCTTGATCGGCTTGTTGCCGGGCAGTCGGCGCAGCGAAATCGAGCGCTTGATGCCCCTGATGGCGCAAACGGCGCGTCGGCTGCTTTCACTGCATCCACAATGGCGTTTTGCCCTGCCGGTGGCGCCCACGCTGGATCGGGCGCAGGTGCAGACCTGGCTGGATGAGGATCTGCGCACGCGGGTGCATCTGCTGGAAGGCCGCTCACGCGAGGTGATGGCCGCCTGCGATGCGCTGCTCATAGCCTCCGGCACGGCAACACTGGAGGCGGGACTGATCGGTACGCCCATGGCGATTGTCTACCGAACACAGTGGCTGACCTATCAGATTGCCCGGCATCTGGTGAATATCACGCATATCGGCCTGCCGAATATCGTGGCCGGTGAGGGCATCGTGCGCGAGTTCATTCAGGACGCGGCCACGCCCGAAGCGCTGGCGGCGGAAATGGAGCGTCTTCTGGGCGATAGCGCCTATGCCGATGCGCAGCGACAGGCGCTGGCCGGGCTGCGTCAAAAGCTGGGGGACGGCGGCGCGCTGGACCGTCTGGCGGCCACGGCCTTGGCCATGGCCACCCCTGCCCTTGCTCGGCCCGGTACGGGGCTCAACCGCCCAGGCTGAGTCCGGCGCGGATGCCGCCCTCGGTCAGGGCAGAGGGATCGAGCAGCGCGCGCAGGGTGGCTTCGGGCAGCTCGGTCATTTCGCGCGCCACGTCGATGAGCGGGCGGTTTTCCGCATAGGCACGCTTGGCGATGGCCGCACCCAGCTCATAGCCGATGACCGGGTTCAAGGCCGTCACCAGGATGGGGTTGCGCGACAGGGCGGCCTCGACGGCTGCCTGATTGAACTCAAGACCGGCAATGGCCTTGTCGGCCAGTACACGGCAGGCGGCGGCCAGCCGCTCGCTGCCCAGAACCAGGTTGCGCGCGATCAGGGGCAGCATGACATTGAGCTGGAAGCTGCCGGATTGGCCGGCGATGCCCACGCTCACGTCCTGCCCCATCACCTCGGCGCAAACCATCATCACCGCCTCGGGGATGACCGGATTGACCTTGCCGGGCATGATGGAGCTGCCCGGCTGCAGCGCGGGCAGGCGTATTTCCGCCAGACCGGCCAGAGGGCCGGCGTTCATCCAGCGCAGATCGTTGGCGATTTTCATCAGCGCCACGGCCAGACCGCGCAGTTGGCCGCTCATTTCCACCGGCGCGTCCTGGGCAGCCAGTCCGGCGAACAGGTTGTCCATCACCGTGAACGGCTGTCCGCACAGGCCCTGCAGGGCCTCGGCCACGTCCTGACCGAAACGCGGGTGCGCGTTGATGCCGGTGCCAACCGCCGTGGCCCCCTGGGGCAGGCGGCGCAAACGCGCAAGGCTGGAGTCCAGACGCTCGCGGGCTTCGCGCAGCTGCGCGGCAAAGGCGGTGAACTCCTGACCGAATGTGACCGGCATGGCGTCCATCAGGTGGGTACGCCCGGTCTTGACGATGTCGCGCGCCTCCAAAGCGCGCCGCTCGATGACTGAAATCAGATGATCGAGCGCGGGGAGCAGATCCTCGCTGACGGACAGCACCGCCGCGACACGCAAGGTCGTGGGGATCACGTCGTTGGAGCTCTGGCCCATGTTCACATGATCGTTGGGATGAACGACGAGGGCGTCCGTGGACGCGAGGCGGGCTATCACCTCGTTGGCATTCATGTTGGAACTGGTGCCGGAGCCGGTCTGGAACACATCGACCGGGAACTGACGGTCATGCTGCCCCTCAGCCACCTGCAGGGCAGCGACGACAATGGCTTCACCCCGCGCGGCGTCCAGCAGCTCCAGGCGCATGTTCGCCTGGGCGCAGGCGGCCTTGACCAGGCCCAGCGCACGGATGAAACGCGGCGGCAGGGGTTCGCCGCTGATCGGGAAGTTTTCCACGGCACGCTGGGTTTGCGCGCCCCACAGGGCTTCGGCGGGGACACGCAACTCGCCCAGGCTGTCTTTTTCGATGCGGTAGGCCGTATCGCTCATGAGCGTCAAAAACCTGTTCAGCGGACAATGCCGCGCTTGCTGGCGCGGATGAATTCCAGAAACTGGGCCACTTCGGGCGACTCCAGCGCCATGGCGTCGATTTCCGCCCATTCGCCTTCGCTGGTCGGACGGGATTTGACCAGCCGCTTGAAGGCACGGGTCAGCAGGGACAAGGTCTCCGGCGTGAACCCACGGCGCTTGAGCCCTTCCTTGTTCAGGCCAACGGCGCGCGCCCGTGCGCCATCGACCATCAGGAAGGGAGCGACATCCTGCGAGACCTTGCTGAAGCCACCGACGAAACAATGCGCGCCGATATGACAGAACTGGTGCACCACGGCAAACCCACCCAGGATCGCGTGATCCTCGACATGGACATGCCCGGCCACCGAGGCGGCATTGGCCAGGATGACATGGTTGCCGATGACGCAGTCATGGGCCACATGGGCATAGGCCATCAGCAGGTTGTCACTGCCGATGCGTGTCACCCCTCCCCCGCCTTCCGTGCCCCGGTGCAGGGTCGTGAATTCGCGAATGCTGTTGCGGTCACCGATTTCCAGCAGGCTGTATTCCCCGTGGAATTTGAGATCCTGCGGCACCTCGCCCAGGCTCGAAAACTGGAAGATGTGGTTTTCCCGGCCGATGCGGCAGGGGCCCTTGATGACCACATGCGGGCCAATCGTCGTGCCTTCGCCGATCTCGACATCGGCATCGATGACCGAGAACGGGCCGACCGTCACCGACTCATGCAGGCGGGCCTGCGGATGGATGATGGCGCGCGGATCGATCACTCGACGACTTCCTTGGCAGTGCACTTGATGATGGCGCGCGCGGCCAGCTCGTCGCCGACATGCGCCTCGCAGTCAAAGAAGCCCACGCCCCGGATCAGGCGACGCAGCTGGACATGAATGCGCAGCTGATCGCCGGGCTCGACGATGCGCTTGAACACCACTTCATCCAGGCCTACCAGCATGTACAGCGCGTTGTCCTTGGGCTGCCCGCCCTGGCTGCGGAAGGCGAGAATACCGGTGGCCTGCGCCATGGCTTCGGTGATGAGCACGCCCGGCATGATCGGGCGGATCGGGAAATGCCCCTGAAAGAACGGTTCATTGAAGGTGACGTTCTTGATCGCGACAAGGTACTTGTCCGGCTCCCATTCCAGCACACGGTCGATCAGCAGGAACGGATAGCGATGGGGCAGGAGTTTCATGACCTCCTGAATGGACATGGATTCGCTCAAGACTCAATCCTCTTCATTGTCGGACAGCCCCAGACGCCGTTCGAGTTCGGCGATACGACGGGCCATCCGGTCGAGCTGTTTGAAACGGGCGGCATTACGCTGCCAGTTGCGGTTGGTGTCCAACGGTGTGCCCGCGGAGTAGACACCCTTTTGGTGAATGGAGCGGGTGACCATGGACATGCCGGTCACCTGAACGCCGTCAGCAAGCTCCAGATGCCCGGCCAACCCCACGCCACCGGCGAGCATGCAGTGCCGCCCGATACGGCTGCTGCCGGCAATGCCGGCACAACCGGCAACGGCGGAATGCGCGCCGATGAAAACGTTGTGCGCCACCTGGATAAGGTTGTCGAGTTTGACCCCGTCCTCGATCACCGTGTCTTCCAGTGCGCCACGATCGATCGTGGTGTTCGCACCGATGTCCACATCGTCACCGATGAGGACCGTGCCCAGTTGGGGCACACGCACCCAGCGTCCCCGGTCATTGGCCAAGCCAAAACCGTCCGAACCGATCACCACGCCGGGATGAATCAGGCAGCGCGCACCAATACGCACGGCGTGCAGGACCGTCACCCGCGCCACCAGCTCGGTTCCCGCGCCAATACGCACGTCCGGGCCGATATGACAGCCCGGCCCAAGACGAACGCCCTCGTCCAGACGCACCCTGGCATCGACGTGACACAGCGGGCCGATGTAAACACCGGCCGCAATATCAGCCTCAGGGTGAACGACGGCAGAAGGATGAATGCCTTGTTCTGTGACGGGACGGGGATGCAGCAGCTCGGCCGCACGGGCAAACGCCAGATGCGGATTGGCGACGACCAGCGCGGGCGCCGGACTAGAGGCCAGCAGGTCTTCGCTCAGGATAAAGGCGCCGGCACGCGAACGTGCCAGCGCTTCCCGGTAGCGGGGAGACATGGCAAAGGCCAGATCCGCCCCCCCGGCAGCCTCAAGACTGGCGACGCGCTCGATGCGCACGCCGGCCTCACCGACCAGCCGGGCCGACAGGCGTTCGGCCAGCTCCCCCAGACTGAACGCCATGCGGGCTTACCGGAACCGGTTACTTGGAACGCGACGGAACGCTTTCCAGACGCTTGAGCACAAGCTCGGTTACGTCAACGTCCTTACCGGCATACACCACGCCATCGGACAGGATCAGGTCGTAACCGTCATTCTTGGCCATATCGAGGATGACGTCGTAGATCTGACGCTGAAGCTTGGAAAGCTCTTCGTTCTTGCGCAGGTTGAGATCGTCGCGGAACTCGGTCTGCAGGCGCTGCAGCTCACGCATGCGGCGATTCAGCTCACGCTCGTCGCGGGAGCGCTCGGATTCAGTCATCGTGCTGCCATCGCGGGAGAGCTTTTCCTCCAGCGAGGCGGCCGATTTCTGCGCATCGACGATTTCTTTCTCACGCGAGGAGAATTCGCGTTCGAGCTGCTTGCGGGCCGCTTCGGCCTGGGGGGCACGATCCAGCAGCACAGCGGAATTGACCACGCCAATTTTCAGTTCCTTGGCGAATACAGGGACAGACAAGGTCAGTGCCAGTGCGGCGGCAACGAGGGAAACGCGCTTCACGCTCATAACTCCGAATGCGAAAAACGATCAGAAACCGGCACCAATCGAGAACTGGAACCGCTGTACGCGGTCGATGTCCTTCTTGATGACGGGCTGGGCTATGCTCAACGAAAGAGGACCAATCGGCGAGAACCACGCCAATGATACACCGACCGACTGCCTCAATTCACCCGCATCGAAATCACTGGCGGTCTGATAGACGTTACCCACGTCGTAAAACGCGCTCATGCGTACCGAATTGGCGTATTTATCGAGGAACGGAATCGGGAACAGCAGCTCCGCGCCGGCCACGGTCTTGAAGGCGCCCCCCATGGGGGCATCATTCGAGTCACGGGGGCCCAGGCTGTAATCCTCGAAGCCACGCACGGAACGGATACCGCCGGCGTAGTAGTTGAGGAAAGGCGGCAACTGGCCGTAGTCATCCTTGGTCTTGCCGTAGGCATCGGCCGTGCCGACATTCCCACGCAGCATGACGGTGTAGTTCTTCCACACCGGCAGATAAAAGCGCGCGTCGTATTCAGCACTGTAATACTGCAGGCCACTACCGGGTACGGCGAGAACGCCGGAAAGCTGATGCAGCATGCCCGACTCAGGGAACAGGGCCTTGTTGCGCGAATCGTAACTCCAGGTCGGACGCAAGGAAAAGATGTTGAATTTCTTCCCGTCATACTGATCCACCCAGGTGGGCGAACTTTCGGTACGCTTGACCTGCTGCGTTTCGGCCTGCAAGCCGATGCGCCCGTAGGTGAACTCGGAGAACGGCACACCGAAATCCACGCTGCCGCCATAGGCGTCGATCAGATAGCGCGAAAGATTGATGCTCGTGGCGTCGGACTTGCGGAAGAACACGCCAAAGCCGCGGCTTACGCCATCGACAGTGTAGTACGGATCACGGTAGGTCAGGCTGTAGTACTGGCGGTAAGAACTGCGCTCCAGATTCAGGCCCAGCTGGTTGCCGGTACCCAGGAAGTTGTTTTGTGCCAGGTTGACGTTGAACAGCACGCCTTCGACCTGCGAGAAGCCCACCCCGGCACTGAAGGAGCCCGACAGACGCTCGCTCACGCTGTAGTCGATGTCCACCTGGTCGGTGGTTCCGGGCACGGGCTTGATCTGGGAATTGACCTGTTCGACAAAGCTCAGGCGCTCCAGACGCTCCTTGGATCGATCCACCTTCTCGGTCGAGAACCAAGCCCCTTCCATCTGACGCAGCTCGCGGCGATAGACTTCCTCGTCGGTGTTGAAGTTACCGGCAAAGTCGATGCGTCGCACATACACGCGGCGGCCCGGATCGACATACATCACCAGCTTGACTTCTTTTTTCTCTTCGTCGATTTCCGGCACCGGATTGACGTTGGCAAAGGCGTAGCCGTCGTTACCGAAGCGCTTCTGCACCGCAGCAGTCGTGGCGGTCACGTCCTTGCGCGAGAAAATCTCGCCCTTCCTGATGGAAACCAGCTTGGCCAGTTCGGCTTCGTCCAGCAGCAGATTACCGGCAAATCCCACGTCGCTGACGCGGTACGGATCCCCTTCATTGACGTTGATGGTGATGTAGATGTCCTTGCGATCCGGCGTGATGGTCACCTGGGTGGACTCGACCACGAACTTCAGATAACCGCGATCCAGGTAGAACGAACGCAGTTTTTCCAGATCTCCGCCCAGACGCTGACGCGAGTACTGGTCGCTGTCGGTCATGAAGTTCCACCACGGACTGGGGCCCAGCTCGAACTCGCCCAGGAGGGTGGATTCCTTGAACGCCTTGTTACCGACGATGCTGATCTGGCGGATCTTGGCGGGCTTGCCTTCGAGAATGTCGATGTCCAGCGCCACACGCTGATTGTCCAGCGTGCGCTGCTTGATGTCGATGCGCGCGCCGTACTGTCCCAGGCCGAAGTAGACGCGCTGCAGCTCCTGCTGCAGGCGATCCAGCGCCTGCGGGTTGAGCACACGGCCCTTGACCAGACCGGTTTCACGCAGGGCTTTTTCCAGGTCTTCGGTCTTGACCTTTTCGTTACCGGTGATGTTGATTTCCGCGATGGCGGGACGCTCGACAACGTTCACCTTCAGGACATTGCCCTCGCGGCCCACCGCCACATCGGTAAAGAAGCCGGTCTTGTACAACTCGCGCACCACGCGCGTGGCGTCGTCGTCGGTAAAGCGTTCGCCCACCTGATAGGGAATGTAGGTAAAGGCCGTCCCCGGTGTCACGGCGCGCAAGCCATCGACCTGTATGTCCTCGATGACGAAAGGCTCGTCGGCCAGAAGGGCGGGGCTGAGAAGGATGCCCATGAGGGCGGGAAGGAGCCTGCGTTGAAACCGCGTCATAATCCTGATGTGACCCTGATTGCGTAGGGGGATGCCCCTCAGCCTAGATACCTGGTGATGTCATTGTAAAAGGCAATGAGCATCAAGCCAACGAGCAGGGACAGCCCTACCCGCTGAAAAAGCGCTTCCGCCTCCGCGCCAAGCGGTCTGCCTCGCACAGCCTCGATAAGATAAAGCAAGAGATGCCCTCCATCCAGCACCGGAACGGGCAACAGATTGAAAATTGCGAGGCTCAGGCTGACCAGGGCCAGAAACGAAAGGAAAAACGCAAGACCGAGTACCGCGCTCTTGCCCGCGTAATCGGCGATCCCGATCGGCCCGCTGATGTTAGAGACACTGGCCTCGCCCGTGACCAGACGCACCAGCACACGCAGGGTCAGTGCCGTCATATCGCTCAAACGCTCTCCCGCCGCAATCAGAGCGTCCACCGGCCCCAGACGGACTTCGGTCACCATGCGCGCGCGAACCTCAGGCGGGAGGTCAGCCCCCAGCATGGCACCGATAAACCCTTCCTGGCGCCCCGCACGCTCGCGCGATTCCGGAATGAGCGCAAGCTCCAGATACGCGCCGTCCCGCTCGATACCCAGCGTCAGACGTTTGCCCGGACTATCGCGCAGGGTTTCGATGAATTGCCGCGTATCGCGCATCGCCTGCCCGTTCACGTCAAGCACCGTATCGCCCGTCCGCAAGCCGGCGCGCTCGGCGGCGCCACCGGGGGTAAGCTCGCGCACTTTGACCGGCAGGGCCGGCTGCCAGGGGCGCAGGCCCAGGAGTTCGAGAATATCCGGAGACCCTTCCGCCAAGGCGCGCAGTTCACGCATCGGCAACCAGACACTTTCCGCCAGTGCGCCACGCTCATAACGCAGCGTAGCGCCCTCCCCGTCCAGGGAGGCATCCAGCAACGCCAGACGTGCGGCTTCCCAGGTCGGCACCGGCTTGCCGTTGACTTCCAGCAAGCGGTCTTCACTGCGCAAGCCCGCTTCCCAGGCGGGCGTTTCGGGCGACACCGTGCCGATCAGGGGCGTCATACCGTTAATGCCGACCATGAACATCAACCACCAGGCCAGCAGGGCAAAGACCAGGTTGATCGCCGGTCCGGCGGCCACAATGGCGGCGCGCTTCCACACCGGCTGAAGGTTGAAGGCCCGCCCGCGTTCGGATTCGGGTACCGGTCCCTCGCGCTCATCCAGCATGCGTACATAGCCGCCCAAGGGCAAGGCGGCAATGACGTACTCGATGCGGTCCCCGTTGCGCTCGCGCACCCATGTCCACAAGGGTCGGCCAAAGCCGACAGAAAAGGTCAGCACCCGCACGCCCAGGCGCCGCGCCACCCAGTAATGACCGAACTCATGAACCGTGACGAGAATGGCGATGGCGACCAGGAAAGCCACCACACTGATCAGAAATTGCATACTCACAATCCACGCTCCAACCGTGCCCAGGCCCTTGCGCGCGTCTCGGCATCGGCCTCCAGCACGCAGGACAGATCATGGACAGGCCCATCGCCCATTTCGTTCAACAGGGCGCGAATCAGCACGGGAATGGCCGTGAACGCAATGCGTCGCTGCAGAAAAGCCTCGACCGCCACTTCGTTGGCGGCATTGAGCACCGCCCCGGCGCGGCCGCCGCGCTCCAACGCATCGTAAGCCAGCGCCAGACAGGGAAAAGCCTCGGTATCGGGCGCCTCGAAGGTCAAAGCCCCCAGGCTCAGGAAATCCAGCGGCGCGACACCGGCATCGATGCGCTCAGGCCAGGCCAGCGCATGGGCAATCGGCGTACGCATGTCAGGGCGTCCGAGTTCGGCAAGCACGGAGCCGTCACGGAACGCAACCATCGAATGAATCATGCTCTGCGGATGCACCACCACACGCAGCCGCGAAGCGGGGGCATCGAACAGCCAGTGCGCCTCGATCACTTCCAGCCCCTTGTTCATCAGGGTGGCTGAATCGACGGAAATCTTGCGTCCCATCGACCAGTTCGGATGCGCGCAGGCCGCCTCGGGGCTTACCCCGGCCAGCTCTTCGGGGCGTTTCCCACGAAACGGCCCGCCCGAGGCTGTCAGGATCAGCTCATGAACACCGGCCTCCTCCAGACTGCGCCCGCCCCGTTCAGCCAGACACTGAAAAATCGCATTATGCTCGCTGTCGATAGGCAGCAAGGTCGCCCCATGCGCCTCGACCGTGCGCATGAAAACCTCACCGGCACTGACCAGCGCTTCCTTGTTGGCGAGCAGGATGCGCTTGCCGGCACGCGCGGCGGCCAGCGCCGAAGGCAGACCAGCGGCGCCGACGATGGCGGCCACCACGGTAGACACCTGCGGATCGCCGGCCAGGGCGTCCAGAGCCTCCTCACCACAGAGCACCTCGATCGATTCCATGCCTTCGGCACACAGGGCGGCGCGCAAGCTGTCGGCGGCACAGGCTTCGGTCAGAGCGACCCGGGCAGGCCGGAATCGTCGACATTGTTCGAGCAAACCGGCCACATCGCGCCGCGCGGCCAGCGCGGCAACGCGATAGCGCTGCGGGTGACGGGCCAGTACATCCAGCGTACTGCGCCCGATGCTGCCGGTTGAACCGAGTACCGCCACTCCCTGGATCATTGAATCCGCCCCATCATCACCAGAGCCAGCAGCCAGACCGGCAGGGCAGCCGTCAGGCTGTCCACCCGATCGAGCACCCCGCCATGCCCCGGCAACAGGCGCCCGCTGTCCTTGGTCCCGGCTTCGCGCTTGAGACGACTTTCCTCCAGATCGCCCACCACCGACACGGCCGCCACCAGCATCGACCACAGAATCAATTCGATACGAGAGACACCGGAAAACAGGGGCAACTGCGCCGCCAGCGCGGATAAAAGACCGATGCCCGCAAGCGCGCCCAGCGCCCCTTCCACGCTTTTGCCAGGGCTCAAGGCCGGCGCGAGCTTACGCTGCCCGAAACGACGCCCGACGAAGAACGCCAGGGAATCCGCCACCCAAACCAGCATCATGCCGTAAAGCAGTAACCAGGGGCTGGCAGCATGCAGGGCGACCATGGCGTACCAGACCGGCACGATGACGAACATCCCGAGCGCCAGACGGGTCGCGTGAGATCGCGGCGGCGGCGGCGTGCGGCGATGACGCAGCACATCGAGCGTCAGCAGCAGCCAGCCCAGGCTGCTGATCAAGGCCACCCAGAACGCCTGATCGGGCCAGGCGAAGACAAACAACAAGGCAGATGCAAACAGCACCGCCACCACATACAGCGGCGCGGCTGCAGGCGACAGGGCGCACAGGCGCTGCCACTCATGGGCCGCAAGCACGACGATGAGCCCGACAAAGGCAGCAAAGCCCCACCCGGGCAGGGTGAACAGCGCGGCCAGAACGATCAGTCCCAGCACCAGCGCCGTGAGAATACGCTGTTTCAGCATGACGTTGTCCGCACGTCTTCGTCCAGTACGCGACCGTAACGCCGCTCCCGCCCGGAAAACCAGTGCAGCGCCTCGTCAAAGGCAGCACGGTCGAATTCGGGCCACAGCACGGGGGTGAAATACAACTCGGCATAGGCAAGCTGCCAGAGCAGGAAGTTGCTGATACGTTGCTCGCCGCCGGTACGGATGAACAGATCGGGATCCGGCAGATCGGCCTGGGTCAGGTGCCTGGAGAGCGCCGACTCGTCAATGGAGGCGGGCTCAATAGCGCCGTCCCGCACCTGCTCCGCCAGCTGACGTGCGGCCTGAACGATGTCCCAGCGCCCGCCGTAACTTATGGCCACGGACAGCACGAGACGACGGTTGGAACGGGTCAGCCGCTCCGCTTCCTCCATGCGCTCGCGCACCTCGCGCGGCAAACGCTCGCGTTCGCCGATGAAGCGCACCTGCACGCCGTTATCGTGCAGACGAGCCACTTCCCGCCGCAAGGCCGCAAGGAACAAACCCATCAGGGCGCTCACCTCATCCTGCGGGCGTTGCCAGTTCTCGCTGCTGAAGGCGAACAAGGTCAGGGCCTCGACACCGGTATCCAGGCAGGCGCGCACTACGTTGCGCACCGCCCGCGCGCCGCGCCGGTGACCCAGTGTACGCGGCAGATGCCGCTGACGCGCCCAGCGCCCATTGCCATCCATGACGATGGCAATGTGGCGCGGTACGCAAGCTGAACTGGACTGCGTCATGAAGGCGTAAGCCTCAGACTTCCATCAGTTCCTTTTCCTTGGATTCAAGGAGCTGATCGACCTCGGCCACGTAACGGTCGGTGAGCTTCTGCACCAGATCCTGCCCCTTGCGTTCCTCGTCCTCGGTAATCGTCTTGTCCTTGACCAGGGCCTTGAGATCGGCATTGGCATCGCGGCGGATATTGCGCACCGCCACTTTGGCGTTCTCACCCTCGTGGCGCACGACCTTCACGAGGTCACGACGGCGCTCTTCGGTCAGTGCGGGCATCGGCACGCGGATGACGTTGCCCGCGCTCATCGGGTTGAGCCCCAGATCGGAGGTCATGATGGCCTTCTCGACCTTGGCGACCATGTCCTTCTCCCAGGGGGAGACGGTCAGGGTACGCGAATCCTCGACGTTGATCTTGGCCACCTGTGAGAGGGGAACCTGCTGCCCGTAATAATCGACGGTGACGTGATCCAGCAGACTGGTGTGAGCGCGGCCCGTGCGCAGCTTGGACAACTCGTGCTTGAGTGCGTCCAGGCTTTTGGTCATTCGTACCTCGCAGTCTTTGCGTACATCCTCGATCATGCTTTGTCTCCCGATTCGATCAGGGTGCCGGGATTTTCCCCCAGCACCGCGCGTTTGAGATTGCCGTTCTTGTTGATGTCGACCACCATCATCGGCAGGCCCTGGTCGCGGCACAGCACAATGGCGGTGGCGTCCATCACCTCAAGCCGACGGTCCAGTACCTCGTCATAGGTCAGACGCTCGAAGCGGACCGCATCCGGGCTCTTGAACGGGTCCTTGTCGTACACGCCATCCACCTTGGTGGCCTTGACCATCAGATCGCATCCGACTTCGATGGCGCGCAGGCTGGCGCCGGAATCGGTGGTGAAGAACGGGTTGCCGGTGCCGCCTGCAAAAATGACGATACGCCCTTTTTCCAGGTGCCGTATGGCACGACGACGGATGTAGTCTTCGCAGACCGGATGGATGGAGATGGCGGACAAGACGCGGCAGTACGCGCCCTTGCGCTCCAGGAAGTCCTGCAGGGCCAGGGCGTTCATCACGGTGGCCAGCATGCCCATGTGGTCACCGGTTACCCGGTCCATGCCGGCCCCGGCCAGACCCACACCACGGAAAATATTGCCCCCGCCCACGACGAGGGCGACTTCGACCCCCAACGCGCGGATTTCAAGCACCTGATCGGCCAGCAGGGCGAGCATCGCGGGATCGATGCCAAAGTCGTGCTCGCCCATCAGCGCTTCGCCGCTAAGCTTGAGCAGAACACGCCGGTAGGCGGGACGGAGTTCTTGAGTCATTGCCGGGCTTCCATGACATGAATACTAAAATGCCCCTGGGTCAGGGGCGGTCGAATTCGTGCCGCGCACGGCGCCAGGATGGCCGGCTCGGCATTGTCAGCGAATGTTAACAAATTGCGCGCCTCGGCGCGCGGGATGTCCCGTCTTTGCGACAGCACGTGCCGCGCGGAAAACGCACGGGGCGGGCATGCAAGGGGACGGCGACATGCACCGTCCCACCTAGCGCCGCATCAGGCGTCGTATCAGGCGCCCTTGACCTGCGCCATGACCTCGGCCGCGAAGTCGTCCTGCTTCTTCTCGATGCCCTCGCCCACTTCGTAACGCACGAAGCGGACGACATCGGTGCCGGCCTTCTTCAGGAGGGCCGCGACGGTGGTGTCCGGGTCCTTGACGAAAGGCTGGCCCACCAGGGTGACCTCGGCGAGGAACTTCTTGATACGCCCTTCGACCATCTTGGCAATGATCTCGGCCGGCTTGCCACTCTCAGCCGCCTGCGCCGTGAAGATCTCGCGCTCTTTTTCGATCAGCTCGGCCGGCACTTCGGTTTCGTTGACGCACACCGGACGGCTGGCGGCGATATGCATGGCAATGTCCTTGGCCAGGCCGATTTCACCACCGGTCGTCTCAACCAGTACACCGATACGCTCGCCGTGGCGGTAGGCGCCGATGACACCGGCGGTGCTGAAGCGGGTGAAACGGCGCAGCTGGATGTTTTCGCCGATCTTGGCCACCAGGTTCTGGCGCACGGTTTCAACACTCTCATCACCGTTCATCGGCAGCGCCTGCAGTGCTTCGAGGTCCGCCGGATTCTTGTCCAGGATCAAATCGGCCACACCGTTGGCAAAGTTGATGAAGTCATCGCCCTTGGCCACGAAATCGGTTTCGCTGTTGACTTCCAGCACCACGGCGGACTGGCCATCGGCGGAGGCCTTGACGATAACCTGACCTTCTGCGGTGATGCGACCGGCTTTCTTGGCGGCCTTGACCAGACCGTTCTTGCGCATCCACTCGATGGCCGCTTCGATGTCGCCCTGGGTTTCGACCAGCGCCTTCTTGCACTCCATCATGCCCGATGCAGTGCGGTCGCGCAGTTCCTTCACCATGGCAGCGGTAATGGTAACACTCATGAAATCTTCCCCTCTGATATGAACAACGGGTCACTGAGGACCCGTTGCATTTGAACTGATGCCGGCACGCGGCCCCGATCAGGAAGCAGCGGCCTCGTTGACTTCCACGAAGTCATCCGAGCCCACGGTTACGGTGGACTTGGCTTCGAGTACGGTGTCTGCCACGGCGCTCGCATAAAGCTGGATCGCACGGATGGCGTCGTCGTTGCCCGGCACGACGTAATCCACTCCGTCGGCAGAGTTATTGGTATCGACAATCGCAACCACGGGGATACCCAGCTTGTTGGCCTCGGTGATGGCGATGTCTTCATGACCCACGTCGATGACGAACAAGGCATCCGGCAGACGCTCCATGTCCTGGATACCGCCCAGCGAACGCTCCAGCTTTTCCAGCTCACGGGTCAGCATCAGGGCTTCTTTCTTGTTCATGCGCTCGAAGGTGCCGTCCTGCGACATGGTCTGCAGGGTCTTCAGGCGACGGACCGACTGCTTGACAGTGCGGAAGTTGGTCATCATGCCGCCCAGCCAACGGTGGTTGACATACGGCATGCCGCAACGTGCGGCTTGCTCGGCGACAGTCTCACGCGCGGAGCGCTTGGTGCCGACGAACATGACGCTGCCACCGTTGGCGGCAAGCTTGCCCAGGAAATTCAGTGCCTCATTGAACAGGGGCACGGTCTTTTCCAGGTTGATGATATGGATGCGGTTGCGCTCACCGAAGATGAACGGCGCCATGCGCGGGTTCCAGTAGCGGGTCTGGTGGCCGAAATGTACGCCGGCTTCCAGCATCTGACGCATCGTGACTTGGGTCATGTCTTCAATCTCTTTAAATGGGGGTTGAGCCTCCATGCACCGTAACCCGGACGACCGCTTGCGCGGCACCCCGCCGGATCCCGTCGGGTGCATGTGTGGATTGCTCTTTATTGATAAGAGCGCGCGCTTTATACCATATCCGCCCACCCCGGCTCAAATGCCGAAGCGGGCGGCGTCCTGCTTCAGCCGTGCTCGACCTGAGACAGATCGCGCACGGCGCCACGTGCGGCGGAGGTGGTCAGCGCGGCATAGGCACGCAGGGCGGCAGACACCGCCCGTTCGCGGGCGACGGGCTTCCAGGCATGCACACCCCGCGCAATCATCACCTCGCGACGGCGTTCGAGAGTCATTTCATCGACTTCGACATGAATGCTCCGCTCGGGAATATTGATGTCGATGATGTCCCCTTCCTCCACCAGCGCGATGGCGCCCCCTTCCGCGGCTTCGGGCGAGGCATGGCCGATGGACAGCCCGGAGGTGCCGCCGGAGAAACGCCCATCGGTCAGCAGCGCGCAGGACGCCCCGAGCCCCTTGGACTTGAGATAGCTGGTCGGGTAAAGCATTTCCTGCATGCCCGGCCCGCCCTTCGGGCCTTCGTAGCGGATGATGACCACGTCACCGGCGCGGATACGGTCAGCCAGAATAGCCTCCACCGCGTCGTCCTGGCTTTCGAAAATGCGCGCCGGCCCACGGAAGCGCAGGATGCTTTCATCGACCCCAGCCGTCTTGACGATGCAGCCATCGCGGGCGATGTTGCCAAACAGTACGGCCAGCCCCCCATCCTGGCTATAGGCATGCGCCCGATCACGGATGCAGCCTTCGGCACGGTCCGTATCCAGCGACGGCCAGCGCGTGTCCTGCGAGAATGCCACCTGGGTGGGAATCCCGGCCGGGCCGGCCAGGAAGCGGGTTCGCGCCTCGGCGCAAACGGTGTCGCGCATGATGTCCCAGCGGTCCAGCGCTTCGCCCATGCTGGCAGCGTGGACCACATGCACCTCACGGTTGATGAGCCCTGCCCGGTCCAGCTCGCCCAGGATGCCGAACACCCCTCCCGCGCGGTGCACGTCTTCCATATGATATTTCGCCGTCGAGGGCGCCACCTTGCACAGGTTGGGCACCTTGCGACTGAGCGCGTCGATATCGGCCATGGTGAAATCCACCCGCGCCTCATGGGCGGCGGCCAGCAGATGGAGCACGGTATTGGTGGAACCGCCCATCGCAATATCCAGCACCATGGCGTTCCCGAAGGCTTCGAAGGTGGCGATATTGCGCGGCAACACCGATTCGTCGCCCTGCTCGTAATAGCGGCGCGCGAGCTCCACCACCAGGCGACCGGCTTCCAGGAACAAGGCTTCACGGTCAGCATGCGTGGCCACCAGCGAGCCGTTGCCCGGCAGGGACAGCCCCAGTGCCTCAGTCAGGCAGTTCATGGAGTTGGCGGTGAACATGCCGGAACAGGAACCGCAGGTCGGACAGGCGGAGCGCTCGATCTGCGCCACGTCCTCGTCACTGACCTTGCTGTTGGCTGCCTGGACCATGGCATCGACCAGGTCGAGCTTGACAACCTGACCGGCCAAACGGGTCTTACCCGCTTCCATCGGCCCGCCGGAGACGAATACCACGGGAATATTCAGGCGCAGGGCGGCCATCAGCATGCCCGGGGTGATTTTGTCGCAGTTGGAGATGCACACCAGCGCGTCAGCACAGTGCGCGTTGACCATGTACTCGACCGAATCGGCGATCAAATCGCGCGAAGGCAGCGAGTAGAGCATGCCGCCGTGCCCCATGGCGATGCCATCGTCCACGGCGATGGTATTGAACTCCTTGGCCACCCCGCCGGCCTTCTCGATCTCGCGCGCCACGAGCTGCCCCATGTCCTTGAGGTGGACATGCCCCGGAACGAACTGGGTGAACGAATTGGCGATGGCGATGATCGGCTTGCCGAAATCGCCATCCTTCATCCCGGTGGCGCGCCACAGGGCACGGGCGCCGGCCATGTTGCGGCCGTGGGTGGTGGTGCGGGAGCGGTAGGCGCTCATGCGGTTCTCCTGGAGTTGGGCATTTCTTTACGTCCGGCATTTTACCAGCCCGACAGGAAATTCCGCGCCTTCGTGGATCGCAGAGACTAAAATCAAGCCAGAGCGATGCAAATGCTTTTCAATCTGCCCTTCATCGAAGGCGTAACGGGAGCGCTGCAACATGCACATTCATATTGAAGTGGAAAACATCAAATGCGGTGGATGCGCACACCACATCCGCGACAGCCTGAATGCCCTTGCCGGCGTGCAGGGGACGCAGGTCGATATCGACAAAAGCGCCGTGGATTTCGAAGCGGACGATGAAACCGCGCGGGACATTGCCCTGCAGCGTCTGCGCGAACTGGGTTATCCGCGCGTGGGTGAGGTCGAGGGTCTGGCGGGCATGGGGGCCAAGGCGCGCTCCATGGTAAGTTGCGTCATCGGGCGTGTGACACCCGATGAAAAACATTAAACAATACAGCTATCCATTTGACTATAAAGGCTTTTCAGCCTCCCAACCGCCGCCCAGCGCCTTGTAGAGATCCAGGGTGGCGGTCAGACGTGTCAGACGCGCCTGAATCAGTTGGTCCTCGGTCTGGAACAAGGTGCGCTGCGCATCGAGCACGGCCTGCAAATCATCGGCGCCCTCGCGATAACGCAGCTCCGCCAAGCGCAACGAGCGGGCGGATTCCTCGCGAATGGCCTCCTGAGCCTCGATCAGACGGCGCGAGCGATCGACATTGTTGAGCGCATCTTCCACTTCCTTCAGGGCCGTCAGCACGGCCAGGCGGTAGGACTCGACCAACTCCCGGCGGCGCGACTCGCTCAGCGCCACCTGATTGCGCAGGCGCCCACCATCGAACAGGGATTGCGTCAGGGCGCCCGCCAGCGCCAGACTCGCGGCGGGATTGGCCAGCGAGAGCAAGGCCCCACTGGCCAATCCGGCCGAACCGGACAGCGAAATCCCCGGCAAAAGCGCGGCGCGTGCGGCCAGGACATCGGCATCGGCCGCCGCCAGCCGCGCCTCGGCACGCGCCAGATCCGGACGACGGGTCAGCAGGGCGGACGGCAAGCCAGGGGCCACGCCGGGGGCCTGCAGATTTCCGAACTCCTCACCCACCACCATGAAGCCCTGCGGCGCCTGACCGGTCAGAACCGCCAGTGCGGCCAGATTTTGCCGCTCCTGCGCTTCAAACGGCGGCAGGGCGGCGCGCAGGGTGAGTACGGCGGTCCGCTGACGACTGACATCCAGCGCAGACACACTGCCATGACGGTAGCGCGCCTCGACTATCGCCAGAATCCGCTCGGCCAGCCGCAGATTTTCTTGCGCAATACGCAGACGCTCGCGGGTGGCCAGCACCTGGAAATAGGCATTGGCCACACCGCCTTGCAGGGTGAGCTTCACGGTGTCCTGATCGTAACGGCTGGCATCCAGACTGGCCTCAGCGGAACGCACCCCGGCCGCAAGCCGGCCCCAGACATCCAGCTCATACCCCAGATTCAGCCCCAGGCTGGACGTATGGGCATCGCTCGCCTGCGAGCCCGTGGCATCGCTGCGCTTCCAGCCACTGCCCACGCTCAGGCCCAGGGTCGGGAACAGCGAAGCCCCGGCGATATTGACCTGAATTTCCGCCTGTTGCACCCGCTCCACCGCCGATTGCAAATCCGGACTGTCACGCTCGGCCTGCGCCAGCAACGCGGGCAGTCGCTGCGAGGAAAACCCCTGCCACCAGGTCGCGCTCACGGCCTGCCCTTCGGCATCGGTCGGTGCCGTCCAGGCGGCCGGGCTCGGCAGTTCCGGTCGGGTTGCCGGCTCGGTAAGCGCGCAGCCCCCAAGCAAAGAAACCAGAAAAAACAACGGAAAAACAACTGATTGACTTGACATTATCGACTCACTCCGAAGCCAGGGCCACCACAGGGTCCAGGCGTGCGGCCTTGCGCGCGGGCAGATAACCGAACACCAGTCCGGTAGCAAAAGCGCAGCCGAAGGCAATCAGCACCGGCGCCAGCGAATACTGGATCGGTGTACCCAACGCCTCGATCAGCGCCGCCACGCCCAGTCCGCCAACCACGCCGATGAGGCCGCCCAGGGCGGACACCATCACCGCCTCGATCAGGAACTGTTGCAGGATGTTGCGCTCCCGCGCGCCCGTCGCCATGCGGATGCCGATTTCACGGGTACGCTCGGTGACCGAGACCAGCATGATGTTCATCACGCCAATCCCGCCCACCAGCAGGGAGATCGCGGCAATCGACCCCAGAAGCACGGTGAGTGTGTTCTGCGTGGCGGAAACCGCGTCGATGATGGACGCCATGTTGCGCACCTGGAAATCGACCACGCCATGCCGCTCCAGCAACAAGGCTTCCACATCGGCCTGGGTCTGATCGATGACGGTCACATCCTCCACCGCCACCGTGACATTGCGCAGATAGCGCTGCCCGGTAATGCGCAGGCTGCCCGTGGAAAATGGCACGAACACCACGTCGTCCTGATCGGAACCGAAGGCGCTGGCGCCCTGGGCCTTCATCACGCCAATCACCTGGAAAGGGATGTTGTTGAGCAGGATGAAGCGCCCCAGCGGATCGCGGCCGGGGAACAACGCCTTGGCCACGGTCTGGCCCAGCACGGCGACAGTGGCATAACCCGCTTCATCCTCTGCAGTGAAGAAGCTGCCGCTCTCCACGTCCCATTTACGCGCCAGCACGAAGTCGGGCGAGGTGGCATTGAGCGAGGTGCGCTGATCGGCATTCCCCGCACGCACAGTGATGCTCGCGCTTTGTTCGGGCACGGCGGCGAGCACATTGGGCAGCTCGGCGATGGCTTTCACGTCCTCGATGACCAGGGTGGCGGTCAGGTCGCGCCCGCGCAGGTTGGGGGCGCCAGGGCGCACATTAAGCAGATTGGTCCCCATCGAGCTGATGCGTTCCACCACCGCCTGCTTGGCCCCATCACCGATGGCCAGCATGGCAATGACCGAACCGACGCCAATCACGATGCCCAGCAGGGTGAGAACGGTGCGAAACAGATTGGAGCGCAGGGCGCGCAGGGCCGTACGCGCGGCTTCAAGGAGGTCCGACACATGCGAAACCCCCTGATGTTCAGGAGAAAAGTCCTTGTCATTGATGGATTTTTCACGATTAGGACCCGGATCGGAAAGAATCCGCCCGTCACGGATTTCAATGACGCGGTCGGCCCGCTGTGCCACCTCGCGTGCGTGGGTAATGAGAATGATGGTGTGCCCCGCCCTGGATAACTCATCCAGCAGGCGCATCACCTCCTCCCCACTGCGGGTATCCAGCGCGCCGGTGGGCTCGTCGGCCAGGATGATGCGCCCGCCGTTCATCAGCGCCCGCGCAATGGAAACACGCTGCTGCTGCCCGCCGGAGAGCTGGGAAGGTCGATGATCCAAGCGCTCGCCCAGGCCCAGCGTGCCCAGCAGCGCCTCAGCCCGCTGGCGTCGCTCGTCGGGCGGCAGCCCCAGATACACGGCGGGCACCTCGACATTTTCCGCCGCACTGGCTCCCGCAATCAGGTTGTAGCTCTGGAAGACAAAGCCGAATTCCTCGCGGCGCAGTTGCGCCAGTGCGTCGCGATCAAAACCGGAAACGTCCCGCCCCATGAACAGGTATTGCCCCGCGCTGGGACGGTCCAGGCAGCCCAGAATATTCATGAGCGTCGACTTTCCCGACCCCGACGCACCTACGATGGCGACGAACTCCCCAGGGTAGATGTCCAGATCGATGCCGTGCAGTACCGGCACGGTCAATTCGCCATTCTGGAACACCCGCGTCACGCCACGCAGGCTGATCAAGGGGGACTCTGGACTGGAAGACATACCGGCATCCCTCACGCTCAAATCCTCGGCGGCATGGGCGGCATGCCGGAACGGTTGTTACCTCCCGGACGTGCGTTATTCGGGCGGGTATTGAGCTGCACTTGCTCGCCTTCGGACACCCCCTCCAGCACCTGCACCTGGATACGATTTCCCACGCCCAGGGTGACCGTCCGTTCAACGACCGCCCCGTCCGCCATACGCAGCTTGACCGTGCCCTTGCGCAGGCCGCGCCCTCCCGGACGACGCTCCCCTGATTCCGGCGCTGTCGATGACGGTGCGCGGGCCGCGCCATTGGGTGCGCTCACCGGCGTGACGGCCGATACCGGAATCAGGAGCGCATCCTTTGCGGAAGCAACTATGAAAAACACCTGTGCCGTCATCTGCGTCATCAGGGTCTGGTTGGGGTTGGGCACATCAAACAGCGCGTTGTACAGCACCACGTTGTTCTGCACGGTCGGCGTCGGCTCGATCTTGCGTAGCTGCCCCTCCCAGCGCCGGGTCTGACTACCCAGCGTGGTGAAATAGGCATCCATCCCCAGACGCAGACGCCCCACATCCGCCTCGGAAACCTGTGTCTGCACGGTCATCACCGACAAATCGGCGATGCGCAGGATGATCGGCGCCTGCTGATTGGCATTGAGCGTCTGCCCCTGGCGCGCCGTAATGGACACCACGGTGCCCGTCATTGGTGCATAGATATTCGTGTAACTGAGGCTGGCCTCGTCGGCGCGCAGAGTGGATTCGGTCTGCTGGATCTGCGCCTTGATGACATCAATCTGCGCCAGCGTCGATTGCAGGTTAGCCTCCGCACTCTGGTAGGCCTCCTCCGTGGTCGCGTTTTCCTTGAGCAGGTTCTTCTGCCGGTTGAAATTCAGCTGCGCCAGCTTGAGCTGGGCCTTGCGGTCCTCCAGTTGCGAACGCTGGTTGAGCAACTGCGCCCGGTTTCCATCCACCTTGGCACGGAACACCGTCGGGTCGATCTCGGCGAGCAGATCCCCCGCCTTCACCTCGCTGCCGATCTCCACATGAATCTTCTTCAACTGCCCGGAAACCTGCGCCCCCACATCCACGTAGTCACGCGGCTGCAAGGTACCGGTGGCCGTCACCAGATCCTCGATATCCCCCCGCTGCACCGGAGCAAAACGCGCCTGCTCAGCGCCCCCAGGCGTGGCCTGACTCCGGCTCAGCAGGTAATACCCGCCCGCCCCCGCCGCCACGACCAGAAACAGAACAACCAAAAGCATCAGCAGACGCCGGCCACGGCGCGTGCGCGAATCGGCCCGAGAACTCATGCAATCATCACCTTGAAACTATCCTGCGACCCCACGATGGCGGCGCAGTGTGGAGGAACTATGAATCCAGGCCCGGCATTATCGCCCATCGGCCCGTCCAGCAGGCCGAAACCGCGCCCATAAAAAATTCTTGGCCATAAAACGGCACGTCTATTGCTTTATCCGACAGGTCGGCAGGGACATCGACGATTCAAGCCCACCTCGCTGGAGCCGCCGCCATGCCCAAACTGCACTCCCTCTCCACCCGTACGATGCTCGGCATCATCGCCGTCATGTTCGCCAATCTCAGCATCCTGTTTGCCACCTACTGGCAAAACACACGCAGCAACCTCATCGACGGGGAAATCCACGCCGCGCGAAACCTCATCCTGATGGCCGAATCAGTACGCGAAAATATGGAAAGCAAATGGGAAATGGGCCTTTTCAGCCCCACCATGCTCAACGCCCTGCGCGACAGCATCAGCGACGAAAAAGAACTGACCCGACGCATCATGTCCAGCGTTCCCGTCGTCGCCGCCTGGGAATCCGCCAAGGCCAAATCCAGAGAAGGCGACTTCACCTTCCGCAGCCCGCGTGAAGGCGCCCGCAACCCGGAAAACACACCCGACGACATCGAACGCCAGGCCCTGCAGTATTTCGAACAAAACCCGCAGGCCAGCGAATATCCTGTCGTGGACACCACACAAAATGCCATTCGCTACTTCCGCCCCGTACGCCTGAGCCAATCCTGCCTTGCCTGCCATGGCGACCCCGCCCAGGCCGGCCCGCTATGGGGACGACGCGACGGCATCGACATCACCGGCTTTCCCATGGACGGCAAGCAGGTCGGCGACCTGCATGGCGCCTTCGAAATCATCCGTCCACTTGAGCGCATGCAAGCCCAACTCCGTCGCAATCTGCTGACCGGCTTGCTCATCGTCACCCTCATCACCCTCCCCCTGCTCCTCATCCTCTGGCAACTCACCCGCCGTGGGGTCGGCCGTCCCATCGAACGCATCGCCGCCGGGCTGGACCAGCTGGCACGAGGCGACCTCACCGTACACTGCACCCAGGATCACCGCGCCGACGAAATCGGCCTGCTCTCCCGCAGCCTCAACACCCTCAGCGCACAAATGCGCAGCCTGGTTCGGCAAATCGGCGAAACGGCCGGACAAGTCACCGACGCCGCCGAACACCTCAGCCACATCACTCGCCAGTCCCGCCAGGCCATAGACCGTGAAAACCACAACCTCGACAAGGTCGTCAGCGCCATGCACCAAATGAGCGCCAGCATCGAACACATCGCACAGAACGCCCTGGACGCCGCTCACAACGCCCGCGAGACCGATAGCGCCGCCCACCTCGCCAATGGCGAAATCCGGCGCCTGATCGACGAACTCAACGGACTGGCCGAAGGCATGAACCTCGCCAGCCAGAACGTGGAAAAACTGCGTCTGGACAGCCTGAGCATCGGCCAAGTCGTCGACGTGATTCGCGGCATCGCCGAACAGACCAACCTGCTCGCCCTGAATGCCGCCATCGAAGCGGCCCGTGCCGGCGAACAGGGACGCGGCTTTGCCGTCGTCGCCGCAGAAGTGCGCTCACTCGCCAGCAAGACCCAAGCCTCCACCCTGGAAATCCGCGCCATGATCGAACGCCTGCAGGAAAGTGCGGAAAACACCGTACAAGGCATCACCGAACGCCGGGAAAACACCCGCCACAATGCCGAACAAGCCCAACAAGCCGGTCAGGCCATCCAGGGCATACTCGACGGCGTCACCCGCATCAGCGACATGAACGCCCGCATAGCCCAAGCGGCACAACAGCAAGGCGAAGCCACCAGCGAAATCAACCGCAACCTGCTCGACATCCACAACGAAGTCAGCGCCACCGCCAACGGCGCCCAGGCCCTCGAAGCCGACGCCCAGGCCCTGGACCAGCTCGCCCGTCACCTGCAAACCCAGCTACGCCAGTTCAACACCTGAATCCGCCCCGCCGGCATTGACAAGCCACCCCCGCAAGCCCAAACTGCGCCCACTCGATAGCTGGAGCCTGAAAACTCCAGCCCTCGCGAAGGGAACTTCCTCGCGGCACGGCGGTCTACCACCGCATACCACAAGGGGGCGACAAGGCTTCGACGTGGGTTGCGAATCTCGAGGAGCATGCCGAGGTGCAGAGGACCTCGTAAAACCATCTGCAATCAGAATAGTCGCAAACGACGATTCTTACGCTCTGGCCGCTTAAGGCCAGCCACTGACCGGGCCGTGCTTGTGCGCCCGGGGCCGCAAGGCCACTCAGGGGTCATAGCTCACAAGCTGGTTTGCTGCATCGCCCGGCTGCAGGAAACGAGAACTCACGGGATCGCTTTCTGACCAGCCTGTCCGTCGGCGGGCCGGAAAGCTAAATCAAACGACGCGACTAAGCATGTAGCGCCAACAGCCTAGAGCTTGCGGACGCGGGTTCGATTCCCGCCGCCTCCACCAAATTGAAGGGCTCGGATAATCTCCGGGCCCTTTTTCTTGGCCGAAATCCCAGCGCCACGCGGGGTTCCGGCCATCTGTGCTGCGGGTGACCATCAGCCGAAACGCCCTAAATTGGCCACTTTCCCGGCCAGAGCCGTCTCTGTTCTCTGTTTCGCCTGCGGGTAGCTGCAGATGTTATACTATATGAATCAACATCTTACGCGCGCAGGTTCACCGTCAACCAAGGCCAGCAGTCAACAGTACAACCAGACGATGTGCATCACTTGTACTAACATGGCAACAGTTGATCTAACAAAAGAGGTGCTGCCATGACTGCTGTTGCATCGTCGCCTTCCGCCCGCTCTGCCCGACTTGGGCTGCGCGCCACCCCCGAACAGGAGGTGGTGCTGCGCCGCGCTGCCGAGGTGGCCCACAAGTCGCTGACCGACTTCATCCTCGACAGCGCGTGCTTGGCCGCCGTGCAGACGCTGCTGGATCAACGATTGTTCATGGTCTCGGGCAGCCAGTACCAGGCCCTGATGGATCTGCTGGATCGCCCCGAACAGGCCAACGAGGGTTTGCGCGACCTGTTTGCCCGCAAGGCGCCCTGGGACACGAAGTGACGTTGCGCACACCGGAGCCTCTGGCCAAGCATGAATTCGATGGATCACAGCGATGAACTGTCGGCGCTGCGCGCAGAGAACGCCCGCCTGATCGCACTGCTCGAATCGCCCAACGCTGCTGCGGATATGAGACTAGCGGCAGCGCGGCTACCGCGCGATGGGATACAGGGTGGGTTTTGATGTGCCCTCGGAATGATGACGAATTCTCCTGAGGCCGTCTCCACACCTTGTTGCAAGACCATAAAAAAACTATATTAAGTCCCAATCAAATCTGGAGCACAACCATGCGCTACTCATCGCAAGTCAAGCCCATCAGCTACCTTAAAGCCAACGCTGCCGAGGTTCTGACGCAGCTCGCGGAGCGGCGTGAACCGATGGTCATCACCCAAAACGGCGAGGCCAAGGCAGTCCTGCAGGACGTCGCCTCGTTCGAAGAGACGCAAGAAACACTGGCCATGCTGAAAATCCTTGCTCTGGGCAATCAGGATGTGGCCGCTGGCAAGGTCAAACCTGTGGCTGATGTCGTTGCCCGCCTCCGCGCCAAGCGCGCCTCCGTCTGATGGCAGGCCCATCTGCCAAGTTCGAAGTCTTGCTCACTGAGGGTGCGGAGCAGGACTTGGAGTCCATCCACGACTACATCGCCGAGTTCGACAGCGTCGCCAACGCCAACTATGTGTTGGATGCGTTGATGGACGTTGTGGAGAGTTTGTCGAAAATTCCGGAGCGCGGCAGCTATCCGAAGGAACTGGTCGGTCTTGGGATTAAAGAATACCGCCAGATCATCTTCAAACCTTACCGCGTGATCTACCGTGTCACAGGCAACCAAGTCATGATTTACCTGATTGCTGACGGACGCCGTGACATGCAATCCGTACTTGCTCGTCGCCTGCTAGGCGCTTGACCCGCAGCAACCCGCGCAAGTGCTCATCAGCTCGGGAGGCCAGTCAGCATATGGTCAACCATCCGCCACCACTATTTAAAAAAACCAACCTTTCTCGGTTGGTTTTTTTTCGTCTGCTCTCCCCAATGTTGGCGCGGTTTCCGGGCATGGTCTCGCGAGCGCCGCCCCTTCCCAACCCTGCGTTTTTGCCCCCGCTGACGCCTCTCTGTTCTCCGTTTTCTCTGGTCGTTACGCAGCACGTCAACCGCATCCGTGTCGTCCGCGAGAAGGGCGAAACCATCATCAAGGAGGTTCCCGTCTATGTGCCCGTTCAAGCCGATGCTGCTTGCACTATCAACCGTGGCTTTGTGCGCCTGCACGACGCTGCCGCCGCCGGTGAGCTGCCCGAGATGCTGATGCGGCCGCCGCAGACATTGCGCTCTCTGCCGTCGCCGGAACCGTTACCGCCAACTACCAGACCTGCCACGAAAACGCCGAGCAACTGAGGGCGTTGCAGGCGTGGGGCACGGAAACGACCGCAGCCGCGAAACAGTAACTTGGCGCTGGCCAACTTCTGCCTATCTGATCCACATCGATCCTTACGACCACACCTCATCCAGATTCTTTGCCGCCAGCAGCTTTTCCCGCAGCGCGTAGCGGGACGACTGCATATTGACCTCGCTGTTCTCCGGGCGCGGGATTGGGACAATCGCCGTCGCAGGCCCTTTGAACTTGATCATGTACTTCCCGGTGTCGTTGTAAGGCAGGATGGCCTCGATCTCGGCAATGTGGGTGATCGCTGCGACGGGAGCGACCTGATAGGCCGCGATGAACTTCAGCTTCGAGATGTGCTTCGCATTGATCCGAACGGCAAACCAGCAGTTCTCGTTCAGGAAGCGCTGCTTGAACCCTTCCTCGCGTGCGGGAACGACGATGGTGTCGAACTTGTCGTTCTCCGAACCAACAGGCTGTACCGGATCGCTCGGGTCTTCCTGCTTCGGCGGGGTGAAAGCGTTGATGCCGAGCATCG
>JAQVHL010000090.1 GCA_028696185.1 Halothiobacillaceae bacterium
ATAACGCACACCCAGCACCCACCACAGCCCCTGGCGGCCATCGGGCAGCTGCACCCGCACCTCGTCACCCTCGCCCTTGCGCAGCAGGGCCTTGGCCATGGGGGAATCGATGCTGATCCAGTTGCGTCGCGGGTCGAACTCATCCGGGCCGACGATGCGCAGCTCGGTGGCCACCTCGTTCTCGTCTTCCAAGGTCACCCAGGCGCCGAAAAAGATACGGCTTTGATCCGAAGGCGGCTCGCGCACCACCACCATGCCGTCCAGCCGCTTGCGCAGGAAACGCACCCGGCGGTCGATCTCGCGCAGCTGTTTCTTGCCGTAGATGTATTCGGCGTTTTCCGAACGGTCTCCCAGGGCGGCGGCCTCCGAAACGGCCTGCACGACCTGCGGGCGGGTGACGCGCCACAGGGTGTCCAGCTCGGCGGTGAGGGCTTCATAGCCTTCAAGCGTGATGTACTTGGAAGCCACGCGCTCAACCCGCCTTGTTAACCGCCTCGACCTGGGCCTGAATGCAGCGCAAGGCATGCGGCAGATCGCGCAGACGGGTTTCCTTCAGGCTGC
Organism: Halothiobacillaceae bacterium; assembly: GCA_028696185.1. Lineage (GTDB taxonomy): Bacteria > Pseudomonadota > Gammaproteobacteria > Halothiobacillales > Halothiobacillaceae > JAQVHL01. The sequence goes on from JAQVHL010000090.1 coordinate 562, forward strand.
CACCTGCCGCGCCGGGATGACCGCCGCCTTCGAAGTAGCGCGCGGAAAGCTGTCCCACGTCCACGCCGGGATTGGCGCGCAGCGACAGACGGCCGTTACCGCGCACGCTGATCGCCATGTCCATGCGGTTCTGGTTCTCCATCAGCTCCATGATGACGCCGCGCCACACCTCATGCGGCCAGTTGTAGAACACACCGACACGATAGCCGTCGATCGTGAGCATCGGCATGTCTTCGGCGGCGAGCACCTGGGCACTGAGGGCATGGAATTTATCGTTGAGCGGAATTTCCGCCTCGTTGAACAGGCGCTTTTCGACCCGTCCCTTGAGGAAGGACTTGCGCAGGTCATACAGCCCGCGCTCCAGCTCTTCCAGACTCGCGCCCGCTTCCATGCGCTCGAAAAAGCCATCCAGCAGGTGGAAACGGTAGGCGCGCTTGAGGTCGGTCAGAGGCGGCGCCAGATGATCCTCGTCCATCACCAGGGCGATGAGGTACAGGGCGCGCCGGAAGTCCGCGCTGTCCTTCAGCCAGCGGTCGCCCACATCGACGAAATGCGCCCGGCGTTCGAAACGCGCGCGCGTGGCCTCATCCATGTGCGGCGCGGCCGCCTCAAAGGCCAGCACCGTGGCGCAGCGCTCGACATCCAGGTGATACCAGTCGTGCTTTTCCGCTGCCTGTGCGCCCGTGGCGTGATGGTCAAGCAGTTGCAGCTGCACCGGCACCTTCATGCTCGCCACCCGCCGCGCCAGTCCATCGGCCTGATCCACGGTCAGATTGAGGTCGGTAATGAGCAGGGTCGCCGCCTCGCCTTCGGCATGGATGCGATTGAGGATGCCGTCCAGCGCCTGCGGGATGTCGCGGTAATCAGCATTGTGATAACGGGCACGGAAACCTGCCGCGCGCAGCATGTACTGTGCGCCGTAACCGTCGAGATCGGTGTGCGAAAGGTGGTAAAGCCGGGTATCCGGGGCGGGCAGGACGGGCGTAGTCATGCTCATCGTGTTCACACCCGGCGCCATGTGGTGCCAGCGGCGCCGTCTTCGAGCTGCACGCCAGCGGCGGCGAGTTCGTCTCGGATGCGGTCCGATTCGGCCCAGTCGCGCGACCGCCGCGCTTGCAGACGCTGTTCGATCAGCGCTTCGATAGCCTCATCGTCGAGCCCGCCCGCCGTGGCGGGACGCCATTTGAGGTAGCTTTCCGGCTCGCGCTGCAACAGTCCCAGGCGTTCGCCCAGCGCCTTCAGGGTGGCGGCGTGACGACGCGCCCCCTCGGGGTCGCTCTCGCGCAGGCGGTTGATCTCACCGGCCTCTTCGAACAGCACGGTCAGGGCCTCGGGAGTGTTGAAATCGTCGTTCATGTACGCGGCAAAGCGCACAAGCGGCGCATCGAGCGGCACCCCCGATGCGTCGATGCCGCGCAGCGCGGTATACAGACGGGTCAGGGCGGCGCGCGCGGCGTCGAGCTGGGCGTCGCCGTAGTTGAGCGGACTGCGGTACTGGCTGCCCAGGATGAAGTAGCGTACTTCCTCGGGGTGGTAGGTGTTGAGCACCTCACGCACGGTGAAGAAGTTGTTCAGCGACTTGGACATCTTCTCTTCGTTGATGCGCACAAAGCCGTTGTGCATCCAGTAGTTGACGTAATGGCAGCCGGTGGCCGCCTCGCTCTGGGCAATCTCGTTTTCGTGGTGCGGGAACTGCAGGTCCATGCCGCCGCCATGAATATCAAAGCCATGACCGAGGCAGGTGGTGGACATGGCGGAGCACTCGATGTGCCAGCCGGGACGGCCCGGCCCCCAGGGCGATTCCCAGGACGGCTCGCCCGGCTTGGCCGCCTTCCACAGCACGAAGTCGAGCGGGTCGTCCTTGGCCTCACCAATCTCTACCCGCGCACCGGCACGCAGATCGTCCGGGTTCTTGCCGGACAGGCGACCGTAGCCCTCGAAGCGGCTCACGTCGTAATACACGTCGCCGTTGCCGGCCACATAGGCATAGCCCTTGTCGATCAGGGTGCCGATCATCGTCAGCATGTCGGGAATGGCGCCGGTGGCGCGCGGCTCGAAGTCCGGACGCAGGCACCCCAGGGCATCGGCGTCCTCGTGCATGGCATCGATGAAGCGCTGGGTCAGCGTGCCGATACTCTCGCCGTTTTCGGCGGCACGCCGAATGATCTTGTCGTCGATGTCGGTGATGTTGCGTACATAGCTCACCTGATACCCGAGCGCCTTGAGCCAGCGGTAGACCACGTCGAACACCACCATGACCCGCGCATGGCCCAGGTGACAGTAGTCATAGACCGTCATGCCGCAGACGTACATCTTCACCGTGCCGGGCTCGATGGGGACGAATTCGCGCTTGGCGCGGGTTTCGGAGTCGTGAATCAGCAGCATGGGAAAGGCAGCCTCGAAGGTCGGATCGGCAAAGCGGGGTGGGACAAGGGACGACAGACAGGGTTCAACACGAACCCTGGATCGCGGCTTCAACGCGCGCCAGACGGGTTTCAGGCGCCATCAGGGCGTGAATCTCGCCCAGCGCGGGACCGTCCAGACGGCCGGTCAGCGCCGCGCGCAGCGGCATGAACAGGGCCTTGCCGGACAGGCCGGTCGCCTGTTGCAGCGCCTTGCTGAAGCTTTTGTAGTCGTCGTTGTCGGCCAGCTGAACGCGCAGCTGCGCGCAGAAATCCGCCGGCGCGGCATCGAGCAGGGCACGGGCGTCGGCCTGCATCGGCTGACCGGCACCGAACAGCACCTCACGCCATTCGTAGGCCATGCGCGGCGTGGTGACGTTCTCGCGCACCACGCTCAGAAAGGCAGCGCGCTTGTCTTCCGGCACCGACGCGAAAAGCTCGGCCCCCAGCCACGCCAGCAAGGCGTCATCCCCAGCGGCACGCACCGCTTCCTTCTGCCAGTGCCCCAGTTGCGCCGGGTCGTGACGCGCGGGCGAGCGGCCCAGATGGACTTCCTCGAAGCCAGCCGCCAGCGCATCCAGCGTCATGAAACCGGTCTCGGCGTAGCTGTGCCCCAGGCGTGCCAGGTAGTTGTTCACCGCCATCGGCAAATAACCTTCCGCCTTCAGCTCGCGCACGCTGGTCGAACCGTCGCGCTTGGACAGCGGCCCGCCGTCCGGCCCGGTGATGAGCGAAATATGCCCATAGCGCGGCACCGGCAGGCCCAGCGCCTCCAGAAGCAGGATCTGGCGCGGGGTGTTGGTGAGGTGATCCTCGCCGCGCAGCACATGCGTCACCCCCATCAGCGCATCGTCCACCGCGTTGCAGAAGAAAAACGCCGGGGTGCCATCCGCCCGGCGGATGATGAAATCGCCGATATCCTCGCTGGCAAATTTCTGCAATCCGCGCACGCTGTCCTCGAAACTCACCGTCTGCCCGGTCGGCACCCTGAAACGCAAGGTGGGGCGCAAACCCGCCGCCACGCGCGCCTCACGCTCGTCCTCCGAAAGACGCGCGCAGGTGCCCGGATAGCGCGGCGGGCGCCCGGCGGCGAGCTGGGCATTGCGCGAAAGCTTGAGCTCCATCTCGCTGCAGTAGCAGGGATAGGCCAGCCCTCGCGCTTCCAGATCCGCATAGAAACGATCATAGATCGCGTGCCGGTCCGACTGCCGGTACGGCCCCGCATCGCCGCCCGCCTCCGGCCCCTCCTCCCAGCTCAGGCCCAGCCAGGCGAGGTCTTCCATCAGCGCACGGGTATACGCCTCGCTCGAACGCGAATGGTCGGTATCCTCGATGCGCAAAAGAAAACGCCCGCCGTGACGCCTGGACAACAGCCAGGAAAACAGCGCCGTGCGCACGTTGCCCACGTGCAGATAACCGGTAGGGCTGGGGGCAAAACGGGTTTTCACGTCATCACTACTCTGATCAAGTCCGCGTCGCGCCTGCGGATTACGCGAACGGAAAATACGCTATGATTGCCGCTTTGCCCGCGAGACTCAAGCATGAACGCAAGCACCAACCCCCGTGTCCGCCTCACCACCCGGCTTGGCAGCATCACCCTCGAACTGTTCCCGGACAAGGCCCCGGAAACCGTGGCGAACTTCCTGCGTTATGTCGACGAGGGCTTCTACCCCGGCACCCTGTTCCACCGCGTGATCCCCAACTTCATGGTCCAGGGCGGCGGCCTGCTGCCGGACATGAGCCAGAAGCCCAACAACGGCCCGATCCGTAACGAAGCCCAGAACGGCCTGACCAACACGCGCGGCAGCATTGCCATGGCCCGCACCCCGGACCCGCACTCCGCCACCAGCCAGTTCTTCATCAACGTCAAGGACAACGGCTTCCTCAACTTCAGCGCCCCCAACCCGCAAGGCTTCGGCTACTGCGTGTTCGGCCAGGTCGTTGACGGCATGAGCGTCGTGGACGCCATCGTCGGCCTGCCCACCGGCAACCGCTACGGCCACTCCGACGTACCGGCAGACGATGTCACCATCGATGCGGCCGAACGCGTAAGCGAATAACAGCCTGAAAACAGCCCGTTGAAAAAACATTTCAACACCTGTTAAAGCAAGCCACGAAAGGCTTGCCCGAACATCACGCACCGGGCGTGCGTGATGTTCGGAGGCCGTCGCGGACATCTGCCGCAACGAGACAAGCTAAAAAAGGGCACCAAGCCCTTTTTTAACCTACCGAAAAGGCCGCACACCCATGAGTGAAACCCTGTTCATCGCCGACCTGCACCTGCGCCCGGAAGCCCCCACCCTCGTCACACGCCTGCACACCGTGCTGGAACGCGCCCAAAAGGCACGCGCGCTGTACATCCTGGGCGATCTTCTGGACTACTGGGTGGGCGACGACCAGCCCCTGCACGACAGCCTGCGGCCGGCATTCGAGGCCCTTAAAACCCTCGCCGACAGCGGCGTGCCCCTGTACCTGCAACACGGCAACCGCGATTTCCTGCTCGGCGAAAAAATTGCCGCGCGCTTTGGTTTCACCCTGATCCCCGAATACCAGCGCATCGAACTGGATGGCCACCCCATCCTGCTCTGCCACGGCGACAGCCTGTGCACCGACGATGCCGCCTACCAGGCCATGCGCGCCCAATTCCGCCACCCCGCCTTCCAGGCCGAATTCCTCGCCAAACTCCTCCCGGAACGCTTAGCCATCGCCACCGCCCTGCGCGAACGCTCCCGCCAGGAAAGCAGCCTCAAGGCGCAGGACATCATGGACGTCAATAGCGACGCCGTACGCGCCACACTGGACGCGCAAGGCTGCCATCACCTGATCCACGGCCACACCCACCGCCCTGCCCTGCACCGACTGACACCGCCGCACGCGCTACGCGCCGTTCTGGGCGACTGGGAAGACGCCGCCAGCCTGATAAGCCACCGCGAAGGACAACTCCACCTGGAACGCATCGACGAAAGCGGCACCCACATCATCGATCAAGCCCCCCTGGCCCACCAACCGACCTGACAACAAACCCGTTGACGTCATCCCATGACATGGCTATGATGCGCACCTCGTTTGCCAAGCTCGGCAAACGGCAACCGACAGATGTCGGGGTGTAGCGCAGTCTGGTAGCGCACCTGGTTTGGGACCAGGGGGTCGGGGGTTCGAGTCCCTCCACCCCGACCAGCTCGCGGCACGTCCGATACTTGCGCCCGTAGCTCAACCGGATAGAGCATCGGCCTTCTAAGCCGAGGGTTGCAGGTTCGAGTCCTGCCGGGCGCGCCAAATAATATGGTGACCGTAGCTCAGTTGGTAGAGTCCCGGATTGTGATTCCGGTTGTCGTGGGTTCGAGCCCCATCGGTCACCCCAGCATTCAATGATCTAGCCCGCCATGTGCGGGCTTTTTCATATCCGTGGAACACCAAGGGCCACAAGGCAAGGCCACAAACCCCGCCAGAGCAGCGCTCACCAGCCCGTGGGAGCCCCGGCAACCCACCTCTCGCCCACAGTCACGGCCTCAGAGCCTCGACGGTAATCTCCTCAGGCTCTCACAGCACTGAAGACAGCGGCAACCCAATGCACTCCATGCAATATGCTCGCTGCTGCAACCACGCCATTCAGAATCACTTTCATTGCAAGCACTCGATCAGCCTCTTGTAGTGAAAGGTTGTAGAGCTTCCTTGAATCCACTGCTGTTCCCTTTTGTACTGAACATCGACGTAACCGAGGACAAGAGGCAACCTCAACATCCGGCGCGCACCGGCCCTTGGCGGCTGGGGTTACTTGCTCTTGTGTTCCGGGCGCTTGTGTTCCGGCGTGCTGGGCT
>JAQVHL010000005.1 GCA_028696185.1 Halothiobacillaceae bacterium
GCGAGGCAAGCCCTGTGATCAGGGCCGCCAGCAGGGCCAGCAAGCCAAGTGGCAGCAGCGGTACGGGTGCGCCACTGACACTGGGGCCACCCGGATCGGACAGACGGCCGTTGCCTGCCACACCGTCCGCATCGAACGGTCCGCCTTCAAGCAGATCAAAGCTGTAGGCTGTGGCCGTGCCAATCACTGCGGCACTGCCGCCCGGCGCGGCATAGCTGCCCGTAGCGGTACGCTTAAGGTAGCTTGATGCGGCATCGGCATACCCGTGGGCGATGACCCGTACTGGCACGCTTTGCCCTGCGGCAAGCCCGGTGATGTCGAAGCCGACCAGCCCGCAGGGGAAACTTGCGCCCTGCGGCGCGTCGCCCGGCGCCGCCAGGGCCCGGACCGACTGCAAGGTCAGCCCCGCCGCCACTTCCACGGTGAAATAGCATCCACCGACCAGTCCAGGCAGGGACGCCACATGGGGCTGTTCACGATCGGGGATGCCGTCGCCGTTGCCATCGCCGGGAGCACTGCCATTGAGGCCCGGCACGCCATTTTCGATACTGTCTTCCAGGTTGTCGCCGTCGATATACGGGAAACTGGCGGTAACCCATTCGCTGCGGAACTTGCGCTGGGTGGCATTGGCCAGATCCTTGGCCGCCGTGCCGTCGGCATACCAATCGGTGTCGCCGTTATCTACGATCAACTGGATACTGGCGGTGCCGCCATTCATGGACGGTACCTCGACGATCCCTTCGAAACTCCCCTGCGAGGCAAGTCCGGTCAGGTCGGCATCCACGGCCTGGGGCGCCTCGTCGGCCTGGCCGCTCCAGGCATACAGGCGGAAATCGGCGGGCGGCACGCCTGTGGTACTGGCGGCAGGACCGGCCAGAATCAGGTAATACCCACTCCCATTGCGAGCGATGTCGCGTATGGCACGACCGCCAAGATCAAGAAAAATCGGCGCACCAAAACTCGCAGAGCCGGCCACCCGCGAACCCGCAGCGTTGCCATCGTCGACCAGGGTATCCAGTGCCTGCACCGGGACGATCAGGGCATGGTTGCGTGCAATGCTGTCCTGAAGCGGTGCACGGAAGGCAATATAGCCACTGCTGTTGTCGGGGGCGATGACGAAACCTTCGATATTGAAACCCGAACCATCGGCGGCCTCGGGAGCGAGCCCCGTGGCGCTGCTGGCTGCCAGCCCAAGTGCGTTGGCCCCCAGCCCATGACCATTGCCTGCATCCCAGGCGATAAGGTCATCACGCAGGTAGTCGTAGCGATCCACATACCCCAGCGTTGCGGCGGCACCGTTGCCGGTGAGATCAGTAGCAAACAGGCGGCGACGATTCGGGGCCGCCTCCCCGTCCTTGTTATTGGAGTGCGAACCCAGCCAGAAGAGTCGGTTACCCAGCCGTGCCACGCCTTCGATATCCACTTCACGCAATTTTCCGCTACCGGAGGCATCGGTGAGCCCGAGCGGCCCCGTGTCGGGTGTGGTTTCACTGCTGAAGGGACTGCACGCTTGCGGATCGCCCGATACATGACGCGGGTACAGACGAAGCACCTGGTCCTCGTCATTGGCGATCAGCATCCAGTCCGAATCCACCGCCACCGCTGCGCTGGCATCCGCCGCGTCGGTGTGAAAGCGGGTGGTTGCCGGGTTCACGGATGCGACGGACACGCGGTAGTCGATGACATAGGCCGCCGTGTGCGTCCCGTCACTGACCGTCACGGTAAGCGTGCTTGCACCGACGGCGGACGGTGTGATGTGCAGGGTTCGCGTTCCGTCACTGCCACCCAGCACCAGACCGGCCGGGGCAACCACGGCGACATTGCTGCTTGTAGCGCTCACGTTCAGTGAGGACAGCGGTGTGTCGGGGTCGGTGAGCGTGAATACCACACCCTCCACCCGGGCCGGATCGGTAGGATCGCCTAGCGCCGCGCCAATCGCGCCGGCGCCGGCGCCCAGGCTCAGCCGGGGGGTCGTGGTCGCGTCGATAGCGATGGATGGCGCACCGGCAGGCACCCCGCAGACATCATAGGCCGAAGGCACGCGCGCGCTACGCCCTGGGCTGCCGAGGTTGCCCCCCACCGAACTGATGCTGGCTTCCGCATCCGCCAGCGTCGATTTGGTCCAGGCCATGGGATCGTTACTTCCCACCCCTGCGGCACTCACCCAGGCGCTAGCCCCCTGGGTGCGAACACTGCCTGCAAAGGTTTGATCCCCGTAGCTCAGGCGATCCGCCAGCGCATCTGTGGCATCGAAAAGGTTGATCTCGTCGTTGCGCCCCAGGCCTGCGCTGGAGCCGCCGATTATTTTCTGATTGGCACACAGCCCCCAGGCCGTACGGAAATCACTGGCGGCTGCATCGGTCAGAATGACCGACTCACCGACCTGCACGGTACCGAAAGCGGAGAGGCTCACGGTACCGGCCAGCCGACTGTCGTCGTCGAAACTCCAGCCATTCATGTCGAGCGGCAGGGGGCCGAGATTGGTGAACTCCACGAACTCACCATCCACCCCGTCGTACATGTATTCGGTAATGCGCAATCCACAGGGGTTGGCATTGGCACCATGCACCGTACGACCGGGACTCCCGATATTGCCCGAGCCATTGCTCCAGCTGCCTTCGCCATCGCTTACGCTGGACAGCAGCCATTCGGAAATCGCATTGGTTCCCAGACCCGCCACGCTGACCTTGCCACTGATATCCTGAGTACGGATCGTGCCTGGGTAGGTCTGATCGCCAAACGTCAGTCGATCGATCAGTGTGCTGCCGGCATCGTAGAGATTGATTTCATCCCCCCGTCCGAGATTCTGGTCGAGGCCACCAATGACCTTTACCCGGTCACACAGCACCCAGGCGGCACGAAAGTCCGTCGCGCTGGCCTCGGTCAGGATCACCGATTCCCCCGGCTGAACGACACCGAAGCCCGAGAGGGAAAACGATCCGGCAACACGGCTGCTGTCGTCGAAACTCCAGCCGGTCATGTCGATGGGCGTAGCCCCGGTATTGGTGAACTCGATGAACTCACCCGGCGTGCCCGAATAAAGGTATTCGGTAATGCGCATATTCGCGGAAGCCGCCCCCGAAACCACGCATAGCCCCAACACAATCAGTGATCGCCCGCCCCGTCGCACCCTGCGCATTACCGACCCCTTTGCGGAATATTTAAAGTGCGCAACGCTAGCTCAGGACCATGACACCCGGATGACGCCATTGTGGCAATACACGGCGAAGCCTCTGGCTTGGCGGACTCACCACTCAACGCCATTGAGCGAGAAAATTAGGCGGGAAAAATCATCCTTCAGACAGCACGCTCCCGCTGGCGAGCTTCACGCACCGAGCGGACAAAAACGCGCAGAAAGGCAAACAGAATGCCAAACAGCCCCCCCATCATCCCGCCCAGAAACAGCATCTGCGCCATCCCGGGGACGCTCGCTTTTCCAACCACCGGCTCGCCCATCATCCGTGAAGGCTGTGCCTGCTGCGATGCAGCTTGCAGGGCATCGATGCGGGACTGCAACACCGCCTCCTCCCGCTGAAGTGTGATTTCGTCGTTCTCCAGGCGCAGGCGGGCCGCCGCAATGTCCGTGTCCAGCACGGCCAGGCGTGCCTGTTGCTCTGCCATATCCCTCTGAAGTGTCAGACGCTGCTGGGGCAGCTCGATCAGGAGTGCGGCCTGCATGTCGGTCAAAGCCGCCAGGGTACGCTGGATTTCTGCATCGACCAGCAAGACGGTGGTGACTTTTTCTGCATCGCGCACCTGCCGTGCGGAGACTTCACGCGAGGCTTCCATTCGTTTGACGGATGCCTCGTACAGCTCAATCTGCTTACGAAGGAATGCCTCATGTTCGCCAAGCAATTGCTGGCGTTTTTCGGCATCCTGCAAACGCTGCTCCAGTTGCGTTTTTTCCGAGATACGGCTGGTCAGTTGCTTTTCCAGTTCCTTTCGCCTCAAATCGACCTGTACGGGATCGGTGAGTTTTTGCAACTCAAGCTCCGCCTGACGCAAGGGGTCTGTTTTCTGCTGTCGCCAGTTATCCAATAACTGTTCGTGACGGCTCAACACGGACGCCACAATCTCGTTGGTTATCGTCTGCAAACGCGCCTGCTCTACCTTCCTGCCCGTCAATTCCAGCACAACAAGCGAGGTCTGCTTGGGTTGATTGGCCTTCGCCTCAACCGATTCATTGAGCGCCATACGGATCAAGGTTTGCGGGATACCGCCTTGATTCAGCCCAGCCACGATATCCGCTGGCGCCTCCAACCAGTCCCGCTGCCCCGAAGCGCCGATGACGTAGCCCGGCTCAAGCACAGCGCGGTAGGTCACCTCCGAGGGGCGCAGCAGCGCGTAGCCTCCCGCAATCACAATGCCGACAAGCAGGGTGAAGAGGATGGTCCATTTCTGCTCCAACAGCAGAAGGGCGAGATCGACCAGGCTGATTTCATCAGGAGCGTGTTCATCACGTGGGGTTTGCATGCCCAGCTGTTTCTCCGTGTAGAGGGGGAGTAGAAACGCTTGAACACAGGGGGGCACATGCTCGCGCGGATACAAACGTCATGAAAGAGCGTACCACCAGAATGACCATGAAGCTGGCCATCGGCAGGATGTACAGCAAGCCGCGATTGGTCACTGTCATGTTCTGGATATTGCGGAACATGTAACTGCCGCTGTAGCTGCCCAGCACGACAAGCAGAAACACCAGGACCACCACCGCCGCCAGACGCGCGGGGGCGCCGCCCCCCCGCCCCACCCACGCCAGCGGCAACATAAGCAGCAACAGCCACCACCAGACGCCCCAGCCATCCTGAACCAGAAGCATGATGTGCAACAAATCAAGTGTCGGCAGCAGCTCTTGAAACGGCACGCCCACCCCAGGAATACTCAGCCCCCCCGCCTTGGTCAGCCAATGCCCCTGAAGGTAAAACCCAAGCACCACGCCAACCAAAACCAGCGAGAGGCCCAGCGCCCCCCCCGCCAGGACACGACGACGCCCCTGCCACAAGGACAGCCCTCCGTACAGCACGATGGGCAGCAGACTCACCACGAGAATGGGCGTGGGGCGCAACTTGATCGACAACATGATGGGCAACAGCAGCACGACCCAGACCCATTGCCCACGATCCGCCCCGGTCACGGCAAGCAACAGGGCGATCCCAAGCAAGCCGAACACCGCTGTGACCCACACATCGGCATACCCGGCCAGGGCAACATGCGTGGCCAGCATCGGCACGGAAGAGAGCAACCAGGCCCCCCCGACAGCCAGTGGCCACGACGCCCCGGCGGCTCTTGCCTGCGCCATGAACCCCATCAGCAGGGCGACAAACGCCCCCCACCACGGCAGGTTGATGAGCGCCGCATCCCATTGCCCCATCAAGCTGGCCTGACTGGTCTGCAGCAATGGAATGAACGGCGGATAGTGCCCCGAAGGAACGGCATAGCCCTCGCCGCCAAACCAGTTCAGCACCGTCAAATCTGTTGGAACACGACTACCGGTTTCAAACCAGACGCGCGCCTTTTGCGACCAGGTCTGCCAGGCATCCCAGGGCAAGAGCGGAAGATGGGAAACTTCAATCCACAACCCGACCAGACGCAGCAGGATCAGCCCCAGGAACAAGGCGAGCAAAGCACGCTCCACACGACTCATGTGTGGAGCCACTGCACCGACACCGGGGGCGAACCTCGAAACAAAGCGCCTGTCCACCCCGAGCGCCACGGCGCCCAATATCACCCATCCGCCCATGACCGCCAGCACCGAGCCGCGCGTATACGTCACGCCCAGCTGATCGAGCAGCAACAAACCCAGCACAAGTAAGAAATATCCAACAAAGAAACCATATCCGGCCGCCATCAACCATGGACTGGCGTGACGACGCGCCCAAGGCCACACGAGCAAAGCGCCGCTCCCCCAGGGCAAGAGCAAACCGGTCAGCGCCCAGACCGACAAGCTACTCATGGACGTTTCTCCGTGTCTTGCATAATTTCCAGCAACAGCACACCGTGATCCCGCAGAACAGGGCGCGCGGACAAGGCGTGCCCCCCCGGCACGCTCAACTGACCGGTTTTTACGTCGAAGCTTATTTCCTTCGGCAGAGGACCACGGATCAGTAACAGCTCACCGGGGCGCAAGCGTTCCATACCCTTGATAGCCCCTCCCAGCGTCAGCGTGGAGTGAGGCAAAAGGTGATACTGCAGGCGCAGAAGAGGATAGCGATCCTGGGTATCCTGCATGTTCCCCAGCAGGACGATACGCCGGGGAGACGCTCCCAGCAGGGCTTTGATACGGGACGCCAAACGTAGGTTAGCCGCATCCGGACCGACGGCTTCGCGCTCAACCCCTTCCTGTCCTGCATACCGTTGTTCGGTTGCCAGGTGCCGCTGCCAGAACGTCCATTGCGTACGCGCCTCCAGCAGTAGAAGCCCCGGCAACCACAGTGCCAGCAGAAGAATCAGTCGTTCGCGGCGCCCCCGCTGCCGGGCAATCCACAAAAGCACACTTGACGCCAGCAGCAACCACAAGCCCAGAAGCGGTGCCGGTGTAGCCAACAGCGCCGTGTCCGCGCCGACGGAGCCCAGATTGATCGCACGTCCAGTCCAGCCTGGGTTCAGTCGGGCATCTTCCTGCAATTGATCCAGCAAGCGCTCCAGCGTGAGTGGCGCGGGCTCCAGACGCAATCCCTTGACGATAAGCGGTGCATCGGCGGGCGTGTCGAAAGCCAAGCCGAACTCTCGCAACTTGCCACGCCACTTCGGCAATGCGGCAAGGTCAACCACCCCTTCCGTCAAACTCTGGCGCTGCATCGTTCGCTCGCCTTCGGGCACCCAGAGCAGATAGACCGTCGGCATCGGCTTGCCTTCGAGCGTACCGGCCTCCAAAACCAAGCGTGAAAAGGTTGCTGCCTCGACCGGTTCACCGAAGCGCAGCAAGAGAACGGCAGGCAAGCCTTTAGCTGAATGAACCTGTCGGGCGCTGGGCTGCCCCTTGACCGGCAGGGATTCCCCCTGTTGGGCCAGCAAATCGCTTCCTTGGAGTTGCACAGTCGCGATCCTCGGCCAGCGCCACTCCATCGCCCATGTGCAGAACAGTGCGGCCGCCACAGGCAGGGACAACACAAGCGACAACAGGATCAGGGTCAGCCCACGCCTCAAGGGCAGCGGAGTTGCCCCTTGTGCGGGAGCGACATCCATGCCGCCTCCATTTCCCGGGCCTGAAGACGGTATCGTTGACACCGCCAGCCGTTCCGGGGGTTCTCTATCCTGCCTAATCATGCCTGTAGCAAGGGCTCCCACCAGTCCCGTCGATCAAGATACCACGCGAGCGTGCGCTGCAAACCCTGTTCGAAGTCCACGGCCGGCAGATAGCCGATTTCATCGCGCGCCTTTCGGGCATCGATGGCATAACGGCGATCATGGCCGGGACGGTCCGTGACGAAACGGATGAGTTCCTCGCTGCGACCGCCACGCGCCGGAGGGGCGTCGGGATAACGGGCCGCCAGTTGCGGCTGGGCGGCAAAGGCGGCATCGAGCTGGGCGCAGAGCAGACGGATGATGTCGATATTCGCCCATTCATTGTGGCCGCCGATATTGTAGGTTTCCCCGATACGCCCGTGTTCGAGCACGCAGGCAATACCCCGGCAATGATCCTCGACGTACAACCAGTCGCGGATATTGCGCCCATCGCCGTAGATGGGCAGGGGGCGTCCGCGAAGCAGGTTGGTAATGCACAGGGGGATCAGTTTTTCCGGGTAGTGATAGGGGCCGTAGTTGTTCGAGCAGTTGCTGGTCGTGGTCTTGAGGCCATAGGTGTGATGGTAGGCACGCACCAGATGGTCCGATGCGGCCTTGCTGGCCGAATAGGGGGAGTTGGGTGCATAGGGGGTGGTTTCACTGAACGGCGGATCGTCGGCTTCCAGTGATCCATACACCTCATCGGTCGAAACATGGTGGAAGCGGTGTTCGGCGCGCCGGGTGCGTGCATCGTCCAGCCAGACCTGGCGCGCGGCCTTGAGCAAGCTGTGCGTGCCGATGACATTGGTTTCGATGAAGGCATCCGGGCCGCTGATGGAGCGGTCGACATGGCTTTCAGCCGCGAAATGCACCAGGGTGTCGACCGCATGCTCACTCAGCAACCGCTCGACCAATGCCTGATCGCGAATGTCGCCTTGCACGAAGGAAAATCGCGCATCGTTCCGCACCGGATCGAGATTGGCCGGGTTTCCGGCATAGGTGAGCGCATCCAGAACCAGCACGCGGTCCTGGGGGTACCGGGCCAGCCAGTAATGAACGAAGTTGGCGCCGATGAATCCGGCGCCTCCGGTAACGAGCAGTGAGCGGGTCATGAACAACTCGACAGACTAAACAAAGTGGACAGTGTAAGACGTTCGCCGTTCCCTGGTGGAACAGCAGGTCGCAGACCTCAAGCCAACTGCGCCAGCATGGCGCGCAATGATTCTCGCCAATGGACGGGGGTCACGCCCAGTGCGGCCCAGGTGGCGGTTTTATCCAGCACGCTATAGGACGGACGCCGGGCGGGCGTCGGGTAGTCTTCGGTACGCAGGGGATGGACCGGAATGGACCGTTCGAGCAGACCCCGCGCCAGCGCCTCATCACGGATCGCCAGCGCGAAGTCGTACCAGCTCGCCACACCGGCATCGGTCCAGTGGTGCCGCCCGGAAAGCTTGAGCGCAACGGCCTGCCACAAGGCCTGCGCCAGTCCCCTGGCCCAGGTGGGCGTACCGACCTGATCGGCCACCACGCCCAAGTGTTCCCGCTCGCTCATCAGGCGCAGCATGGTCTTGACGAAATTCTGTCCGTACTGCGAGTAAACCCAGGCCGTGCGGACGATCAGGGCCTGTTCGCCCAGGATATCCAGGGCCGCACACTCACCCTCGTACTTGGTCTGCCCATACACGCCCAGCGGGGCGGCGGCATCTTCTGGACGATACGGTCTGCCCTGCTGTCCATCGAAGACAAAATCCGTGGACACCTGCACAAGACGGGCGCCTTCGACATACGCGGCCTGGGCCAGATGCGCGACCGCCTCGGCATTGACCGCCTGCGCACGCTCGGCATCACTCTGTGCCTTATCCACGGCCGTGTAGGCCGCCGCGTTGATAATCACCTCCGGTGCAAAACGACCGACGGCGCGCGCGACCGCCTCGGCGTCGGTGATGTCCAGGGTGTCGATATCGTGAACGCACAGCCTCACCCCTTCAGGGCAGGTGGCCGAAAGTTCCCGCCCCAGCTGCCCGTGAGCGCCTGTAACAAGCACTCGTCCGCTAAACGCTGGCGTGGCAATCATTCGAACACCTCGGCATCCGCCAGAGAAAGGCCCACGGCATCCTTTGCGGAGAGCGTGGGCGCACGGCCCTCGATCAGCGGCCAGTCGATGCCGATCTGCGGGTCGTCCCAGCGGATGCAGCGTTCATGCTCGGGCGCGTAATACGCCGTGCACTTGTAGAGGAAATCCGCGCTCTGCGAACGGACATAAAAGCCGTGGGCAAAACCGGGCGGCACCCAGAGCATGCGATGATTTTCCGCACTCAGGGTGACGCCGACCCAGCGGCCGAAATGCGGCGAGTGGCGACGCACATCCACGGCCACGTCGAACACCTCGCCCTGGGTAACACGCACGAGCTTGCCCTGGGGCTGGTGCAACTGGTAGTGCAACCCGCGCAGAATGCCCTGGGCCGAACGGCTGTGGTTGTCCTGCACGAAATCCAGGTCCAGCCCCGCGTGGGCGAAGCCCGCCCTGTTCCAGCTTTCCAGGAAGAAACCGCGATGGTCGCCGAAGACGCGCGGTTCGATGATGAGTACGCCCGGCAGGGCCGTTTCGATGATGTTCATGAAAGCACCGGATGATTGAGCACACGCAGCAGATAGTCGCCATAACCGCTCTTGCGCAGCGGCTGGGCCAGTTCCGCAAGCGCCGCATCGTCGATGAACCCCATACGCCAGGCGATTTCCTCGGGGCAGGCGATCTTCAGCCCCTGCCGCGCCTCGACCACCTTGACGAACAGCGCGGCGTCGAGCAGTGAATCATGCGTGCCGGTGTCCAGCCAGGCGGCGCCACGCCCAAGCGTGTGCACGCGCAGACACCCGGCGCGCAGGTATTCGCGGTTCACGTCGGTAATTTCCAGCTCCCCGCGCGACGAAGGGCGGATGGCGCGGGCGATGTCGATCACGGTGTTATCGTAGAAATACAAGCCCGTGACAGCGTAGTTCGAACGCGGTGCGGCGGGTTTTTCCTCGATGTCCACCGCGCAGCCCTGCGCATCGAAACTTACCACGCCATAACGTTCGGGATCCTGCACGTAGTAGGCAAAGACGCTAGCCCCGTGCGTCTCGCACGCCGCCTGCTGCAACTGGTCGGAGAGCCCTTCGCCGTAGAAGATATTGTCCCCCAGCACCAGTGTCACGGGATCGTGCCCTATAAACTCAGCCCCGATCAGAAAAGCCTGGGCCAGTCCGTCCGGGCTGGGCTGCACCGCGTACTGGAGGTTGATCCCCCACTGCGCCCCGTCACCGAGCAGACGCTGGAAGGCGGCGCTGTCCGCCGGTGTGGTAATGATCAGGATGTCGCGAATCCCCGCCAGCAACAGGGTCGCAAGCGGGTAATAGATCATCGGCTTGTCATAGACCGGCATGAGCTGCTTGCTCGCGGCCTGGGTCAGCGGGTAGAGCCGGGTGCCGGAACCTCCGGCGAGGATGATGCCCTTGCGTGTCATTGTTCGTTCCAGAGACTATCCACTTCAATACGGGCCGACACACAGCCGCCTTCAAAGCCTTCGCCAGTGCCGTAGGGCTCGATGCGCCAGCCTTCGCTGTCACGGCCCTCGCAACGACACGCCTCCAGGCGCAGCGTTTTGTGATCGACGATGAGGTATTCCATCAGGCGGAGCAGCGAGCGCTGCGCGTCACACGCCGTAATAATCCCGATACCAGGCCACGAAGCGGCGCACGCCTTCCTCGACCGGGGTGGCGGGGTGGTAACCCACGTCGCGGCGCAGGTCATCCACATCGGCGAAGGTGTCGGGTACATCGCCCGGCTGCAGCGGCAGCAGGTGTTTTTCCGCCTTGCGTCCGATGCATTCTTCGATGACTTCGATGTAGCGTAGCAGCTCGACCGGCGCATGGTTGCCGATATTGTAGACCCGCCAGGGTGCGCGACTGGTGCCGGGGTCAGGGTCGGAGCCACTCCACGCCGGGTTACCGGTCGCCACCTGATCGAGCGTGCGCAGGATGCCTTCGACGATGTCGTCGATGTAGGTGAAGTCGCGCCGATGCCGCCCGTGGTTGAACACCTCGATCGGCCGGCCTTCGAGAATGGCACGGGTGAATTTGAACAGCGCCATGTCCGGTCGGCCCCAGGGGCCGTACACGGTGAAGAAACGCAGCCCGGTGGTTGGCAGGCCATAGAGATGGGAATAGGTGTGGGCCATCAGCTCATTGGCCTTCTTGGTGGCCGCGTAGAGACTGAGCGGATGGTCGACGTTGTCATGCACCGAAAAGGGCAGTGTTTCGTTGGCGCCGTACACCGAGCTTGAGGAGGCGTAGACCAGGTGAGCGACACCGGCATGGCGGCAGCCTTCGAGGATGTTGCAGAAGCCGACCAGATTGCTGTCGATATAGGCCTGCGGGTTTTCGATGGAGTACCGCACGCCGGCCTGCGCGGCCAGATGTACCACCCGGTCGAAGCCCTCGGCGGCGAACAGCGCGGCGATGCCTTCGCGGTCGGCCACGTCCATGCGCACGAAGCGGAACGCCGGCGCGTTGGCAAGCGGGGCAAGGCGGGCCTCCTTGAGGCTCACCTCGTAGTAGTCGTTGAGGTTATCGAGCCCTACCACCTCGTCACCGCGATCAAGCAGGCGACGGGCCACGTGGGAGCCGATGAATCCGGCCGCGCCGGTCACGAGGATTTTCATGTTCGATCAGCCTTTGCGCACGCTCTCGCCACGTCCGATGCCGTAGTAGGTGAAGCCACGCGCCTTGAGACGCACCGGGTCGTACACATTGCGCCCGTCGAAGATCAGCGGCTCGCGCAGCGTGGCGGCCACGGCATCGAAATCCGGCGCGCGGAATGTTTTCCACTCGGTACAAACCACCAGCGCATCGGCCTCACGCAAAGCGCCTTCCTTGGTGCCCGTCAGCGCCAGATCGTCGCGGGCGCCATAGAGACGCTGGGTTTCCTCCATGGCCTCGGGGTCGAAAGCCTGCACGCGCGCGCCACAGGCCCACAACGTCTCCATCAGCGTGCGACTCGGGGCCTCGCGCATGTCGTCGGTATTGGGCTTGAACGCCAGCCCCCACAGGGCGAAGGTTTTCCCGCGCAGCGCCGCACGACCGCCGTAATGCCGCTCGATCAGGGAGAACAGCTTGTCCTTCTGCCGATGGTTGACCGACTCGACCGCCTGCAGCAACTCAGCCCGGTACCCCACTTCCTCCGCCGTGCGCGACAAGGCCTGTACGTCCTTGGGAAAGCAGGAGCCGCCATAGCCGCAGCCGGGATAGATGAAGTGATAACCGATACGCGGGTCGGAACCGATGCCCAGGCGCACCTGCTCGATATCCGCCCCCAGACGTTCGGCCAGGTTCGCCAGTTCGTTCATGAAGCTGATCTTGGTCGCCAGCATCGCGTTCGCCGCGTACTTGGTCAGCTCCGCCGAACGGATGTCCATCACGATCATGCGGTCGTGGTTGCGGTTGAATGGCGCGTACAACTCACGCATTGCCCGTTCGACCTCGGCGTTGTCGGTACCGACAATGATCCGGTCGGGCTTCATGAAGTCGTTGACTGCCGCACCTTCCTTGAGGAATTCAGGATTGGAGACCACATCGAAACGATGCCCGACACCGCGCTCAGCCAGAACGCCGGCGATACGCGCCCGCACCCGGTCGGCCGTTCCTACCGGCACGGTGGATTTGTCCACCACGATGCGGGGGGCGTTCATGTGGCGACCAATACTCTCGGCCACCGCCAGCACATACTGCAGATCGGCCGATCCATCCTCGTCCGGCGGCGTCCCCACGGCAATGAACTGGAATTCACCAAAGGCAACACCCTCTTCGGCGCTCGTGGTGAAGGCCAGCCGCCCCTCGGCATGATTGTCGCGCACGATGGACTCAAGCCCCGGCTCGTAGATCGGCAGGATGCCCTGCTTCAGGCGTTCGATCTTGCCCGCGTCGATATCGACACACAGCACCTGATGCCCGACGTCCGCCAGGCACGCGCCCGTGACCAGACCGACATAGCCGGTGCCGAAAATGGTGACCTTCATGGAAAACCGTCCCCGTTGCGGATATTCTGGAGTCAAACCCCGGGATGATAGCAGCGGCCCTCCCAGCGAGCCAGCGTACACCCGCCGCTGCCGAATCCTCCCCCGACCCTTGCTGAAAATACAGTCAATTGCGCAATCATGCCCCTCGGCAAATCTATCCGAGCGGATTACACGGGATATTTCGCGCTATCATTGCGCCATTGGGATATGCAGAAAGGACGTCACGCCCATGCGGCAGAGAGCATCATGAACAACGCCATGCTGACTACCCGGGAGGCCGCCGAACGGCTGGGCGTCTCGGTCCGAACCGTACAACTGTGGGTCGAACAGGGCTTGCTGGCTGCCTGGAAGACAGCAGGCGGCCATCGCCGCATCCCTCACGAGGATGTTGACCGCCTGCTCAAGCGCTGGAACACCCCCAACCCACCCAACCAACCGCAGGTCTTCCGTCTACTCATCGTGGAAGACGATCTTGGCATGCGCAAGATATACCGCAGCCTGATCGGTGAATGGGGTTTTGACATCGAAATCATCGAGGCCGAGGACGGCTTCGAAGGCCTGATCCGCCTGGGCGACTGCCCGCCGGACCTGCTAATTACCGACCTGGCCATGCCCAACCTCGACGGTTTTGCACTGATCCGCTCGGTACGGCGTACACTTCCGACCGACAAGCCGCACATCCTGGTCGTGACCGCCCTCTCCCCCGAGGAGATCGAAGAAAACGGAGGGCTGCCCGAAGACATTCCAGTCCTGCAAAAGCCGCTCGAACCCAAAAAACTGCGCCAGCACATCGAGGAGCGACTGGGCGAGCATGCAGCAACACGCTGAACCGACACGTCTGGCGCGCCACCGAAACACCTGACAGGTGTCTCTCACCTGGGCCGCGCCGTAGCGCTTCAACCCCCAAGGGAGGCCCCCATGCCACGCAAGCCACTCCTCATTCCGGCCCTGTTGTGCCTGAGCGCCACGTTCGCGCCCGCTCAGGCCGACCCCACGCTGCTGAGCTTCACCGAGCGCGCGCAAAAGAGCGTCACACCGGACACGGTGGATGTGCAACTGCGCTATGAGGCGCGCGGCCGGGATCCGGCCAGCGTACAGCTGCAACTCAACGAAAACATCGGACGCTTGAGCAAGGAATTGCACAAGCAAGGCATCGCGCACGCCACGG
Organism: Halothiobacillaceae bacterium; assembly: GCA_028696185.1. Classification (GTDB taxonomy): domain Bacteria; phylum Pseudomonadota; class Gammaproteobacteria; order Halothiobacillales; family Halothiobacillaceae; genus JAQVHL01. The sequence continues at coordinate 14,440 of JAQVHL010000005.1, forward strand.
GCGCCTACAGCGTCTATCCGGAATACCAGCAGGATCGTCGCACCGGATGGATCGGCAGCCAGCAGATCACCCTGACGGGGCGCGAAAGCGCGCCCCTGCTGGAGATCGCCGGTCAATGGCAGGAAAAGGGCTTCATCCTGGGTGGCGTGAACTTCGGCATCAGCCCGGCGCTGCGTCAAAGCGTGCGCCGGGAGTTGATCGGCGAGGCCGTCAAGGCCATCAATGAAACGGCCGGAACCACGGCCCGCGCCCTGGGCATGCAGGTCAAGGGGATCGCGCGGCTGTCACTGGATGCCCCGCTCGCCCCGCAACACGTCATGGCGCCCGCTGCCGGGGCCCTGCGTGCTCCCGCCTTTGCCACCCCAGTCGCCGAACCCGGCACCCTGGATGTCGATGTCAGCCTGCAAGCCGAAGTACTGATGGAATAAGCACAAGGCCGGCGCAGCCTCAAATAAAAAGCCCGCATGAAGCGGGCTTTTGGTGTTGGCTGGGGGACAAGGATTCGAACCTTGGTTGGCGGAGTCAGAATCCGCAGTCCTGCCTCTAGACGATCCCCCAATAATCGAGAATCAACGCTTGGAGAACTGTACGGCGCGGCGGGCCTTGCGCAGACCAACCTTCTTACGCTCGACTTCACGCGCATCGCGGGTCACGAAACCGGCCTTGCGCAGTTCGGGGCGCAGCGTGTCGTCGTAATCCATCAGGGCACGGGTAAGGCCGTGGCGGATGGCGCCGGCCTGACCGTTGATGCCACCGCCCTCGACGGTAACGAACACATCGAAACGATCGTTCATACCAACGAGCTCCAGCGGCTGACGAACGATCATGCGCGAGGTTTCGCGACCGAAGAATTCGGCGATGTCACGACCGTTGATGGTGATCGCACCGCTACCCGGGCGCAGAAAAACACGCGCGGAAGAGGTCTTGCGACGACCGGTACCGTAGTTCTGGTTCATAGCCATTTACCGTCTGCTCCCATCAAACTTCGAGGGGCTGCGGCTGCTGGGCCGCATGGTTGTGCGTCGGGCCAGCATACACCTTGAGCTTGGTGTACATCTGACGACCCAGCGGGTTCTTGGGCAGCATGCCCTTCACGGCGAGCTCGATCACACGCTCGGGGGAGCGCTCGATCATTTTCTCGAAGCTGAAGTGACGCATGTTGCCGATATAGCCGGTATGACGATGGTACATCTTGTCCATCGCCTTGTTACCGGTTACTTGAACCTTCTCGGCGTTGACAATGATGATGTAATCGCCGGTATCGACGTGCGGAGTGTACTCGGCCTTGTGCTTGCCACGCAGACGACGGGCGACTTCGGTGGCCAGGCGACCGAGGGTCTTGCCGGCGGCATCGACGACGAACCAGTCACGCTTGACTTCGGCCGGCTTGGCGGAAAAGGTTTTCATTACGCTGTGCTCCAGAAAGAAGCGGCATTCCATAAAATGAGGCCGCGCATGTTACAACAGCCCTCCCCCCTCGGCAAGAAAAAAAACGCACGGCTCGTTTGACGGATGCCGTGCGATAAAAACCACCTTAGGAGGGTATCGCGGGCAAGAATATCAGAACATTCGAATACTTCAAGCCTCTCGGCCATCACGGCCCATCAAGGCCCATCACGACGTTTGTCGATGCGAAAGCGCACTGTTAGCCTGTAGCGATGAGTCAGTCCACCCCATCCCCGTTCGAGCAGGCCCGCCAGTGCGTCATGTGCGGGCTGTGCGTTCCCCACTGCCCCACCTATGCCGTCCACGGCACGGAGGCCGACTCGCCGCGCGGGCGGCTGAGCATGATGCTCGGCCTTGCCACGGGCGAACTGCCTCTGGATGCGCAGGTGGCCTCGCACCTGGACGCCTGCCTGGGTTGCCGCGCCTGCGAACGCGCCTGCCCATCCAAGGTGCCCTACGGTGCCCTGATCGACGAAGCCCGCGCCTTCCTGGCCGCGCGCGAAGCACCCATGCCTTCTGCCACGACCGCCCTGCGGGCCTTGCGTGACCATGTGCTGCCGTACCGCGAGCGTCTCGGCATGGCATCGACCATCGGCGGAACGCTGAGCGGGCTGCGGCGGGCCCTGCCCGAAGCGGGCTTGAGCCAGCGCCTGCTGACGCTCGCGCCTCAGCCTCGTCCGGCGCGCTTCAATGCGTTTGGGGTACACGAACCCACGGCCCCCTGCACGGGAGAAGTCGCCCTGTTCACCGGATGCACGGCACATACCGATGCGGACAGCCTGCGCGCCGCCCTGCGCCTGCTGCGCGCCTGGGGGTTGCGCGTGCATGTGCCACGCGAGCAATCTTGCTGCGGTGCCCTGCACCGTCACGCGGGCGATCCTCAACGGGCCGATCGCTTTGCCCTGGACAATCGCGAGGTTTTCGGCGCGCTGGGCGAGATGCCGCTGACAGGCGTATCCACCGGGTGCCTGGCCGAACTGCAAGGCAACACGACCACGCCGCTTGCGGTCGAGGAGATCGCGCGATTGCTGCTTTCCCGCCTCCCCTCCCCGGCGCCTCGCTTTCGCCCGCTCAGGGCCCGCGTCGCCCTGCATACCCCCTGCTCCTTGCGTAATGTCCTGCGCGGCGCCGACGAGGTAGCCACGCTGCTTGGGCATGTCCCTGAGCTGGACGTCATCCCGCTGCCGGACGGAGGTCGCTGCTGCGGCGCAGGCGGCACGCACACGCTCTCACACCCGGAACAGGCCGATCGCCTTGCGGGCATGGCGCTGGATGCCCTGGCGGAAACCGGAGCGACCCACTTGCTGACATCGAACATCGGCTGCGCGCTGCATCTGGCCCAGGCGGCACGGCAGCGCGGGCTGGCCCTCACCGTGGAGCATCCGCTTGGCCTGCTGGCCCGTCAGCTCGACGCGCCAGGCTGACAGGCACTGCAGCGCCCTGGCGGATCAGACGTTGGGCATGTTGCGCCCGTAGAAAATCTCGTACATTTCCTTGCGCAGCGACTGTTCGATATTGCCGCGCACCGTCGGGCTGTAGTCACTGGATTCGTGCCCGAACAGGTAGTTGTCCAGGTCGAACTCCTTGAGCAGCATCTTGGTGTGGAATACGTTCTCCTGATAGACGTTCACGTCGATCATCTGGTAGCGCTCGCGCGTGTCCTCAGAGAGGTAGTTCTGGATCGAGTTGATCTTGTGGTCGATGAAATGTTTCTTGCCATGCACGTCGCGGGTGAAGCCGCGCACGCGATAATCCAGCGTCACGATGTCCGAGTCGAACGAGTGGATGATGTAGTTCAGGGCCTTGAGCGGTGAAATGCGCCCGCAGGTGGAAATATCGATGTCGGCACGGAAGGTACTGATGCCGTTCTCCGGGTGACTCTCCGGATAGGTGTGCACCGTGATGTGGCTCTTGTCCAGATGCGCCACCACGCTGTCCTTCTTCGGCAGCGGCCCCGGCTCCTCGGTATTGGAGAGGCTCTCGGCCGCCACCGGCTCTTCGGAAATGAGGATGGTCACGCTCGCACCCTGGGGATCGTAGTCCTGCCGGGCGATGTTGAGGATGTTCGCACCGATGATGTTGGTGACATCGGTGAGGATCTGCGTCAGGCGCGCGGCATTGTACACATCGTCGATATAGGCGATGTACTCGTCGACCTGCTGGCGCGTCTTGGCGTAGCAAATGTCGTAGATCGACAGACTGAGCGTCTTGCTCAGATTGTTGAAGCCATGCAGCTTGACCTGTGGCTCGAACATCGGGCCTTCTCCCCTTGCGATACAGTCAGTACGCCAGCGCGGCGAAAGGGGGCGAATTCTAGGGCAATCCCTCGCCGCATCAAAGAATTAATTCACGCAGGCTCCGCTTGGGACGCTTCGTCGCCGCGCAAAAGCACATGCTCGTGAGTGATTTCCGCGCTCTTGTTGAGCATGTGCGAGACCGAGCAGTATTTTTCCGCCGACAATTTGACCGCACGCTCGACCTGCTTGGGATCGAGCGCCCCCCCCTTGACCACATAGCGCAGGTGGATGCGGGTGAAGACTTTGGGCACGCTGTCCGCGCGCTCGGCTTCGATCTCGATCCAGCAGTCTTCGACCGGCTGGCGCGCCTTTTTCAGGATGAAGATCACATCGATGGCGGTACACCCACCCAACCCCAGCAGCACCATTTCCGTAGGGCGTGGACCGAGATTGCGCCCGCCGATATCCGCCGCACCATCCATGATCAGCGCATGACCGCTTTCGGTCTCCCCCATGAAGGCCATGCCATCAACCCATTTCACACGTGCTTTCATCGCGTACTCTCCAGCGCCGTCACGCGGCTTCACAGGGAAGGGGAAAAGAACAGCTCATGCAGGCGGGCGCCGGGGTCGTCCGCCCGCATGAAGGCTTCACCAACCAGAAAGGCATGCACACCGCGCGAGCGCATGAGCGCCACATCCGCCGGCGTATGAATGCCGCTTTCGGTAACCAGCCAGCGCCCCTCGGGCAGGCCGTCGAGCAAGCCCAGCGTGTTATCGAGCGAAACCTCGAAACTGCGCAGATTGCGATTGTTGACGCCGATGATCTGCGCATCCATCGCCAGAGCACGCTCCAGCTCTTCGGCGTCATGCACTTCGACCAGCACATCCATGCCCAGCGCACGAGCCCGCGCATGCAGGGCAATCAGGTCTGGATCATCCAGGGCGGAAACGATCAGCAGGATGCAATCGGCCCCGATGGCCCGCGCCTCCACAACCTGGTAAGGATCCACGATGAAATCCTTGCGGATCACCGGCAAGGGGCAGGCGGCTCGCGCCTCGCGCAGGTAGGCTTCATCCCCCTGGAAGAAATCGCGATCGGTGAGCACCGACAGGCAGGCGGCCCCGCCCGCCGCGTAGGAACGCGCGATCTCCGCCGGGCGGAAATCCTCGCGCAGCAGGCCCTTGCTGGGACTGGCGCGCTTGATCTCGGCAATCACGGCCGCCTCGCCAGCCGCCATGCGCCGCTCCAGCGCCGCCTTGAAGCCGCGCACCGGATCGGCCTGGGCCGCTTGTCGCTCAAGCTCGGACTCGGACACACGCCCACGGCGTTCCGCCACCTCCTCGCGCTTGCGTGCCAGGATACGCGCCAACACGTCGGGAATACCGCTCATGCCGCGCCCTCCGTGCAGCGATGGGTTCGCTCGACGAGGGCCGACAAGCGCCCCGCCACTGCCCCGCTGCGCAGCAACTCACCGGCACGGGCCACCCCTTCGATGAGCGAGGTGCACAGACCGGCCGCATACAGGGCGGCGCCCGCATTCAGGGCAAGGATGTCCCCGGCCGGCCCCGGCGTACCGGCAAACGCGGCCCGGATCAGCGCCAGGCTGTCTTCTGCCCCGGATACGCGCAGACCGTCCAGCGGCGCGCGCGGCAGGCCGAAATCTTCCGGCGCGACGCGATAGGAATACACCTCACCATCGCGCAACTCGGCGATGGACGTCGGCGCTGCGATGCTGATCTCATCCAGACCATCGTCCGAATGCACCACCAGGACATGCCTGCTGCCCAGCTCGCGCATAACTTCAGCCATCGGCACCAACCAGGCCGGGTCGTAGACACCCAGCACCATGTTCGGCGCCCCGGCAGGATTGGTCAGCGGCCCCAGCAGATTGAACACCGTGCGCACCCCCATTTCACGGCGAGGGCCAATGGCATGCTTCATGGAACCATGATGGCGCGGCGCAAACATGAAGCCCACGCCCAGTTCGCGGATACACTGCGCCACGCAGGCCGGAGAGACATCCAGCACCACCCCCGCCGCTTCGAGCAGATCGGCGCTCCCGGAACGGCTGGTCACCGAGCGATTGCCATGCTTGGCCACATGCCCGCCCGCTTCGGCCACCACAAAGCAGCTCGCGGTGGACACATTGAACAGGCTGGAACCGTCCCCTCCGGTGCCCACGATATCGACCATATGCGGCACGCTCACATCCACCGGGGTGGACAACGAACGCATCACACGCGCGGCGGCGGCAATCTCGGCGACCGTTTCGCCCTTCATGGTCAGACCGACCAGAAATCCGCCGATCTGCGCTGGCGTTGCCTCGCCCTGCATTATCAGGCGCATGACGTCCTCCATCTCATCGCGCGACAAATCCCGACGGGCGATCATCGCCCGGATGGCGGAAGGCATATCCATGGAGAACTCCGGAAAAAGCACGGAAAAACCAGGCGCCCGATTCTGCGGGCAGCTCGCGGACAGGTCAACTGGCGACCGTCGCTCGCGAGAAGCTCGCCCACCCCAGCCACAAAGCGAGGGCCAGGGCCGTCAGCACGAACATGCCCAGCGCCAGCGCATCCACATTCGCGGAAAGGCGCGCGACCAGAAAGCTTGAGATCAGCCCGTTGGAAACCATCTGTGCAAACCCCATCAGCGCCGAGGCCATACCACGCCGCGCCGGGAAGCAATCCAGCGCCATCAGGGTCAACGCGGGCATGGCCAAGGCCATGCCCAGCGCATACACCGCCACCGGCGCAATCACGAACAAGAGCTGCGGCTCGGTCAGAACCGCAAGCCATAGATTGACCAGACTCGCCCCGCCCATCACCGCGAATCCTAGCCATACGGTCTGACGGGAGCTCAAACGTCCGGCCAGACGTCCGGCCAGGGCGCTCCCCAGCACGATTCCCGAAACCACCGGCAGGAACAGGCGCCAGAAATCGTTCGCCCCACCGCCCAGATGCGTGTAAACCAGCTCGGGCGAGGCGGCGATATACAGGAACAAGCCGCCGAAGTTGAGCCCGAAGGTCAATGTCAGCAGCATGAATGGCCCGTGTCCGAGCGCACGAACATACGCCTTGCCAATCGACAGGGGGGCCAGACTCTGGCGCGCCGCGCGCGGCAGGGATTCCGGCATGGCCAGCACGCAAAGCAGGAGTATCGTCAGCCCCAGCACAGCCAGAAAAAAGAACACCGAGCGCCAACCACCGAAATCCGCCAGCAATCCTCCCAAAACCGGGGCCAGCGCCGGGGCCACCGCAAAGAACAGCATCACATTCGACATCACCCGCTGCGCCTGCGGCCCCTCGTACAAGTCGCGCACAACCGCACGACCGATCACCAGCCCCGCACCGGCAGCCAGCCCCTGCCCCACACGCATCAGGATCAGCCCCTCGATGCTATCCACCAGAGCGCAACCCAACGAGGCCAGCGCGTAACCGACCAGCGCCAGGAGCACCACCGGCCGCCGCCCCAGACTGTCCGACAACGGGCCATAGACCAGCATCATCAGACCGAAGGCAAACAGATAATAAGAAAGCGTTCCCTGCATCGCCTCGGGCGAGGCAGACAGCTCGGACGCGATGGCAGGAAAGGACGGCAGGTAGGTATCGAGAGTGAACGGCGCCAGCATGGACAGCGCCGCCACCACCAGTGCAACGCGCAAGGCCGAGGGAGACGAATTCACTCCAGGCAGCCGGTCAACCGGCCTGACGCCGGCCACCACGCTGAGCCAGGAAATTGGCCAGCAGCGTGTGACCGTGCTCGGTCAGGATGGACTCGGGATGGAACTGCACCCCCTCCACCATGAACTCGCGATGGCGCAAGCCCATGATCTCATCGACCGAGCCATCGGGATGGGCGGTCCAGGCAGTGATTTCCAGGCAATCCGGCAAGGACGCACGCTCCACGACCAGCGAATGATACCGCGTCGCATCGAAGGGATTGGGCAAACCGGCGAACACCCCCACGCCCGTGTGGAAAATGGGCGAGGTCTTGCCGTGCATCACCTCACGCGCATGCACCACCTTGCCGCCAAAGGCCTGCCCCAGGGCCTGATGGCCCAGACAAACACCAAAAATCGGCAGGCGGCCAGCAAAATGCCGCAGCACATCCAGCGAAATCCCCGCCTCGTTGGGCGAACAGGGGCCGGGCGAGATCATCAGATGATCCGGCGCCATGGCCTCGATCGCATCGAGCGTCAGCGCATCGTTGCGCTCCACCCGCACCTCGGCGCCCAGTTCCCCGAGATATTGCACGAGGTTGTAGGTAAAGCTGTCATAGTTGTCGATCATCAGGAGCATGGAAAATACAACCTCGCGATTGGACCCGCCGGGTTTCACACCCAGCAAGGCATCGATTATCCGCGTCCCCCGCACGCATTGCCAGCGCGAGGGCACCCGGCCCGCCGGCCGGGCAGGCAGGCTTCGGCTCAGGCCGGGATATCCGGAATCAAGCCCAGTTTCTCCAGACGATAACGGAACTGGCGGGCCGTCAATCCAAGCAGCAGCGCCGCGCGGGTCTTATTGCCCCCGGTGCGGCGCAGGGCGTCGAGCAAGGCATCGGCTTCGTCCTCGCGCACCCAGCGATACCCACGCAAACCTTCGGGCAACCCCAGCTGCGACGGCGCAGAAGCGGGCGCAGGGGGCGTCTCGTGCAGGGTGCTGCGCGAGGTGCCGGCTTCAAGGTGGGTTTCAATATTGGCTTCGTGATGCAGAATCAGCTCGATATCCTCGACGCGGATCTCCCCATCCTGCGCGATGAGCACCGCTCGCTTGACCACGTTTTCCAGCTGCCGGATGTTTCCGGGCCAGTTGTACCGTTCCAGCCGCTCCAGCACGCCGGCACCAAAGTTGGTGTTGCGGTCATACTCATGACAGGCCACCAGCAGGAAATGCCGGGCCAGCCGCCGTACATCACCCGCCCGGTCGCGCAAGGGCGGCAGGTGGATGGGGAAAACGTTCAGGCGATAGAACAGGTCGATGCGGAAACGCCCCTCATTGACCGCTTTTTGCAGATTCTTATGCGTGGCGGCGACGATGCGCACATCCACCGGGATGTCCCGCGTGCCACCGACCCGCTTGATGAGCTGCTTTTCCAGCACATGCAAGAGCTTGGATTGCAGATCGAGGGCCAGATCACCTATCTCGTCAAGAAACAGCGTACCGCCGCTGGCCAGCTCGACGATCCCCTTCTTGGTCTGTACCGCACCGGTGAAGGCGCCTTTTTCATGCCCGAAAAGCTCCGATTCCAGCAGGTGCTCGGGAATGGCCGCACAGTTGATGGCCATGAAGGGGCCTTCGCCACGCAGGCTGGACAGATGCACCATGCGCGCGAATTTTTCCTTGCCGGTTCCCGACTCACCCGTCAGCAGGACGGTCGCCTGAGTGGGCGCCACATGCAGGGCCTGACGCAGGGCCTGACGCAGGGCCGGGCTTTCGCCCAGAATGCCATGCGCCCCTTCCACCTGCTGATCCAGCGCCTGCTTAAGGGCACGGTTCTCATCCGCGAGCAGGGCGGTACGCTCCTCGATCAGCGCATTCAGACGCAGAATCTGCGCAATGAACGTCGCCATGACCCGCAGCAGGACGATATCGCGACTGAACGGCCGGTTGCGACGGCGCAGACGATGCGCACCCAGCACCCCCAGGGTGACCTGATCGTGCTGGATCGGCACGGCAAGAAACGACACGGTCTCCTGGGGCAGAGTGCTGCGCTGCACGGCACGGGTCAGGTACATCGGCTCATCATCGACATCCTGCACCACCGCCGCCTGGCCGCTGCGCATCACCTGGCCGGTGATTCCCTCACTGGGCCCGTACCGTCCGCGCGCACGTTCCTCGGGCGTCAGGCCATAGGCATAGCGGATATGCAAGGCGCCACTGACCGGATCCTCCAGCACGACGCGCCCCCGGTTCAGCCCCACCATCTGCGACATGAGACGCAGGATGCCCGTCACGGCGATGTCAGGCGTCGTGGCATGGGCCAGCAATCGCGCGGCCTCGTGGATAACGAGCAGATCGGCCTCCTTTTCTTCCTCCTGCGCTACGGAAGGCATATTGGGCAGAATCAGATCGTTCATGGCGAACCCCGGCAACAAGTAACGAATACAGCCACCAAAGCAAGAAACAAGCCGCCTTTGTTTAACATTGTCCAGCAATGCCGTGCGTCATCGGCAAGGTTCGCTGCCCATTCACCGCGCACTGTCCATGTCCGTCATGCACCAAGATGATGCAGCACCCGGCTTGCCGCCGGACAGCCCAGCGCCGCACACGCCCGAATCACGCACCACGACGCGCTTTCAGCCAACTGGCACGGCCTCTGCATTCTCCCAACCCGACGTCCCCACCGTGGAAGACCAGGAGAAACGCCATGTCCGCCTTCAAGAATCCCTTCGACTTCAGCCTCCGCCTCAAAGGGGGCTGCACCTGCGGCAAACACCACAGCCAGGCCGAGCATGACGCCGAACAGGCACGCCTGAATGAGCCCAAGGAAGAGGAAGCCGCGCTGAATCGTGTCATCGAATCGGCCGTCGTCCGCGCCCTGTTCCCGCACGACGAGACCCGCCGCGCCTTTCTCAAGGCCGTTGGCGCCGGCACCGCCATGGCGGCGCTCTCCAGCCTGTTCCCGATGGGCGCCGCCCAGGCACTGGCCGCCGAAGGCGGACCGCTGGAAAAGAAAAACCTCAAGGTCGGCTTCGTGCCCATCACCTGCGCCACACCCATCATCATGGCCAAACCCATGGGGTTTTATGAGCGCGAAGGGCTGGATGTCGAAGTCATCAAGACGGCCGGCTGGGCCCTGGTGCGCGACAAAGTGCTGAATGCCGAATACGACGCTTCGCACATGCTCTCCCCCATGCCGATTGCCGCCAGCATGGGTCTGGGCGCCACCCCGAACCCGACGATGGTCGCCACCATCCAGAACATCAACGGCCAGGCGATCACGATGCACGTCAAGCACAAGGACAATCGCGATCCGAAAAACTGGAAGGGCATGAAGTTCGGCATCCCGTTCGAATACTCCATGCACAACCTGCTCTTGCGCTACTACCTGGCCGAACACGGCATCGACCCGGACAAGGACGTGCAACTGACCGTGATCGCACCGCCGGAGATGGTCGCGAACCTGCGCGCCGGCAACATCGACGGCTTCCTCGGCCCGGAACCCTTCAATCAACGTGCCGTATTCGAGGGCGCAGGCTTCATCCAGGTGCTGTCCAAGGATCTCTGGGAGGGGCACCCCTGCTGCGCCTTCGGCGTGACCGAGAAGTTCGTCAAGGAAGCCCCGAACACCTTCTCCGCACTCTTCCGTGCCATCGCCAACGCCACGGTCTACGCACACAAGCCGGAGAACCGCCCGGCCATCATCGAAGCCATCGCCCCGGCCAACTACCTGAACCAGCCCATCCCGGTACTGCAGCAGGTCATGACCGGCAAGTTCGCCGACGGACTGGGCCATGTACAGAACGTACCGGATCGCGCGGACTTCGACCCCTTCCCCTGGCAGTCGATGGGCGTGTGGATCCTCACCCAGCTCAAGCGCTGGGGCTACATCAAGCAGGACATCGACTACAAGCAGATCGCCGAACAGATCTTCCTTGCCACCGACGCGCGCGCACGCCTGAAAGACATGGGCCTGGACGCACCGGCAGAGAACTACAAGACGCACACCATCATGGGCAAGGTGTTCGACCCCATGCAACCGAAGGCCTACGTGGAATCCTTCGCCATCCGGAGAAGCTGACATGGCGCGCTCACTCACCCTGCGCGCGTGGATCGTTTCCACCGCGCTGCTTCTTGTATTCATCGGCATCTGGCAGATCGGCACCCTGCCCAAGACCGGCAGCGGTGCAACCGCTTATGCCGATCCGGAGTACGCTGCCCTGATGGGGGGGGCCTCGACGCAAAGCGCGGGCCTGCCCACACCGGCCGCCGTGGGCCAGACCTTTGTACAGATGCTGTCCAACCCGTTCTACGACAACGGCCCCAATGACAAGGGGATCGGCATTCAGCTGGGCTGGTCGCTGGCCCGTGTGCTGGCGGGCTTCTTCCTCGCCGCACTGGTTGCCGTTCCACTTGGGTTCGTTATCGGCATGTCGCCCCTGATGTACAAGGCACTGAACCCGTACATCCAGCTCTTGAAGCCAATCTCGCCGCTCGCCTGGATGCCGCTTGCGCTGTACACCATCAAGGATGCGGGCACCTCCTCGATCTTCGTGATCTTCATCTGCTCGATCTGGCCGATGATGATCAACACCGCGCATGGCGTGGCCTCGGTCAAGAAAGACTGGTTGAACGTGGCCCGCACCCTGGAGGTCAACCCGCTGAAAACGGCCTTCCTTGTCATCCTGCCGGCCGCCGCACCGACCATTCTGACCGGCATGCGCATCTCCATGGGCATTGCCTGGCTCGTGATCGTCGCAGCGGAAATGCTCGTAGGCGGCACAGGTATCGGTTACTTCGTGTGGAACGAGTGGAACAACCTCAATCTCTCCAACGTGATCTTCGCCATCCTCATGATCGGCGCGGTCGGCATGCTGCTCGACATGATCTTCGGCTGGCTGACCCGCTTCGTTACCTACCAGGAGTAAGCGCCATGACCCAACCCTTCCTCAAGGTCGAAGGCCTGAAAAAAATCTTCCCCGGCCTCGGCGGCGCAGCGCCCGTCACGGTCTTCGACCACATTCACTTCGGCATCGAGAAAGGCGATTTTGCCTGCATCATAGGCCACTCCGGCTGCGGCAAGAGCACCATCCTCAATGTGCTCGCCGGACTGGACGAGGCCAGCGACGGCGTGGTGCTGATGGACGGGCGCGAAGTCGCCGGCCCAAGCCTCGACCGGGGCGTTGTGTTCCAGAGCCACGCCCTGATGCCCTGGCTTACCGTCAGCGAGAATGTCGGTTTTGCCGTCAAGTCGCGCTGGCCGGAGTGGTCCCGCGAACAGGTGCGCGAACACGCCCGCAAATACATCGAGATGGTCGGCCTGGGGCACGCGATGGACAAAAAGCCGCACCAGCTCTCAGGCGGCATGAAACAGCGCGTCGGCATCGCCCGCGCCTTCTCCATCGAACCGAAAATGCTGCTCATGGACGAGCCCTTTGGCGCGCTGGATGCGCTCACCCGCGGGGTGATTCAGGACGAGCTGGTAAAAATCTGTGCGGCCACGCAACAAACCGTGTTCATGATCACCCACGACGTGGACGAGGCCATCCTGCTCGCCGACAAGATTCTGCTGATGTCCAACGGCCCGCAGGCCAAAATCGCGGAAATCGTTGAAAACACACTGCCTCGCCCGCGCAGTCGGGTGGAAATGCACCACAACCCAAACTTCTACGCGCTGCGCAACCACTTGGTCGATTTTCTCGTCAGCCGCTCGAAGAAAATCGCCGAAGGCGAGCTACCGAAGGACTACAGCCCGGAGCATCCGCCCATCATCCGCCCTATGGCGAAAGCCGCCTGACCACACAAAATCAACCGAGGCATTTCACGCACCAATGCGTGAAATGCCTCGTTTTTTTATCAAGACCCGCCGCTTTGTTCCCACACACATCAACGGCTTATTCCTGGCACACAAACTGCGATTTCATAATCTACGCTTATGGTTCATGAAGGCGCCATCGCCGAATGCAAAACTGAGCTGTCCGCTCAGTTGCATGGCCCTCTGCATGCGCGCATAATTGATATGCACTAAAAATTTCTTATGCCTTCGGGGCCGTCCCGAAGGCATAAGACCGAACAGCCGGCGCAAGCCGGGTTTGTGTCCCTGCCAACCTCACAGGAGGATCCTTATGGACATGATCGGTCTGTACCCCACATGGTACGAACCGGGCATCGGCAGCGGGTGGGTAATCGGCATCATCGCCACCATCCACGTGCTGTTCTCCCACGTTTCCGTGGGCGCCGCCCTTTTCTTCGCCTGGCTTGCCACCGTGGCCTATCAGCAAAACAAGCCCGAACTTCTCGAATTCATCAAGAAGTACGGGCTTTTTCTGTTGATCTTCTCTTACGTACTTGGTTCCATCACCGGACCCGGTATCTGGTACTCCACCACCGTTGGCAGCCCGCGCGGCATCTCGGCGCTGATCCACAGCTTCGTGTGGAAATGGGCGACCGAATGGGTCTTCTTCGTGATCGAGGTGATCGGTATCTACCTGATCGTCTACCTCGTTGGCCGGGTCGATCAACGCACTCACCTGCGCATCGCCTACATCTTCGGCCTGTCCTCGCTGACCACCATGCTCATCATCGTCGGCATCCTGTCGTTCATGATGTGGCCGGGTAAAGAAGCGTGGTTTGTCGATGGCGGCTATCTGAACGGCTTCTACGGTCCCAACACCTTTGCCCAGCTTGCCATGCGCTTCGCGTTCATGTTCTCCATGACCGCCGTGGTCGGGGGTATTGTCGCGGCCGGCATGAAGGACTATGCGCTCAAGGCCTACATCACCCGCCGTCTGGCCATCCTCGGTATCGTGGCGACGCTCGCCGGCGCCGCCATGTTCCAGTGGTACCTCTCCACGCTGCCCGAGCATGCGGCCCTGATCATGGAAAACCGCCTGCCCGCGTGGTTCAACACCGGCATCCTCTCCATCCTGGCGGGTACCCTTGCCTACTTCGTCGTCACGCTGATCCAGCCACGCGTCCTTGTGACCTCCCTGGCCAGCGTCATGACCGTTGCCATCGTGGTATTCGGTCTGTGGCCCGAGGAAGTGGCGCGCGAATCCATCCGCAAGCCCTATGTCGCCGGTCAGTACATTTACTCGAACCAGGTGATCTCCCGCGACGTGCCCGGCATGGGTATCAAGAGCGAGATTCCGGTGCTTGAAGAACATGGCTTCCTGAAAACCATGGCCTTCCTGCCGGACAGTCAGCGCACCGTCACCCCGCAGAATGCACATGAAGTCGGTCGCTCACTGGCCATCACGGCCTGCTCGAATTGCCACTCGCTCAGCGAAACCGGCATTCGCCCGATGAAGAACTACTTCGGCGGCAACACCGATGTCGCGATGATCCGCAGCTACCTGCTTGGGGCACTCGCAACCGGCAACACGCTGTACATGCCGAAAATCCCGCTCAAGCCGGATGAGGCCGAAGCCCTGGCCGTGTACCTCGCCAGCCTGTCCGACCCCACTGTGGCCGAACGCTATGCGCGCGAAAAAAGCGCCGTTGCCGCCGTCGCCCCCGCAGCTGTAAAGGAGTAAGCCGATGGATGCATCCACGCTCTATGCCCTGAGGGACGCCGCAGGCGTTCCCTCCCACCCGGTGATCTTCCTGATCCTCGGCGTGGCCACCTGGGCGCTGCACATTGCCGCCGTCCACGTCATGCTTGGCGCCTCGGCGCTCACGCTGTGGGGCGCATTCTCCAAGGATGATCTCAAGCGCCGCCTGGCGGCCACCATGCTCAACACGGCCAAGGTGTCGGTGTCGATCGCGATTGTGATCGGCGTGGCCCCCCTGCTGTTCGTGCAGGTCATCTACGACCCGTTTTGGTACGCCTCCAACGTACTGTCCGCCTGGTGGGTCATCGGCTTCATCGTCATTCTGATCCTGGGCTATCTGGCGATGTACGTCTTCTACTACGCCAACAAGGACCTGACCGCGAAGAAAGGTGTCACCTGCCCCGGTTCGATGGTGATCTCCATCGCGCTCCTGCTGGTTGTAGGCTTCATCATGCATGTACTGACCCAGCAGATGCTCTCACCGGAGAAGTGGGTTGAATGGTATGCGCCGAATGGCGTGATCAATGCCAGCGGCCAGAAAATCCACGACTACAACATCTGGCGCTTCCTGTTCTTCATCTCCCTGTCCGCCCCGGTCACCGGTGCCTGGCTGCTCGCCATGCGCCGCTACCTGCAGGGCAAGGAAGCCGGTGAAGATGCCAACTACCTCGCCCTGCTCGGCTCGCTGGCTCAGAAGCTGGCCATCATCGGCGGCTTGGTTGTGGTCGTGTTCGGTGCACTGTGGATGGCGACCCTGCCGGAAAAAGCCGCAGGTTTCGCCCTCTCCCCGTGGGTCATCGTCACCGCCGTCGCCCTGATCGGCACCGTGCTGCTGCCGACCCTGCTGGGCAAAAAGCTCGACACTGGGTTCTGGGGCTTTGCTCCGTTCGCGGTGGGCGCGGTTGCGCTGATTATCCTCGGCACCGCCCGTGAAGCCCTGCGTTTCACCATCCTCTACGGTGTTCACGGGTACAACCCGCTGGACTACAAAATCGTAATGGACTGGTACAGCACCATCCTGTTCTTCGGCACCTTCGCCATCATCGGCGGCGCCGCCTTGGCCTACATGCTGACTGTCGCCTGGCAGGTCGGCCAGAGCAAGGAAAAGGTCTACACCCCCTCGCCTGCGGTAGACAAGATTGGCACGGTCGCCATCTGGCTGATCGTCGCCTGGATGGTGCAGTTCTTCGCCATCGGCTTCTACGTCTGGGTCCGTTGACCCTGTAACCCCCGCCAACGGCGGGGGTTTTTTCATTAAAATGACGCATAACCCATAAAATGCACTGGTTATGGTGTCATAAGTTTTTTAGAATTATCCGACGGGCGCCGCCCTTCACTCATACAAACTCAAAATGAGGTGTCGACCATGCTGTCCAGACCCCTTCTTGCGCTCGCAGGCGCGCTTGCCCTTGTCGTGGGAACCGCAAGCGCCGCTCCGATCGCCACCGGCGAAATGCTCGCCAACTCCTGCGCCGGCTGCCACGGCACGAACGGCCGTATCAGCAACTCTGCTTTCATGCCACTCGCCGGTATGCCCCAGGAGCAGTTCGTACGCACCATGACCGACTTCCGTGAAGGGCGACGCTCCTCCACGCTGATGGGACATGTGGCCAAAGGCTATTCCGATGAAGAACTCAAAGCCATGGCGGCTTTCTTCGCCAGCGTCAAACCCTGAGGGAGGAGCCCAGCATGAATCGTCGTGAATTTCTCAAGTTTGCCGGCGCCACCTCCCTGGCCGCTGCCTTCCCGGTCCGCTCGGCATTCGCCGGAGCTCAGCCGCATGTTGTTGTTGTTGGCGGGGGCGTGGGTGGTGCCACTTTCGCCAAATACCTGAAAATGGCGGACAAGAACATCAAGGTCACCCTCATCGAGAAAAATCCGGTCTATATCCGTCCGTACGGCTCATCCGAGGTGCTCACCGGCCATATCCAGATGAAAGACCTGGATGTGACCTACGATGCACTCAAATCCCGCTATGGGGTTGAGATGCTGATCGATACCGTCGTTGGTTTCGACCCGGACAAGAAAACCGTCAGCACCGCCGGCGGCAAGTCGCTGGCCTATGATCGCCTGATTGTATCCCCCGGCATCGAGCTCAAGTACGAAGCCATTGAAGGCTATTCGGAAGCCATTGCCAACACCAAGGTCCCCTCGGGATGGATTCCCGGCGCGCAGACTCAGTTGCTGGCTGACCAAATCAAGAGCATTCCCAAGGGGGGCACCTTCCTGCTGGTCGCTCCGCCGAACCCCTACCGTTGCCCGCCGGGCCCATATGAGCGTTCCGCCCTCGTAGCGGAGTGGTTCAAGAAGCACAACCCGACCGCCAAGGTGCTGATTCTCGATCCGAAGGATGCCTTCGTGACCGACACCACCATGCAGCAGGGCTGGAACCGTCTGTACGGTTACAAGATGCCCAAGTCCTTTGAAGAGAAGTTCGTTGAAGAGCTTCGCAAGTTCAAGGTCTTCTCCGCGCAGGAAGGCGTGGACGCGCTGTATGCCAAGGGCATTCTCAAGCGCAACAGCGGCCCCAGCATGATCAGCTGGGTTACCGGCAAGGAAGGCGGGCGTGTACTTAAACTCGATGCGGCCAACATGACCGTCGAGGCTGAGAACGGCGTTCATAAAGCCGATGTAATCAACATCGTCCCGCCGATGGTGGCTGGCACCATTGCGCAGAAGATGGGGCTGACCGATAAATCCGGCTGGTGCCCGATCAAGCGCGAAAGCTTCGAATCGACAGTACATAAGGACGTTCACGTCCTCGGTGACTCGTCCATCGCCGACGCCATGCCCAAGTCCGGCTTTTCCGCCAACACCCAGGCTAAAGTTGCCGCATTGGCTGTCGCGGCTTCCCTCAAGGGCCAGCAGCCGGGCATTCCCTCCTGGGAAAACACCTGCTACGCCCTCGCCGGTTCCGACTACGGTTTCTTCGTGGCCGATGTCTTCGCACTCAAGGAAGGCAAGATCACCAACGTTTCGGGCCATCGCTACCTGCCGCTCAACGCCAGCGAGGCGCAAATCCGCCTCGGCGCCGTCTATCAGCAGGCCTGGATGAAATCGTTCACCGACGACTGCTTCGCGTGAGGAACCCCGAGATGAAAAAGACTCTGACCCTGATTGTCGGCGGCTTGCTGGCCGCCTCCCTCGGTGTCGCGCAGGCGGCCGATCATGCTGCAGCGAAAGCCGAAGCATGGACGCCTGGCGCACTGCAAAAAGCGCTGGCCGGCATGCCCAAGGGCGATGCCACCCGCGGCAAGACCCTCAATACCCAGCTGATGTGTGCCTCCTGCCACGGGGACGTGGGTCTGGCCCCGACCCACAACTGGCCGCACACAGCGGGCCAGCGCGCCGAGTACACCTACAAGATGCTGCTGGACTACAAGAGTGGTCTGCGCAACGACGGTGAGCGCGCCAGGCTCATGAACACGGTGGCCGCCATAATGAGCGAGCAGGACATGGCCGATGTAGCGGCCTACTATGCCGCCCAGCCGCTGCCGGCCCCCCTGCCGCAAAGCCTGCCTGCTGATGTGTATGCCAAGACCGACGCACTGGTACGCCAGGGTGACCCGACCCGATTGATCACCCCCTGCGCTGCCTGCCACGGTCTGCATGGACAGGGCGGGTTCAATGAAACCCCGGCCCTGGCTGGCCAGAACCCCCAAGCCTTCATCCGCACCATGCAGGCTTACAAGGACGGTAGCCGCCATAACGACACCAACAAGGGCATGGCCCAGTTCGCCGAGCGCCTCACCAATGAGGAAATCGAGCATCTGGCCGCCTATTACGCTTCTCAGGTCGCTCCCGCGAAGTGAGGCAGGCCGGCGCAGGATGCGCCCCTGCCCGCTCGTTCGACGCTTGCCCGGCTCCCCGCCGGGCTTTTTTTGTCCATAAAAAAACCCCGCAGGCTTGCGGGGCTAGTTCCATGCCGGGAAGCTCCGGCTCAGAACGCCGACTGCTCCGCCTCCAGATACGCAAGACTTGTGTAACTACCGATATTCTCGTTGAAGCCCTTGGTAACGGGAGCCCACTTTTTCACGCGCGGATCGGCCAGCACCATGGACTTGGCCTCTTCAAACGACTTCATTTCCTTCACCGCCTGTACGCAGCTCTGGAAGATGCCATCGAACAGCTCACGATTGTGCTTGATGACATCCGGGCCCGGCTCGCCATGCCCTGGCAGCCAGAGGCTGCCCGGTACGTTTTTCTCCAGTGCATCGAAGGTCTTGAAAGTCCCCAGATAGGAGCCGTCCTCCATGAAGGCAATGCGCCGATCCATGGCGACATCCCCCACATGCACCACCTTGTCCTCGACCACTTCCATGCAGATGTCCGCCGGGGTGTGCGCCGTTCCGTAATGGTGGATGCGAAGGGTCACATCGCCGAACTTGAGTTCCGATCCATGATCGACCTCCTTGTTCGGTGCGGTGACGATGGTACCGATGCTGGCGTTGTCCGTGGCGCGCTCCATCAGGTTTTTCCAGTGGTCGCCCTGGCCGCCCTGACGAATCGCTGCGATGGTCTTCGGATGCGCATAGATGGGGATGTCCGGATAGGCATTGACGAACGCATGGTTACCCAACCAGTGGTCGCCGTGATAATGACTATTGATGACGGCGATGACGGGCTTGTCCGTGATTTTTTTAAGCTGGCGCAAAGCCATTTCACCGATCTGCAGGGAGGCACCCGAGTCGAGCACCACCACGCCCTCCTTGGTAAGAACGAAGGTGATGTTGCTCATCATTCCCTGGTTCTGCGGATTGGCGAACCCATCCGGGGAAATGATGACCCACACATGCCCGGAAATTTGAGTGGCAGGAATATCCTTCACAGGCGGCCCTTTGATGACCATTTCCGCCTCTTTGGCAAAGGCGCGCATCGGCAACAGGGCCGGAGTGACGGCGGCCAGGGCCGCAAGCCCGGAAAGCTTGCGCAGGAACTGGCGACGCCCGGCATCGCCCAGGTTGTTTTCAAACGGCATGGTCCGTCTCCTCCCCTTGTATTAGTAGCCTGTTAATTGTTAGGCAGTTAAAGCTTGGGGGCAATAGCCGACACCCGAGAGAATCTTGATACTCGATTCAGCCTCGTTATAATCCTACGTTATAAAGTAACAATAGAACGAGACCAGCTCATGAAGCGCGCCGCCCTGCTCCTGCTCCCCCTCTTCTCTCCCCTCGCCCTGGCCGAATTCCAGTTCCAGCCCTCGGTATTTCTGGATGGCGCCTGGTATGGCGACAGTGTTCACGGTGAAGGCAACAACATGATCCTCAACAGCCCCGGCCTGCAGAACACCCACGCCCACGGCGGCGATGAGCACGATCACGCCGGCGGCGGTCACAATCATGGCACCGACGTGCGCGAAGGGCTCAATCTACGCTATGCGGAAACGACACTTTACGGACTGCTGCCTGGCGTATTCGACACCCGAACCAACATCACGTTCAGCCCCCGCGCGGGCGAGGTCAGTGTCGAGGAGTTCTGGTTTCGCAGCCTGGGGCTGCCCGCCGGACTGCAGGTGAAGGCCGGCAAGTTCCTCTCCGACATCGGCTATCTGAACAACCAGCACCCGCACCAATGGGACATGGCCGACGCGCCGCTGGCCTATCAACTCCTGCTGGGTGGTGCGCTCAACCAGACCGGCGTTCAGCTCAACTGGACGCCTCCCCTGCCCTGGTACACCCGCCTGGGTATGGAAATCTCGCAGGGCGAGAACAGCGGCTACGCCAGCGTAATGGGGCCGGCGACCCTGCACCACGAGCATGAGGAAGAAGAGCAAGGCGAGGAAGAGCCCGCCGTGCAAGTCCCCTTCGACAGTCGCTACAACGGCGCCCGCATGGTGACCGCCTTTGTGAAGATCGCCCCGGAAATCGGTGATGACCATGCCCTGCAGTTGGGCGCGTTCTGGTCACGTTCCCGCCAGCATCAGGAGCTCCACGAACCGCACCCTGGCGTCAATGCCGCACTGCACGGCATGCAAGGCAGCGCCTGGATAGCCGGTGCGGACGTGGTATACAAATACGACGCTCCCCAGGCTTACGGCGTGGGCGATCTCAAGATTCAGGCGGAATACATCTACCAGAACAAGGATCTGCGCCTGACCTACCACGAACTGCAGCCCGGTCTGGTCGGCCAGCCGCGCGAACTGCGTCAGGACGGTTTCTACGTCCAGGCCCAGTACGGCATCCTGCCACGCTTTACCCTGGGGGCACGCTACGACATGACCGGCCTCACCCACGAAGCACTCCGCGCCGGCTCGACACGCGGCCCGACCACGCCCTCCTATTTTGAAGACATGAAGCGCGTCACGGCGGCCCTCACCTGGCATATCACCGAAACCCAGAAGCTGCGCTTCCAGGTCGCACGCACCAATGCACCGGTCGGTGTGGATGACGGCGCCGCAGGCCGTGTCGAACGTCAAAGCTTCAATCAGTACTACATCCAGTACCAGATTGGCTTCGGCGCGCATGCCGCCCACGGTTTCTGAGGAGCCCCCATGAAACGATTCCTCCTCGCGGCCCTGTTGCTCCTGTGTCAATCCGGAGCGCAGGCCGCACTCAAGGTCGTCACCACGACCCCCGCGATGGCCGCCCTGACGCGCGCCGTGGGTGGAGAGCATGTCCAGGTGAGCACGCTGGTAGGCAACGACCGCGACGCCCACATGCTCCAGGTCAAGCCCAGCATGATGCGCGCGGTCCGCGATGCCGACCTGGTCGTCGCCGTGGGCGCCGACCTCGAAGCCGGCTGGCTGCCCGAGGTGCTGGCCAGCGCCGGCAATCCGCGCGTTCAGACCGGCCGACCGGGCCATTTCGAAGCCGCCATGCAGGTCGAGCGGCTCCCCGACCCGCCCAGCAGCGGCTTTTCCGCTCACCTGCACCGCTACGGCAACCCGCATATCAATCTTGATCCGCTACGCATGGCCCAGGCAGGCGAATCCCTGGCCCGTACCCTTGCCGGGCTCGACACCGCCCACGCCGATGACTTTCACCGTCAGGCCGCGGCCTTTCGTGCCGCCGTCGAAGCCCGCCTGCCTGTGTGGCGCGAAAGCCTGAAAGGGGCACAAGGAGCGGTGCTTTACCATCGCGACGCGGTCTACCTGCTGGACCGCTTCGGCCTGAAGCTGCTCGGCACCCTGGAACCCGTACCCGGCGTTCCCCCCACGGCGAATCATCTGCGCGAACTGGCCGCTCAGTTGCAAGGGCAGAAAGGTGTCATCGTCCAGGCGCCCTGGCATGCGCCCGATGGACCGCGCCAGCTCTCAGAACTGACCGGGCTGCCGATACGCATCCTGCCGCTGGACCCACCCGCCGATGCCGACGGGCAAGCCTACCTGCGCCTGATCGACGCCTGGGTAGAGGCACTGGCCGCCGGCGGCACGCCATGACGCTGCTGGTCGCCCGGCAACTGCAGGCCGGCCACGAGCGGGCGCTCTGCGCGCCGCTCGACTTTGAACTGGCTCCCGGCGAAACCCTCGGCCTGCGCGGCCCTAATGGCGCCGGCAAGACCACCTTGCTGCGCACGCTCACCGGGCAAATACCGCCCTTTGCCGGCAGCGTGACCCGGCGCCCCGGTCTACGCTTCGCCGTGCAGGCACAGCACCCGCATCGCCCGCGCGATTTACCGCTCAGCGCACGCGACTACCTGGCGCTGCTCGGCACGCCCGCCGAAGCCCCGGCCGACATCGCCGCGCTGTTCAGCAAACGCATTGATCGCTTAAGCGGCGGCCAGTTTCAGCTTCTGCACCTCTGGGCGCTGCTCTCCACACCCGGCGACATCCTGGCGCTGGACGAGCCAACCAACAACCTTGATCCTCAGCGCATCGACCGCCTTCTCGAACTGCTTGCCCAACGGCGCCCCGGCGTTGCCGCCCTTGTCGTCAGCCACGACGCCGACTTTCTCGAACGCACCGGCGCGCGCGTACTCACCCTGGAGCCCTCATGAGCGCCCTGGATGTGTTCGCCCTGCCCTTCCTCAATGGCCTGCTGGCCAGCCTGCTTCTGGGCGGGATCGGTCTTTTGTTGTTTGCACGTCGCGACTGGCTGGCAGCACTGGGTATTTCTCAAATCGCCGCCGCAGGCGCGCTCATCGGTACCGCCAGCGGCATCCCCGCCCTGCTGGCCGCCCCCGCCACGGCGCTGGTGGCCGCCGACCTCAAGCGCCGCCTCCAGCTGGGTGCGCTGGGCTATGGCGTGATGATCCTCGCGGGCTGGTCCACGGTAATGCTTCTGGCGGCCAACACCCCCCTGGGGGACGCCCTTGCCCACGCACTGGTCGACGGCCAACTCTACTTCACCCGCGTGGAACACCTGGCGGCCCTGCTCCCCCTGGCTGTGGCCCTGCCCCTACTCTGGAAGCGCCTGAGCCGCGCCCTGCTGCGCGCGCGCCTTTTTCCCGAGCACGAACAGGCCAACGGCCAACCCGACCGCCGCCTGCAAGCCTTATTCGAATGGCTGGCCGCCCTGCTGCTGGCGCTGGGCACCCTGACCCTGGGTGTCATGGCCAGCTTCGCCCTCGTCCTGCTGCCGGCCTGGACGGCGTCACGGCTCGCGCCCAACCTGCGTCTTGCCGTTCTGCTCTGTCTGTCCCTGGCCCTGGGAGCCTACCTGATCGCCTTTGAACTGGCCCTGCGGCTTGACCAACCCTTCGGCCCGGTACTGGTTGCCAGCGCACTTATCTTGTGTGCCCTGACCCGCGCCGGGCATACTGCCGCGATGAAACTGACACACGAGCGCACCGGTACCCCCCATGACCGCGCATGACCACGCCAACTGCATCGACCGGGCGCTGGCAGAAGCCGAACGGATCTGCTCACAACGCGGCGCGCGACTGACCCCACTGCGCCGGCAGGTGCTCGAAGAAATCTGGCGCAACCATGAAGCGGTCAAAGCCTACGACCTCATCCACCGTCTCAGCGGCTCGGAGCACACCACCAAGCCCCCCACGGTCTACCGCGCCCTGGATTTCCTGCTCGAACACGGGCTGATACACCGCATCGAAAGTCTGAACGCCTACGTCGGCTGCGATCATCCCGAGGCCCATCATGACCCGGTATTGTTTCTCTGCGAGCGCTGCGGTGACGTGCGCGAGGCCCGTCATGCCGGACTCATCGCCATTCTGGATGAAATGGCCGCCACACAGGGCTTTACCATCGCGCACCGCACCCTGGAGCTGCGCGGCCGCTGCACCCGCTGCCAGAGCCCCGACGACAAGGACCATGCGCGCCCCCCGGCCGATCTGCCATAATCCCGCCCTTGCCCTTAAGCGGAACCTCGCCATGAACCGTGCCCAAGTCGACGCTTTTCGTCAGGACATCACCCTCAGCACCGATGTGCGCGGCGTGCCCCTGAACCTTCATTCCACCTGGGGACTGTTCTCGCCCCGCGAGCTGGACGACGGCTCACGGCTCCTGCTGGAACACATCGAAGTCCATCCACAAGACGATTGTCTGGACCTGGGCTGCGGCTATGGCCCCATCGGCCTGACGCTCGCCCGACTGGCCCCGCAAGGGCAGACACTGATGGTCGACAAGGATTTTGTCGCGGTCGACTACGCCGCGCGCAACGCCCGCCTCAACCGCATCGACAACGCCCAGGCGCTGCTGAGCAACGGGTTTTCCGCTGTCGGCAACCGCCAGTTTGACCTGATCGTGTCCAATATCCCCGCCAAAGTCGGCAAGGAAATGCTGTACATCTTTCTTTACGATGCGCTGGATCGCCTCAAGCCGGGCGGACGACTGTACTTCGTCAGCATCAACGGCCTGCGCGAGTTCTTCAAGCGCACCATGAACGAGGTCTTCGGCAATTACGAGAAGGTCAAGCAAGGCAAGGATTACACCGTCTCGCTCGCCCGCCGCTGATCGCGCGTGAACCGGCCCTGACACGACTCACTCGCGCAGGACGATCACCAGCTCCCCGTCCTCCACCCGCAGCGATTCCACCCCGTCGGCCAGAGCCTTCCAGAATCCGTGCTCGCCGCCGAAGGTAGCCACCAGATCCAGATTCTTCAGCCCTCCCAGCCAGGCGCCCGGCAGCGGCACGCCCATCAGACTGACCCCGCGCAACACGACCACCGGCTTGCCCGCTGTGTACTCCAGCCCCAGCCCCGAGGCCACCCGCAGGGTCTGCCCGCCGAATACCGGAAAATCCGGGTCTAGCGGAATCCTCGCGCGAACGCTCATCTGTCCAGGAGCGAGGTGAATCGCCAGCCGCCCGGACAGATCCGGGTTGCGCGCGATCAATGCATTAAGCTCGCGCTGGGTGAAACGCAAGGTGCGTCGCTCGGCATCCTCACGGTAGGGTTCCGCCACGGGCGGCTCGCTTACGGACGTGCCGGGCGGGCGCAGCGGGATCGGGGCGGCCACCCCGGTCAGCTGCTCCAGCCGTGCGAACTTGGCGTCCAGGGCACGCGACTCCGCCGGATTCAGGCTCACCGGCGTGAACGAGGATGGAAACAGGTAGTAGCGCACGGCCACAAAGGTGAGAACCACCGTCACCAGCACCGTGACCAGCACAATAAAGGCGGTTCGCCAGGAATTTTCCGGCACCGCCGCCGGTGGCGGCGTCGGCGCAACGGGAGGAGGAGTATCGCTCATGCTGGCCTCACGAAATGCAGTATGCTTTGCGAGCATACATTCTTGATCTCAAGGAGCGTACCGATGAACAGCAACTTCCACCCCTTGAGCGAACTGTTTGCCCAGCTGGGCCTGCCCGACAACGAAGAGGCCATCGAGCGTTTTATCGAAACCCATCGCCCCCTGCCGCACAACATGCTGCTTTCGGACGCCCCGTTCTGGCGGCCGGCTCAGGCCGCCTTCCTGCGTGAAGCCGTGGCCGACGACGGCGATTGGGCTGAGATTGCCGACCAGTTCGACGCACGCCTGCGCTGAACGCACGACACAACCGCTTTTGCGCAAGGGCGGTTCCGCCGCCCTTCAAGGCAGTCAAGGCGTGTTCTCGATCAAACCATCCACGACCTGCCGTACCTCGTCGGTATCCCACGCAATGGCGCTGTTCACGCTGTAACGAATGCGCCCCTGCGCATCGACCAGGAAGGAACTGGGAAAGGCAAACACCTTCCATTGACGTGCCGCCTGCCCCTGCGGGTCCAGCAGCACGGGAAAGTCCACCGCCACCTTCTTGAGGAAGCCGCGCATGTGCTCGGCGTCCTCCTTGAAATTGATCGAGACGATCTCGAAACGCCCCGGATCGTATTCCGCCGCCAGACGGTTCATGGACGGAATTTCATGCACGCAGGGCGGGCACCAGGTCGCCCAGAAGTTCACCAGCAACACCTTGCCCCGGTAGTCCTCAAGCCGCAGACGCCTGTTCCGGGTATCGATCAGATCAAAACCCGGCGCCTCGACAGGGGCCTTGCGCATCACAAGGCCGCTCGTCGCCCCCTTGGCCTTGTCGGCCGCCCCATCCAGCGGTGCCGGCACGCTCGGGTGCGGCGCGGCGGCAAGCAGGCGGGCCGCCGTAAACAGGCGCTGGGGAATCTGCGTGGTCATCTGCTCTTCGGAGGGCGTCGGCTGTTCGAAATGCAGATAGAAGAAATCACGCACCTGCGGCAGGAACCAACCCCAGGCCGCGCTGCCTCCCGCATGCAGCGCATCGAGCAACTCAGCGAAACGCCAGCGTTGCGTGCCCAGCTCGGGCTGCATGACAAACACCGGCATGTTGGTCGCCCGCGCGATACCGATAAGCTCAGGGTCCTCACCGGCCACGGGATTGCCCCGGTAGAGATTAGGAAAAAACAGTACCGCCCCGGCCAGACGGGAGGACGCCACGCCGCGCGCCTGCCACAGCCGCATGCCACGCAGCGCAGGCGCGGCCATGCGGTCACAGGCCACCAGAACCACAGGCCGGGACGTCCCCTCCACCGCGCGCTGTGCCGCCTCGATCAGGGCCAGCACGGGCTCCCCCTCCAGATTGCGCACATTGTCGCTGGTGCGCTCCATCAACAGGGAATCCAGCAGATCGACCAGCCACACTTCCGCGCCCCGCAAAACAAGCGCAGCGCCGATAGCGCGCGGCTCCTCCGCATGGCCGTATTGCGAGATCAGCCAGATGAACAACGGCCCCTTGCCCTCCTCCCCCAGCACCTCGGCCTCCAGCACATTGCCTTGCCCATCGCGCAGCTCCAGGGCCGACACCGCCGGCACGAACAAACTCAGGCAAAGGGCGAAAACCACCCGACAAACGGACAAACAGACTCGAAACATCGAAGCAACCGACATGGCGGGGAAAACCGGCAGGCTATAGAATAACGCTCACTTCAAGCAACCCCCACGCCGCGCGACCGCGCGACCGAGATCGCCATGCCCAGCACCGATGCCCTGCTCGACTCGCACCTTAGCTGCCTTCCCCTCATCCATCGCGGCAAGGTGCGCGACATCTACGACATCGACGCGCACCACCTCCTGATCGTCACCACCGACCGGCTGTCCGCCTTCGACGTCATCCTGCCGACCCCGATTCCGGACAAGGGCCGCGTACTTACCGCCATCTCCAGGTTCTGGTTCGAACGTACCCGGCACATCGTCCCCAACCATCTGGCCGACGACCTGCGCCTTGAGGATGCGGTGCCCGATGCCGCCGAACGCGCCCCGCTGGAAGGACGCAGCATGGTAGTGAAAAAACTGCGCGCCCTGCCGGTCGAAGCCATCGTACGCGGCTACCTGATCGGCTCGGGCTGGAAGGATTACCAGAAGACCGGCGCCGTCTGCGGCATCGCCCTGCCCGAAGGGCTGCGCCTGGCCGACCGCCTGCCGGAGCCGACCTACACCCCCAGCTCCAAGGCCGCCGTCGGCGAACACGACGAGAACATCGACTACGCCGCCACCGTGCGCCTGCTCGGCGAATCCCTCGCCCGACAGGTGCGCGATACCAGCCTGCGCCTGTACCGCGAAGCCGCCGAATACGCCCTCTCACGCGGCATCATCATCGCCGACACCAAGTTCGAATTCGGTGTCGACGAGGCCGGTGCTCTGCACCTGATCGACGAAGCGCTCACCCCGGACTCCTCGCGCTTCTGGCCCGCCGACACCTACGCGCCGGGCATCAGCCCGCCCTCCTTCGACAAGCAGTACGTGCGTGACTGGCTGGAAACCCTCGACTGGAACAAAACCCCGCCGGGCCCGGAACTGCCGCCGGAGATCGCCGCGCGCACCGCCGACAAATACCGCGAAGCCCTGCGCCGCCTGACCACCTGACCGACCGGAAGACTGAACCATGTGCGAAAACAGCCCCCCGATCGACAAGCTCGTCAACGGCTTCCGCCGCTTCCATGACGAACGCTTCGCCCAACGCGACGCCTATTTTCAGGCCCTGGTGCGCGAAGGTCAGTGCCCGCGGGTGCTTTTCCTGGCCTGCTCCGACTCACGCGTTGACCCCGCCATCGTCTTCGGCACGGACCCAGGCGACCTGTTCATCATCCGCAACGTCGCCAACATCGTCCCGCCCTACGAGACCAACACCGGTCAGCACGGCGTCAGCGCCGCCATCGAATACGCGGTCGACGTCCTGGAAGTCGAGCACATCATCATCAACGGCCACTCCCAGTGCGGCGGCATCCGCGCGCTATGCGAGAACCCCGGCGAAGCCCACATCGACAGCCCCAGCCTCGTCTACCGCTGGCTCGCCCTTGCCCGTCCCGCCTACGACCGCGCCCGCGCCGACTACCCCCAGGCACCGGTCGACGAACTGGCCCGCGAATGCGAGAAAGACTCCATCCTCGCCTCGCTGGACAACCTCATGACCTTCCCCATGGTCGAACGCCGCGTCCGCGAAGGCCGGCTGCAACTGCACGGCTGGTACTTCGACATGGCCGCCGGCAAGCTCCACGGCTATGATCGCAACACCGGGCGTTTCGAACCGCTGGGACAAACCGCCCCCTGAAGCGGGTCATGCGCGGCCTGTTCATCGCCGGCACCGACACCGGCGTCGGCAAAACCCATGTCGCCACCGCGCTTGCCCGGACACTCGCGGCGCGGGGCCTGAA
This sequence comes from Halothiobacillaceae bacterium, assembly GCA_028696185.1. GTDB lineage: Bacteria > Pseudomonadota > Gammaproteobacteria > Halothiobacillales > Halothiobacillaceae > JAQVHL01. The sequence continues at coordinate 43,333 of JAQVHL010000005.1, forward strand.
CGTCGTTCCGCGCAAACCGGCCGAATCCGGTTGCGAGGAGCGCAACGGACAACTCTTTCCCGCCGATGCCGCCGCCCTGCGTGAGGCCAGCGGCTGGTCCGGGCCACTGCAGCAGGTTTGCCCCTACAGGCTGCGCGCCCCACTGGCCCCGCCCCGTGCCGCACAATTGCAGGGAGAGCGCCTGAGCCTCCGTGACCTTCAGGCCGCCTGCGCGGACGAAACCGACGGCTTCCTGCTGGTCGAAGGCGCAGGCGGCTTGTACTCACCGCTCGCCGAAGACGCACTCAATATCGATCTTGCCCAGGCCCTGAACCTGCCCGTGCTGCTGGTCTGCGAAGACCGGCTCGGCACCCTGAGCCCCACCCTTCTCGCGGTTGAAGCCCTCTACCGGCGGGGCCTGACACTGGCCGCCGTGGTTCTCAACCGCATCACCCCACAACCCGATACACTCGACAACCGCAGCGATCTGGCCGAATGGTTGCCTCGCCTTGGCCCGGCGCCCCCTCTCCTCCATAACCTGGAAATCGCAGCCTGGGCCATCAGCATTCACAAGGGAATTGAGAAATAATCTGCAGAAGGCCCCAAAATGAAAGCTCGCGTGTCCTTGCTGCACAGCGGGCATGCAAAAAAGAGGCAGGAGACCGGGTTCTCAAAGACCAGAAACAGGAAATCCCCACAGCAGAAATGCCGCAAGGACTTCGTAGGGGGAGCTGCCGGGCTGAAAAAGGGTGAGCTACTTTTTTCAGCACTCAGATAAACACATCAACCATACTGGTAACTGGAAAGACTCCCCATACACATCCGGAAGGCGCTGCGGGACAATTCATGCCAGCTGTGACAGCCCGCCTCCCACTTCACTCTGCCGTCCCAACCCATAGGCTTCAGACAAGCGCATGATCTGAAGCAGGACACGCGCGGTCGTTCCGCCTTCACCCGTCGAGTCGCCCGCATCCGAAATGGCAGAGCCTTCATTGCTGCTACTCCCAGTGCTGGCCTGTGCCGACTCCTGGTAAGCCATAGCCTCTTTGAGGCTTACCTTACCGTCTCCGTCTGTATCGGCCGCATCGAAGTTCGAGACGATACTGGAAATAAGTGCCGAACGCGCGCTATCGGTTTCACCGATTTCCTCAAGCTGCGAACTCAATTCTTCCTGGGTAAACCCCTCATCCTCTTCAGGCGGAGGGGGCGGAGGCATCATGCCCTCCATCGGCCCACCGCCCTTCATCCTCAAACTTTGAAATTGACTCTCCAGTTCGCTCAGGGCCTGAGCCATTTCATCCTGTGTCACTTTGCCATCACTATCCCCATCCAGCGATGAAAAGACTTCACTCGCGCTGGCGACTGTTGAAGAGCTCATCTCTCCAAATGCCGTTTCCAGATCGCTGACTTCCAGATAGCCCTTTGAGCTGCTATCAAGCTTCGAAAAAAGGTCCTCCGCAATCCGGGACGTATCGGGGCGCTGAGAACGCCCCATAGCGGAAGCCATCGTCGAAATATAGCCCGCACTACCACTGATAGAACTGACCATAATGCACTCCTTAAAAACGTACATGGGTGACACCGATGTGCATAGGCGTCAGCTTCAGTATGTTCCTTTGCCTTGTTTGCTGGCATCACACCTAGGTAAAAGCGTGAAAAATCCGGTTAACCCATCGTTAAGAAATCACGAATCTCCCGCAGGACGACGAGTAGGTGGGTCAAACCCACGTGAAATATCAAGGCTGTACCGCAGAGTGCCAGAACAGACTATCGATGCCAGGGAACTCTCCCTCCCGCGGCCCTCTTTGGTGCTTGAGCATCACCGCGCGCTGCTCCTGCGTCAGCAGCTGCATGAGCGCCATACGCGTACGAAGGGGCTTGACCCGCATACCGGCAAGCGCCGTGCCCAGGCGACGGCTTATCTCTTCCATTTGCGCCTCGGTCACGCCATCCTGCTTTTCCATTTTGTATAGATCACGCTCCAGTTCGTGCACCGTCCGGGCATACGCTTTCATATCGCGTTGCTGATCGCGCAAGAGACGATGGATTTTCAGCGTCTGCTCGTCGCTCAACTCTACCTCATTCAACAAAAACTCAAGAGGAGGCGGCCCGGCGCATTCGGAACGAGGCAGCGGGGCGACAAGGGGAGGCGGTGGTTCTTTGGATAGGGGGTCCGGCTGTGGCTGTGCCCGAACCAATAGAGGCAGAAACAATGACACACCGATCAGCAGGGGCATGACCACCCTTTTTGCTGGATTTAAATTGAACATGAAACCCTCTTCGCAAAACGCATCTCACCGGGACATTCCGGCCCAAAAAGTGTGCGCCGAGCCGACGTTAACAGGGGAAGACGCCAGGTAAAATCAAGTAAATCCGGCCCGGCATGGCGGAGATTCCTGTTCGGATTCCGTATCATATCGTCATGATTCTCACCCTCTTTCCTGAAGACCGATGAGCAAACTCCTGTTGGTAGATGACGATATGGAGCTTAGCGGGCTGCTGAGCGACTATCTAAGCCGGGAAGGCTACAGCGTAAGCACGGCATGTAATGGCGAGGATGGCGTCCGGGAAGCCCTGAGTGGCAACTACGACCTGATCGTTCTCGACATCATGATGCCCGGAATGAACGGAATCGATGCCCTTCGCGCCATCCGCGCAGCGAGCGCCCTGCCCGTGCTGATGTTGACAGCGCGTGGCGATGATATTGATCGAATTGTCGGCTTTGAACTGGGCGCCGACGACTATGTCCCCAAACCTTTCAACCCAAGGGAACTGGCTGCCCGTATCCGGGCCATCCTGCGTCGCATCCGGAGCGCATCCGCTGAAGCGGCCTCTGCCGCCCCTTTGCAGGCCGGTCCATTGGAGCTTTGGCCTGAACGGCGCCTCGCCAGTTGGGCTGGTCAGACACTGAAGCTGACCAGCACTGAATTCAATCTGCTGGAAGTCCTGATTCGACATGCGGGACGTCCCGTAGGAAAACCGGAGCTTTCCGAACAAGGCTTGGGACGGCCGCTGGCGCGGTATGACCGCAGTATCGATGTACACATGAGTAGCCTGCGCCACAAGCTCGGGAGCTTCGCGGACGGACGCTCCTGTATCCAGACCGTACGCGGAATGGGATACCAACTGCTCAAGGCATGAGAATGGGTCGTTTATTCTGGAAGTTCTTTCTTGCCTTCTGGCTGGCACTCCTGCTCGCTGCCGCAGGCACCGGAACTGGAGTTTGGCTGCACAAGCGCAGCCTTGAACAGGAAAAAGAGCTCCCTCTGGCGAAGATGGACGAGGCCCTCTGGTTACGCACAGCCGCATTGGCATTCCAGCATGGAGGAAATGAAGCGGTACGCCATTTACTGTCTGAACAGCAACGAACGGGGCAAGCCCAGCTCCTGGCTGTGGATGCCCAAGGACATGAGCTTTTGGGACGTCCGCTTCCCCCGCATCTGCTCGAACACGTACCCCAAGGACAAGACAGCACAAACCGGATGCTGATAACGGACCGAAACGGTCAACAGCTCCTTCTGCTCCTGGACAGGCCGAATACACGGACGCCCCCTCCCCCGGCGCCACGGGAACACGCCACCAAGCCCCCTCCGCCCCCCTTCCCCCACCAACCCGGTTCAGAACCGCCCAAACCCCCGGCCGGTTTATTGCTCGCCTTCGGCCTGCTCGCCAGTTTAGCCTTTAGTGCCTTGGCGGCCTGGTATCTCTCCCGTCCGATTCGCAATCTGCGCTGGGCACTGCGTCAGGTCGAGGAGGGGCGCCTGGATACCCGAGTACACCCCCTGATGGGGCGGCATAACGATGAGATCGGGGACCTTGGTGCTGATTTCGACCGTATGGCCCACCAGTTGGAAACTCTCGTCAACGCACAGAAACGCCTGCTGCATGATGTTTCCCATGAACTGCGCTCTCCTCTGGCCAGACTGCGTATCGCGGTCGAACTGGCACGTCAGCAACCCGGCCAAATTGCAACCCACCTTGACCGTATCGAGCATGAATCCGCTCGCCTGGATCGTCTGGTTGGCGAGGTGCTCACCCTGGCGCGCCTTGAGTCCGGGATGACGCATACCCCCGGAGAGCGTTTTTCCCTGGGCGCACTGCTTGCCGATGTTGTGGAAGACGCCCGCTTCGAGGCTACCGAAAGCGGATGCCATGTCGAGCTGAGCGATCTCGCGATGGGAAAGGATCAACTCTTCGGAGAACCCGAGTTGCTGCACCGGGCGCTCGACAACATCATTCGCAATGCATTGCAACATAGCCCCGCTCATGGGCAGGTCGCCATACACTTGAGCAATCGTGACGGCAAGCTGGTTTTGAGCATCGCCGATAACGGTCCAGGCGTTCCTGAAAATGAATTACACAGCATTTTCGAACCATTTCACCGGGGGCGCCATGCCAGAAAAGGCTCAGGATATGGACTGGGTCTCGCCATTGCTCGCCGCGCGATCGAGCGCCATGCCGGTTCAATCGCCGCAAGCAATCGCCCGGAAGGGGGACTGTGCATCACTATTGAATGGCCGCGAGATGAAGTCAGAGAAACAGCCCGTGTGAGTGCATGAGGGGCTTCCCTTCAATACGCCATACAAAGCACCCGCCTTTTGCTTCGTCGAGCCGCCCGGCCGCGACGGACTTTTGAACGGCATGTACTTGCCGTACTTGATGTTCGCGTACCAAACCACTTTTAAAACCGGTTTATGGATTTGTCGTGACAAAAAAGGGCGCCTGGGCGCCCTTTTTGTAATCCGCAGATTGATGCGATCAGTTACGGGTCTTGTCGACGATCTTGTTCTTCTGGATCCACGGCATCATTTCGCGCAGGCGGGCGCCGGTCTGCTCAATGGCGTGCTCGGCGTTCTGGCGACGACGTGCGGTCATCGAGGGGTAGTTGGTGCGCCCTTCCTGGATGAACATCTTGGCGTATTCACCGCTCTGAATGCGCTTCAACGCATTGCGCATGGCCGCGCGAGACTGTTCGTTGATGACTTCGGGGCCGGTGACGTACTCGCCATACTCCGCGTTGTTGGAGATGGAGTAGTTCATGTTGGCGATGCCGCCTTCGTACATCAAATCGACGATCAGCTTGAGTTCGTGCAGGCACTCGAAGTAGGCCATCTCGGCCGGGTAGCCCGCTTCGGTCAGGGTTTCGAAGCCCATCTTGACCAGTTCCACCGCACCGCCGCAGAGGACGGCCTGTTCACCGAACAGGTCGGTTTCGGTCTCGTCCTTGAAGGTGGTTTCGATGATGCCGGTGCGGCCGCCGCCCACGCCGGAAGCGTAGGACAGTGCCGTGGCCTTGGCGCGGCCGGAAGCGTCCTGGTGAACGGCGATCAGGTCGGGAATGCCGCCACCCTTGACGAACTCGGAGCGCACGGTGTGACCGGGAGCCTTGGGCGCGACCATGATGACGTCCAGGTCGGCACGCGGGACGATCTGGTTGTAGAGGATGTTGAAGCCGTGGGCGAAGGCCAGGGTGGCGCCCTGCTTGAGATTCGGCTCGATGTCGTTGGCGTAGATGGCCGCCTGATGCTCGTCCGGGGCGAGGATCATCACCAGATCCGCCCCGGCAACCGCTTCAGGCACGCTCTTGACGGTCAAACCTTCGTTCTGCGCCTTGACGGCGGACGCGGAGCCCGGACGCAGGCCGATGGTGACGGAAACGCCGGAATCCTTGAGGTTGAGCGCGTGCGCATGGCCCTGGGAGCCGTAGCCGATGATGGAGACCTTCATGCCCTGGATGATGGAAAGGTCGCAATCTTTGTCGTAGTAAACCTGCATGTCTGCAAACTCCTGGAAGAAAGGGCGTTGTTCGAAAAAAGCGCCGCCCTCAGGCGGCGCAGGGAAAATTCAGACGGTCATGCCGCGTGGACCACGACTGATGCCCAGCGCGCCGGAACGCACCACCTCAATGACAGGGATGCGCCCCAGGGCCTCGATAAAGGCATCGAGCTTCTCGCCGGGGCCGACGAGCTGCGCGGTGTAGCTGGTTTCGGTGACGTCGATGATATTGCCCCGGAAGATTTCGCACAGACGCATGACTTCATCGCGGTCGGCACCCGCCGCCTGCAGCTTGATGAGCATCAGCTCGCGCTCGATGTGCGGGGCATCCTCGATGTCCTGCACCTTGACCACTTCGATGAGCTTGTTCAGTTGCTTCAATATCTGTTCGATGATCTGGTCATCGCCGCGGGTGACCAGCGTCAGGCGCGAGAGGGTATCGTCCTGGGTAGGCGCCACGCACAGCGACTCGATGTTGTAGCCGCGCGCCGAGAACAGACCGGCAACGCGCGACAGCGCGCCCGCCTCGTTTTCCATGAGGATGGAGATGATGTGCCGCATCGCTTATACCAGAATCATTTCGTTGAGGCCGGCGCCGGCCGGAACCATCGGGTAGACGTTTTCCGTGGGATCGGTCTGGAAATCCATGAACACCAGACGGTCCTTGAGGGCAAAGGCTTCGCGCAGGGCGCCTTCGACATCGCCCGGTTTCTCGATACGCATGCCGACATGACCGTAGGCTTCCGCGAGCTTGACGAAATCCGGCAGGGCTTCCATGTAGCTCATCGCGTAGCGACCGGAATAGAAAAACTCCTGCCACTGACGGACCATGCCCAGATAGCGGTTATTGAGACTCACCACCTTGACCGGCAGATAGTACTGCAGGGCGGTGGACAGCTCCTGGATGTTCATCTGGATGCTGCCTTCGCCGGTAATGCAGACCACTTCCGCCTCCGGAAAAGCCGTTTTCACCCCCAACGCCGCAGGCAGGCCGAACCCCATGGTGCCCAGCCCACCGGAATTGATCCAGCGGTTGGGTTTGTCGAAGCGGTAGTACTGCGCGGCCCACATCTGGTGCTGACCCACATCGGAGGTGACATAGGCATCGCCACCGGTGATTTCCCACAGCTTTTCGACGACGTACTGCGGCTTGATGACCTCGTCGCTCATCCGGTAGCGCAGGCAGTTCATGCCGCGCCATTCCTCGATCTGCGCCCACCAGGCCTTGAGCGCCTCGCCGTCCGGCTGGCCACCTTCGTGTTCGAGCAGGCGGATCATCTCCTGCAGAACCGTGTCGACCTCGCCGACGATGGGTACATCGACCTTCACGTTCTTGGAAATAGAAGCCGGATCGACATCGATGTGGACGATCTTCGCCGTCGGGCAGAACTTGGCCAGATTCCCGGTGACGCGATCATCGAAGCGGGCGCCGATGGCAATCAGCACATCGCAATGGTGCATCGCCATATTGGCTTCATAGGTGCCGTGCATGCCCAGCATGCCGACGAACTGGCGGTCACTGGCCGGATAGCCGCCCAGCCCCATCAGGGTGTTGGTGATGGGAAAGCCCAGCTGGCGCGTCAGACGGGTCAGCGGTTCGGCCGCGCGCCCAAGGATGACGCCGCCTCCGCTGTAGATCATCGGGCGCTTCGCGGCGAGCATCATTTCCACCGCACGACGGATCTGCCCCGGATGTCCTTTGACGGTCGGGTTGTAGGACCGCATGCGGATCTGATCGGGGTAGACGAACGGCACCTTGACCTTGGGGTCGGTCACATCCTTGGGAATATCCACCAGCACCGGCCCCGGACGGCCCGTGCTGGCGATATAGAAGGCTTTCTTGATGGTCTCGGCAATGTCGTTGACATCCTTGACCAGGAAGTTGTGCTTCACGCAGGGGCGGGTGATGCCAACGTTGTCGACTTCCTGAAAGGCATCGTTACCAATCAGCGAGGTAGGCACCTGCCCGGTCAGAACGACCAGCGGGATGGAATCCATATAGGCCGTGGCGATGCCCGTGACTGCATTGGTCGCGCCCGGCCCCGAGGTGACGAGCACCACCCCGGTGCGGCCGGTGGCGCGGGCATAACCGTCAGCGGCATGTACGGCCCCCTGTTCGTGGCGCACCAGCACATGCTTCACCTGATCCTGCTGAAAAAGCGCATCATAAATGTGCAGCACCGCGCCACCGGGATAGCCGAAGACGTGCTCGACGCCTTCTTCCTGCAGACAGCGGACCAGAATTTCAGCTCCGGACAGGTTCACCAGCTCTCTCCTCGCGAGCTCGCCGCCCCTGGGCGACGGGCAACCATAGTTAGGGGAACCGGCGATTTTAATGAAACCCAGCCGGAATATCACTCACTAATCACGGGCTGATCCTGTCAGGCTTGTTCACTGTGCCCATACGGGCGCATCCAAATTTGCGGCCAGCCGGCCGCCGGAGGCGGTGCGCAGTACGGACTGAACCGCATCCGGCGAGTCGCGCAGGCTCATGAAATTCGGCCCGTTTCCTGTCATGCGTATACCAGGAAAAAACAGCGCCAGGCGGTAGCGCAGGTGCAGCGCCTCCGCCTTGTTACCCCGCACGAGGATTTCATAAGGCAGCCAGGCCCAACGGCGCTGCTGCCCGTCATCGATCCTGCCCAACAGCCAGTTCTCGTTGGCCTCATGAGGGTTTTCCGGGTGCAGACTGACACCGAACACGGTCTGCTGCGTCCCCGGAATATCAACGCGATACACTTTTCCGACACCGCCGGCCTGTCGGGCCAGATTGGCCTCAATGGCCCTCACGGCCGCTTCGTGGCTTGGATAATCGCCCAGATCATAGGACTCGCCAAAGGTTTCCATCCCGAATCCGTAGCGATAGCCGGCCAGATCCTTTTCCTGAAACCCTTCGGCACCGAACGGCTGCCCACCGCCCATTGCCCTGTCAAAAGCGTCGGAAAGCCCCCCCAATGCACTGCCCATACGGTAGGCCACCGCCTGATACGTCAGCGAAGTCCACACGGGTACCACCCCAGAGGGGGTAGCCGTGAGCCCCACCCGCACCACAGCCCCATAGCCACCTCGCGGCGTCATCGCCGCCTGCCTTTTCAGCTCCGGATGGGTGAAGGCCAGAACCAGCGCATCCGGCCCCGGCGCCAGGCGCCCCACGAGTTCGAAACCCGCGCCGGACGCGGCAATATCCAGTTGCGCGGCCACTTCCTCCAGCGAGCCCGCGCGTGGCACTCCCGCGACGAAAGGCTTGAGCGCGGCCTGAGCCGCCGTTACACCCAACACCCCGAACAACACAACGACTGCCCAGAATTTATTCATGATAGTGAACTCCAGTACGCCTCCCTTCCTGCGCCGGACGCCGGCAAACCCACGGTCAGACCCTCGTAAACGAGAAAGGGGCGCCAAGGCGCCCCATGCTCACGCGGGCAAAGCCGAAGCCACCCTTCAGAACGTGTAGTTGTAGTTGATGCGCCAGTTGGTCTGGCTGTGCGAGGACGTAATGCCATTCTCGGAGTTGGTCTGCTGCACGCGCGGCGCGTAGGACACCGCCGCCGCCAGGGAGTGGGCCTTGTTGAAGCGATAACCCAGACCCAAAGTCATGTGATTCTTGGTGATCGCCGGGAACAGTGGGTTCAGCGTGCTGTCCGGAATCGGATTGTCGGTCAGGCTGAAGCCGGCGCGCAGCGCCAGGTTGTCCATCAGCTTGTACTCGCCGCCAAAGGCGAAAACGGTCTGGTCATCCCAGTTTTGTGCCATCGACGCGGTCATCGAGGTGCCGCCGAAGCCGGCCGCCATCGGATTGCCCTGTGCCGCATCCGCCGTGAAGCCCAGAACGAAGTTTTCCATGGTCTTCGACCACTTCAGCTGCTTGATGTCGGCCACCAGCATCAGGCGGTCGGTGGCCTGGAAGGCCACACCCACGCCATAGGTTTCCGGCCACTGGAAGTCGATCACCTTCACGGTACCGGTAACCGGAATGGCCATGGCGCCCATCGGCGTATCCACCCCCATGGTCACGGTCGAACCACCCGCTTCCAGATCGCCCAGCTTGGTCTTGCTGTGATAGGTCGCACCGATACTGATACGGTCGCTTGCCTTGAACACCAGGCCCAGTTTTCCCGCAAACCCGGTGTTGTTCGCCTTGCCCGTGAAGTCGCTGCTGTCGGAGAAGTCAAAGCGCGCGTAATTCACATCGCGCACCATACCCTGCTGCATCGCGCCCTGAAAGGCATTGACCATCGAGCCCGAAGCGCGACCGCTCTGCACCATGCTGCCAAAGCTGCGCCCGTCCATATCCATCTTCAGGTCAAGCCCCGCCCAGACGAAGTCAAGCTGCGCGGCAACCGACAGACGATCATTCACCTTGTACGCCAAGGGGAACATCAGTCGCCCCACGCTCAGCTCGGAACGGACTTCCTCGCCCGAGAGCATCGCCATCTTGCCCATCATCGACATCCCGCCGGCGAACAGGCTGGAGCCCGCCCCGTACTCAGTCCCCATACCGCCCTGGGCATTCATCGCCGCACCGAAGGAAAAGCGATCCTGCGTGCGGATGAAGGAAATGGACGGCATGTAGTAATTCGTGCCGGAAGAACCGACCGAGCCCGCCATCGGGTGATAGGAGCTGACGCGCGGGGAAAGCACGCTCAGGCCGACGCCGAGGTCATTACGGGTGCCCTCACGCAGGCCCAGCGTAGCGGGGTTGTTCATGACGGCCGAGTTGCCGGAGTCATAGGCGAAAGACGCACCGCCCATACCACCGGCGCGAGCGCCGTAGGCATCCAGGTTCATGCCGTGCGTGGCCCAGGCGCTTCCCGCGCACAGACCAAGACCGACGGACAAAGCCAGCGCCGAACGGCGGGCGATACGGGAAGAATAACGTTGGGTGGACATTATGGGGTCAGCTCCTCACTGTTACCGGGCTTGGGCACCCCGAAGACCGGGGGGCTCGGGCACCACGCCCCATCCGAGGGCGGTGTGCTGTTTTTTTGAGCACGCAAAGATTCGTCACCCACCGCACAACTGTCAAATCCTCCCCGGCTCGCGCCAGTCGGGTTAGAAAAAGCTAATATTCACAAACGAACATCGACCTCATCGCACTGAAGCCGGAATACCTCTTGAAAAATGCAAAACAACAGCAAAAAACAACACAAAACAAGAAAAAACATCAATCCGAACAAAAATGTGCGCCGACCGAAGATATTCTAATATTTTTTCATACCACATAAGACAAACCCCAGTCAGTCACTCGGAACAGGCAGGGCACGCGAAAAAAGGGGAGGCACAGGGGTAGAACAGCGCACAGACCTGGGCGGGACGCCGCCCGACACTTACGACAAGCGGGCCATTGCGGCCCGCCTGAAAAACAGACGCCGCCTACGGCCACGTGCCGGAGGCGATCGGAAGGAGGCTCCTCAGTTCCGCCGGGAAAGCAAAAGAATCCACTCCCCGGCTTCCGCCTGGACCTCCAGCAATTGATGCCCGCTATCGCGGCAATACGCCTCAAAATCCGCCGGCGCCTGCGGATCGCTCACCCGAACACGCAAAAGCGCCCCCGCACCCAGCCCCGCCAGTGCCTTGCGGGCACGCAACAAGGGCATGGGGCAGGACAATCCGCGCACATCCAGCTCCAGCGGAACGCTTTCGTCGATCATGTCGGCAACAAGGCGCTGGCGGCGCCAGGCCGCTCTACGGGCAAACCGCTGCCCATCCAGGAAATCATGCCTCCGCCCAAGTTATACACGCTGGAAATCCCCTGCTGAGCGAGGAAATAACAGGCCTGGGCGGAACGCGCGCCACTATGGCAGCAGACGACAATGCGCGGCGCACCGCGAAACGCCTCCACATTCATGGGCACCAGATGCAAAGGCAGCAGACGCGCCCCTGGAATAATGCCCTGCGCCGTTTCCGCAGGCGTGCGCACATCGACGAGCAGCATAGGCTCCCCCACCTGCATCCACGCATCAACCTGACGCGCATCCACCGTATCAATACCGTACATTCTTGCGAACTCTCCCGCTTTGAAACACTCTGAAGAGCCGGAAGCTTTTTTCCCGATTCCCTGGCCGCCCCGGCGAAAAGACATGAATATTGCCACAGTTGCCCTTCTCTCCGCAGTCCTGACCGCCGGCGGCACGGTGCACGCTCACGAAGGGCACACCCTGCCCGACATGGGGGAGGCGGTGGACAGCACCCTCTCGCCCGCGGCAGAACAGCTACTGGGCTCACGATTCATGCAGGAACTGCGCCAGAGAGCCCTGTTCCTTGATGATCCGCTGATTGAGTACTACCTCAACTCGCTGGGCACGCGACTGGTCACTGCCTCGGGCGAAACCCTGTTCCCCTTCCACTTCCAGATCATCCGCGACCCGCAGATCAACGCCTTCGCCGTCCCCGGCGGCTATGTCACCGTCTTCTCCGGGCTGTTCCTGCACACCCGCAACGAAAGCGAACTGGCGGGCGTGCTTGCCCACGAAATCGCCCACGGCACCCAGCGGCATATCGCGCGCATGCTGGCTGGACAAGGCCGCATGACACTACCGGCGCTGGCTGGCTTCGCCGCCGCCCTGCTGCTTGGCGCCGCCAGCCCACAGGCGGCGGCCGCTGCCGCGGCGCTGGGCATGGCCGGAACGGCGCAGCAGCAACTCAACTTCACCCGCGACAACGAATACGAAGCCGACCGCATCGGCATCCAGATCCTGACCCGCTCGGGCATCGACCCTCGCGGCATGGTCAGCTTCTTTGAAAAACTTCAGCGCCAGGAAGGCAGCAACCCGATTGCCGCCAACGAGTACCTGCGCACCCACCCGGTGACCGGCAATCGCGTTGCCGAAGCCTACAACCGCATCGAAGCGACGCCGATGCCCTTCCGCCCCGCAAGCGACAGTCTGGATTACGGCCTGGCACGCGCCCGCCTGGAAGTACTGGTCGAAAGCCAGCCGCAACGGCTGCTCGACCGCCTGGAACGCAATCCACACAGTGAACGTGAAATCGGCGAATACCAGAAAGCCCTCTGCCTGCTGCGCCTCAACCGCCCGACGCAGGCGCGTGAGCGTCTGCAGGCACTCACGCGCATGAAGCCCGGCAACATCTGGTATGCCATGGCCCTGGCCGACGCCGAGGAGGCCAGCGGCCAGCCCGGAGCCGCCCTGAAGACACTGCGAGAACTGGACCGCCTCTACCCCGACAACGCGGCCCTCATCAGCGCCCTGGGACGGCTTCAGCTACGCAACGACCCGGCGGCGGCCCATACCCTGCTGCGCGAAGCCTATCGCCGCCACCCCGATAACGCCCGCCTCGCCCAGGGCTGGGCGGAAGCCGCGGGCAAACTGGGGCGCGAAGGGGAATCCCACGAAGCGCTGGGCACGGCCTTCCTGCTCCAGAACCGCCTGCGTGAAGCGCATCACGAACTGGAAGCCGCCTGGTCGCGCAACGCCGCCGACCCGGTGGCACGTGCCCGCATCGACAGCCGCCTCAAGGAAATCGAGGAAAAGATACGCCTGATGGAAAGCGACAAGCCGGCGCACTGAAACCGCGCAGGCACAGAAATTTTTTTGAGTTAAGCCATAAATATCTTTTCTTTGTAATGCCCTGTAATCGCTTTATCCTCTGACCGGTCCTCAGGGCAATAACAACTACGGCGCCAGCGAACCCGACCGGCGCCCCGTAATGCGAACGTTTAGGAGGTATCATGCGGAACATAACCGGCCTCGTCGCCACGACGGTCTCCGCGGTCGCCCTCGCCGGCAGCCTTGCGCTGGCCACCCCCGCGATGGCGGCAGAAGCCAAAAAAGATGCAAAGCCGCTCACCCCGGCCGAAGAAGGCAAGAAAATCGCCTTTGATCGTGGACAGGGCAACTGCCTGGCCTGCCACAACATCAAGGGTGGCGAACTGCCCGGCACCATCGGCCCCCCGCTGGTTGCCATGAAGATGCGCTTCCCCGACAAGAAAGCGCTTTTCGACATCCTCTGGGATCCGCGCCCCACCCGCGGCGAAGGCACGATCATGCCCCCGCTCGGTGCCCACGGCATCCTGACCAAGGACCAGATCGAAAAGGTCGTCGAATACCTGTACACCCTGTAATTCAGGCACACACAGCGTTAACGGGTTCGGCTCGGCCGAGCCCCGCAATCCGTCGGGAGTCTAGCGATGAAAAAATTTGTGATGAGCGCCGTGATCGCCGGCCTCGCTCTTACGGCGGGCACCGCTTTTGCCCAGCCGTCCAACCCTTCTGATCCCCAGCAGTTCACCGAGGAATTCCGCGAGTATTTCTACAAGCGCTTCCCGAACATCCCCAAGGCCGAGTACAACATGGGCGTTTACGCCATCCTCCCGGATGCGCGCGCCCAGTGGGAAGCCGCCGAGGAGTTCCCGCCGTACATGGACGCGGTGGACAAGGGCAAGAAGCTGTGGGCCGCAAAGTTTCCCAATGGCAAGAGCTTTGAGGAATGCCTGGGCCACCCGGCCAAGGGCCTGCGCGCCAAGTATCCGTTCTTTGACACCGCCGCCAACAAGGTACGCATCCTGGAAAGCGACCTGATCGCCTGCCAGAAGGCCAATGGCGTCGAAAAACCGATGGATACCAAAAGCAAGGATCTCTCCGCCCTCTCCGCCTACCTCTCCTATGAGTCGCGCGGCCTGAAGGTGGATGTCAGCATCCCCAACGACGCCGCCGTGGCCGCCTTCAACGACGGCAAGGCCTCCTGGTACCGCAAGACCGGTCAGCTCAACCTCTCCTGCGCTGACTGCCACCAGTACCACTCCGGCCAGAACGCCCGCGCCGAAACCCTGAGCCCCGGCATCGGCAAGACCGTGCACTTCCCGGTGTTCCGCGTCAGCAAGGACAACATCGTGCGCTTCCAGAACCGTCTGCTGGGCTGCATGCGCGACACGCGCGCCGTGCCATTCCCCGAGTTCAGCCCGCAGTTCGCCAACCTGGAATACTTCCTCGCCTACATCGACAACGGCCTGGAAATCAACGGCCCTGCCGTGCGCAAATAAGCCAGAAAACGCTCTGCCCCTGGAACCGGCCTCGTGCCGGTTTCTTTATTTTCGCGCGACATACCCCAGCGCCCCACTGGGGCGATAAAGAATTTTTGGGAGCCCCCGCCTTGATGGTAGCGTTAGAATGCACTGTTATTCGGGCCCTACGGTTCCGGACCGGGCATCCTGACCATGACTGTTCAGGAGCGATCCAACTTTCCGTCGTTGCACTGGAGACAACACGCAATGAATCTTTCCCGTCGTGAATTCATGCAGATGCTGGCGGTGGCCAGCGCCGCCGGCATCAACCTCGGCACCGCCCAGGCCGGCACCGACCAGCAGAAAGTCGCAGGCTCGGTCAAGGCCAACAATGCCTCGGCCAACATGTATGAGATTCCGAAGTTCGGCAACGTGCACATCCTGCACATGACCGACTGCCACGCCCAGCTCAAGCCGGTCTACTTCCGCGAGCCGTCCGTGAACCTCGGCATCGGCACCCAGAAAGGCCAGGTCCCGCACATCGTCGGCGAAAAATTCCTCAAGCATTTCGGCCTGAAGCCCAACACCCCGGAAGCCCACGCCTTCACCTGCCTGGACTTCTCCGAAGCCGCTGCCAAGTACGGCAAGGTAGGCGGTTTTGCCCATCTGGCAACCCTGGTCAAGCACATGAAGGCCCAGCGTCCGGGCGCCCTGCTGCTCGACGGCGGTGACAACTGGCAGGGTACCGGCCTTGCGCTGTGGACCAATGCCCAGTGCATGATCGACGCCTCCAAGAAGCTCGGCGTGGACATCATGACCTCCCACTGGGAAGCCACCTACGGCAAGGACCGCATGGTCGAAGGCATCAAGGATCTCGAATCCTCCGGCATGGACTTCGTGGCCCAGAACGTATTTGAAACCGAATTCAACGAGCGCGTATTCAAGCCCTACGTCATCCGTGAAATGAACGGCGTGAAAGTCGCCTTCATCGGCCAGGCCTTCCCGTACACCCCGATCGCCAACCCGGCCTGGATGACCGAAGGCTGGTCCTTCGGCATCAAGGACGAGGAAATGCAGGAGACCGTGAACAAGGCCCGCGCCGATGGAGCCGCCGCAGTCATCGTACTCTCGCATAACGGCATGGACGTGGACCTGAAGATGGCCACCCGCGTTTCCGGCATCGACGCCATCATGGGCGGCCACACCCACGATGCGGTTCCGTATCCGACCATCGTCGAGAACAAGGGCGGCAAGACCCTGGTCTGCAACGCCGGCTCCAACAGCAAATTCCTCGGCGTGCTCGACCTCGACGTCAAAAATGGCAAGGTCAAGGACTTCAAGTACACCCTGCTGCCGGTGTTCTCGAACTTCATCGAGCCGGACAAGGAAATGCAGGACCTGCTGGACAAAATGCACAAGCAGACCATCAAGTTCCAGGGCAAGGAATTCGTCGCCGAAGAGCGTCTGAACAAGGTTCTGGCCAAGAACGACGTTGCGCTGTATCGCCGCGGCAACTTCTCCGGCACCTGGGACCAGCTGATCTGCGACGCACTGACCGAAACCCAGGGCGCGGACATTTCCTTCTCGCCGGGCGTACGCTGGGGCACCTCCCTGGTTCCGGGCGCGGACATCACCTATGAAGACATGATGACCCAGTGCGCCCTGACCTACCCGAACGTGACCGTCAACGAGTTCACCGGCGAGCGCGTCAAGGAAATCCTCGAAGATGTCTGCGACAACATCTTCAACAAGGACCCGTACTACCAGCAGGGCGGCGACATGGTTCGCGTCGGCGGGCTGAAGTACGCCGTTGAACCGAATGGGCAACCGGGCAAGCGCATCAGCGCCATGACTCTCAATGGCAAGCCGATCGACCCGAAGAAGACCTACAAGGTCGCCGGCTGGGCCTCCGTCGCCAAGCCGGGCGAAATCCCGGGCGACACCGGCAAGATGATCTGGGACGTGCTGGAAGACTATCTCACCAGCAAAAAGCACATCACCAAGGTTGATGTTAACGAGCCGAAACTGATCGGCGTCGACAACAACCCTGGCATCACCAAGTGCTGATGAGTGCCTGAAGCTCAGCTCCATCCGACGGACGGCTGAAGAGCATCCACAGGATCGTCTTCAGCCTCGCGCAAGCGCCCCTTCCGTCCGTCAGATGCAACAAACCCGCCCCCGAGGCGGGTTTTTTTTATCCCGCAATCTTCACTAACCGTCCCTCAAGCGCGGACACCCTCGCAATAGCAAACAAAACACAACACTTATTGATAGCGATTATCAATCCGATTATTATACGGGGAAGAAAGCAAACCCGAGCCTCCTTCATGCCAAAGCCCAAACGCAAGAACACGTCCAGACTGACGTACGCCCTGGCGAGCCTGCCACTCACCTTTTCCTGTGCCATGGCGGCTGAACCACCCAAGGCCCCGCCCCCCAGTACGGCCGAACTGATCGAGCAGATCGCGGCGATGAAAAAAACCATCGAGCGCCAGCAACAGCAGATCGACGCATTGGTCAGCCATGTCGAAGCCAGCCAGACACAAGCGGCACCGGCCCCCTCAAATTCCACGACGACCACGCTGACGTCAGGAGATGCCACGGCGGCACCGACGAGCGGTTCAGTGCCTGTCGCACACCGCTCGGCAAGTGCGTCCGGGGACGAGTTCGGCAAAGTGAAGTGGTCCGGCTACGGCGTCATCAACTACGCCTCCCAGGACTTCTACGCCAATACGCAGACCAGCACCCCGGAAAGACGCGCCACCAGCGATCTTGAGCGTATTGTTCTGGCGCCCACCTTTTCGCTGGGCAAGGGCTACAAGTTCGTCACCGAGATCGAGTTCGAGCACGGCGGCACCGGATCGACCATCGAATATGAACCCGAAGAAGCCGGTGAATTCGAGGCGGAAATCGAGAAAGGCGGTGAGATCGTCCTGGAGCAGGCCCATCTGGTCATCGAACAGGCGCCTTGGCTGAACTGGCGCGTCGGCGAAGTGCTCGTGCCCTTCGGCATGATCAACATGTATCACCAACCGTCGCAGTACTTCACCATAGAACGTCCGACGAGCGAAACGAACTTCTATCCCACCGTCTGGCACGAAACCGGTGTCGGACTGTTCGGCTCGTACGGGCAATTACGCTACGAAGCCCAAGTCATCACGGGCCTGGATTCATCCGGTTTCTCCGGCTACGGCTTCGTATCCCATGGCATGCAGAACAAGCTGGAATACCGAAACGCCGATGCGCTTGCCCTGGTTGTCCAGGCCGACTACTCCTTCCTGCCCGGCGCCCTGGTCGGCGGATCGGTTTATTTCGGCGATACGGCCGCCAACCGCGCGCGTAACGACATGACAGAAACCGCCAATCTCTTCATGGCCAACATTTACGGCCGTTATGAGCGCGGCCCGGTCATTGTCCGCGGGCAGTTCACCCATGCGCAGTTGGAGAACTCGGATCTCGTCACCAAAGCCAATCTGCGCAGTTTCAACGCCACAGAGCTGGGCATCTCCAAAACCCCGGTGGGCAGCGAAGCCTATTCCTTCATGGTCGAAGCGGGGTACGACGTGTTCTCTTTGTTTGACGTCAAGCAATGGGGGCGTCTGGACACCTTCGCCCGCTATGAGGAATACAACACCCACGCCGCCACCGAAGGCACCATCACCGCCATCCCCCGCTATGAACGCACGGCGGCCACCTTCGGCCTGAACTACAAACCGCGCCCTGGTGTAGTCCTGAAGGCGGAATACTCGAACCGAAGCCATTCGGGAACGACAGCTAACAAGCAGGACTACTACGGCCTGGGCGTAGGGGTGGAGTTCTAAACCGGGGCGGATCCCCCCCACTACCGTTGACGCACACTTTTGCGTAAAGCATCGAAGAGGCAAATCATGATGAAGCGTAACCCGAAATTTTCCCTGAGCCTGCTGGCAGCCGCCCTGTTGACACTGAGCGCTTGCGGAGGTGGCGGAGGCGATTCGACCGCGAGCTCGCCGATACCAACGCCGGCACCGGGAAAAGTGAGCTTTGACGCAACAGCGCTCATCAACAACGAAGTCGATGCGGTCATCGTCCAGACCTACAAAAACCTCAACAGCCGCGCCAAAAACCTGCTCGCTTCGGTCGAAGCCTTCAAAGACGGTGTCAGCGAAGCAGAGATGGACAGTGCTCAAACGAGCTGGAAAGCTGCCCGTGTTCCCTGGGAAACCAGTGAAGGCTTCCTTTTCGGGCCGGTGGACTCCCTGGGCATCGACCCGGCCATTGATTCCTGGCCCTTGAACACGCCGGATCTTCAGGCCTTCCTCCAGGCCCGGCCGGATGCCACGGTAGACGAT
Organism: Halothiobacillaceae bacterium; assembly: GCA_028696185.1. Lineage (GTDB taxonomy): Bacteria > Pseudomonadota > Gammaproteobacteria > Halothiobacillales > Halothiobacillaceae > JAQVHL01. Next base: position 62,377 of record JAQVHL010000005.1, read on the forward strand.
ATCGAAAATGCATCGGATGACCTTCGCGGCTTCCATGCCATGGAATACCTGCTGTTTGGCAACGGGATCGATAGCAACGACAAGGCCGCATCGGCAATGACCCCGTCTGAAATCAATTATCTGGTCGCCCTGGCGCAGGCTTTCCAGAACCGTACCCAGGAACTTGAAGCGGCCTGGACAGTGGATTTCAACACGAAAGGCCCCTATGCCACTGCCGTGAAAAGCGCAGGTGCTGGCAACACGCAGTACAGCTCGCACGCGGCCGTCATGGAAGAGCTCATCAACGGCCTGACCGGCATTGCCGATGAAGTGGGCAATGCCAAGATCACCGAGCCCTTTGGCCCGTCGATCGACAAGGCGGACACCTCGCTTGTCGAATCGCAGTACAGCTGGAACTCACTGACCGATTTCCATAACAACCTGCAAAGCGTGCTTAACGTCTACACGGGCAAACTGGGCTACAACCCAAATCAGGACAGCATTTCCACCCAAATGAATGGCGTGTACGCTTTCGTGCTCAAGCACAACGCGACGCTGGCCGACCGCGTACTGGCGGAAATCATCGATGCACAGCAAAAAATTGCCCTGATCAAAGGGGACGGCAACCCCAATACCACCGCAATCACCGGCAACGCCAACCCCTTCCGCACCCAGATCAGCGATGCAAATGGCCGCGTGCTGATTCAAGCCGCGATTGATGCCTCGAACAAGCTGATGCAGACGCTGGATACCGAAGTCAAACCCCTGATCGCCAACACCGAGTTCGGCAAGTAAATGACAAAGAAAGCCATTTCTCCCCGTCCGGCATGGACGGGGTTGATCCTGGGCAGCCTTCTGCTGCATGGCTGCGGGGGCGGCGGCGGTGAAAATATCACCGTCACCGAACCGCCCCCCCCGGTTGAGCCTTCCTGGGCGCGTATCAGCGCACTGGGCGGCGAAACCACCAACACCACCGGGAATCAATCCAGCTTTGGTTTCGACACACCAGCGGCCAACCTGCAAGGTGACGCGCTGGCGTTTCACCTTCTGGGCGATGCCGAGTTTGAAACCAAGTTCATCAAGGCCCCCAGCACGGATTTCCCGCGTCAGGATGGCCTGGGCCCCGTATTCAACAATGACGCCTGTGTGGAATGCCACACCCGGGACGGCCGAGGAAACTACACCTCCACCGCACTCAAGGCACCCTTGGGGCAATGGACCAAGCTTGGCGGGGAAGAGGCCCTTTTCCTACGCATCAGCGTGCCGCCTGAGCGCGGCACCTGCGTCGCGGAGGCACTCAATAACTACTGCGCCCCCGAAAAAGTACCCGGCTTTTCCGATCAGCTCTTTCACCGCGGCGTGCTGGGGCTACGAGCGGATTCGCCCTTCACAGGGCAAGCGGATGCCTATGTGCGGTTTGAAACCAGCGAAGTCCGCTACGCGGATGGCGAAACAGTGACGCTTTACAAGCCGGTATTCCAGATTCGCAACCCCTACGATTCACCGGGAGAAGCACCGGGCGATTATGTACCGCCTTTAAGTCGCGTGCTGCAGGCCGATGTCATGAGCAGCCCTCGCATGGGAATGCCCATGTTCGGGCTCGGTCTGCTCGAAGCCATTCCCGAAAGCAGCATTCTTGCACTGGCGGATGAGTACGACAGCAACGCAGACGGTATCTCCGGACGCCCGAACTGGGTGTTCGATCCGGTCAAACAGGCTCAGGGCGATCACAACCCGGTCAGTCTTGGACGCTTCGGATGGAAGGCCAGCACGCCCAGCGTCGCTGTACAGGGCCTGGGCGCCTACCATGGCGACATGGGCATCACGAGCTACCTGTTTCCCCAGGAAAGCATCCTCAACACCGCGCTCTACGACAGCTACCAGGTACTGAACCCCCAGGATGACGGACAGAATGGTACAGAGGTCAGCGAAGACGTAGCCAAGGCCGTGATGTTCTACGCCAACACCCTGGCCGTACCGGCACGGCGCAATGTGGAAGATACGCGCGTATTGCGGGGCGCGGCCCTGTTCGAGTCCGCCCGCTGCACGGCATGCCACACCCCGTCATTCCGGACCGGCCCCCATCCCGGCGTCTGGGGGCCTTCGGGCGTGGTGCCCGTCCCCGAGGTGGCAGGACAGACCATCTATCCGTTCAGCGACATGCTCTTGCATGACATGGGGGACGCCCTGGCGGATAACCGCCCGGACTTTGCGGCCAACGGGCGCGAGTGGAAAACCCGGCCGCTCTGGGGCATTGGACTGACCCAGACGGTCAACCCGCTGGCGGGCTACCTGCACGACGGGCGTGCACGCACCCTGGAAGAGGCCATCCTGTGGCATGGAGGCGAGGCCGAAGCCAGCCGTGAGGCGTTCCGGACCATGGCGAAGTCGGATCGCGACGCCATGCTGGCCTTCCTCGCTTCGCTTTAAGGTGAAACGTATGCGCTTGAGCTGGCTGGCCTTACTGCCCTGCCTTCTCGCCCTGCTGCCCACCGCCAGCGCGGACGTGTATCAGACGCCGGAAGACTTCCTGCGCGAAGAGCAGGCCAACCCGGCTTCTGCCGAATCGCTCTGGCTCAACGGTGAGATCAAGAAGCCTGTCGAACAGATTCTTGGGCATCCGTACAATGCCTTGCGCGTCAAATATTGGCGCAGCCAGGGTAAGACCCTGTGGATTCTGGAGGACATCGGCAAGGACGAATACATCACCTTCGGCTTTGTCATCGCCAACCAGAGCATCGAACTTGCCCGTGTACTCGAATTTCGCGAAAGCCGCGGATGGGAAATCAAATTCCCATCCTTTACCCGCCAATTCACCGGCGCCAAACTCGATCCGGGATTGGGCCTGGACCGTGAAGTGGACGGCATCACTGGCGCCACACTCTCCGTCAATGCCTTTGACCGCATGGCACGCCTGGCCCTGCTACTCGATAAAAACGTGGAAAAAAACGCCCCATGAATCGCTGGCTATCCGCCCACGGGCTTGGACAGGTTCACCGAACACTGGGGCGCCTTCTTGCTTTTTTCGTTCTCCTGCTGGCCGGCAGCGGACTCTTGCTCAACCACACCAGTGAGCTGAACCTCGCACAAATCCGCCTGAACATTCCGTGGATCAACGCGCTGTACGGCCAGAAGCCCTCCCCCTGCGAGACGGCATTCTCCCTTGGCGAACGATGGCTCAGCCTGTGCGACGGGCAGCTATTTCTCGACAGTGAAAGACTGAATGCCCCCACCGCAAATCATCTCTACGGCGCCCTCATCCAGCAGGATGTTCTGCTGATTGCCACCGAACAGCTGGGGCTGTATACCCCACAAGGTGAACGGATCGATCATCTGGCGTACCCATCCGGACGGCCACCGGTTCGTCTGGGTTTGCTGCAAGGCACGGCCCTGTTCGATTTTTCTTCCGAATCCGGCCTCCTGCAACTGAACAAGGCCCTCACCGCCCTTGTTCCCCTGCATGTCCCGGCGGGAGATACTGTCAACTGGTGCACACCGTCCACACTGCCGTCCGCCTTGCAAGAGCAGATCGAACGTACCCGCCCAGGGGCTGGAGTGGACCTGGAGCGCCTCCTGCTGGATGTGCATAGCGGTCGTATTGCCGGAAAATTTGGCGTCTATCTCATGGATACGGCGGCCATTGGCATGGTGCTGCTGGCCATCAGTGGCTGGCTGATCCACCGCCGACGGCGATCTGCGGAGAGGCAAGCCGCATCCTGCAAGGACTGACCGGCTGATGCCCATGCGCGGGTGTTGAGTGAGCGTTCAACACCCGCACCCCAGAAATAGATGAAATTTATTTGAAATAAATAACATTGACAGCGACCTGCGTCGCATATTAAATAAGAATCATTGACATCAATGTTTGCACAAATAACGGTGATGGACGCTAAAAAATGAACCCCAGCCTCCCGCTCTACGACGAGAATACCGCTTACCGGCAAGATCGACAGGTGCCAGAACACGTATGGGCAGACGAAGCCAGGACCAAAGCCTCTTCCGGTCTGGCAACCGGTCTGTTTCCAGCCCTGAAACGACTCGCATGCGCTTCGCTACTCCGTTGCCGGCTTATGCTCATCCTGCTAATCGGCGGCCTTGTCACTTCGGGCTTTGTCCAGGCCGATGAAATCCGCTTTTCCCTGCCCCCGGACCCCAATGCCCTGCCGATCTTCATCCTGCAGGCCAAAAAGGCCCAGTTCCTCCCCGAGGATTCACTGACGCTGGTCGCCAATCCCGCCGGAGACCCTTCCGCGATGCGTGCCATGATTCAAGCCGGGCGCATGGACTTTGCCTTGTTCAATCTGGTCGGCGGCACGCGCTTCATTCAGGGGGGGCTGGAAAATGTACACCTCGTCGCCCCCTGGGTCTGGCGTGGCATCTACCTGCTGACACCGGAGACAGGGAGCGCGCTCCCCACGCTGACCGGACAGACAATTCTGGTCTCTCCAGGACTGTCCACACCACCGCATGTCGTTACCCAGAAGGCCCTGCTCAAATCCGGGGTGGAGGCGAAATTTGTGGCGGGCGGATCGGGCGCCGTACTCTTGAGCCTGCTGGCCGACCCCGCGCGGGCCCCGGCTGCGGTTGCGGCCGCCGAACCTCAGGTCAGCCTGATCCTGCATCGCCAGCGCGCGGAAGACTGGAAGCAGAAATGGACAATAGGCTTCGATCCGGCCGATGCACTGGGCGGGGAAATTCCGCTGGGCGCCCTATGGCAGATCGGCGACCGGATTTCCCCCGCCGCGCGCGAGCGACTGGTAAAAGGCTTGATACAGGCGGCCACCTGGGCCCAGAATCCGCAGAACCATGCCGAAGCGGCGCGTATCGGCGCAAGCGGTTACGCACAGATGTTCCGTCTTCCTCTGCCGGAGGCCGCGCTCCAGGACATGCTGGACAAAAAGCGCGTCGTCTGGCGACTCGATCAAGGCCCGAAAATGCGTGAAACCGTCACAACGTACTTGAACGATGTCTTTGGCGTACAAACACCACCGGCCTTGTTTCAAGCGGAATGAGCCTCCCGCTGCGCGCCCTCCTGAGCACCGTACTACGTCCGCTCCTCGGCGCGCTGGGCCTGTTCGGCCTGTGGTGGCTGCTCGCCCTGACGACATCGCCCGCCATCCTCCCCACCCCCTGGCCGGTATTGATGCAGCTCGGGGACGCGCTTTTTACCGCACAGCTCTGGCAGGACACCGGCATCACCCTGAGCAATGTACTGGCGAGTTTTGTGCTCGCACTCATCGGCGGTGTAACCCTGGGACTGCTGGCGGCCCGGCAGGAATGGATCGAAAAAGCGCTGCACCCCCTCATGGTCGTGGTTGAGTCGGCCCCGACCATCGCCTGGCTGGTGCTGGCGATTCTCTGGCTGGGGCTGGGTGCCGGGCCGGCCATTCTTGTCGGCGTGAGCATGGCCCTGCCCCTGATTTTCATCGCCACCGTGCACGGTCTGAAACAGATTGATACCGGCCTGCTGGACATGGCGCGTATCTACCGCCTCTCACCCTGGACGAAACTCACCCGTCTGCTGCTGCCTTCGCTGGCCCTGACACTGGCCGGCGCCGCGTCCGGCGCGCTTTCGGTTGCCTGGCGCGGTGTCATCATGGCCGAAGCCTTCTCGGCCAGCGCCGGTCTGGGTCCGGCCCTCTGGGGCGGCTACCTCTACGGCGACATCGTACCGGTCTACGCCCATATCCTGTGGATTATCCTGCTGGGGCTGCTTCTGGAATACCTCGTCATTCACCCGATCCGGCGCCTGATCCATGCACGACTGCATCAACGCTAACCCACCTGCCCTCAGCGCCGACAACGACGTGCTACTGCGCCTGCACGGCGTCAGCCGGCACTTCACGGGAGGCGCTGGCGTGGTCGATATCCACCTGACCCTGCCCGTCGGGCAGACCCTGGGCATTTGCGGTGTCAGCGGCTGTGGCAAATCGACCTTGCTGCGCCTGATTGCCGGACTCGACCTGCCGGATGAGGGCGAGATCGTCGGCAGCGTCGGACGTCTGGGAATGGTCTTCCAGGAGCCGCAACTGCTGCCCTGGCTGAGCGCAAGGGACAATGTCCAGCTGGTACTGGGTGCGGAACAGAGCGACAAGGCCCTGGCCGCATTACGCGAGGTGGGGCTGGAACAGGCGGCCGGTCGCTACCCTGCCCAACTCTCCGGCGGCATGCGTCAGCGGGTCGGCATAGCCCGCGCGCTGGCGGTGGAGCCCGAACTGCTATTGATGGACGAGCCTTTTGCCAGCCTCGATTACTTCAACCGGGTGGAACTGCTGGAACTGGTGCGCGAACGCATCCATGAACGGGGCATCACGGCCGTATTCGTCAGTCATGACGTACGCGAAATCGCCCGTCTGTGCGACCGGGTCATCGTGCTGGGCTCTCAGCCGGGCCGGATACTGGAGCACCTGCACGACCCGCTGCCGCCCCTCGAACGCGATGCACGCCCAGGGCGACGCGCCGCCTTCGAAGAGCGCCTGCTTCAATCCATTCGCGCCGGCATGCTGTAACGCAAGCACCGGACACGCGCCTCTCAATGCAGGAGCAGAATTGGCAGGCGCGCCTCCTGAATCAGGCGCGTTGTCGTGCTGCCCAGCAGGAACTGGCGGATACGCGAATGCCCCCAGGCGCCCATTACCAACAGGCCGATGCCATTCTCGCGCGTGTAGGCATCGATCACCGGCACCACCTCGCCCGCACGCAGGGTGGAACGGGTCTCGAACCCGGCACGGGCCAGCCGCGCCTCGGCTTCGTCCAGCGCCGCGCGCGCCACGGCGGTATCCGCCCCCACGGTCAAGAGATCGATGGGCAGAGCGCGCAGCAGGGGACTTTCCGCCAAACGCTCCACCGCCTTGCGGCTGGTCGGACTGCCGTCATACGCCAGCAGGACGCGCTCCGGCGCCGTAAACTGCTCCAGCGTAATCAGGGTGGGGCGATGCAGGGTGCGCACCGCGTTTTCCAGATGCGTGCCCACCTGACGGCTCAGACGGTCACCGTCCTCCCCGTGTTGCCCCAGGATCAGCAGACGGATATCGCCGGCGAGCTCAGCCAGCGTATCCACCAGCTCACCATGGCGCTGCAGGGGCTCGACTTCCCGTGCCCCGGCGCCCTGGGTGCGTTCCCGGCAAGCCTCCAGCAGCAGACGCCCCTGCTCGCGGGCAAGCTGACCGCGACGGCGATCCAGCTCGGCCAGCTCTTCCAGTAACTGCTCCCGGCTGCCCAGACCGATATTGCCGCTGAAATCGGCGGGCGCTTGCGGATGCTCGAAGCGATCCAGCACATGCAACAGGGTCACCGGCGCCCCCAGGCGCTGTGCTGCCCAGGCAGCAGCGCTGCAGACCGCTTCGGTCGTGCGCGAACCATCGACACAGGCATAAACTCGATTCACTTTCCCATCCCTCCGCTTGTCGGCACCGCTCAATGCCCCATCAGGGAATCGATGGCCTCGGGTTTGTCATGCACGGCGTGACGATCGACGATCGTTGCACTGGCTTCGTTCAGGCCGACCACCTCCACTGTCACGCCCTCGCGGCGGTATTTGAGCACCACCTTGTCCAGCGCGCTGACGGCCGTGATGTCCCAGAAATGCGCGCGGGAAAGATCGATGGTGACCGCATCCACGTCTTCCTTGAAATCAAAGCTCGCGATGAATCGCTCTGACGAGGCGAAAAACACCTGCCCGACGACCCGGTACACGCGCGATGCCGGTGCCGCCCCGAGCTCTTTGCCCACATGCAGGTAATGGGCGACCTTGTTGGCAAAGAACAAAGCCGCCAGCAGCACGCCCGCCAGCACGCCATAGGCCAGGTTATGGCTGAACACCGTCACGATCACCGTCACCAGCATGACCAGATTGGTGCTCAGAGGAAACGTGCGCATGTCGCGCAGGGAGCTCCAGCTGAAGGTGCCGATGGACACCATGATCATCACCGCCACCAGCGCCGCCATGGGAATCTCGGAAATCACCGGTGCGAGGAACACCACCATCAGCAGCAGGAACAGGCCGGCGGACAGGGTGGAGAGGCGGGTACGTCCCCCGGACTTCACGTTGATGACCGACTGGCCGATCATCGCACAACCGGCCATGCCGCCGGTGAAACCCGCCGCGATATTGGCAATGCCCTGCCCACGGCATTCGCGGTTCTTGTCGCTGGGCGTATCGGTCAGCTCATCGAGGATGGTGGCCGTCATCAGCGACTCCAGCAAGCCGACCACCGCCAGCGCCAGCGAATACGGCAGGATGATCCACAGCGTCTGGACATTGAGCGGCACATCCGGCAACAGGAACACAGGCAAGGTATCCGGCAACTCGCCCAAGTCCCCCACCGTACGCACATCGATGTCCAGCAGCCAGACGATCAGGGTCAGCACCACGATGGTCACCAGCGGCGAGGGAATGGCACGGGTCAGGCGCGGAAACAGATAGATGATTGCCAGCCCGAACGCGGTCAGCGCGTAAACATGCCAGCTCACACCGGTCAGCTCCGGCAACTGGGCCATGAAGATGAGAATGGCCAGTGCATTGACGAAGCCGGTCACCACCGAACGCGAGACAAAGCGCATCAGCGAACCGAGCCTGAGATAGCCAGCCGCGATCTGCAGCACCCCGGTCAGCACGGTGGCGGCCAGCAGGTACTGCAAGCCATGCTCCTTGACCAGGGTAATCATCAGCAGGGCCATGGCCGCCGTGGCGGCGGAAATCATGCCGGGACGACCACCGGTAAAGGCGATGACCACCGCGATGCAGAACGAGGCGTACAGCCCCACCTTCGGGTCAACCCCCGCGATGATGGAGAAGGCGATGGCCTCGGGGATCAACGCCAGCGCCACGACAAGACCGGCGAGCAGATCAGCGCGCACATTGGAAAACCAATGTTGTCGAATCGAATAAGCCATGAAATCAACCTGAAAACGTAAAGACGAAAAAGGCGCCGGCAGCGCATGCCGGCGCCCGCAAAAACGGATGCGGCGCGTTATTCCCGCGCGGCGCAACCCGACCAGAGCGCTTGCGCGGTCATAGGCTCACCTCGCTCATACGCGGCATAGCGCGCCTCGAAGGCCCGGTTGGCATCGCGCAGCACACTTTCAGCCTCCAGCCCCTGCCGCCGCGCGAGCAGAAGCAGGGACTGCAAGGCGCCCCCCAGGGCCATTTCAGCCTCCTGCGCCGGCAGATCGTCGCACGCGAGAAGACTCACCGACTGCCTCGCCCATTCCGCCATATCGCAGGCCGCCGGCAGCGGCAGACCGGCACGTTCGGCCCGGCGTATCAGCTTGCCGCCGCGCAACAAGGCCGGCAGCGCCTGCGCCACATCGTGCAGGGCGCCGACCGGCGCCGCCGCCTTGCCCTCACGCTCTCGCGCCTTCTGCGCTTCCCAGGCGAGCTTGACCGCAGCTTCATCGCGCGCCTGCGCTTCGCCGAAGACATGCGGGTGCCGCCGGATCAGCTTGTCATGCAGCGCGGCCAGCACATCGTCCAGCGCGAAACTGCCTTCCTCCTCGGCCATGCGCGCATGAAAGAGCACCTGAAGCAGCAGATCGCCCAACTCATCGCACAGCGCGGCGCGGTCCTCGCGCACTATTGCCTCCATGACTTCGTAGGCTTCCTCGACGGTATACGGGGCGATGCTGGCGAAATTCTGCTTCACATCCCAGGGGCAGCCCTTCTCCGGATCACGCAGACGCGCCATGACCGCACGCAGTTCATCGAGGCTGACCGGCGCCGTCATGCACTGCCCTCCAGCACCGCCGTACCGGAGAGGTCGGCATGATAGGACGAGCGCACCATCGGGCCGCTGGCCACGTCGGAAAAGCCCATGTCCAGCCCCAGGCGCGTGTACTCGTCAAACTCCTCGGGAGTGACGTAGCGCGCTACCGGCAGGTGATGCAGGCTCGGTTGCAGGTACTGGCCGATGGTGAGCATGTCCACGCCATGCGCACGCAGATCGCGCATGACATCGAGAATTTCCTCGAAGCGCTCGCCCAGCCCTACCATGAGCCCGGACTTGGTCGGCATTGCTGGACGCGCGGCTTTCATGTCGCGCAGAAGCGCCAGCGAGCCGGCATAATCGGCGCCAGGGCGCGCCTGGCGGTACAGGCGCGGCACGGTTTCCAGATTATGGTTGAACACATCCGGCGGATCGGCGGCGAGGGTTTTGACCGCCTGCGCCTCACGCCCGCGAAAATCCGGGGTCAGGGCCTCGACACGGATGCCCGGCACCGCCTCGCGCACCGCGCGGATCACGGCGGCGAAGTGCTCCGCGCCACCATCGCGCAAGTCGTCGCGGTCCACGGAAGTGATGACCACGTACTTGAGCCTCATGGCCGCCACGGTGCGGGCGAGGTTGGCAGGCTCCTCCGTGTCCAGCGGATCGGGCCGGCCGTGGGCCACGTCGCAGAAGGGACAACGCCGGGTGCAGATCGCCCCCATAATCATGAAGGTCGCGGTGCCGTGGCCAAAGCATTCGCCCAGGTTCGGACAGTTGGCCTCCTCGCAGACCGTGTGCAGGCGGTGCTCACGCAACACCCCCTTCAGACGCTGCACTTCCGGCGAGCCTTGCGGGCGGGCGCGGATCCAGCCCGGTTTGCGCGCGGGATTGACCGTCGGCTCGACCTTGATCGGGATGCGCGAAACCTTGTCCCGCCCGCGCGCCTCGCGGCCCGGACTGACTGACGTGGCCGGCGCGTTCGCCGGGCTCGATGATGCGGACTCAGTCATGCTCGGAGGCTCCGAAATAGGGTTCGAGGTTCAGTTCGGCGGCCAGAAGCACCGCCAGTTCCAGCGCCAGCGTGTCAATGTCTGCGGCCGGATCGTAGTCCGCCAGCCGACAAACACGAAGCCCCGCCTGACCGCAAGGGTTGATGCGCTCGAAGGGGGACACATCGCCCGCGACATTGAGCGACAGCCCATGATAGCAGCGCCCCTGACGCAACTTGAGCCCCAGCGAGGCGATCTTCGCCCCCTCGACGTACACCCCCGGCGCATCGCGCCGCGCGTAAGCGCTCACACCGTGCCGGGCCAGCACGGCAATGACTGCGCGCTCCAGGCACTCCACCAGTTCCCGCACGCCCAAGCCCAGGCGGCGCACATCCAGCAAGGTGTAAGCCACCAGCTGCCCAGGACCATGATAGGTCACCTGCCCGCCGCGGTCCGTGCGCAGGACGGGAATTTCCCCCGCCGCCAGCACATGCGCCGGGTCGCCGTTGAGCCCCAGGGTATAAACCGGCGTATGGGTGGTGAGCCAGAGCGCGTCGGGCGTGCCCTCGCCGCGCGAGTCGGTGAATTCACGCATCGCCGCCAGGGTCTGCGCATAGGGGGTTTCGCCCAGCGCGCGCACGCACAGACGTCGGGCGACGCTCACGTTCCGCTCACAGGCACATGGAGACACGCGGGTGCGCGGTCAGCTCGCAGTACAGGGCGTCCAGCTGCTCACGCGAGCGTGCCTCGACGACCACGGTCAGCCCGACATACTGGCCGGTCCGGCTGGGGCGGCGACTGACCGCCGCCTCGCCCAGATCCGGAGCATGGCGGCGGAAAATGGCGACAATCTCCGCCTCGAAGGTCTCATCCGCCGGCCCCATCACCTTGATGGGAAAACGGCAGGGGAAAACCAGGGGGCTTTCTTCCGTCATATTCATTTCACTCATAATTCAGGCCCGATTCGCAATTGCCGGCCCGTCCGCCTGGACAACGCCCCTCGGCGCTCACCGGCCGACAAACGCGCAGGAGCGGATGCAGCGCTTTGAAGGTTTTACTTGAACATCAGGATGACGCTGTCGGTCATGCGGCGGAAGAAACCGCCTTCCGGCACGGCCTGCAGCGCCACAACAGGCGCCTGTGCCACCGGCTGGCCGCCGACGCTGGCAATCAGGCGCCCCATATCCTGCCCGGCCGCCAAAGGCGCCTCGATCTTCAGCGGCAGATCCAGTGCCACTTCGATCTTATCCGCCTGGCCGCGCGGGATCGTAACGGCCATATCCCGCGCCAGCCCCACGCCAACGGTCTGGGCCTCACCTTTCCATACGCGCGGCTCGGCGAGTTTTTCGCCCGCCTTGCGCAGGGGCACGGTTTCGAAGAAGCGGAAACCGTAATTGAGCAGGGACTGTACCTGCTCCGTCCGGGCTCCGTCGTTTTGCGCGCCAAGCACGACCGCGATCAGACGCATGTTCTCGCGCTTGGCGGAAGCCACCAGACAAAAACCCGCCGACTCCGTGTGACCGGTCTTGCCCCCATCCACCGACGCATCGCGCCACAGCAAGCGGTTGCGGTTGTGCTGGCGAATATTGTTCCAGGTGTATTCCTTCTCGCTGTAGCGCGGATACTGATCGGGGAATTCGCGGATCAGCGCCGCCATCAAGGTCGCGATGTCGCGAGCCGATGCGTAATGCTCCTGCGCCGGCCAGCCGGTCGAATTCTGGAAATGCGTGCGCGTCATGCCCAGCTTTTTCGCCGCCGCATTCATGTAGCCGACGAAGGCCTCCTCGGAACCGGCCACATGCTCGGCCAGCGCCACGGTGGCGTCATTGCCCGACTGAATGATCATCCCCTTGAGCAGGTCGTTGACGGTGACCTGCTTGCCCACCTCGACAAACATCTTCGAGCCCTGCATGCGCCAGGCGCGCTCGCTGATGGTCACACTATCCGTGTCCTTGAGCTTGCCGGCGCGCATGGTGTCGTAGAGCACATAGGCGGTCATCAGCTTGGTGATGCTCGCCGGCTCCACCGGCGTGTCAGCGTCGCGCTCGGCCAGAATACGCCCACTGTCGTAGTCGACAAGGATGAACGACTTGGCGCCGATGGCCGGCGCCGCCGGCACCGGCAGCTCGGCCCACGCCGCCGGAAGGCAGAGCAGGGCGGCAAGAAACAGGGCCCAGGCCGAAAATAAACGTTTCACTGGTAACAACTCCCGGAACGAATCAACTGTGATGAAAAAAAGACGGGCTCATCAATCGATGACGATGTGCTGGTCTGCTATCCCCAGCCCATAAAGGCGCGCTTCCATGCTGTCGGCATGCTCGACCGAGGCAAGCGGGCCAACGCGGACGCGGTGCAGCCCCTCACGGCTCACGATGGCGACCTCCGGCACCTGCGCGGCGATACGTTCGCGCAGGCGCTCGGCATTGGCGCGCTCGGAAAACGCCCCGATCTGGATATAGATATTGCGCCCCCACTCGGGCCGGGGACCGGGCAGGGTCTCCGGCACGGGCACGGGCGCCGCTGCCGGCACGGGCTGAGGCACGGCGCCCGCCTGAGCGGGCGGTGGCGCGACCGGCTCACCGGGCTCGATATGCCGCACCTCGACCAGGGCCGTGCCCTGCCCCAGCACGCCCAGCTTCTGCGCGGCGGCGTAGGAAAGATCGATAACGCGATTATCGTGGAAGGGCCCGCGGTCGTTGACGCGCACGATGGTTTTACGTCCGTTGTTGAGGTTGGTCACCTCGACATAGGCCGGAATCCGCAAGGTCTTGTGTGCGGCGGTCATCGCGTGCTGGTTGTAGGTCTCACCGCTGGACGTGCGCTTGCCGTGAAAGCCCGGCCCGTACCAGGAGGCAATGCCGCGCTCGCGGTAGCCGTTGTTGTTACGCATGACCGAATAGCGCCGTCCATGCACCTCGTAACTGTCCGGGTTACCGTACTTGCTGTACGGTTCCTTGCGTGGAACGGCATCTTCGACCGGCCCGGTCGGTGTGCTGGAGCATCCGCCGAGCAGCGCCAGTGTCCCCACGAACAGGAGTAGGACGGGAAGCTTCACGCGCCCGCCCTCTCCCGCTCGATCGCCTGCGCCAGCTGCCATACGGCCATGGCATACAGCACGCTGTGGTTGTAGCGGGTAATGACATAGAAGTTATTCAGCCCGACCCAGTAATCCAGCCCATCAGGCTGCTCCAAGGTGAAGAGCATGGACGACTCGTCGGCCTCGAAAGGCGCGTCGATGCGCACCCCCTGACGGCGCAGCTCTCCCACGGTGCTCTTGGGCTTGAGGTCGCGCGCCTTGTTCAGATACGCCTCGACCGAGGCCGATCCGGGATAGGCGCGGGCAGCTACCGGCTCGTCAGGGCGCCAGCCATGCCGGGTGAAGTAATTGGCGACACTGGCCAGAACATCGGGCACCGAGCTCCAGAGGTCGCGCCGTCCGTCACCATCGCCATCCACCGCATAGGCCAGATAGCTCGACGGAATGAACTGCGGCATCCCCATCGCCCCGGCGTAGGAGCCCTTGAGCTCGGCCGCGTCCAGATTTTCGGCGGCAGCCAGTTTCAGGAACTTGCCCAATTCGCCCCGAAAAAAATTCGCGCGCGGCGGATAATCGAAGCCCAGGGTGCAGAGGGCATCGAGCACATCGTAGCGCCCGGTATTGGCGCCGTATTTGGTTTCAACGCCGACGATGGCTACCAGAATGGACGCCGGCACGCCGTACTGACGCTCCAGGTCCGCCAGCAGCGAGGCATGTGTCGTCCAGAATGCCTGCCCGCCACGGATACGCTCCTCGGTCAGGAATATCTCGCGATAGCGATGCCAGGGCTTGGCCTCGGCCGGGCGGGTCATGGACTGGATGATGCTGTCCTGATACTGCGCCTTGGCAAAAATGCGGCGCAGGGCCTCCAGATCATACCCACCCTGCGCGGCCTGCTCGCGCATGAATTCCTGCACCTCCGGGCGGTCGATATAACGCACGCCCTCGGCGGCCTGCGACAGGGGCGCCGCGCAAACCAACAGGAACCCTCCCAGAAACCGCTTGAACACCGCCTAGCCTCGCTTTTTCAATGAGCCCGCCCGAGGATGCCCCGGTGGCTGTGGATGGACATCAGGATACCGAAACCAATCATCAGGGTCACCAGCGATGTCCCGCCGTAGCTCACCAGCGGCAGGGGCACGCCCACCACTGGCAGAAGGCCGGCGACCATGCCGGCGTTGACGAAAACGTACACAAAAAAAGTCAAACCGATGGCCCCGGCCAGCAGGCGTCCGAAGGAGGACGCGGCCTGGGTGGCCACAAACAGGCCGCGCAGGATGATCAGCAGATACAGCGCCAGCAGTACCGCCACGCCCATCAGCCCGAACTCCTCGGCGAACACCGCGAGAATGAAATCCGTCGTGCCTTCGGGCAGGAAATCCAGATGCGCCTGGGTGCCCTGCAACCAGCCCTTGCCGTAAAGCCCGCCCGAGCCGATGGCAATCTTCGACTGGATGATGTGATAGCCGGTTCCCAGCGGATCGCGTTCCGGATCGAACAGGGTCAGCACGCGCTGACGCTGGTAGTCGTGCATGACGTAACTCCACATCACCGGCACGGCGGCCGCCGCCATCAGGGCAAAGCCGAACAGCATCCGCCAGGGCAGGCCGGCCAGAAACAGTACGAAAAACCCGGCACTGCCGACGAGCAGCGCGGTTCCCAGATCCGGCTGGATCATTACCAGCACCATCGGCACCCCGATCAACAGCAGGGCGACGAACACATCGAGCAACCGGGGCGGCGTGGGTCTATCGGCCAGATACCAGGCCACCATCATCGGCACGGCCAGCTTCATCAGCTCGGAGGGCTGGAAGCGCACCACCCCCAGATCCAGCCAGCGCTGCGCTCCCTTTCCAATTTCTCCCGCCACATCCACCGCGATCAGAAGCAGCAGGCCCACACCGTAAAACCAGGGCGCCCAGGCCCGCAGGAAGCGCGGCGGCACATAGGCCACCGCCAGCATGAGGGCAAACGCCAAACCATAGCGTATGCCCTGCCGGGTCAGCTGCTCGACGCTGGCGCCGGACGCGCTGTACCCCACACCCAGACCGATGAGGGTCACCAGCAGCAGCAGAAACAGCATGAACGGGTCCAGCCGCAGCCAGCGCGTCAGCCATCCCGCCCTCGTATCAAGCGATCCCCTGCGCATGGCGCTACTCCCCCCGACTCGGCACGCCCACCGGCGCGGTGGAACCGACCACCCGCCCAAGCAGCCAGGCGTCCATCACCTTGCGCGCAATCGGCGCGGCCGTGCCCGAGCCGCTGCCGCCGTTCTCGGCGATCACCGCCACCGCGATGCGCGCATCGGAGCGTGAGGCCTCGGGCACAGGCGGTGGTTCGCTGCCCGCCGGCGCGGCGGGGGCATATCCCACGAACAGCGCATGATCGTGCAGCTCGCGCTTGAGCTTTTTCGCATCGTAGGACTCGTTCTGCCGCACCGTGAACACCTGCGCCGTACCGGTCTTGCCGGCAATCTGATAGGGCACACCCTCGGCAATGCGACGCGCCGTGCCGGTCTTGCCATTGACCACGTCAAACATGCCCTGCCGCGCCGCATCCCAGTAACGCGGATTGCGCAGCACCACATCTTCGACCGGCGCCTGCGCCGCGCCCGGCAGCAGGTGCGGACGCAGACGCTGTCCGCCGCGCATCAGCGTGGCCGTCATGTCCGCCAGCTGCATGGGCGTGGACAGCATGTAGCCCTGACCGATGCCGGCGATCAGGGTCTCGCCAGGGAACCAGGCCTGATTACGTGTGGCGCGCTTCCAGTCGCGCGAAGGCACAAGCCCGGCCGACTCGCCGGGCAGATCGACCCCACTGGGCTCACCCAGCCCGAAATCGCGCAGGAAGGCATGCATGCGATCAATGCCCATCTTGTAGGCCAGATCGTAGAAATACACGTCGCAGGACTGGGCCAGCGCCAGATTCAAATCCACCCAGCCGTGCCCGCTCTTCTTCCAGTCGCGGTACTTATGATCCTGATTGGGCAATTGATAATAAGGGCCGGCGAACATGCGCGTGTCCGGGGTAATCAGCCCATGCTCCAACCCGGCAAGCCCCATCACCGGCTTGATCGTGGAACCGGGCGGGTAGGTCGCGGTGATGGCACGGTTGAACAGGGGGCGTGCCGGGTCCTTGATCAGCGCATCGTAATTGGCCTGGCTGATACCATTGACGAACAGGTTGGCATCGAAGCCCGGCTTGCTCACAAGCGCCAGCACCTCGCCATTGCGCGCGTCCAGCGCCACGATCGAGCCGTTGTAGTCCCCAAGCGCAGCCTCCGCCACGGCCTGCAGGCGGATGTCCAGCGACAGGCGCAGATCCTCGCCCGGCACCGGCGGCGTCTCTTCCAGCACGCGCAGTACACGCCCATAGGCATCGACTTCCACTTTCTGCTGACCGGCCCGCCCATGCAGGCGCGCCTCGTAGTAACGCTCGATGCCGGTCTTGCCAAAATGCGTGGTGCCCCGGTAGTCGGTCTCGTCCACCTGTTTCAGGTCGTTCTCGCTGATGCGCCCCACATAGCCGACCACATGCGAAACCAGGGATTTGTACGGATAGACGCGGGTCAGGCGCGGCACCACTTCCACCCCCGGCAACCAGGGGCGGTAGGCCGCAAGGCGCGCGATTTCATCTTCGGACAGATTGAGCTTGATCGTCACCGAGTCAAAGCTGCGCGAGCGCTTGAGAGTTTTCTCGATGCGTGCAAGGTCGCCCTCCTCAAGGCTCAGCAGCCGCTGAAGCAAGCCCAGCGTGGCGGACATCTCGGGCACGTCCTCCGCCACGATTTCGGCCTGAAAGGACGGCTGGTTATCGGCCAGCAACAGGCCGTTACGATCCATGATGCGCCCGCGCGGCGGCGGCACGATCACCGTACGGATACGGTTCTGGTCGGCCAGACTGACAAAATGTGAATGCTGGGTCACCTGCAGATGTGCCACACGCCAGAGCAGAGCGCTCAGCGCGAGCACGCAGATCAGCGCGGCAATCAGGACACGCCGGACCAGAACGGCACGGGAGTGCGCGTTCCCCAGAGCGGAATCGACGTGCATTGAAACGGTCCAGTCCCCGCAAAGCGTTGAAGCCGCCCGAAACAGGGCGGCCGGAATATCGAAAAACAGCGCCAGACGCGGTCTTTGCTGAGCCGGTCACTCATCGGGCACGCCGGCTCAGCAAAGACCGCCCCGCTTCACGCAGAAGACGAAGGCGGCCCGCCGCGTCAACCGGCGGTGTGACGTGCGGCGGCGGCGGCGATTTCCGCACGCGCCTCCTCGGCGCCTACCCAGCCTTCGACCTTGACCCACTTGCCCGGTTCCAGCGCCTTGTACTGCTCGAAGAAATGCGTGATCTGCGCACGCAGCAGCTCCGGCAGATCGTCCGGCCCCTGCACCTCGTTATACAAAGGCGTCAGCTTGGAAAACGGCACCGCCACCACCTTGGCGTCCACACCGGCCTCATCGGACATCTTGAGCATGGCTACCGGGCGGCAGCGGATGACCGAGCCCGGCATCAGCGGGGTCGGGGTGACCACCAGCACATCCACCGGGTCCCCGTCGTCGGAGAGGGTGTGCGGCACGAAGCCATAATTGCAGGGATAGAACATGGCAGTGGCCATGAAGCGGTCCACGACCAGCGCACCGCTATCCTTGTCGATCTCGTACTTGACCGGCGCGCCCTGCGCGGGAATCTCGATCACTACATTGATGTCGTTGGGAACATCCTTGCCGGCGGGGATGTGCGAAAGGTTCATGGGGAGTCGTGCCTCGATTGCTGCGGGAAATGGGCTATTATACCCGGACTTGGCGGCCGGACAGCCTGCCGGTTTCAAGCAAAAGGCGCGGCAGGACACCCCCATTCCAGCGCCACAGACTGCAACCACCGAACGAGGACCTACCAACGTGAGAATCGTGCTTCTGGGCGCGCCGGGCTCCGGCAAGGGCACACAGGCCAAGCAACTCGTGGAACGCTACGGCATTCCGCAAATCTCCACCGGCGACCTGCTGCGCGCTGCCGTGGCGGCAGGCACTGAGCTTGGGCTGAAGGCCAAGGCCGCGATGGACCAGGGCCAGCTGGTCAGCGACGACATCGTGCTGGGCATGATCCGCGAACGCCTGGCCCAGGATGACGCGCACAAGGGCTATATCCTCGACGGCTTCCCGCGTAACCTCACCCAGGCCGATGCGCTCGACGCCATGCTGGCCGAACTCGACCAGTCCCTGCAGGCGGCGGTGCTGCTCGATGTGCCGTTCGACGACCTCCTGAAGCGCCTGACCGGCCGCCGCAGTGCGCCGGGTAGCGGCATGATCTACAACATCTACACCAACCCGCCCAAGGTCGAAGGTGTTTGCGATGTATCTGGCGAGCCCCTGGTTCACCGTTCCGACGACACCGAAGAAACCGTCGGCAAGCGTCTGAAGGTATTCGAGGAGCAGACCGCACCGCTCGTCGAGTTCTACCGCAAGCAGGGCAAGCTGCATGTCATCGACGGCACCCGCGAGATTGCGGAAATCACCCAGGACTTCCGCACCCTGCTCGACACCCTCTGAAGACGCCCCTGTGACGCACCGACCGCGCCGCCTGGCCAGGTGGCTCGGCCTGACTCTCGCCGTGTTGCCTGCACTGGCCACGGCGCAGGCTTATTACGCCCACTGCCCGCCCTTCCTGCCCGAGCTGCCGACGCTGGCGCCCCTGCCCGATTCCCTGGGCGGGCGGGCTGAAGGCGATGCGCTCGTCTACACCGCCGAAGGGCATCTCACACTGAGCGGCAGCGCCTGGCTGCAACGACCGGGCAGCTGGCTCGGCGCGCAACGCATCGATTACTGGCGCGAGCCGGAGCGCGCCCGCGCCGAAGGCGAGCTGCTTTACCGCACCCCGGAAATAATCGTGCGGGGCGTGCGCGGCGAATTCGAGCCCGGCCCGCGCCGCGGCTGGCTCGATCAGGCCGACTACTGGCTCCCGGCCCGCCATGCGCGGGGGCGCGCTGAACGGGTGGAGCAGCTCGACGAGCAACACTACCGGCTCGATGAGGCCAGCTACACCACCTGTCCGGCAGGACAGGAAGCCTGGCGGCTCGACGCAAGCGACATCCGGCTTGACCGTGAAAGCGGACGCGGCGAAGCGCGAGACACCACACTCACGCTAGGCGGACGGCCCGTACTGTGGCTGCCCTACATGAACTTCCCGATTGACGACCGGCGCCAGAGCGGTTTTCTCTATCCGATGCTCGCCTCCTCCGGACGGCGCGGTCTGGAGATTGCCGCACCTTATTACATCAACATCGCCCCCAACATGGACGCCACGCTCACCCCACGCCTGATGAGCAAACGTGGCCTGATGCTGGGTGGCGAGTTTCGTTATCTGCACCGCGAAGGACACGGCGAGGTGGCCCTGGACTGGATGCCCTGGGACGCCGAACGCGAGGATGGACGCTACCGCCTGGGCCTCACGCACGAAGCCCGCTGGCAAAGCGGCTGGCAGAGCGCGCTGAACATCCGCCGTGTATCGGACCGCGACTATTTCACCGACTTCGCCAACACCTTCGACACCGCGCTGACCGACCACCTGGCGTCCAGCGCCCTGCTCACCCGCCAATGGCAAGGCTGGAACATCGGCCTGCTGGCCCAGGGTTTCCAGACCGTCAACCGTCTGGTGCCGGACAACGGCCGCCCCTACCAGCGCCTGCCCCAGCTCACCCTGTCCACCCTGCGCCCGCTCTTTGGCGGGGAGGGCTTCCAGAGCCTGTTCGAATTCGAGGGCGAAGCGGTCAACTTCACCCACCCGGTGGCCAGCCTGCCGCACGGCGGCCGCTACCGGGCCGCACCCGCACTGCGTCTGCCGCTGCGCGGCAGTTACTATCTTATCGAGCCGCGACTCGCGCTCGACGCCACGCATTACCAGCTCGACAAGCTCACGCATGAGCGCGTGCTGCCCATCGCCAGCCTCGACGCCCGGCTGTATTTCGAAGGGCGGCACGGCAACGAGGGCCGCTACCTGGGGCGACTGACCCCGCGCCTGTTCTATCTGAATGTTCCCGCGCGCGATCAGTCCATGCTGCCGGTTTTCGACACCACCCTCGCCAGCCTGAGCTTCGCCCAGTTGTTCCGTCACAACCGCTACAACGGCGTGGACCGCATCGGCGATGCCAACCAGTTGACCTGGGCCCTGTCCTGGGATCTGGTGGATACCCACGCGGGGCGCGCTCCACTGGGACTGGCCCTGGGTCAGCAGTACCGCTTCCAGGACACCGAAGTCACGCTGGGCGAAGACCCGCTCAAACGCGGCTTCTCCAACGTAGTCGGCGAAATCAGCAGCGAACCGCTGGCCGGCGTGCGTGCCGCCTTCACCGCCGAATACGACCGTGAACGGCAGGCGCTGGGCCGCACCTACACCCGCCTGACCTGGCGCGGCAAGGATCGCGCGCTCATCAATCTGGGCTACAGCGCCCAGCCCGACAGCTATCGCCAGGCAGACATCGGCTTTTCCTGGCCGGCCACGCCGCACTGGAACATCGTCGGACGTCATGCGCACGCCCTGGACGACAACCAACCCATCAACAGCCTGATTGGCTTCGAGTACGACAGCTGCTGCTGGCTGCTGCGCGTCGTCGCCCAGCGCTATGTCGTCACCCCCGGCGACCCGACCCGCAGCGAGCATACCCTGGGGTTCATGCTGCAGCTGGAGCTCAAGGGCCTGGGCAGTCTGGGGCAAAGCGCTGACAGAACGCTGCAAAATGCTATCCTAGGCTACCAACCGCTCCGACCCGAATGAGTTTCAACATCATGCGCCCGGTTATCCGCAACACGCTTGCCGCCCTCGTCCTGTTTTCCGGCCCCCTGTTCAGCGTCCCTGCCTCCGCCCAGCTGGTCGATCAGGTGGTGGCGGTGGTCAACGACGATGTCATCACCGGGCGCGAGCTCGACCTGGAAATCCGCACCGTCGTGCAGCAGCTGCGCGCGCGTGATCCCAACCTGCAACTCCCGCCGCCGCGCGTGCTGCAGGCCCAGGTGCTCGACCGCATGATCGGCCAGCGTGCCCAGCTGCAGCTGGCCAGCCAGCTCGGCATCCGCATCGATGACATCACCCTCAACGGCGCGCTGGAAAACATCGCCGCACAGAACGGCATGACCCTGCCCCAGTTCCGCGACACCCTGGAAAAACAGGGCGTGAGCTTCCCTGTGTTCCGCGAGCAGATCCGCAACGAAATCACCCTGCAACGCCTGCACCAGCGCGAAGTGGTCGACCGCGTGATCGTCTCCGACCGCGAGGTGGACGAATACCTGGAACGCTTTACCGGGGGCGCCGCAGGCACCCGCAACGAATACCACCTGCAGAACATCCTCATTCCGCTGCCGGAAACCGCGAGTCCTGACGACATCAGCGCCGCGCGGGCCCTGGGCGAGGAAGCGCTCAAGGCGCTTCAGAGCGAGGACTTCGCCGCCGTGGCCGCGCGCTACTCCAAGGCCCCCAATGCCCTGGAAGGCGGCGAGCTCGGCTGGCGCGACGCCTCGCGCGTCCCCAGCCTGCTCCTGGACACCGTCACCCAACTGCAGGCCGGACAGCACAGCGGCCTGATCCGTGGCCCGAACGGTTTCCATATCGTGCGCGTCGCCGAGATCCGTGGCGTGCAGGAAGCGCCAAAACTGACCGAAACCCACGCCCGCCACATCCTCATCCAGACCGATGCACGCACCAGCAATGACGATGCGCGTCGGCAGGTAGAAGCCCTGCGCGAACGTGCGCAGAAGGGCGCGGACTTTGCCGAACTGGCGCGCACCTACTCTGCCGACAAGGGCTCCGCCGAACGCGGTGGCGACCTGGGCTGGGTTCGTCCGGGCGTGATGGTCGAAGAATTCGAGCGCGCCATGAACGAGACGCCCTCGGGCGCCCTCAGCCCGGCCTTCCGCAGCCCTTTCGGCTGGCATGTCATCCAGGTGCTGGAGCGTCGTGAAACCACCCCGTCCATGGAACAGCTGCGCTCCCAGGCCCGTCAGGCCGTAGGGCAGCGCAAATCCGAAGAAGACCTGTTCCGCTGGACCCAGCGCATCCGTTCCGAGGCCTACATCGAGAACCGGATTCCCGCCCCCTGAGTCCGGCCCATGAAAATCGCCATCACACCGGGTGAGCCAGCAGGTATCGGTCCCGATCTGGCCGTACAACTACCGCAAAACCGCTGGCCGGTGGAACTGGTGCTGATCGCCGATCCCGAACTGCTGCAGGAGCGCGCCGCCCGGCTGGGTCGCGCCGCGCCCGTGCTCGCTGCGCACGACCCCGCGCGGCCGGCCCGCCCCGGCACGCTAAGCCTGCTGCCGGTGCCCCGTCACGCCCCCACCCGTTGCGGTCATGCCGATCCGGCCAACGCCCCCTATGTTCTCGCCACCCTGCGCCACGCGGTTGAGGGTTGCCAGACAGGCGCCTTCGCCGCCCTGGTCACCGGCCCGGTACACAAGGGCGTCATCAACGAAGCCGGCATCCCCTTTACCGGCCATACCGAGTTCATTGCCGAAATCACCGGCGGCACGCCGCTGATGATGCTCGCCGCCCCCGGACGCAAGGCTTTGGACGGCACACCCCGCCCCTTGCGCGTGGCCCTGGCCACCACGCATCTGCCGCTGCGCGAGGTGGCCGACGCCATCCAGCCCGAGCGTCTGGCCCGCCTGCTGCGCCTGCTGCACAGCGCATTGCGCGAGCGCCTGGGCCTGCCCCATCCGCGCATCCTCGTTGCCGGCCTCAACCCGCATGCGGGCGAAGGCGGACACCTGGGGCGCGAGGAAATCGAAATCATCGGCCCGGTGCTGGAGCGACTGCGCGGCGAGGGCCTGAGTCTGTACGGCCCGCTGCCCGCCGACACCCTGTTCACCCCACGACATCTGGACGTGGCCGACGCCGTGCTGGCCATGTATCACGATCAGGGCCTGCCCGTACTCAAGCACGTCGGCTTCGGCAACGCCGTCAACATCACCCTGGGCCTGCCCATCCTGCGCACCTCGGTTGACCACGGCACCGCACTGGACATCGCCGGCAGCGGCCGCGCGGATCCCGGCAGCCTGGAAACCGCCATCGACACGGCCATCGAATTTTGCCAGGCCCAACGCCCATGAGCTCAGACAGTCCCCGTTCCCACCAGCCCCGCAAACGCTTCGGCCAGCACTTCCTGCACGACCAGGGCGTCATCGCGCGCATCGTGGCCGCCATTGCCCCACGCCCCGGTGATCGCCTCGTGGAAATCGGCCCCGGACTGGGCGCCATGACCTGCCCCTTGCTGGAAGCGGCAGGCCGCCTGGATGTCGTCGAGCTCGACCGCGACGTGATTCCACGCCTGATCGCACGCTGCGGCAGTCGCGGCGAATTGCAGGTACATCAGGCCGACGCCCTGCGCTTCGATTTCCGCGCCCTGCGTGGAGGGGACGAACGCCCCCCGCTGCGCGTGGTCGGCAACCTGCCCTACAACATCTCCACCCCGCTGCTCTTCCATCTGTTCAACGCCCTGCCGGCCATCAGCGACATGGTATTCATGCTGCAGAAGGAAGTGGTGGACCGCCTGGCCGCCGCGCCGGGTAGCGCCGACTACGGACGCCTGTCAGTCATGGCCCAGTATCACAGTGCCGTGGAGGCCCTGTTCGACGTTGGCCCGGAAGCCTTCGACCCACCACCACGCGTGGACTCGGCCATTGTGGCCCTGCGCCCCTATGCCACGCCCCCCGTCGAAGCCGGCTCCCTCGCCACCCTGGAGCGCGTGGTAAGCCAGGCCTTCAGCCAGCGCCGCAAGACCCTGCGCAATGTCCTGCGCCCGCTGATCGACGGCGAAACGCTCGACGCACTGGGCATCGACCCGCAACGCCGCCCGGAAACGCTCGCTCTGGGCGAATTTGCCCGCATCAGCCGGCATGTCCATGCCCAGCCCGGAGAACCCGCATGAGCCTGCAGGTCTTTCCCGACGCACAGGCACTGGCCCAGGGCGCCGCCCTGGCGCTGGCCGGCCTGATCGAAACCGCCCAGAACGCGCGCGGCATGTGCCGCATCGCCCTGTCCGGTGGCTCCACGCCCCGCCGCCTGCACCACGCCCTCGCCACCGCGCCGCTGGCCGGGCGCATCGACTGGACGCGCTGCGCGTTCTACTTCGGCGACGAGCGCGTCGTGCCCCTGTCCGATGAACGCAGCAATGCCCGCATGGCGCAGGAAACCCTGTTTCAGCCACTAGGCATACCTACCGCGCAGATTTTCCCGATGGTTCTTGACCCCACGCAGCCCGAAGCCGAGGCCCAGCGCTACGAAGCACTTCTACAGCGCTTCGACGGGGTTTTCGACATCGTGTTGCTGGGCATGGGCAGCGACGGGCATTGCGCCTCGCTGTTCCCGGACACACCCGCGCTGCTTGAAACCCACCGCCGCGTGGTGGCGAACCTCGCCCCGCAACTGGACCCACCGCGCCTGACCCTGACCTACCCGGCCCTGGAAGCGGCACGTGAAGTGGCCGTACTGGTCTCCGGGCCGGACAAGGCGGCCACACTCGCCCAGGTCATGACCGGGGACAGCCGCCTCCCCCTGGGGCGGCTCGCGGCCCGCCGGCCGCTACACTGGTGGCTGGACGCCGAAGCCGGCCACCTCATCGCCACACCCACCACCGAAACATGAACACCCTCCCCACCCTCATCCTCATCGAGCCGGTGCCGCATTACCTGGCCGAACAGTCCGATCCGGACAACAACCGCTACGTCTTTGCCTACACCATCACCCTGCGCAACCAGGGCGAACGCCCTGCCCGCCTCATCGCCCGTCACTGGGTCATCACCCACGCCGACGGCCGGGTGGAAGAGGTGCGTGGCGAAGGTGTGGTGGGCGAAACACCCCGCCTGACGCCTGGAATGAACTACAGTTACACCAGCGGCACGGTATTCAACGCCCCGGTCGGCGCCATGGAAGGCAGCTACACCTTCGTCACCGACGAGGGGCAACGCTTTGTCGTACCGATACCGCGCTTCACCCTATCCATTCCGCGCGTACTTCACTAAATGCTGAAACAAGCCTACACGCTCTGGGCGCCCCTCTACGACCTGATGCTCGAAGCGCCGACCCGCGCCGCGCGGCGGCGTAGCCTGGCGCTTCTGGGCGATGTACGGCAGCGCAAGATCGTGATTGCCGGCGTAGGCACCGGCCTGGATTTCCCTCACCTGCGCGCAGGCGCCCACTACACCGGCATCGACCTGACCCCCGCCATGCTGGACAAGGCCCGCCGCCGCGCCCGGCGCTGCGGCCTGCCCATCCGCCTGATCGAAGGCGACGCCTGCGCCCTACCCTTCGCCGATGGCGAAGCCGATGTCGTCGTCCTGCACCTCATCCTCGCCGTGGTTCCCAACCCGGCCGAAGTACTGGCTGAAGCCAGCCGCATCCTGCGCCCCGGCGGACAGGCCCTGATCCTCGACAAATTCCTGCGCCCCGGACAACGCGCCCCGCTGCGACGCGCCGCCAGCCCGCTGCTCGGCCGACTGGCCACGCGCACCGACGTCGTCTTCGAGCCCCTGCTGGAAGCCCACCCGGAACTGTGCCTGCGCCACGATGCACCGGCCTTTGCCCGAGGCTGGTTCCGCCACATCCTGCTGGAAAAAACCCCGCTGCAAGGAGAGCCGACATGAGCGTCTGGGCCATTGGCGATTTGCAGGGCTGTCTCGACCCGCTGCTCCAGCTACTGGACACGCTGGGCTTCGATCCCGCCTGCGACCGCCTGTGGTTCGTCGGGGATCTGGTCAATCGCGGGCCGCAATCGCTCGAATGCCTGCGCTTCGTGCGCGATCTGGGCGAAACCGCCATTACAGTACTGGGCAACCACGACCTGAACCTACTCGCCGTCGCCCATGCCGGACGACGCCCCAAAAGCCGCGACACGCTGGATGGCATCCTAAACGCCCCCGACCGCGATGAGCTTCTCCACTGGCTGCGACATCAGCCGCTGCTGCATCACGACACACGCCTGGGCTGGACCCTCATCCACGCCGGCCTGCCCAGAGAATGGGACATCGCCACCGCGCAACGCGCGGCGCGCGAAGTGGAAAGCGCCCTACAGGGACCGGACTTTACCTTGTTCCTGCGCGAAATGTTCGGTGACGAACCGGCAAACTGGTCGGAATCACTCCAGGGCATCGAACGCCTGCGCTACAGCACCAACGCCCTGACCCGCATGCGCTACTGCACACCGCAGGGCCAACTGGAATTTCAGCACAAAGGACCGCCCGGCACCCAACCGGACGGACTCCTCCCCTGGTTCGCCCTGAGCGATTGCCGCTGGGCGGGCGAAAAACTGGTCTTCGGCCACTGGTCCACCTTAGGCGATACCGGCAACCCGAACGTGCGCGGCATCGACAACGGCTGCCTGTGGGGCGGCCGGCTCACCGCCCTGCGCCTGGACGGCCCGACCGAAGAAATCAGCCTCCCCTGCGCGGGGCACCGCCGCCCCGGCTAAGCCCCAGGTCATATCCGGTTAAGCGGTGGAATGAGCGATGAACGGTTCCACGGCCACGCCCCCGCCTCACCCCGCCGGATTGTTTAGCCCTCAACGCCACCCAATACCCTCAAGCCCGCGGCTTTCAGATAGGCGATCAGCAACAGCCCTTCGCCCCGGCAAAACACGTCCACAAAGAAAGCACAAAATAGTTGACGCACAACAAAACAGGTCTACTATAGCTACACATCCATAAATAAAACACGGATCATCGCGCCCTCAAATCATGGGCTCCACGGGCCAGGCCAACCGCGCAATAGCCAAAACGGGTATTGCCACCAAAGTCGGGGAGGAAGATATCGTGACCGATTCGATACACGCAGCGGACGGTTCGCAACAGCTTGCACATTGCTTGATGTGGGCGAAAACAAGCGACCGTGATGGCAAATCATGGCATCCGTTGCTGCTCCACTTGCTTGATGTCGCGGCCTGTGCGGACGCGATTCTTGCCCGCGAGCCGCAAAGCACACGCAACCGGCTTGCCGCGATGCTCGGGCTGGACTGGCCAAGTGCTCGCCCCTGGCTCTTATTGCTGATTGCCTGCCACGATCTGGGCAAAGGCTGCCCTGGCTTCCAGTGCAAATGGCAGAACCTCTCCGGTCTGGATGCGGGGGCGAGCCCGGACACAACAGTCAATCATGCCTTCGTCAGCCAGGTCGAACTTTTCGAACTCCTGCTCGAACTCAACTGGCCGGAAGAGTTGGCATCGCTCGTCGCCGATGCCGTGGGTTGCCATCATGGTGAGCGCGCTAGCCCCCGAGAAATTCAAAGAATCGAAGCCAACCCATTCAAAAGCACGCTCGGCAAGCCCGAATGGCATCAAGCTCGTCGCACGCTTTTCAATGCCCTGCGGGCAGTTTTTGCGCCGGAAGTTACCCCAACCAAGGAAAGTCTAAACGGCCCCGATTTCATGCTGCTCGCGGGCTTGACCAGCTTTGCCGACTGGATCGGCTCGAACGAAGGCGAATTTCACTTCGGCACGCTGGGCGATTGCGAAGACCTTTCTGCCTGGTTCGAAGCCCGCCGTACCCACACGGCAATGCGCGCACTCGACACCATCGGTTGGGCAACACGCACGCCGCTTTCCACCGCCCCAAAAACCTTCGACGAGGTGTTCGGTTTTGCACCCCGGCCCTTGCAACAGGCCACGGCAGATGCACTGGCATCTCTGAGCCAACCCGCCATCCTGCTCGTCGAAGCTCCGATGGGCGAGGGCAAGACCGAAGCCGCGTACTACGCCCATCTGGAACTGCAACGCCGGTTCGGGCATCGCGGGTTGTATATCGCACTACCCACCAAGGCCACCGGCAACGCCATGTTCAGGCGCACGCTGCGTTTCCTGAAAGAGCAAGGGTGCGAGCGTCCCCTCGACCTGCAACTGCTGCACGGCGGCACGCTGCTGAACGACGACTTCCAACGCCTGAAACCCGACGGCATTCACGACCCACAATCGTCGGGCGACGTACGTGCGAGCGAGTGGTTTACCCACAAAAAGCGCGCGCTGCTATCAGAGTATGGCGTCGGCACCATCGATCAGGCATTGCTCACCATCCTGCCGGTGCGTCATCAGTTCGTGCGTCTATGGGGGCTGGCGAATCGCGTTGTGGTTTTCGATGAAGTGCATGCCTATGACGCTTACACCAGTACGCTGCTGTTGCATTTGCTGCGCTGGTTGTTGGCTATGGGCTCGTCGGTTGTTTTGCTGTCGGCGACGTTGCCGCCTGCTTTCCGCCGGAAGTTGGCGGCGTTGACACACGCACAGATGCCGGAAACGGACGCCAGCTATCCCCGGCTTTCTGTTTACTCGCACGACCAGAGCGTCACCCCGATTCCATTCGCTGCCGATTCAGAACGACGCCAGACGATTACGATCCAGCCCGTCGCTGCCGAACTACCCGCCCTACGTGAAGCTCTCGACAAGCAACTCACAGACGGCGGTTACGCTCTCGCACTGGTCAATACCGTGCAACGCGCCCAGGCGCTTTACCAGCTGTATCCCGAGGGCGAACCTGTTTTCGCCGACGACCAGCCCATCGGCAAACGGCTTGCCGACGGCACCGAGGTTTACCTGTTTCACGCGCGCTTTCCTGCCGACCGCCGCCAGCAACGCGAAGATGCGGTGCTGGCGATGTTCGGCCCGCCGGATACAGGCAAACCTAGCGAACGCACGGGGCGCAAGATTCTGATCGCCACCCAGGTTGCCGAACAGAGCCTCGATCTGGATTTCGATCTCATCGCCACCGACCTCGCCCCCATCGACCTGCTGCTGCAACGTGCGGGCCGGTTGTGGCGACACAAGCGCGGCGCGCGCCCGGTGGAGAAACCGGTGCTCATCGTCGCCGGTCTGGCCGGGGGCGCACCGCCCAATTTCGGCAAACCTCTGTGGTGGGGCGCGGTGTACAGGGAGGACGTATTGCTGCGCACTTGGCATCGCTTGCAAGACAAGGCCACGCTGACGGTACCGGACGAAATCGACGCGCTCGTCAAAGTGGTTTACGACGGATTTGAGATTCCCGACATCGACGATGCCGAGTTTGCAAGACTGGAGTCTGCATCGTGTGAAAGTGACGGCGAGAACCTCGCTCATGTCGGATTGGCAAATCAAGCCATTATCGGCTGGCCTGACGATGGCTCATGGAAGAGCAACGCACACTTCACGCTCTATGACGATGATGAGCCGGGTGTTCACCGCACATTGAAGGCCAAAACCCGTCTTGGCGACGATTCCGTCATCGTCATTCCGCTATGGGAGCCCGACCGGTTCGACCCCGCCGTCACTCCCGATTTCCAGCAAGCGAAAGACTGGTTTCTTCGCGCCATGAGCATTTCACGTAAGAGCATCGTCAAGCCCCTGCAACGCGACGGTGTGCCGGATGGCTGGAAAAAAAGCGCGCTGTTGCGCAATGCCTACCCGCTTCCTCTCAATGCCGAATCACGCTGGATCGCCGACCCCGGCGTTCAGCTCTCAAGCGAGTTAGGGCTTGTTTACACCGAGAAGGAGACCGAATGAGCCGCTTCAATCTGATCGACGAGCCCTGGATTCCTGTGCGTTTTCCGGACGGAACACGGGCTGAATTAGGCATCCGGGACACCCTGTTGCGGGCCAAAGACATTGCAGTCATCGAAGACTCCTCACCGCTGGTCGTGGCGAGCCTGCATCGCCTCCTGCTCGCCGTACTCTATCGCGCTCTGGAAGGGCCAACTGACATCGATCAGGCCAAAGCGCTTTTCAAGGCCGGGCTACCTGCGGACAAGATCGACGCCTATCTTGAACGCTGGCGTGAGCGGTTTTGGCTGTTCGACGAAAAACATCCCTTTGGCCAGATACCCGACTTCGAGCCCAAGACTTGGCGCGCGTGGACAGTCCTCGCGACCGAGCACAACGCCGATAATGCCAAGGTTTTATTCGACCACATCGACGTGACCCGCGCGGCCACGGTGCCAGCAGGTACGGCGGCGTGCTGGCTACTGGCAACGCAGACATTTTCGGTGAGCGCGGGCAAAAGTGAATTGTCGCACACCGGCACCGCACCGTCGGCGACAGCGGCAATGACCTTGCCTCTCGGGCTGAATCTCGAAGACACGCTGCTACTGTCGCTCGTGCCGCAAAACAGGGCGGTAAGTGCGCAGGACTTTCCCATCTGGGAGCGAAACGCCGACTCTCTTGCCAGCCTGAAGGCCGGGATCGAACGCACTATCGGCGGTTACGCCGACCGTTACACCTGGCGCACACGATCGATTCGCTTGCGCAGCGACGAAGTCGGCAACGTGAACGTGCTTGCGTTTGCTTCCGGGGTGGAAAACGCGTCCAAAGACGCTCTCGACCCCATGCTCGCCTACCGTATCGATAAGGACAAAGGCCGACTTCCCATCCAATTCAAAGAGCGTGGCCTATGGCGCGATTTTGACTCTTTGTTACCGGACAGCACACGGCTCGCACCTGGCGTGATCGAGCACGCCGCTGCGCTGACACGTACTGCCCGCGAGCGCTTCCCGCGTTCAGTCATGGTCTTGGGGCAAGCCAACAACAAAGCCAAGATCGAGTACTGGCGAATGGAGCGCTTTTCCCTACCACAGGCACTGCTCGGTGACCGGGCCATCCGCAGCGAAATCCGCCAGCTTCTCACCGATGCCGAAGACACACAGAAAGCAATCTGGCAAGCCTGCCGTGCATTCGCACGTGACTTGCTCAGCCATGGCGACCGTGACCCGGATAAGAAGGATGTCGCTAAATTCGTCGAGCAAATGCCCGCCAGCGCCAGCTACTGGTCGCGTCTCGAAGCCGCATTTCACGACATCTTGCGCCAATACACGCTGGAACGTGACTCTGAGGACATCCGCCACGACTGGCTGAAAACCGTACGTGCGGCGCTCCGTGATGCCTGGGCGCTACATGCCGCCAGCGTCTCGACCGGCGACGCCTGGGCGATTCGTGCGCTGGTTCGCGCCGAAGGAGCCATCGGTAAGCAGCTCAAATTTTTGAACAACAAAATCAGCAAATACGAAGCGCGTATTCCTCACGCTAGTGGGGATGAACCATACGAAACGCATCGCAACCCACAGGAGGAAACAGCATGAGCGGATTCTTCGCCTGGCTGGAAAAACTGAACGAGTCAGACAGCAAGGTTCGCGCGGTCTTGCGCCGCAGTCTTGCCTTCAATCCCGGCCAGCACATTCCCGTTTTTCCCTACGTCGAGCCTTTTCTGAAAGGCGAGGAATCCGGCTGGCGCCGTGAAATGCATTACCTCGTCGCTGGTTTATGGGCGGCGCATTGGTGCGAAGGCCGCACAGGGGCAGCCCATACCCTGGCCCACGCCTGCGCAGTACATCAACTCCACAGCGGATCGGCCAGCACAGAGCGACGTTTCATCAGCCTGCTGGATGCCGATCGCGAACAACTCCCGCACCGCCTGCGCCAGATGGTCGCCTTGTTGGGCGAACAGCCCATCGATTTCGAAACCTTGCTGGATGACCTGCTGCGCTGGAACAGCGAATCCAAACGCACCCAGAACGCCTGGGCGCGCGATTTCTATCGTGCCCTTGCGCCCGTATCCCAGACCCAACCCGACACCGTCACGGAGACCGCCGAATGAAAACCCTGATCGAAGTTCACGTCCTGCAGAACTTTGCACCGTCCAACCTCAACCGCGACGACACGGGCGCACCTAAGGATGCCTTCTTTGGCGGCACGCGGCGGGCGCGGGTGTCGAGCCAGTGCGACAAGCGCGCCGTGCGGCAGTTTTTCGATGAGAAAGTCCGCGAAGGTGTTTTCAGTGCCGACGAACTGGCGGTACGCACCAAGCGCGTCTATCAGGCCATCGTCGATGCGCTGGCAGGCAAGCGCGACTCGGCGGAAACGCTCGCAAAAGCGGAAATTGCGCTGTCTTACGTCAAACTCAAATCGGCGGAAGGTGGCAAGACCCAATATCTGCTGTTCCTGGGGCGACGCGAAATCGCCGAACTCGCCACCACCATCGACGAATGCTGGGATCAGATCGTCGCAGCGGAGGATAGCGACGAAGAGAAGCCCAAGGGCAAGGCCAAGAAGGCCGCTGCGAAAAGCGCCCCGAAGGAAGTAC
This sequence comes from Halothiobacillaceae bacterium, assembly GCA_028696185.1. Classification (GTDB taxonomy): domain Bacteria; phylum Pseudomonadota; class Gammaproteobacteria; order Halothiobacillales; family Halothiobacillaceae; genus JAQVHL01. The sequence goes on from JAQVHL010000005.1 coordinate 95,157, forward strand.
AGGCGCGTATCGAGTCGGCTTTCAACGGCGGCAAGGCCGTGGACGTAGCGCTGTTTGGCCGCATGCTCGCCGACATGCCCGAGAAAAACCAGAACGCCGCCTGCCAAGTCGCGCATGCGATTTCCACCCACGCCGTCGAGCGCGAATTCGACTTCTACACGGCGGTGGATGACCTGAAGCCCGAAGATACGGCGGGCGCGGACATGATGGGCACGGTGGAGTTCAATTCGGCCTGCTACTACCGCTACGCCGTTGTCGATTGGGCAAAGCTGGTTGAAAACCTGCAAGACGACGAGGAACTGGCAGCCAAAGGGCTGCGCACTTTCCTGCAAGGCTTCGTGGTGGCCGAACCCACCGGCAAGCAGAACAGCTTCGCCGCGCACAATCCGCCGGAATTCGTCGCCGTGACGGTGTGCCACGAAGCCGCCCCACGCAATCTTGCCAATGCCTTCGAAACGGCGATCCGCGCCAAAGCGGGCGAGTCGCTGACGCGCAAGTCCGCCGAGGAGCTGTCCAAAAAAGGTGTCGCGCTTGAAAAGGCTTACCCGCGCAAGGCGCAGACCTTTGTGCTTAACCTCACGAGCGCCGAGTTGTACGGGTTTGGTGACACCAAGGAGTCTCTGGACGACGTGCTGGAAGCCGCGCTCAAAGCCGTACAGGGTTGATGTCATGCCCACTCTGCTTTTACGACTGGCGGGGCCGATGCAATCCTGGGGTACGACCAGCCGCTTTGACCAGCGCGATACCGGCAAGGAACCAAGCAAGTCCGGCGTGATCGGCTTGCTGGCTGCGGCGCTGGGCATAGACCGGGAAGTGTGGAATGACGAGTTGAAATCACTGGCGGCGCTGACGATGGCCGTGCGCCACGACCGGCCTGGTGTGTTGAAGCGCGACTATCAGACCGCTGGCTGTGCTTCGACCGACAAGATGAGGCGCGCGGATGGCTCTCTATCCGAAGACGGAGTGACCTCGCAGCGCCACTACCTCGCTGACGCCGTATTTTTGGTCGCCCTCGAAGGCCCAGATCGCTCTTTGCTCGAACGTGCGCACGCGGCCTTGAATAACCCGGTATGGCCGCTTGCACTGGGGCGCAAATCCTATGTGCCGTCCGAACCCATCGGGCTGGAGGGTGGCGTTGTCGATAGGCCCCTGCTGGATGCGCTTGCCGCATGGCCGTGGCTTGCCGCCCAGAGGAAGTGGGAGGCGATACCTGAGCGTTTGCTGGTTTCCATCGAATCAAGTGATGGAACCGGTGCGCTGAGAATGGATCAGCCTCTGTCCTCATTTGCGGAGCGACGCTTTGGAGCACGTTCTGTACGTTCCGACTGGGTGAATTTGACCGCCGAGGTGTCACATGCAGTTGCATAGAATCCACTTGAATCCGCGCAATCGTGAAGTGCGTCGCGATCTTGCCGACCCCTATCAAATGCACGCCAGCCTTTGCCGCGCCTTTTGTTCACCCGAGGAAAAATGCCCGCCGGGCGCGGTATTGTGGCGACTGGAGCCCGAGTCTGCCCCGGAGGGTCGGCCACGCGTGCTCATTCAAAGTCGTTTGGAGCCGGACTGGTCACCCATGCAGGAAGCGGGTTGGTTGAGCCACGCCGATACAGGCATCGACCTGACACAAAAGCTTGCTTTCGATCACTTTCAGGCGGAACAGCGCTTTCGTTTCCGTTTGAGAGCGAACCCATGCAAAACCGTTCAGGGCAAACGGCAGGGGTTGTTGAACCGTGATGCGCAAATGGAATGGCTGCAACGCAAGGGCGAGAGGCACGGCTTCGTGCTGGTCGAGCCCAATTCCGCGGATTACTTCGATTTCCTGTCTCAGCCGTCTGGTTACGCCTATTCAGATTGCCGCGTCACGCATGAGCAAATGCTTAGAGGTCGCCAGCATGGAGGCAATGCCATCCATGTCTATGCTGTGCTGTTTGAAGGCCAGTTGAGCGTGGCTGATCCAGCCTTGTTCAGGCAGGCGCTTGAACAAGGCATCGGCCACGGCAAGATGATGGGGCTGGGGTTGCTTTCTGTGGTTCCTGTGCGTGCTTAATCGGCATGGAGCGCAGCCCGATATTGCCGAGCATTGCGGCTTCCAAGTGGCCCGACTACACTGCATCGCATATGCAATGCATGGAGACATCCCATGAAAAACGCCACCTTGCCCCCCCTGCGCGTAGATAGCGCCCTGCGGGCTGCTGCCGAATCGGTCTTACGCGAGGGAGAAACGCTCTCCAGCTTCGTACTGGAGGCGGTTCGTCT
>JAQVHL010000091.1 GCA_028696185.1 Halothiobacillaceae bacterium
GGACAGGCTTGCGCGCTGTTTCGCCCGCCTCAAGCGGCGCACTTCGAACGGTCTGCATCGCACGCGGGCGAGCCATGGCGCCTCCAAGGGGGAACTGGAATCCTTCGTCCGGACGCTGTGTCCGTAAACCTTCTTTTTGTAAACACCCTCTAACAACTTGCTGAAAAATCCAGCGCTTCCCCAAAAAGCCTGAGCCATAAATACAGAAAGGGCGACCCGGATGCACTCCGGGCCGCCCCTTGCCATTACCCATCACAAACGCTGCATCAATCCTCGCGATACGCCTTGTGACAGGATTTACAGGTATCGGCCGTCTTGCCGAAAGCCGGCTTGATCGCTGCCATATCCCCACCCTGGGCGGCCTGCGCCAAGGCCGCGCTGGCTTTCTCGAACTCGGCCATCTTGGACTTGAAATCGTCGTTTTTCTTCCAGATATCGTCCTTGGCGCGAGTCTCACCGGCCAGGGCATCCGTACCGGGAGCAAACCCCTCCAGAGCCAGCTTGCTGGCAAAGGCCAGGTTGTCCGCCATGCGCTGGAAGGCGGCCTTGTCGTAGGGGGTTTCCCCCTTGACCATGGCCCCCATGGGCTTGAAGTTCCATCCCACCACCTTGAACACGGCCTGACGGTACTTGATGGCTTCCTGCTTGGCGTCGTCCGCCGACGCAGGCAGAGACAGACTTGCCACAGCGGCGGCCAGGGCCAGCGAGGCAATACGGGCAATACGGTTCATGCGGATTCTCCTTCCAAGACATTCCGGGCTTGCGCGACGGCTCGCGCAGGGATACAGGTCAAAAAAACCTGGCCAGACCGAGACTAGCAGCCTGCCATGACAGACGAAACCCCGATTTCCATAACGGACACATGGAAATGGCGCGCGCTTCAAAAAATGCTAATCTTCCGGAATTCCAGTACTTGTCATGACAGGGGATGTTGACGATGAAGCTCTGGCGCAATCTGTTCGCCCTCGCGCTGGCCGGGCTGGGGTTGTGGGCGCTGCTCAAGTTTTCCCACGACCCGCTGACACCGACCGTACGCAAGCACATGGAAGAATACATCGCGGCCATCGAGAGCGAATTCGGCGATGCAGACCCCGTCTGCCTGCGCGATGTCGGCCCCTTCCCCATCAACCCCAAGTCCCGCTTCCTGCCCTTTGGCTGCACCGACTGCGAAACCCTCGTCGAAGCAAAGCTGATCCGCAAGGATCCAGCCAGCGGAGAGTATGTGCTCGACAAACTCGGCAAGGCGCATTACCAGGAGCGTATGGACCCGCGCTCCGTCCTGCACCGGACCGATATACGTCGGAAGGATGTGAGCCGCCCGCGCCTGTGCTTTGGGCAGACACGGGTTCATGCCCTGGTCGAAGCCTTGCCGGCCATTCCCTTCGGTTCACAGAAAGCCATCTCGGTGCGCATCATCCCGGAAATACGCGACCCTGCCCCCTTCCTGTTCACTGCCGAAGCCCGCGCCCTGGGCCTGCCCGAACCGAAGCAGGAAAAGCCCGGTGCGCCCTGGCTGTTGCCACCGCAGATCGTGAGCTTCATCACCGATCACGGCAACAAGATCGCCTATTTCGACAACAGCCTGCGCTACGGCAAGTGGATCAACGAGAAGTAAGCCTTTCCCGTCGGTGCGTCAGCACCGGAAAACGCGTGCGCAGCTCGCGCTGGGCCGGCCGGTCGAACCGGGCCAGCGCCATGCCTTCCCGACGCCCGGCATCGGCCATAACCTCGCCCCAGGCATTGACGATCAGGCTGTGCCCCCAGGTTCGCCTGTCGCCCGGATGGGAGCCGCATTGATTGGCGGCTACGACCAGACACTGGTTTTCGATAGCCCGCGCGCGCAACAGCACCTCCCAATGCGCCCGCCCGGTCGTTTCGGTAAATGCAGCCGGCAGGACGATCAGCTCCACGCCATCCTGTGCGTAGTAGCGGAACAACTCGGGGAAGCGCAGGTCGTAGCAGATCGCCAGGCCCAGGCGACCGAAGGGCGTATCGACCCCTACGGGCGCCATACCGGGCGCAAAGCTGTCGGATTCACGGTAACGCTCGCCGCCTTGCGGCAGATCGACATCGAACAGATGCATCTTGTCGTAGCGTGCACGCAGGTGCCCGCTGTCGTCATAAACCAGTGTGGCCGCACGCACGCGCTTCTGCCCCGGCTCGCGCAGCCCCAGGGTGCCCCCGACCAGCCACAGCCCATGCCGCGCCGCACTTTCAGCCAGAAACGCCTGCATCGGCCCCGCGCCAGGCGTCTCGGCCAGCGCCAGCCTCTTGGCCTCGCAGGCCCCCATGAAGCCGAAGTTTTCAGGCAACACCACAAGGCGCGCCCCCGCCTGGGCGGCCTCGGCAATGCGCCGCCCGGCCTGCTCACGATTGTCCGGCCAGCTCTCACCGCTCTGCATCTGAATGACCGCCAGAAGCGGGGTGTCCTCCCGATTCATTTCACAGTCTCCATCACCGGATTGTCGATGGGGCCGGTAATACGGTATTCGAAGGTCGGCGTGCTGGGCTGCCCTTTGTTCAACTGCCCGAACAGGGTTTGCGCCAGCAACACGGCGCCCCCGACAACCGGCCCACCGGCTACCGTGCCCAGTACCGGCAGTACCGCGCTCATGTCGGTGTGCACCCCCAGACGATAATCCAGCACGTCGCGGATCAGGTCCGCCTCGCCATTGAGCTCCAGCATCATCGACGCCGAACGCAGGATGACCGGGTTGGAACGTAAACGTCCGTCGGCAAGCGAGAAGCGCGCGCTCACCGTGTCGAACGACAAGCCCTTGCCAAACACATCGCGAAAATCCAGAGTCAGACGCCGTGGCAACGCCCCAAGGCTGAACAGGCTAAGCAATCGTCCGGCGTTGCCGGTATCCACATCGCGCAACTGCCCGTTATCCAGTTCGAAACCGCCCTCCCCCCGCAAGCGGGCCACCGCGAAATCCTGGGGGCCGCCCTCCCAGCTCAGTTCGACACGCGCCTCACGCAAGCTGCCGCCTTCCAGAGCCTGGGTGTTGTTGATCGCACGCAGCGCTGCGCCGAAATCCTCGCTTTGTGGCCTCAAGCTCAGACGACTCTCGCTGCCGCCCTCGGCGCGATGTGTCCAGCGTCCCTCCCCACTAACCGTGTAACCCGGCCCGGCCAGCGCCAGATGAGCGATTTTCCAACCTTCGGCATCGGGCGCCCCACTCAGATCGACCCGGCCCAGGTGGTACTCACCCGCCACGAAATCCGCGCAACGGAATACCAGCGGCGGCAGGGTACGTGGGTCCGTGTCGCGATCCGGCGGCGGCAATTTATCGGCGGGCAGTGAATGGCCTTTTTCCTCGCGCGGCAGATGCCAGCGCGATAGATCGACATGCACGGTCGAATCCGGCGCGCCGGCTGCCGGCAGATCGATCCGCCCGGCCAGCGCGGCGGACTCGACCTCCACCGCCCAAGCGCCGTCGCGCCCGGCTCGTGCGTTCAGGCGGGCATCCTCCAGCGCAAGCGCCCCCAACGCCAGCCGGTCAATCGCAAGCTGCATGCGCACCGGCAGGCGATCCGCCTTGCGCTGCCCCACCTCTCCCGGATCAGCCCCCAGAAAAGCCCACTCCTGCGGCACAAGACGCGCCAGGTGGCCATGCACCAACAGCCCATCCGCCTCGCTCCCCGTCGGCTCGCTTGCCGCCCCTCCCAGACGCAGCTCACCAAAGGCCAGCCCCTCACCGGAAGGCGTCATGCGCAAACGCGCCTGCAACAGGGGTTCGGCGCGTGTGTAATCCAGGGCAATGCTCTGCAACGGCCCCGCGCCCCAGTGCAGGCGCAGATCAAGCGCAGCCGCCTCATTCGCCGGTTTGCCGAAGGGCGCCGGCAGGGCGATTTCCACCCCGGTGAGGCTGGACGACAGCTCCAGATCGAGCGCGGCAGGCCGTCCCTGTTCACGCCGATGCGGCAGCGTCAGGCGGGCCGTGAGTTCGCTTGTCCCATGAACGCGGTCCACAAGCCAGGGCAGGCGTTCACCCAGAAGCGGCTCGATGGGCGCGGCGGCCATGCGTCCCTCGATACGGGTGGCCCGTCCCTGCGGCGTATCCCCCGTCTGCACCCCCAGCGCGAGGGGAGCGCCGAACAGCCGTGCGTCAATGCCCTGCGCATCGAAACGGTCATCCACGAAATGCAGCGCACCGCGCACCGCGTCCAGATGCAAGCCCTCGGGCAGATTCAGCCGGTTGCCGGAAAAGGCGACCCAACCCTCGACACGCTCCGGCCCCAGGCCCACATACAGCGGCAGATGAATCGCAAGCCGCGCGCTCACATCCCCTTCGGCGGACAGGCCCTCCAGCGCCTCCCGGCCGCCCAGGATCGGGCTGTCGCTCAAAAAGTCCAGCACCCCGGACAAAGGCCCCTGCAGGGTCAGCCCCGCGTCCAGCGCCGCCTGATTGAAATCCGGGATATACACCTCTCCGCCGCGCACGCTGACCCCGCGCACCTGCCCCGCATCAATGCGCGCGTTCATCCCATTGCCGATAAAGGCGATCTCCCCCGCCAGCGCCTCGGCCCGCGGCCAGCCGGCCTGATAGTCCAGGTTCAGGGAATGGAAATCGAAGCGGGTTTCGAAATACCCTCCGCCGTGATCGAAGGGGAAACGCAGGAGATCCCCCACCAGCACCATCCGGCCGGCCGGCACCTGGCCGCCGCTTCCTGGCAGGGCGCGATCCAGCCACTGCAAGGCATCGGCGGCCATTTCGTGACGCGGCAGATACGCGGGCACACGATCCGCCCGCGCGTTCTCGAACTCGCCCTCCAGGCGGATCAGCGGCCCCGTGACCGCCTCCTCCGAGGGCGCACCCGGTAACAAAAGATCGAAACGCGTGCGCAAACGGATGTCCGCATTCGCAATGTCCAGACGCGGCGTAAACAGTCGCCAGCCCGCGCCTTCCTCACGCGGTGAGCGCAGATAGACCACCCCGGATGCTTCGGAGAAACGCATGGGTTCGCTGAACGCCCCATGGAAATCCAGCGCAAGACCGGGGCTGTCCAGATGAACGATGCCCCCCGTCTCCCCCAGCCACGCCGCCCCGCTCGCCCCCGAGACCGAAGGCACAGCCCCCGCGCCGCGCACCGCCAGCGACTCGAAGCGCGCATAGGCCCGCCCTGTGTCGCCCCCCCCTTCTGCTGGCCCATCCACTGGCCCATCCACCGGCCAGTCGAGCACGATGCCGCGCAGCACGCCCGCCGGGCGGTAGCGACGCAAGGGCGCCGTCCAGTCACTCTCCAGCGGCCATAAGTCGGACAACCTGTCGAGCAGCGCCAGATCCACATAGGGCACACTCACCCGCCAGCGCCCCTGCTCGCGCGCGAAGCGGACGGCCTGCGCCGGCCAGGCCGTCGCTCCCTCGCCCACCACCAGACGCGACAGTTCAAGCTGTACATCTTCGCCTCGCACGCCCAACGCACCCTCAAGCGACAGCGCGGGCAGCTCCACCTCCGCCAGGGGCACACCCCCGCTCAGCGTGCGCCGCACGCGCGTGGCACCAAGGTCCAGTCGTGCCTGCCCCCCGGACAGATGCCCGTCGGCGAGATCGATCCACAATTCCAGATCAAGCCGCCCCCGCTCGAAATCGGGCAAGGGATTGGCGCAGGACGCCGGATCGACGACCACGCAGTTCGTAGCCGTCATCTCGGCCACCGCCGGCAACCAGCTCAGGTGCCCGGACAGGACCGAAGAAAGCTGGGCCAGATCGATGCCCTCAAGATGCAGATAGCCCGTACCCGACAGGCTTTCCGCCACACCCGGATCCCCAGTCATCTGCGCGGTGAAAACCACGGAACCGGCGCGCAGGCCCGGCAGGCGGAAACGGGTCGACAAGGCATGCCGGTCATCGTGATTGGCCAGACGGATATCGATACCGGGTACGTTCAGCTGGCGTGCTGCGTCGCGATCCTCCAGGATCAGGCGACTGTTGAGGATATCCAGACGCTGCACCCGCCCCAGCCAGCGCACGGCGTCCTGCCGCGTGTCTGCCGATGCGTCCGGGGCGGCGCGCGGCGCCCCCCCCTCCTGCAGACCGGACAGACGCCACACCCCGGACTCACGCACCAGATGCAGCTCGGCCCCGTGCAGTTCGATACCCGAGAGCCGGGTATCGAACTGCAGCAGGGAATCCAGAAGATCAATCTGCAAGGAAAGCGCGGAAAGCCGTTGGATAGGATGGCCATCCGCATCCAGCAAAGCCACATCCGCCAGCTCCAGCGTCGGCCCCAGGCCCGCCCAGGCCATGTCCATGCGCCCGATAGCCACGCGCGCATTCAGATAGTTTTCCAGGGTGGCGGCGACTTCCAGCCGCAGGTGGGACGCCCAGGGCAAGGCCAGCCGCAACAGGCTGAACACCAGTGCGACAAGGATGATAAGGCTCGCCAGCGCCGGAAGCAGGAATCGTTGAAAAAAGCGCATTGGCGCACCCATATCGGACAAACACCGCGCCTCATGGGGCGCGGCGGACAATCATCTTATGCCGAACCGGCCCCGGCTGGAAATGCCGATGCCCGGCACAATGCCCGGCCCAGCGGGGGCCGTGGCAGGGTTTCAAACCCTTTCGGTGCCAGGATCCCTCTTTGTATCTGCAGGGGCGTGCCGGTACGAAGGGGAATTTTTCCAACAGGCGCCAACGCAAGCGGGCGAGTCACTTTTCTTGCTTGTGCAAGAAAAGTAACCCAAAGAACACACCCCCACGGGACCGCCCTTCGGGCAAGCCCTGGCCTGACCTGCTCCAGCCGGGCCGTC
>JAQVHL010000033.1 GCA_028696185.1 Halothiobacillaceae bacterium
CCAGGGACCCCAACCAACCTTAGCCAGGTCATCAGGTCGCTTCGTCTCAAGCGAGGTGGCGTATCTTACAGGCTTTCATTTTCATGTCAACCCCCTTCTCTCACCACCCCCGCCGTCTCCGGCGAAGACCCTCGCGCTTCAAAACTACCGTCGCTTGAGGAGCCGCGCATTCTACACACTCCATAGGTGGGGTCAAGCACTGATTTGCACGCTTTAGGCAGGCAAAAAAAAGCGCCTTTGGCGAGGCCTCAGGCGCTTGGCAATCCATCCAACTCACTGGAGACCGCTGGAATCCAGACCTCGTGTGAGGCAAGTTGTTCTCAACATAAAGCATGCCATTTTTAACGGACACGCTATCAGCCTGTTAAATCAGAAAGTTTTCCTCAAACAAGCAAATACATATACCTCGAACCCGGCGTCGTAGCGCTCACCACGACGCTTTCGCACCAAAACCGTGCGCAAGACGCACCCTAATCATGCAATCCTGGAGGCGCCGGCCTCCTGCGTGCGAGCATCACACCACCCGATTCATACAGTGCCGTATAAGGCCCCAAGGCTTCTTTATGAATACTACGGGTCAGCACGAGATCACCGGGCTGTGGCTCACGCATCTGCATGATGTGCCCGCTGTACACACTATAGCTCGGGGTATTGATACGCCACATGACATACGGTCCGGGCAGTTCACGGGCCAACCGTGCGGCCTCACGCACAGGTCCTTGCTGTACTGCCCCCACCGTTGGCAGCACACACAGACTGACAAGCAGCGATAACACGACGCCACTGCCGAGCAGGGCCGTCGTCACGGACAGCTTTGGCCAGAACATCAGCACCAGCAACACCAGGAGCGCCGCCCCCATTGCTGCGTACCAGTGCCAATCGAACTGCGCGAGGCCATCGCTCAGCATGGCATGGACTTCCGGTGCTTCGATGCCTGGCAGCGCCAGCGTGATCCATTGCGGCAGGGGCAACAACACGGCCACCAGCAAAACGACCGGCAGCAAGGCCCAGCCCCGTGAGGACATGCGCCCGATCACCAGCGCCATGAGTATCAGCGCGGCGGTCAGGCCGTAGTTGAGATAGTGGGGGAGTTTGGTCCCTGATAAGGAGAAGAATACCAAGACGAACCCGAACCACAGCCAGAGAAACTGTCCCAGTGGATCGCGCAGGGTTTGCGGCATGTCCCGAACGGCGCGTGCCAGCACGGCTGCAAAGGGCATGACGGCAACAAACGCAACCGGAACATAGTAGAAGAGACTCCCTCCGTGCCCCTCCATAGGCCCGCCGAATCTATCCACATTGTGGGTCAGGAAAAACCCATCGATAAACGCCTGCCCTTCGCGCAGGTACTGCAATACGTACCAGGGCAGGCTGATGAGCAGGAACAGCGCAATCCCCGCTGGGAGGGTCACCGCGCCCAGCCAGAGCCGCCACTGACCGCGTACCCCGTAATACAGCAGGCTTACGGCGAAGGGAACCAGCACCGCGACCGGCCCCTTGGTCAGAAATCCCAAGCCCATGGCCGCGAAGGCCAGCAATACCCAGCGCCGTGCCGGAGCGCGCTCGTGCAGGAATATGGCGAACAGGGCGATGACCATGAACAGATTCAGCACCGCATCAGCAATGGCCGCCTTGCCGATGATGCCAACCTGCAGGGCGGTCGCAACCATGAACGCGGCGATGAAGGCGCTGCGCTCATCACGCACCTGACGGACAAAGAAATACACGACGAACATCCACCCTGTCGCCGCCAGGGCCGAGGGCAGACGCAAGGCAAACTCATTCACGCCGAACAGGGCCACACTCGCGGCCTGCAACCAATGGATGAGCACCGGTTTGTCATAGCGCGGCATGCCATTGACGTAGGGCGAGATGAAATCGCCACGCAGAAACATCTCGCGCGTGGCCTGCGTGAACGCCCCTTCGTCCAGATCGAACAGGGGAATACCCCAGATATTCAGGAAAAACCCAAGGAAGGCCACCAGGGCCAGTAGGGTAATCGAGTTGCGCGAAGTCATGAGCAAACGGCCATCCAGCGGACGAACCCCGCACTATACCGCAAGGTACAGGCCGCCCGTAGCGTCAAAACAGAGGCATGAAACAAGCGCAGAAAGGCATGACGGTTTGCCTACGGCATCGTACCGGGTGAAAATCGCAGCCACACCTCCCTCTCCGCAAGGTTTTCCCCATGTCGTATGCCCTGCTCCGCCAGCTCCTGTTCCTGCTCCCCCCGGAAGTCGCCCACGAAGTATCCCTGCACTCGCTGAAACTCCTCTGTCGTGGTCCCATCGCCAGCGCGCTACGCGCCCGCGTCCCTCTCTCACCGGTTGAGGTCATGGGATTACACTTCCCCAGCCGCGTTGGCCTGGCCGCCGGGCTGGACAAGAATGCCGAATACATCGACGCGCTTGGCGCCCTGGGCTTCGGCTTCATCGAAGTGGGAACGGTCACACCGCGCCCGCAACCCGGCAACCCGGCCCCGCGCCTGTTTCGACTGCCGGCGGCCGAAGCGCTCATCAACCGCATGGGGTTCAATAACCAGGGTGTCGAGTACTTCCTCGAACAAGTCTGCCAGGCACGCCGCGAGGGTTTTCTACTGGGGCTCAATATTGGCAAGAATTTCGACACCCCGGTGGAAAACGCGCTCGACGACTACCTGACCGGCCTGCGCGCGGTCTACCCCCATGCCGATTATGTCACCGTCAATATTTCCTCGCCCAACACCCAGGGCTTGCGCAGCCTGCAGCATGGCGCCGCACTGGACGCCCTGCTCGCCGGGCTCACGCAAGAGCAGGCACGACTGACCCAGGCGCATGGCAGACACGTTCCATTAGCCATCAAGGTGGCGCCCGACCTATCCGATGAGGAAATCATCGACGTGGCGGACGCCCTGCGTCGCCACCGCATCGACGCCCTCATCGCCACCAACACCACCCTGAGCCGCGAAGGCGTGGAAGGCCTGCCGCATGCCGAAGAAACCGGCGGCCTGAGTGGACGCCCCGTGTTCGCCCGCTCCACCCGCGTTCTGGAAAAATTCGGTCAGGCTCTGGCCGGCGAACTGCCGATGATCGCGGCCGGCGGCATCATGAGCGGCGAGGACGCCGCCGCCAAAATCAAGGCTGGAGCCAGCCTCGTGCAGATATACACGGGCTTCATCTATCGCGGCCCCGGCTTGATTCGAGAAATTGCCCAGCGGCTCAAATGAGCCCCCGCTCGACAGGAGTTGAAACGGGCGTCCTGCCTTTTTCAAGCCGCCTCGCTGCAAGGCCTGTCCGGGACGGATTTTCAACAAAGCGGGAGGTTCGTATCCGGACTCGGCCAGATACCGCGCGTCACATCACCCCCAAGTCACCCAAAGACATTACTTGGGGCCAATCATTCCGGGTGGGGACGATGGCCGCAAACCGGGCAGGCCGGATCACGTCGCAGACGCATCCGCCGGAAATCCCCATCCAGCGCATCCCAGATCAGCAACTGCCCCACCAGGGGACGACCGATGCCCAGCAACAACTTGAGCGCCTCCGTCGCCTGTAGAGAACCGATCACCCCCACCACCGGTGCCAGCACCCCTGTACGCGAGCAGGCTTCCGCCTCACCGCCCTCATCCCGATACAGGCAGCGATAACAAGGGCTGTCGGCCCGACGCGGATCGAACACCGACAACTGCCCCTCGAAACGGATCGCCGCCCCGGAAACCAGGGGTACGCCCTGGGCAAAGCACGCGGCATTCAGGGCAAAGCGCGTGGTGAAATTATCCGTGGCATCGACCACCAGATCGACCGCCGCCACGGCGGTACGCAGACGCGCCCCATCAAGCGCCTCCGTATGCGTCAACACCTGTACATCCGGATTGAGCTGCCCCAGGCGATCACGCGCCGACTCAACCTTGAGCCGCCCGATATCCGGTGTGCCGTGCACGATCTGCCGCTGCAGGTTTGACAGGTCGACCCGGTCGAAATCCGCCAGATGCAAGGCCCCCACACCCGCCGCTGCCAGATACATGGCCACCGGAGAACCCAAGCCTCCCGCCCCCACAATCAGCACCGACGAATTCGCCAGAGCTTGCTGCCCAGCATAATCCACCGCACCAAGCATGATCTGGCGACTATAGCGAAGCAGTTGTTCGTCATTCATTCCACCGGCCTCCAAAACCCCAAAAGCCCCCGCGTTATCCGCTCTAATGAACTACGCATCCCCCCGGACGCTCCTCCTGGACAACAGGGCCGCCAGCAACATACCGAACGCCATCGACAAGCAAAAATTTCCAGCCATGAGATGACGGTTTATTTCAAAAAAACCATCCCCCAATGCAACCACATACTGAATTAACCCAAATATCACAAGGAAAACCCCAACGGCTTCCAGAGGATTCAAACGCAAACGGGCCGGACCGATGCTCTCCTCAAGCCGTCGTCGCCTCCATACACAGAAGAGAACACCCAAAAACATCAAACCGACGATGACATTCACATAATAGGTGTAGACTTTCTGCCACAGGGAAAAAAGCGCGATCTGCGAAAAATCAGGCGCCCCAGACAGGGATTTTCCGAGGTACTCAAGCTCCAGATGACGTCCATCATCGATCAAACGCAAAAACAGACGCCAGCCGATGACCGGCTCACTTGCCAACAGGTACAGAACATCGCCATAGCTTGCCTGTGCCTTTTTCAGGCAATCCAGCCCCCCGGGATGAAAGGAGGACACACCGACACACTCGGGAAACACCGGTTTTTCACCGAGGCTTCCCAAACGCTGAAGCTCCTCTCCCGTCAAAACCTGCAAGACCCCGTAATACACCGCGTGGTATCGGTTGGCTTCAACATACCGGGCTTCAAGAAAGGGCTGCAATGCGCTCCCCTGCGCACAAGCCACAAGCACAAGAAACTTAAGCCTGGCCCAGCGCCCAGAAAACAAGGGAAACAGAAAAAATGCCGCGACCATGGGCAATAGAAAAAAAGCCAGTTTCGAGGCACCCAGCACTGCCGACAGAATGAGCACAGAAACCCCAATCGCCACCTGCCCCGTTCTGCGGAAAAGATACAGCAACCAGGCCAACAAAGGCATGCAGATAATCAGCAACTGCTCTTCATAGAGACTATTGAAGTAAGACGTAAAATCCGCATTCAGGCTAACAACGGCAAGAACAATGACAGGAATCCAGGACAGACCGACCGGCAAAACCGCACGCAGGACGCCGAACAGCAGCAGCCACCCGCCAATGTAAATCACACGTGAGAGCAGCGATCCCACCATGATCGAATATGGCGCACCTTCTCCCATTAAGGCGCAGGAAAACAGCACCTGCAATCCAAGATAGATCTTGTAACTTGAAAAGGTTTCCAAAAGGTCAAAACGCGGTGCATCAGGCAAAAGTATCCACTGATCCAGCCAATGCGTCAGAAAGCGACGCCGCCCTTCTTCGGAGTTGATGTCATACAAGTTCTGATCGAAGCCGACAGGCCGGTCAAACAGAAAACTCGTACTGCGGAAAGAATCACCGCTATCCGCCAGTCCAATCAACAGATGCAGCACGTGCAATGCCAGAAAAACAACGACAAAGGCCGCAAACAAAGGCCGCGATGAAAGAACTTCAAGCATCGTCGGAAAAGCCTTCCGAACACGCAAGCGAAGCGCTTTCTGAGCCTCCCATGGATACGATGCGCCGGTCTTCTTCATCGTCGATGAATTCCCGCGAAATGGTGCCGTTGAGAGGAATCGAACCTCCGACCTACTGATTACGAATCAGTTGCTCTACCGACTGAGCTACAACGGCGCTGGACGCACGACAGAACCTGTCGTGAAAAGCGAGGCAGGCATTTTCCTCCATCAGGAAAAAAAGTCAACCATCATTCCGGGCGCGTCTCAGGCTCCCGGGTCTGAAACAGCTCACGTAAAACGACCGTGGCAAAGCATCCGGCCGGCAAGGTGAACGACAGTTCCACAAGCCCAGCCCCCGTGTCGTACTGATACGCCAGATCTAAAGGGAGCAGCCGTAACGCGCGGCGCTCCTGTACCAAGCCCGCCGCTTCCAGCCCGCGGCATAGCGGGGCATCCGCTTCGGCCGATTGGATTTCCAGCGCCTGGCAGCGGTCGCGCGTTGCCGGTTCCCCACGCCCCCACAGAGGACCGGTGGGATGAATATCAAAACGCGCCAGACGCTCGCGCAACACCGGATCCTCCGGCGATTCGACAGCAAATACACTGCTCGTCCCGTCGAGCATCGCCATTTCACCGTCGATCAGCGTATTCCAGGTCAGCGCACGAACCCGCTCATCAAGCACACGATTGAACACGGCCGATCGCGCAGCCGAAATCAGCATGCCCTGCTCTGAACGGCCTCGGGGACGATACTCTCCGGCAAAGAATGCTCTGGCACGCGGCAGATTGCCTCCTTCCCGCCCGAAGCGCTGCTCGCCAAAATAATTGGGCACGCCCTGTTCCACGACACACGCGATACGTGCCGCAAGCATCGCCTCGGATACGCCCACCTCACGCAGATGCAGCACGAAACGGTTGGCGCGATGGGTGCCACGCCTGAGCTTGCGATTATGACGACTCACACTCAGCAGGCGCAGCCCCTCTTCCTCCCCAATGCGCGCCCAATCGACCTCACGCCCCCGCGGGGCCGGCACACTGAACCATTGCCGGGTCACGGCATGACGGTCTTTCATTCCTGAAAAACCGACATCGCGTTCAGGCACGCCCGACAGGCGCGCAATCCGGCCCGCCACCCAGCCGGTGTTGGCACCGCGCTTCTCGATATGCAGCCAGATATGCTCGCCCTCGCCCGTCGGCTCGAACCCGAGCGTTTCATCGACGAAAAAATCCTCAGGGCAGCTGCGCAACAGCGCCTCGCCCAAGGGGCCACCGTGGGCATAAGCGAGTTCAGTCACCCCTGCCGTCTTATCATGCTCAGTCACCACGCGCCAACCTCGCACGCAAGGTATTGTCCATCAGCATCGCGATGGTCATTGGCCCCACCCCGCCGGGCACCGGCGTAATGAACGCAGCGCGCTCGGCGGCCGCGTCGAACTCCACATCCCCCACCAGACGCCCGTCCGCAAGGCGGTTGATACCCACATCGATCACGATGGCCCCGGGTTTCACCCACTCGCCCTTCACCAGCCCCGGCTTGCCTGCCGCCGCCACCACGATGTCCGCACGCCCGACATGCGCGGCAATATCACGGGTAAAACGGTGCGTGACGGTCACGGTCGCCCCGGCGAGCAACAGCTCCAGCGCCATGGGGCGACCCACGATATTGGAGGCACCAACGATGACCGCATCCAGCCCTTTGATGTTCTGCCCGGTAGATTCGAGCAGCCGCATGACCCCCCAGGGCGTGCAGGGACGCAGCGTAGGCATGCGCACGGTCAAGCGTCCGATATTGTAGGGATGGAACCCGTCCACATCCTTGGCCGGATCGATGCGTTCAATCACCTTTTCCGGATCGATATGCGCCGGCAAGGGCAGCTGCACCAGAATTCCGTCCACGGAAGGGTCGGCATTGAGACTGTCGATCAGCGCAAGCAAGGTGGACTCCGGCGTGTCAGCCGCCAGATCATGTGAGGCCGAGACGATTCCCAGCTCCTTGCACGCGCGCCGTTTGCTGCCCACATACACGCTGGAGGCCGGATCCTCCCCCACCTGCACCACCGCCAGACCCGGCGCGCGGCGTCCAGCGGCCGCCATGGACTGAACCTCCTCAAGCACCGACTGCCGCACACTCTGGGCAATCGCCTTACCATCGATCAGCTGCGCTGGCATCCCGAGACCTCAACATCGCAAAGAAGCAATGTTCTCATGCGCGCGCGCCGACTCACAAGCCGGGAGCGACGCGCAGGGCAGGTTCCTGTCCCCATGGCCATGTTTCATCCTTGGGACAGGACGTTTTCCGGAGGAGATCATGCATTTCAAAACAATAGATTGCACCACCCAGTGAGGACTGTACGACACACTTGAGATGTTGCAACACGTCAAGTGTGCAGGAAAATTCTAGCCAGCCAAAGAGGTGCAGGGAGCGTGAAAAAGGCGCTGCATCAGCGGGATCTGGCCACCGGTTTCAGTGAAACGACTCTCCCCGATGCACTGGCAGCGAAGTATCCGAATGCTTCCCGTGAATTTCGCTGGCAGTTTGTTTTCCCCAGTGGTCGCGTCTCGATGGACCCGCGCAGCGGCAAGGTGCGCCGGCATCATTTGCATGAGAGCACCGTTCAGAAGGCGGTGACCACGGCGGCCCGCCGAGCGGGACTCAATAAGAAGGCCGGTTGCCATACCTAGCGCCACAGCATCGCGACGCACCTGCTGGAGCGTGGTCAGGACATTCGCACTGTGCAGGAATTGCTTGGGCACGCCGATGATCTACACGCATGTGCTCAACCGAGGTGGTTTGGCCGTGACGAGTCCTCTCGATGGCCTGTAGGGCGGCGTGGTACCGACTGTGTGGGAAAGTGAGGCCATTGTGCATCCCTGTCTCGTCACTCATCCAGGTTCGGCAACTGTGAAAAGGAAATTGACTAACTGCCAAGTTCCAGGATGGAGGCTACTTGCCGTTCGGACGGGGCAAGGCCGACCTGTTCTTCAACGGCTCAACCCGCCGAGGGGCCCCGGATCATCACGCCATGCATCCGGCGGCGCAAACCGCACTTCCGGAATCCTGCAACATGTTCGTCACGAGAGCGCAACCGGAGCGTCCATCGAATCATCATCACCAGGTAAGAATCACCGGTGAAAATCCCCGGCTTCCCCTCACCTAATGATGAGCGAAGTCCATGCGCCCCTCGTTCCCCTCCTCTTCGATCACGATGAGCAGTGTTCCAATCCTGTTTGCCGCTCTGTTCGCGCAGCCGGCTGTCGCGGATGTTTTCATTTCCGAATACATCGAAGGCTCCAGCAACAACAAGGCCATTGAAATCTACAATGGTAACGCCGGAAGCGTTGATCTGGCTGCCGAAGGCTACGCACTCGAACTGTATTTCAACGGCGGTACGACCCCCAGCACCACCATCAACCTGACGGGTACGCTGGCTGCCGGCGCAACGCATGTCGTTGCCCACAGCAGCAGCGCGGCGGCGGTTCTGGCTGTAGCACAGCAGACCACATCGTCAATGACCTTCAATGGTGACGATGCCGTGGTGCTCAAGCGCGGCAGCACCGTACTCGACAGTATTGGTCAGGTGGGCGTCGACCCCGGTTCGGCCTGGGGCACGGCCCCGACAACCACGCTTGATGCCACCCTGCGGCGCAAGGACAGCGTGACAAGTGGCGACACGGTCATCGATGATGCTTTCGATCCGGCCTCCCAGTGGGACGGCTATGCCAAGGACAGCTTCGACGGTCTGGGCAGCCATACGGCAACCGGTGGCGCGGATGTACCGCCTACGGTCACCAGCACCGTACCGACCCAGGGCGCCAGTAATGTCGCGGAAGAGGCGACCCTTGGCGTGAACTTCAGCGAGCCGGTCACGACCGGTGCCAACGCTTTCAGCCTCAGCTGCAACGCGCAGCCGGTAACGCTCAACGCGAGCGGCGGCCCGCAGTCCTACACGCTGACCCCCACCAGCGCCCTGCCGCTGAATGCCTCTTGCACCCTGACCGTGACGGCCAGCGAAGTAAGCGATCAGGACGGCACGTCCGACCTCATGGCGGCCAATCACGTGACGAACTTCACCGTCACGGGCACATCTTCGGCCTGCGGCGCACCCGCCACGCTGATTTCCGCCATCCAGGGCAATGGCACCGATAGCCCGTTGGCAAACCAGACCGTGACCCTCGAAGCGGTAGTGGTTGCAGACTTCCAGGCCACCAATGAGCTCAAAGGGTTCTTCCTCCAGGAGGAAGATGCCGACCAGGATGCCGACCCACTGAGCTCCGAAGGGCTGTTCATCTACGACAACAACTTCGGTGTGGCCGTGAACGTCGGTGATGTGGTGCGTCTGACCGGCAAGGTAAATGAGTACTACGGCCAGACCCAGATATCGAACCTGACACTCGCCAAGGTCTGCTCGACCGGCGTGAGCGTCACCCCTGCCACCCCCAGCCTGCCGATGACGAGCGCCACCGCCTTCGAACCCTTTGAAGGCATGCTTGTCACCCTGCCGCAGGTGCTCACCGTCACCGAGAACTACAACCTTGGCCGATACGGCGAGACGCTGCTCTCCTCCGGTGGACGTCTGCTGACCCCGACCAACGTAGTGACCCCCGGCGCGGCAGCCCAGGCCATGCAGGCGGCCAACGACCTGAACAAGCTGGTGCTCGATGACGGACGCACAATCCAGAACCCCGATCCTCTGGGCTATCCGGGTTTTTCACTCAGCGCCTCGAACAGCCTGCGCACCGGCAGCACGATCAGCAACCTCACCGGCGTGCTCGGGTACGGCTACGATGCCTGGCGGGTGCATCCGACGGCAGACCTCGTCGTCGGCGACGCCAATCCGCGTCCGCAACCGAATGATTTGCCGGCCGGTCGACTCAAGCTTGCAAGCTTCAACGTACTCAACTACTTCAACGGCGACGGCGCTGGCGGCGGTTTCCCCACCGCACGCGGCGCTAACACAGCGGCTGAATTCACCCGCCAGCGCGACAAGATCATCGCCGCGATGACCGGGCTGGGCGCCGATGTCTACGGCCTGATGGAAATCGAAAACGATGGCTACGGCTCCGAAAGCGCGATTGCCGATCTCACCGCTGGCCTCAATAGTGCCAGCGGCCGCAGCTATAGCTTCATCAACCCGGGCCTTGCCCGCATCGGTACGGACGAAATTGCCGTCGGCCTGATCTATGACGGCAGCAAGGTCACCCCGCTCGGCAATGCCGCCATTCTCGACAGCAGCGTCAACCCACAGTTTGACGACACCAAGAACCGCCCGTCGCTGGCCCAGAGCTTCCGCGAAATCGCCACCGGCGAAGTGTTCACCGTGGTCGTCAATCACCTGAAATCCAAGGGCTCCGCCTGCGACGCACAGGGTGATCCCGATACCGGCGACGGTCAGGGCAACTGCAACCTGACCCGCACCCGAGCGGCCCAGGCGCTTACCCAGTGGCTGGCCACCGACCCGACCGGTAGTGGCGACACCGACATCCTGCTCATCGGCGACATGAACTCGTATGCCAAGGAAGACCCCATCAGCACCTTCCTCGGCGCTGGCTACACCAACCTGATCGAGCAGCACAAACCCGCTGGCGCCGCGGCCTACTCCTATGTGTTCGGCGGCCAGTCGGGCTACCTCGACCATGCCCTGGCCACCGCCAGCCTCGCCACACAGGTAAGCGGCGCGGCCGAATGGCATATCAATGCCGACGAAGCGCCCGTCCTCGACTACAACGTCGAATACAAATCCACCAACCAGCAGAGCCTGTTCTATGCGCCAACCGCCTACCGCTCCTCCGATCACGACCCGGTCGTGATCGCGCTGGAACTTGGCAGCACACCGGCCGTAGTGGATGGCCAGTGCGGCCCGGCCCATGCCAGCCCCCGCGCCTTCGCTCCCAGCGGCAGCGCACTTTGCACCGCGGGCACCGCTTCGGTCGTTGCTTCTTCAAATGGGAAATTCACCTGGACCTGCTCCGCCGCCGCCCAGGGAGGGCAAGCCGCGTCCTGTGAAGCGCCGTGGAGCAGCATCCCCGGTGACAGTGGCCAACCCATCAGCGGCGCCATTCATACGGAAGGGGCCGGTTGCAGCGTCACGCAGGCGGTATTCAGCACCTCACCGAGTGCACCGAACGGGATGATCCTTCCGTACGGAGTGGTGGATTTCGTGCTGGAAAACTGCACCCCCCATGAAACGGCGACCGTCACGCTCAGCTACAGCGCCCCGCTGCCTGCCGGTACGCAGTATTACAAGCTCAAGGAAGGTGCGTGGATACACATCCCGGAAGCCATCATCAACGGCAACACGATTCAGTTCCCGATCCAGGACAACGGTCCGCTCGACCTCGACCCAACGGAAGGGGTGATTCATGACCCGAGCGGTCCCACCCTCACTGCAGGCGCTGTCCCGCTGCTCGGCCCGCTCGGTCTGCTGCTGACCCCCGTGTTGCTGGGGGGCCTTGCGGCCTTCGGTCAGGTTCGCCGCCGTCAGAGGGAAGCACAGGCACAGGCACACTCACTCCAGTGAGTGAAACTGGCCCTACCCCGAACATCGCGCGCTTGATACGCGTGATGTTCGGGCCAGCCCTTCGTGGGCTTGCATTATCAGGCGATTGAAAAACGTTTTTCAGCGCTGCGATGCCCCCCTCGGATACCCCGAGGGTAGGGGATGCACTCAAAACAAAGCCCGGGCATGCCCGGGCTTTGTTTTTTGGGATACACGGTACGGATAACGCTCAGCCCGTATTACTCGTCATAGGCAAAAAAGCCTCGCACATCCACTACGCTGCGCGTCAACGGCATGGGCGGCAGGGCGTTGAGAAAAACCCGTCCATAGGATTTACCCAGCAGGCGGGGGTCGCAGAGCATCAGCACGCCACGGTCGTTGACATCGCGGATCAGGCGACCGACACCCTGCTTGAGGGTAATGACGGCCTGAGGAAGCTGGTACTCGACAAACGGCTGCCCGCCACGCTGACGAATGGCGTCCATACGGCCGCGCAGGACAGGGTCGTCGGGCGAGGCGAAGGGCAGCTTGTCGATGATGACACAGGACAAGGCCTCGCCACGCACGTCCACGCCCTCCCAGAAGCTCTGGGTGCCCAGAAGTACGGCATTGCCCAGTTCACGGAAACGCTCGATGAGACGGTGCTTGGGCAGGCTGCCCTGCACCAGCAGGGGGTGGCTCAGGCGTTCGGAAAGCCAGGTTTCGGCCTCACGCAAGGCGCGATGACTGGTAAACAACAGAAAAGCACGCCCCCGGCTGGCTTCGAGCACCGGCAGGGCGGCGCGCAGCACGGCCTGGGTGTAGCCGGGGCTGCTGGGCTCGGGCAGGCCCGTGGGCACATAGAGCAAGGCGTTCGCCGCGTAGTCGAAAGGCGAGTCCAGGCGCTCGGCGTGGTCGGGGACAATGCCCAGCCTGCGGGTGAAGTATCCGAAATCCGGCCCGGTGGCGAGGGTGGCGGAGGCAAACACCCAGGCGCGGTTGCCCGCCTTGAGCAGGCGCTGGAAGGGGGCGGCGACATCCTGTGGGGTGAGGTTCAGGGAGAATCCGCGCTGGAACAGCTCATACCACTGGATCACGCCCTCCTCCGGCTGCAGGAAGGCCGACAGGGCGGAACGCGCGGTGCGGCAACGTTCGCAGGCATTGGCCAGCCCCTTGCCACGCACGGCGGCCACCTCCAGCACGGCTTGCAATTGCGCCAGCGCGGTGTCCAGCACGCCCAGCGCCTCGACCAGTACCGGCCGCTCGGCCACGGTGGCCCAGGCTTCGCGCAGAGGGGCGTCGCCGAAGGCCAGACGCAGATCCTGCACCGCTTTTTCCAGCTCGGCCGCGCGGTCGCGCATGTCCGGCATGTCGGGCGCATCGGCAAGTTGCTCACGCACGCTGTCCCGCGCCAGCTCCATGAGCTGACGAGCGCTGAGGCTTTCGCCAAAAAACTGCGCCGCCACTTCCGGCAGCTGATGCGCTTCATCAAGAATGACCGCATCGGCATGGGGCAGAAGCTCGGCAAAGCCTTCCTCGCGCAAGGCCAGATCGGCAAAGAACAGGTGGTGGTTGACCACCACCACATCGGCCTCCTGCGCGCGGCGGCGAGCCTTCATCACCGGGCAGTTCTCAAGCTCCGGGCATTCGCTGCCCAGGCAGGTATCGGAGGTGGAGGTGACCATCGGCCACAAGGGATGGTCTTCGGCCAGGGATTCGCACTCGCCGATATCGCCGCTGCGCGTACCCGCCGCCCAGAAGCGCACCCGCTGCAAGCCTTCGACGTATTCGCGCGAGCGCAACTGACCGGAATCGGTCAGCCGCTGCAAGCGCCAGGGGCAGAGGTAATTAGCCCGCCCCTTGAGCAGGGCCACGTCCACCGGACGACCCAGCACGCGGCGCACCAGCGGGATGTCCTTGCTGAACAACTGGTCCTGCAGGTGCTTGGTGCCCGTGGAAACCAGTACCTTGCGCCCGGACAGCAGCGCGGGCAGCAGATAGGCGAAGGTTTTGCCCACACCGGTCCCGGCTTCGACCACCAGCGTACCCTGGGTACGCAGGGCCTCGTCCACGAGAGCCGCCATGCGCTGCTGCACGGCGCGCGGGGCAAAACCGGACAGGGCTTCGGCAAACGGGCCGTCATCGCCCAGCCAGTCCTCGACGCGCCGGGACGAACTCACTGTCCGGCCTGCCGCCGCGCTTCCTGCGCGCCCAGTGTATTGCCCATCGCTTCGCGCGCCTTGGCAATGATGAGCCAGTTGCGGCGCTTGAGCGCCTTGTCCTTGCCCGCGTAGCGCAACGACTTGAGCGCCGTCTGCTCCGCCTGGTAGGCATCGCCCTGCTTCAGGCGCCACTCTGCCAGCCGGTTCCACAGCAACGCGTTATCGGGCTCGATGCGCAGGGCGCGTTCGATGCTGGCCGTCGAAGTGGCCAGATCGCCGCTGGCGGCTTGCTCGTCGGCACGACGAAGCAGGGCGAGCACCGCCGGGCTGCGTGCCGATTGCGCAGTGGGCAATGGGGCCGGAGGCAATGCGGCGCCCGTACCGGACGGAGCCGGCCGCGCGGTATCCGGCATCGAGGCCGGTGGATAGACGGGGGCAGCAGGCGCTGGCGCCGTGGTCAACGGACGCTCTTCCAGACGGGCCTGTCCCAGGGGCTTGGCCGTGACACCGGGCGCACTGATCGTGGGTGCCGGCGCTGCAGGCTGGGGTTGGGGCTTGGCCGGCGGCCGCGAAGGCGCGGGCACGCAGGCGGCGAGCCCCAGGGTGAATGTCAGGGCCAATGTCAGGCCACGGCCCGCACGGGCATGAAAAGAAGAAAACATCACTGGAACAATCCGCGAATGAACTCAAAGGGGTTGAAATCCTGTCCCGCCGGAGCGGGAGCCGCGCCCCCGCCTGGCGTCCCCGACGGAACCGTCGGCGGGGATGGTGCCTGCCCGGGGAAGCTCTGCCCGGCGTGGGTGTCCTCCCCCAAGGGCCAGTCCACCTGGGGCTGCCCGCAATCATACACCGGCGGGGGATAGCCCCGCTGGAAGGGTAGGTCCACGCTGCGGCAGTTCAGCTGACCCGCAACCGGCAGGGCGGCGCGCTGCCACTCGATCTCATCCGGAGGACGCAGTTCCAGCGCGGTGTTGTCCAGCTTGCCGAACAACTCCCCCCACAACACCATGGCGCCCGAACCGCCGGTCAGGCGGGTGGGCTGGTTATCGTCGCGCCCTACCCACACCACGCCCAGGCGATTACCGGTGAAACCGGCAAACCAGCTGTCCTTGAGGTCGTTGGTGGTGCCGGTCTTGCCCGCCACGCCAACGGAAGAGGGCACCCAGCGCGACAGGCCGCGTGCCGTCCCCTCGCGCACCACGGACTGCAGGGCCACATCGGTCAGATACACCGCGCCGGAAGGCAGGGTCTGCAACACATTGATCGGGAAGCGCTGCAAGGGCCGCCCTTCGGCATCCAGCACGGCCCGGATGGCACGCAGGGGGGTAAGGAAGCCTTCGGCGGCCAGCGTCTGATACATCTGCGCCACCTCGAAAGGGGTCAGCTCCAGCGTGCCGAGCAAGGTCGAGGGGTGGAATCGGGTGGGCGGTTCCACGCCCAGGCTGCGCAGGGTCTGGGCGACCTCATCCAGCCCCACGTCCAGCCCCAGACGGATGGTGGGAATGTTGTAGGAGTTCGCCAGCGCCTGGTAAAGCGGTACCAGCCCGTGGTTCCGCTCGTCGTAGTTCTTCGGCGCCCAGAGCTGGCCGTTGTCCTGGCGCATTTCAAACGGACTGTCGTCCAGCAAGGTCGCCAGCGAGTAGCGCTGCGGGAAACGCAGGGCGCTCAGGTACACCGCCGGCTTGATGAGCGAGCCGATCTGTCGGCGAGCCATCAGGGCGCGGTTGAAACCGGCAAAATCCGGCTCGCGATCACCGATCAGGGCCTGCACCTCGCCATGCGGCACAGCGGTCACCACCATCGCCACCTGCAGGCTGCCCGCCTCCAGCTTGCGCGACTTCTCCAGCTCCGGCAGCGTGCGCGCGAGCGCTGCCCTTGCCTGCCACTGCACCTCGGGATCGAGGGTGGTGTAGATGCGCAAACCCAGGGTGCGCAGGGCTTCCTCGCTGTATTCGCGCTTGAGCTGTTCGCGCACCAGCGCCATGAAGGCCGGTGGCCCACCGCCGTCGCCCGGCATGGGCTGCACGCCCAGCGGCCGGGCGCGTAGCTCATCCAGCGACTGGGCAGGCACCAGACGCGCGTCGGCCATTACGCCCAGCACGACATTACGCCGCTCCAGGGCGCGCTCCGGCTGGCGACGCGGGTTGTAGTACGACGCGCCCTTGACGAGCCCCACCAGGAGCGCGACCTGCTCGGCGCTCAGCTCCTCGATGGGACGCCCAAAGTAAAAATGGCTGGCCGTACCGAAGCCGTGAATCGCACGTCCCCCGTCCTGCCCCAGATAAATCTCGTTCAGATAGGCTTCGAGAATCGCGTCCTTGTCGTAGTGGTACTCCATGATTAACGCCATCAACATCTCGTTGAACTTGCGCGTCAGGGTCCGCTCCTGGGTGAGGAAGAAATTCTTGGCCAGCTGCTGGGTGATCGTACTGCCGCCCTGCACCGTCTCGCCGCGCACGGCATTGACCAGTGCCGCGCGCAGAATCGCCAGCGGGTTGACCCCGGCATGATGGTAGAAATTGCGATCTTCCACGGCCAAAAGCGCACCAACCAGGAGATCCGGCGCCTCCTCACGGCGCAACAGGGTGCGATCTTCCTGTTTGTCCGGGTAGAAGCTGCCAATCAGCGGCGCTTCCAGACGCAGGATGTCCAAAGCCGCCCCCCCCGCATCGCTCAGCGCACGCAGCTGCCCGCCGCCCACCGTCAGGCGTACCACACGCTCGGGCTCCTCGCCGTCCCAATGCGTCGAACGACGCACATGAATGACGAAATTTCCACCCGCGCGCTGGTAGCCCCCCGGCCCCGGCGGCGGCTCGCCCCGCAGATACCCAAGCCGCGCCAGCTCACGCTCCAGCGCCTCGGCGCTCAGCGACTGCCCGACGTACAGCTCCATCGCACGGGCATACACCTTGGCCGGCAAGGCCCACATCGCGCCAGAGAATTTCTCCTGCACCGTGCGGTTGAGATGATGCACATAAAGCGTGAGAAAAAGCCCGCCCACCAGCCCCAGGGCCAGCGTCAGCTTCCAGGTAAAGCCCCACAGGGCGGACAGCAGGCCCTTCTTGGGCGCGCTACGGGATTTGCTCATGGTGAATGCAGAACCAGACCGGCAACGGATGCTATAGTGAGCCGTTCATCATAACAGGCTTGATGCGACATGACCGACTCCCTTCCCGCCAATGCCGCCCAGACCCAGCGCACCCTGGTGAACGCTCTCGCTGCAACGCTGCGCGAGCACTATGGCGAGCTGGCTCATATCGAAACCCATATCTCGCACATCCTGCTTGCCGGCGCACAGGCATGGAAGATCAAAAAGCCCGTCAATTTCGGCTTCCTGGATTTCACCACCCTGGAAAAGCGTCGTCATTATTGTGAAGAAGAACTGCGCCTGAACCGT
Organism: Halothiobacillaceae bacterium; assembly: GCA_028696185.1. Classification (GTDB taxonomy): domain Bacteria; phylum Pseudomonadota; class Gammaproteobacteria; order Halothiobacillales; family Halothiobacillaceae; genus JAQVHL01. Next base: position 17,634 of record JAQVHL010000033.1, read on the forward strand.
CGCCTCGCGCCCAGTCTCTACGAAGCGGTGGAACCGATCACCGGCCCCCTCGACGCGCCGCAGATCGGCGGCGAAGGCGAAGCCCTCGACTATGCCGTCCGCATGCGCCGCTTCCCCAATAGCGCCCAGCTCGACCGCCAGCTCGCCGCCGGTGGATTGCCGCTGGAGCTTATGGACCGCATCGCGGAGAAAATCGCCCGCTTCCATCACGATGCGGAACCGGCCCCGGCCGACAGCCGTTTCGGCACGCCCGACACCGTCTACGCCCCGATGGCGCAGAACTTCGAACAGATCGGCGCGATGCTGCCGGACGAAAGCGAGCGCGCCCGGCTGAACCGTCTGGAACACTGGACCGCCACCCGCTTCGACGCCCTGCGCCCGTTGCTCGCGCAGCGCAAGGCCGATGGACACATCCGCGCCTGCCACGGCGACATGCATCTGGCCAACATGGCGCTGCTGGACGGCGAGCTCATCATTTTCGACGGCATCGAATTCAACGAAGACTTCCGCCTGATCGACACCCTGAACGATCTCGCCTTTTTGGTCATGGACCTCGACGATCGCGGGCTCACCGCCCACGCCCGCCGCCTGCTCAACAGCTACATCGAGCACAGCGGCGACCACGCCGGCCTGCCGCTGCTGGACTTCTACACCGTCTACCGCGCCCTGGTGCGCGCCAAGGTCGCGCTGTTCGAGCTGGGCAACCCCACCCTCGACCTTCCCGCGCGCGAGGCTATCCTCGCCCGCTACCGCCGCTATGCCCGCCTCGCCGAACGGATCATCGACACCGAACGCCGCCCGTCCCTGAGCCTCACCCACGGCGTCTCCGGCAGCGGCAAGAGCGTCATCGCCGAAAAGCTCGTCGAAGCCCTGGGCGCCCTGCGCCTGCGCTCGGACGTCGAACGTCAACGTCTGTTCGGGCGTGAAGAAAAATCAGGCGGACTGGAAACCGGCATCTACACACCCGAGGCCACCGAAGCAACCTACGCCCGCCTGCGCGAACTCACACAAACCCTTCTCGCCGCCGGCTTTCCGGTCGTCGTCGATGCCACCTTTCTCAAGGCCGCCCAACGCGCGCCCTTCACCGCACTCGCCGATGAGCGGCGCTGCCCCTGGCTGATCCTCGACATCGACTGCGACACGGCCACACTCGAAGCCCGCGTGCGTGCCCGTCGCGACGAAGGGCGCGACCCCTCGCAGGCTGACAGCGACGTGCTCCACCACCAGCTCGCCACCCGCGAAGCCCTGGACGACACGGAACGCCGCCACCGCTACCCCCTGCGCTGTGACGCCCTGCCCGATGGGCAGGTCGCAGGCATCGTCGAGCTGCTTGGCAGATGATAACGGGGGCGTCCAGACGGCCTGGAGAGGAATGAAATACCCCAAGGTTTTCGTGCGCCTCGATTTGCCGCACAATTGATGCAAGCCACTTCACCAAGCGCCGACGCCATGACCGTCCCCCTGACGCCCGCCCTGCACCTGCGCGCTGCCACGGCTGACCGGCATACCGCGCTGGAAGCTCAGCCCCTGCTCGCCGCCTTGATGGCGACAGGACTTACCCGCGCGCGGTATGCTCAATTGCTGAATGCCCTGCACGGCTTCTTTGCCCCGCTGGAAGACCGCTTGACAGCCACGCATCCCGCCCTGCTTGCTGAACTGGGCTACATCGCCCGCACGCCTCTGTTGCGCACCGATCTGACCCGACTCGGCCACCCGCACTCGCCAATGCACTGTACCGCCCTGCCCCCCGTCGATGACAAAGCGCAGGCGCTGGGTGTGCTCTATGTGCTGGAAGGATCGCGCCTGGGCGGCGCCGTCATCGCCCGGCATCTGCGTCAGCATGCCGCACTTGAAGTAGGTGATGCGCTTTGCTTTTATGAGAGTGTTGGCGAGGCGCTGGCTCCGCGCTGGCGGGGATTCACTGCCGCACTTGATGCGCGCCTTGCTTCCCCCGAAACGCTCCTGCGAGCCACGGAAGCGGCTTGCGCCACCTTTTCGGCCCTGACGGACTGGCTGAGCCTGTTGGAAGCTTCAGATGCGCCGCAGCACGCCCCCCAACCCGGCTGAAGGCAACCCACCCAGCGGACGCGAATTCCTGGTGGGCATTGGCGCTTCTGCCGGGGGACTGGAAGCCCTTTCCCTGCTTATTTCCCATCTTCCGCCCAGCCTGCCCTGTGCCTATGTAGTCGTACAGCATCTCTCCCCGAGCTACCGCAGCATGCTTGGCGAGATCCTTGCCCGCGAGACCGTGCTCCCGGTGCGCGAAATCAGCGACGGTGAAGCGCCTGTGCCAGGCACTTTGTATGTCGTGCCGCCCAATCACAACATCGAACTGCGCGAAGGACACCTGCATCTGAATATGGCCGGCAGCGAGGTCGTACCCAAGCCTTCGGTAAACCTTTTTTTCAACTCGCTCGCCGAGGAACGCGGCGAAACGGCGGTAGGCATCGTGCTCTCCGGCACCGGTTCGGATGGTGCGGCGGGCCTGCGCGCGATCAAATCCGCTGGCGGACTGACCTTTGCCCAGAGCCCGGAGAGCGCGAAATACACCGGCATGCCCCAGGCGGCCATCGATACCGGCGCTACCGACCGCATCCTGCCACCGGAACGCATCGCTCAGGAACTGGCAGAGCTGATACGCCTGCACGGCGGCCTGGCGCCCGACATGGAAACCCTGCAACCGGAACTGGGGCCAATAGCCGGCATCCTTGAAGCGATACGCCGCCACAGCCGTCTGGACTTCACCGGCTATAAGTCCTCGACCGTACTGCGCCGCATTCAACGACGACTGGTCGCCACGCAAACTCACACACTGGAGGCCTACCTTGCCCATCTGGAAGGCAACCCGGCGGAAATCGAACGTCTGTCCAGGGAAATCCTGATTTCCGTCACAGCCTTCTTCCGCGACCGCGACGCCTTTGCCACGCTGGAACGCGCGGTGCGTGAGATTCTCGCGCGTCGGCCGCCGGGCAGTGAACTACGGGTCTGGGTCGCCGGCTGCGCCACGGGTGAGGAAGCGTATTCCATCGCCCTGCTCTTCGCCGAAACCCTGGGCGAACGCCTGCCGCAATACAAGCTGCAGATCTTCGCTACCGACATCGACGAGGAGGCACTCAATATTGCACGACGCGGCCTCTACCCGGCCGCCGCCATGATCGAGCTCTCCGCCGAGCAGCTCACACGGTATTTCATCGCTGGCAACGAGCATTACGAAGTCGGCAAGACCCTGCGCGACCTCGTGATATTCGCGCGCCAGGATCTCGTCCAGGATCCGCCCTTTCTGCGCCTGGATCTCATATCCTGCCGTAATGTATTGATATATTTTGACAACACCCTGCAAGCACGGGTGCTGGCCAGCCTGCATTACGCACTGGGTAATGACGGCTATCTGTTCCTGGGCCGCTCGGAGAGCGTGAGCCAGCAGGACGAGCTGTTCCTCCCTGTCGACCGCAAGGACCGTCTGTTTCGCAAGCGCGCGGTCGCCAACGCGCCGGGCGGCCCCCTGTTGCGCGCCCGGCTCGATGGCTCCGCGCCCTACCCGTCCCGACGCGAAAAGCCGCTAGAGCGCGTGGCGCTCGACGCGCTGCTGGACAATCAGCACGCTGGCATCGTGCTGATCGATGACGACAGAAGGATTCTCTACACCGGAGGCATCAGTGACCAACTGTTGCGTATTCCCTCTGGCGCCCCGGAGCTGAATCTCAACCAGATCCTCATCAGCGAGCTGAAGGGCGAGTTCCTGACCCTCATGCACCGTGCCCGCCGTCACGGGCAGACGGTTACCGGGCGCAAGCGCCGCGTCGGCGAGCGCCTGTTGCGTCTGAGCGTGATGCCGCAGACCCGCGAGAGCGGTGAACGGCTGTATCTGCTGCTGTTCCAGCCCGAAGCGCAAGCGACAGCGCCCGAGGAAAGCGAACCCCCGCCCGTATCCGGCGAAAAAGGGTTGGAGGATGAGCTTCTCTCTACACGCGAACACCTGCAGACCCTCGTTGAAGAGATGGCGACTTCCAACGAGGAAATGCAGGCGCTGAACGAGGAAGCCCAAGCCTCGAACGAAGAATTGCAGGCCACCAACGAGGAACTGGAGGCCGCCAACGAAGAGTTGCAGGCCACCAATGAAGAGCTGGTCAGCCTGAACGAGGAGATGATGGTCAAGTCGGCGGAGATCGCTGCTCTGAACGCCGACTACGAGAACCTCTACAACGCGCTGGATTTTCCCGTCCTGGTCTTCGACACCGACCTGCGCCTGCGTCGCCACAACACAAGCGCCGCGCACCTGTTCCAGCTGCTGCCTTCCGCCAACGGCCAGCCGGCCTCTCGCCTGCGTCTGCCTGACTGGCTGGAGAGCCTGCCTGAGAGGCTGGAAAGCGTGCTGACCCGTGGCGAGAAACACGCCGAACTGATCGAGAGCGGTCCCTGCACCCACCAGATGTTCATCACCCCCGGTTTCAGCGCCGGCGGGGAGGTGATCGGTCTGGTACTCACCCTCATCGACCACTCGGAACTTGTCACCACCCAGCGCGAGCTGGATGAAAGCCGCCAACGCATTCTCACCGTGATGGACAGCGCCACGGTACTGTTCGCGCTCAAGGATCCGCAGGGCAACTATCGCTTCGTCAACCGTCGTTACGCGGAGTTTTTCGGCCTGAACCCCGAAGCCATGCTGGGCCATAATGATCGCCAGTTACTCCCCCCCGACATTGCCCAGAAGCTGCGCGAGCAGGACTTCCTCGCCCTGCGCGAACTGCAGCGTGTCGAATATGGCTACCGTTTCGAACACGATGGTCATACGGTCTGGCTCGACGCCGTACACATTCCCCTGCTCGACCCACAAGGCAATCTGAGCGCGCTATGCATGCAGGCCATCGACGTAAGCGCGCGCAAACACGCCGATGAGCAGTTGCGCCTCGCCGCCAAAGTCTTCGACCGTTCCGGCGAGGCCATCGCCATTACCGACGAACAGGGGCGCATCATCACGGCCAACGAAGCCTTCGAGAGGGTAACCGGCTACCCTCTCGACGAAGTGCGCGGCCACACCCCCGCCCTGCTCAAGTCTGGGCGACATTCGAACGAGTTCTATCAGGCGATGTGGAAAAAACTTCGCGAGCTTGGCTGGTGGCAGGGCGAGGTCTGGAACCGGCGCAAGAACGGCGAGATCTACCCCGAATGGCTGACCATCAACGGCGTGGAGGACGAGGATGGCGTGATTCGCAATTTTGTGGGGATTTTCAGCGATATCTCCGCCATCAAGAACGCCCAGCGCAAGGCAGAATACCTCTCCACCCACGATGAGCTGACCGCCCTGCCCAACCGCAGTCTGTTCCAGGATCGCCTGCGTCACGCCATTGCCCAGGCCCGACGCGCTCACCAGCGGCTGGCGGTGCTGTTCATTGATCTGGACAACTTCAAGAGCATCAACGATACCTTCGGCCACGAAACCGGCGATCTCGTGCTCAAGGAAGCGGCACAGCGCCTGTTACGCTGCGTGCGAGACACCGATACCCTCGCCCGTCTCGGCGGCGACGAATTCACGGCCATCCTCTCCGATGTCGAGTTGCCGCAGATCACCAGCGTCTGCGACCGCATCATCGACTATCTCTCCGCGTCCTTCGAAATCGAAGGCAAGGAGTACTATCTGTCCGCCAGTGTCGGCATCAGCCTGTTTCCGGAAGACGGCGAGGACAGCGGCACGCTGACCAAGAGCGCCGACTCCGCCATGTACCGCGCCAAGGAGCAGGGCCGCAACCAGTACCAGTTCTTTACCGAGGAGCTGCGCGTACTCGCCTACAAGCGGCTGGCCATGGAAAGCGGCTTGCGCAACGCGTTGCGCGAAAACGGCCTGCACCTGGTGTTTCAACCGCAAATGGAGCTCGACAGCGGCCACCTGATCGGTTGCGAGGCGCTCCTGCGCTGGAACAACCCGGCACTTGGGGAAATCCCACCCAGCGAGTTCATTCCCGTGGCAGAGAAGACCACCCTCATCCGCAGCCTGGGCAACTGGGTCATCAATCAGGTGCTCGACCACATCAGGCGCTGGCGCGAGGCCGGGCTGTGTCCGCCGCGCATCTCGATCAACACCGCACCTTCCCAGTTGCGCGAAATCGGCTTTGCCGACGGATTCCTGGACCAACTCGCCCAGTATGGACTTGCCCCCACCTGTGTCACCCTCGAAGTGACCGAAGGCGCCCTGGTCAACCCGGAGGATGGCGTCGTTTCAACGTTGCGGCGCTTGCGCGAATCGGGTGTAGCCATCAGCATCGATGACTTCGGCACGGGCTATTCCTCACTCGGCTACCTGAAAAAACTGCCTATCGATGAGCTGAAAATCGATCGCGGCTTTATCGACGGCATTGGCCACGACCGCGATGACGAGTCCATCACCCGCGCCATCCTGAGTCTTTCCCAGGCCCTGGGACTGACCGTGGTGGCCGAAGGCGTGGAAACGAGCGCGCAGCTGGATATCCTCAAGGCACTCGGTTGCGACCGCATTCAGGGTTATTACTACCACCGACCACTGGAGGCGGCGGCCTTCCGCGCCTTGCTCCCACCGGCAGGAATGCATCCGGAGGCTCCGACATGAACGAAACGCCACTGGAAACCCACATGCTGTCCTGCGAGCGCGAGCCCCTGCACCGGTCCGGCGCCATCCAGGGTTTCGGCACCCTACTACACCTGAATCGAGAACAACGCCTCACCCATCGTGCCGCCAATCTGGGTGAATTCCTGCCCGAACAGGCCAACCTGCGCCCCAGCGACACGCTGCCACCTGCCCTGCAGGACGTACTGGCCGTGCCACTGACGGCCTTGCCCGATACCCCCGGCGCACGCCGGGAATATCCTGCGCTGCTCGCCAACGAGGACGGTGTACTCGATGCGGTACTCTCGCGCGGCCCGGAAGGTATCGTGGTGGAATTCACCCGCCCGGACGACGCTCACCGCCGGAGCGGTGCTCACCGCCATCAGGTCGGCCTGCTGCGCACACCGGAAAACGAACACGAACTGCAGGCATACCACCAGCGCCTTGCTGATGCCGTGCGCGAGGAATCCGGCTTCGACCGGGTGATGATCTATCGCTTCCACGAAGACTGGAGCGGAGAAGTCGTGGCCGAATCCGCCAGCGGACGCCTTGGCAGTTACCTGGGGCTGCACTTTCCGGCCAGCGACATCCCGGCCATCGCCCGCAACCTGTATCTGGTCAACCCGTCACGGCTCATCCCGGATGTGGCTGCCGCTCCCGTGCCGCTCCTGGGGCTGACCCCCGAGCCCCCCGACCTGACTTGGTCGGACCTGCGCAGCGTATCACCCGTACACCTGCAGTACCTCACCCATATGGGCGCCGGCGCGTCGTTTTCCATCGCCATCAAAATTGCCGGGAAACTGTGGGGCCTGGTCGCCTGTCACCATCTCGCCCCACGCGCGATCAGCCTCACCACCCGTCGGCATTGTGTCGATCTGGCACGCGGACATGCCCTGGGGCTGACCGCCTGGCTTGCCCAATCGCGTCTGCGTTTCATCGACGCGCTGGAGCACCGCGTCAACCGCATCGTGGAAACGCTCACACATTCACCGGACGCGCTGGAACACCTGCCCGCCTGCGCACCCGCACTCATCGAACTGACCGGCGCCGTAAGCTTCGCCCTCGCTCTGGACGATGAAATCATCCAGATCGGCGAAGGTCTGGAACTGCCCGCCCTGCAAACCCTCGACCATGTATTCTGCAACACCGTGCCTGACATCATCTGGCACACCGCACATCTGGCGGGCGAACACCCCGAACTACCACCCAGCCCGATCGCCGGAATTCTCGCGTTCAAGGGCCGAACCCGCAGCGGGCGCCACCTGCGCGGTTACTGGATGCGCCCGGAAGTCCCGCTGGAGGTCACCTGGGCCGGCAACCCGGACAAGCCGGTGGAAATCCGTGACGGCATCCCCGGCCTCTCCCCGAGGCACTCGTTCGAGAAATGGGTGGAAATCAAACGCGGCCTCGCCACCCCCTGGAACAACGAAGCGCGCATGGTCGCCCTGCGTCTGCGTGGCGCACTCATCGCGCTGCTGTAAGCTCCTTTTGCGCTTTCTGTCGTGCCGCTCGATGCTCACCAATAGCTTGGCCAGGCGGGTTCCCGACGCAGGTTGTTGTAAATCAGGGCTACCGCGACAAGCAGCACTGCCCCGCTTAAGGTGGGGAACCAGAGGAAGTCCCACCCCGGTTGCAAAAGGAACACAATCACCGGATTGGAACCGGCGGGCGGGTGCACCGTCCGGGTCAGCATCATGACGGCAATCGCCGTACCCACCGCCAGCGCCAGTGCCCCGCCCTGCGGCCCCAGCCATTCAAGAAACAGCAATCCGACCAGGGCACTGAGAAAATGCCCGGCCACCACATTGCGCGGCTGGGAAAAAGGCGCTTCAGGGAAACCGAAAACCAGCACACACGAGGCGCCAAACGAAGCCAGAATCAGCGATACATGCAACCAGTCTCCCAGCCCCACCAGGATGGCGATGGTCAGCACACCGCCCAACCAGGCCAGAACCACCTTACGCAAACCGGGCGCGGGCGGAAGGGGGACGGATCGGCATTTCCATTTTTCAGGCCACATCGTAAGACTCCTCTTGCATTCCATATGTAGACAGAGCTGTCTACACTAGCCGAGGTAGACAGAGTTGTCTACACTTGACGCATGACAACACTTCAGCCCAACACCGCCCTGCCTGCCCGACAGCGCATCCTCGTCACCGCACACGAGCTGTTCTATCGCGACGGGATACGAGCCACCGGCATCGACCGAGTCATTGCGGAATCCGGAGTCACCAAGGTGACGTTCTACCGCCATTTCCCAAGCAAAAACGATCTCGTCCTCGCCTATCTTGAACATCGTCACCGTCTGTGGATGGACTGGCTGAGCGAGGCACTCGATCGCCACGCCCTGCCATCGGGAAGCACGCTGACATCCCGGCTTATCGGGGCTTTCAAGGAGTGGTTCGAGAGCGAAAGCTACCGTGGCTGTGCGTTCATCAACGCCGTGGTGGAACTGGAAGCCAGCGTGCCCGAAGTCGCGCGAATAGCGATACGTCACAAGAACGAGCTGATCGAGCTCATCGCCGGACAGCTCCCGCCTACCCCAGAGCGCCATGAACGCGCCCTGGCCATTGCCGTCGCGCTGGATGGCGCCATTGTGCGGGCGCAGATGGAACAAACACCCGCTTCCGCTCTGCTCGCCTTGAACATCCTGCTGCCGACGATACTTCAGGAGGCAGTTTAGCGGCCTGTTGAAACGTGTTTTTCAACCCTTAACACGATCTTGCGAGCACCTTTCTGCCCCCTACCGAAGAGGTTCCCATGTTCCAGGCCCTTTTGATCGACAAAGACGAAGCCGGTTACCGCTCCAGACTCCAGAGCCTTGAATCGTCCCGACTCCCGGAAAACGATGTCACGGTGCAGATCGCCTGGTCCACCCTCAATTACAAGGATGCTCTGGCCATTACCGGGCGCGCCCCCGTGGTGCGTCACTTCCCCATGGTTCCAGGCATTGATTTTTCCGGCACGGTGCTTGAAAGCCACCATCCGGCCTGGCGCCCTGGGGATCAGGTTGTTTTGAACGGTTGGGGGGTAGGCGAAACGCACTGGGGCGGGCTTGCCGAGAGGGCACGGGTCAAAGGCGACTGGCTCATCCGTCTTCCCAACACCCTCACGGCACGCCAATCCATGGCCATTGGCACAGCCGGCTATACCGCCATGCTTTGTGTTCTGGCCCTTGAAAAGCACGGAATCCAGCCTGGCGATGGGGAGATCCTGGTCACGGGCGCCCATGGGGGCGTTGGTAGCGTAGCCATTGCCCTCCTGTCCGCACTGGGCTATGCGGTAACGGCCTCGACGGGGCGCACCTATGAATCAAGCTATCTGAACATGCTAGGCGCCCGGAAGCTCATTGACCGAGCCGAACTTTCCGCGCCAGGCAAAGCGCTTGGAAAGGAACGCTGGGCCGGCGTCATTGACACGGTGGGCAGTCACACCCTGGCCAATGCCTGTGCAAGCACACGATACGGCGGCGCCATTGCCGCCTGCGGTCTGGCGGGAGGAATGGACTTCCCTGCCACGGTAGCCCCCTTCATTCTGCGCGGCGTCACCCTTTATGGCATCGACAGCGTAATGGCCCCCGTATCGCTCAGACAGCAGGCATGGAAGCGTCTGGAACGCGATCTCGATAAATCCCGACTGGGTGCCATGACCAGCGAGATATCCCTGGCCGACGTACCACGCGTTGCGGAAGATCTCCTGGCGGGGCGGGTACGGGGAAGAATCGTGGTGAACACCACAACCTGAATCTGAAACATGGGCCCTTTCAGTCCCGTCACAACAGGATGTTGTGTCGGAACGGCCCAGCCCATGGCGGTCCCAAGGGGGCCCTTCCCACCGCCCACGCTCGTCCAACAATTCAGCGCCGGACGAAGGATTCCCAGATCCCCCTTGGAGGCGCCATGGACGGGGTTGCGGAGACCGGGTGAAAGGGCCATGGACGGCCCGGTCGGAGCGGCCCCGGCCATGGCTTGCCCGGAGGGCGCCTCCGTGGGGGTGCCCTTTCTTTGGTACCTTTCTTTGGGCAAGCAAAGAAAGGTACTCGCCCGCGCGCGATGCAGGCCGTTCGAAGTGCGTCGCTTAAGGCGGGCGAAACAGCGCGCAAGCCTGTCCACTTGCGAAAGATCAAGTCGTTCAACAGCCAGTTAAAGCCGCTTTCAATAACCGTTGCAGCCCTTTTTCGCCCGCCATGAGGCTACGCCCTTCAAACAGGCGCCAGCGCAAGCGGGCGAGTCACTTTTCTTGCTTGTGCAAGAAAAGTAACCAAAAGAACACACCCCCACGGGACCGCCCTTCGGGCAAGCCCTGGCCTGACCTGCTCCAGCCGGGCCGCTCCGACGCGACATCCTGTCGCGGCGGAGCTAAATGGGCCATCCCTGGCCCATTTACCCGGCTTCCACAGGTCAGTCCACGGCGGTCCCAAGGGGGCCTTTCACCTACGCCCCACGCCCGCCCAACAATTCAGCGCTGGACGAAGGATTCCCAGAGCCCCCTTGGAGGCGCCATGGACGGGGTTGCGGAGACCGGGTGAAAGGGCCAGGGACGGCCCTTTCAGTCCCGCCACAACAGGATGTTGTGTCGGGACGGCCCGGTCGGAGCAGCCCCGGCCAGGGCTTGCCCGAAGGGCGCCTCCGTGGGGGTGCCCTTTCTTTGGTACCTTTCTTTGGGCAAGCAAAGAAAGGTACTCGCCCGCGCGCAATGTGGGCCGTTCGAAGTGCGCCGCTTGAGGCGGGCGAAACAGCGCGCAAGCCTGTCCTGATCGCTTTCTGAAAAACGCATCCTTGATTTTTTCAGCCTGTCCGCTTGCGAAAGATTAAGTCGTTCAGGCGCCGGTTAAAGCCGCTTTCAAGAACCGTTGCAGCCCTTTTTCGCCCGCCATGAGGCTTGGCCTTTCAAACAGGCGCCAACGCAAGCGGGCGAGTCACTTTTCTTGCTTGTGCAAGAAAAGTAACCCAAAGAACACACCCCCACGGGACCGCCCTTCGGGCAAGCCCTGGCCGTCGACAGCTATCCCGCCAACAGGCCGGCCAGCGGACGCAGGTCGGGGATTTCGTG
>JAQVHL010000034.1:0-1508 GCA_028696185.1 Halothiobacillaceae bacterium
TGCAGCTTAATGTTCATGTCGCGCCTTTCCCGGATGCTTTGAGTTGAGCTACCAACTCTGCCATCACCGCTCGGGCAACGAAAAGTGGGTAGCGCTTAGTATCAATATAATCATCCGGGATGCAACAGATAGTCGTTCCATAGCCGTTCGGCGAGTTCTTTCAGTGCAAGCCGATCCTGGGTGATCAATACGGCAGCGGAGATGACACCGGCTTCATGCCAGGCCCTGTACGCCGAAAGGTCGCGATCAAGGTTTCCATCCTTGGCGTTCCATTCGACATCCACGGCGACCCGTCCCTTGAAGTTATCGACCAGATACCCTTCTTGCTCCATCGGCGGGAGTCTGTCCACGACCTCACCTTTCTTCGAAACCAGGATGCCCTGGGTGGAAAGGTCTACCCGAATCTCTCGCCAGCCGCGAGCGGAGAACATGTCGTCGATTTCTCGCGCAATGTCCCCACGGTTTCCACCGCTCTTCAACCAGTGAGCCGGTTCCAGGGAAAAGCTTGCGAGCACTTCGGTAATGTCGCGCCACTCATCAGGGCAAACGGCTCGCAATACCGCTGCGGCGGAACTGGTTTCCAGAAACGTCCAGCGTGCACGAATAGCTGGATCCAGCACCAGCGGATCGTCAAAAGTTCGGGTGTCATACATGGGCGGAAGCCTCCTGGCCGATGCGTATGCTCAAGTGTTGGCGCAAATCAGCGCAGCCGCCGTCATCATCCACCCCGCCGACCCCGTGTACCACGTCCAGCCTCCGCGTCCATTGTGCGGCTCCACGCCGTACACATCCGCGGCGATCACATACGGTTCGGTCATGTAGCGTTCCGCGCCCTGCTGGGTGGCGGCAGGCCACATCCCTGTAGCCTGCCCTTCGGGTGTCGCTTCGCGACCCATCGCCGTTCCATACGGCGATGATGTGTGGCGGATGGGGCTGATCATTTCCAGCAGCTCCAGCGCCTTGTCCTTGTGGCCCGCGTGGGCGTAGGCCATGACGGCCCAGAGCGCGGCGTGGGTGTACTGGCCGCCGTTTTCGCGCACGCCGGCGACGTAGCCCTTGATGTAGCCGGGGTCGTGCGGGGTCTGGTCGAAGGCGGGGGTGAGCAGGCGGATGATGCCGACTTCCTTGTCGATCAGGCGGGCGTCCATGGCGCTCAGCACTTGCTCCACGCGTTCACCCGTTGCGGCGCCGGTGAGCACGGCCCAGGCCTGGGCGAGGGTGTCGATCTGGCATTCGTCGGAGTCCTTGGAGCCGAGCACCGCGCCGTTGTCGTACCAGGCGCGGCGGTACCAGTCGCCGTCCCAGCCTTCGGTGTTCAGCGCCTCGAACAGCTTGGCGCGGTGGGCGCGGTATTTTTCGGCACGGGCGAGGTCGCGGCGGGCCTCGCACAGGGGGATGAAGTCGCCGAGGATGGCGTACAGGAACATGCCCACCCACACGCTTTCGCCGATGCCTTCGCGACCGACGCGGTTCATGCCGTCGTTCCAGTCGCCGGTGCCCATCAGCGG
>JAQVHL010000034.1:1608-29153 GCA_028696185.1 Halothiobacillaceae bacterium
TCGTCCTCGCCGTCGTCCAGCAGCGGGCCGGTCAGGTAGCGCGCCTGCTCGTCGAGGATGGCGGCATCATGGGTGTGCTGGATGTACTTGGCGGTGGCATAGGGCATCCACAGCAGGTCGTCGGAGAAGCGGGTTCGAATCCCCCGGCTGGTGCCATCCGGGAACGGGTGCCACCAGTGCAGTACGTCGCCTTCGACGAACTGGTTGGCGGCGTTGAGCAGGATTTGATCGCGGGTGATCCGCGCGTCGTGGCGGATCAGGTTGAGCGCGTCCTGCAACTGGTCGCGGAAGCCGAATGCGCCGCCGGACTGGTAGTAGGCGGTGCGCGCCCAGATGCGGCACACCAGGGTCTGATACGGCAGCCAGTGGTTGACCAGGATGTCCACGTCCGGCTTGCCGGTGTGTACGCGGGCCTTTCCGGTGAAGTCTTTCCAGAAGCTCTGGACTTGCGCCAGCGCCTCGTCTACCGCGCCGGGTTGGCGCAGTTGCTTGAGCAGGCTCGCCAGGCCCGCGGCGTCGTTGGTCTCGCCCAGCACGAAGCTGAGGGTGCGCTCATCACCCGGTTCAAGCGTGATGACGGCTTGCAGCGCGGCGCAGTCCAGCCCCTTGCCGGTACGTCCATCCAGCGTGGCGGCGGTTTCCACCGCCAGCGGGCGCGCCGGACTACGACCCTGGGCGATGACGCTGGCGCGGTCGCTGCTGTGGTGCAGGGCCTGTGCGGGTGAAAGCAGGGCGACGTAGGTCGTGCCCTGGGCGAATGCGCCCGCATTCGGATTCATGGCCATCAGCGCGCGGGCATCCACATCCCAGGCGGTGTCGATATGCGCGGCGGTGTCTTTCGGGTCCACGCCCAGCACCAGCCGGTTGATGTTGAACACCGACAAACGGCGCGTGCGGTCGGACAGATTGCGTAGTTCGATGCGCACGATCCGGCAGCTGTGATTCAGGGGCACGAATACGGTGGTGCGCTGGTCGAGATGAGCGCCGCAGTGGCAAAAGCGCGTGTAACCCAGGCCGTGACGGACTTCGTAGTCGCTCGCGCCCGCCACTGGGCCGGGCGTGGGCGACCAGTACAGCCCGGCATCCTCGTCGCGGATGTAGAAGGCCTCTCCATGCGGGTCGATGACCGGGTCGTTGTGCCACGGAGTGAGGCGGTGCTCGCGGCTGTTCTGAGCAAAGGTATGCATTGCGCCGGATTCGGTGACGATGCACCCGGCGTTGTGGGCGTTGGCGAGCACGTTGGACCAGGGCAGCGGGGGATACCTAAGCGAGCCGTCCGCCTGTTTCGGCAGGCGGATGACATACTCGGAGCCGTCCGCGTTGAAGCCGCCGTAGCCGTTCTCGAAATTAAGCAGCTCTGCACTGTGGCGCGGCGGATCGGTGCAAATCGCACGGGTGTTCGGGCGGGCGATGGCGGCGGGGGGGCTGACGGGCTTCGCCGCGAGGGTCGGCATGGCGGGCCGCTTCACTTGATCCAGCAAGGCCGTGGCCGCGTCCCGGTCTTCGGCCAGACCGAGCACGAACAGCACGTCCGCCTCCGCGCCGGGGGCGAGTTCGAGCACCGTGCGCAGGCTCAGGCAGGGGTCAAGCACATTGCCCGCGTTGCCGGACAGCGCTTCCCCCAGCATTGCCCGCGGCGCGGCCAGTGAGCGCGTGCGACCGACAAAGCGCATGCGGTCGGTCTCGAACTGCGTGACCGGAGCGCCGACCAGTCCATGCACCAGCACCGGGAAGCGCTCGTCCGCCCCGCGCGGACGGCGGCGGGCAAGCAGGGCGCCCTTTTCCGCCAGCGCCTCGGTCTGCACGAACAGCTTGGCGAAGGCCGGGTGGCCCGCATCGGCGGCCGGGTGGTGGATGACGGGTTCGAGATAGGAGGTCATCTCGATCCGGCGCGGCGTGCTGCCGAGATTGCGCAGGTGTACCCGACGCAGTTCGAAGCTTGTCTCGGCCACCACGGTCATGCGCGCTTCAATGCTCCGCGCGCATTTGACGAAGTGGGCGGCCTCTGCGTCGAAGACATGGCCGTATTCCGCGCCCGCCTCATCTGGCACGGGCTGGCTGCCGACAGACCAGAAGGCGCCGTCGTCCAGGTCGCGAAGGTAGATGAAAAAGCCCAGGTCGTCCTCGATCATGTCGCCCCGCCAGCGGTAGAGCTGGAGTTCGCCACGCTTCGATTCGCCCGCCCCGGACGGGGTGAGCATGAGCCGGTAGGTATCGCGGGTCAGGGTGTGGGCGCAGGGCATGATGGCAATCTCGATTCGTTCGGAAAACGGCAGGGTAGCGGGTTGCTGAAGCGGTCTGGAGGCAGGTTCATCATCCCGAAGCACATCCATCCGGTCTGTCGCCCCATTCCCGTTCAATCGCTTCGATACTCGACAGGCCGGGCGCGAGCGAACTCAAACCTTAAAAAGCCGCACAACGGCGACTGAGCAGGTTTTCAATCACGGCTCGTAACGAAGCTTCAGACGGACGGGCAATTCGCGCACGACCGGCAGACCGGGACGGAATTCGTCACCGCGTCCGTAGGCCGCGCCCTGGCTCAGATTCAACCATGAAACCCGTTGCAGCGGCAGGGCCAGATGAATTCCGCCCGGTGGTGCAGGTCGGTCGCTGTCGATTTCCACGCTGATTTCATTGCGCGCGCTGCGATACAGGCGGATGTCCAGGGTGCCGTACCAGGTAGGCAGCCGCGTGGCGCGCACGCCGCCGGGCGCCTCGATCAACGACAGGGGCAGCCCGGCACCCAGGATCAGTGCTTCGTCGTTTTCCCTTTCGTAGACCAGCAGGCTGCGGGTGGCACGGATGAAATCCGCCGCAATCCAGCCATGCGGCATGTCGCCGATGTAATCGCCACGGCGCGGATCGCGCCAGACCACTTCCGGCCAGCCATTCCAGGCCAGGGGGCGCCGGCCGGGCATCAGGAAATCGTAGACTTCCCAGGCATCCTCGCGCCGACCGAGCCGCACCAGGGCATCGGCAACACGCCATTCGTAAGGGGCATAGCCCGCCCAGCGCGTGCTGCCGTCCAGCCGGCCGCGCAGCACGCGCATGTAATCGTCGAAGGTCTGACGCAGCGCCTGTTTGGGCAGGAAATCCTGCTCATTCGCCACTGAAACATAAGCGGCAATGGCCGAGGGGTCGAAATCCCCCAGTTCCACCGAAGCCGGCAGGTGCGAGATACCATGCAGGCGCATGGTAGCCTCGATGGAGGCGAGCAGATCGCGACGGAAGTCGTCGCGCTTCTCCAGCAGTTCCCGCCGCGCGTCCTCCTCCCCCAGATACTGCGCCAGCCAGACAGCATCCTTCAGGCCGCGCAGGGCGAAGAAATCGTCCCAGTAAGCATGCACCGGATGGGTCAGATAGCCTTCGTGACTGGCGGATTCGGGCAGCAGGCCATAGTAGGCGCGCTTGTTTTCGCTGGCGTATTCGGGCGTCAGGCGTTGAGCGCGCAGGCCCTGCAGGTAATGCAGGGTTTTCTGTACCGCCGGCCACATTTCGCGGGCAAAGGCGCGGTCGTCCGTAAAACGCAGATACTCGACAATGGCGTGGATGAACTGGCCGGGCGCATCGTGCTCCGGGGTGCGATCCGGGCCGTGAACATCGATGCAACACGGTATCCAGCCGTCCTCCCCCTGAAAGCGTGCGTACCAGCGCAGGTAGTCGCGTACTTCCTGCGGATAGCCCATCTGCAAGAGGGCCACGGAGGTGAGCGCGCCGTCACGGATCCACGGCTTGGCGTAGGCCCGCGCACCGGGATGCAGGACCACGCCATCGCGGTGAACCAGGATATACGCCAGACTGCTGTGCAGAGTATCGATCAGGGAACGCACCCTATCCGGCAGGACGATATCGACCCGCTCCAGACGCTGGCGCCACGCGGTGCGCTGCCGGCGAAGCTGTGCATCGTAAAAGGCCGAAGGCGCCTCCCGCGCCGCCGCCGGCACAGGCGGACTGCGCCCGACACGCGGATAGGGCACCGCCAGTACGATATCCCGGTGCGCGCCCGGCTCCAGCACCACATCCCAGGCCATGACGGCGGACGCAAAACCGGTTTCATCCTGCAGGTGGGTCGCTGGAGCCCCGGACGGTAATTCACCGAAAGCCAGCACATCGTCGATCAGTCGCCCCGGATCGCGTGGCCAGAACGCCATGCCCAAAGGCGCTGTCAGCGGATGAACATTGAGTTCGTCATTGATACGCAAACCGCCCTGGCCCAGGGAACGCAGGCTCAGGATACGGCTGGCGCCACCGCGCACGGTCAGGGTTTGCCAGGGCGGGTTCACCTGCAGGGGGCGCAGGGCGAGAAACAGCCGTGCCTCGCGCCGATGTTCTCCCCGGTTTTCCAGGCGATAACGCACCCACAGCCATTCCTCGCCCTCCTCCGCTCCCTCACCGGCAATCGGTGATATGACCAGACCCAGCGTACCGGCACACCAGCGCACACTGGGCAGAGGCAGCCCGCCACCATCGAGCGACTGGGAAATATCCACGTCCGCCCAGCCCAGCAGCTGCCCATCGACGTACAGGAAGGGCTCCAGCGTCGCCCCACCCTTGTCCATCTCCAGGCGTCCGTCTTCGGAAAGCAGGGCCTCATGCCGCCCGCCATCGCGTCCGATCACCGTCCAGAATTCCTGTTCACGCTGCATGTAGCGTGGATAACTGCCACGCGGATGGCGACGTGCCAGGGATTCCAGAAAACGGTTGGGCGAAAGCGTGAACTCGCTCGGCTCCACACGCAGCCCGGCAAGCGCATAGCCTGCCTTACCTGCAGGCTGCAGCAGCTCCAGCCGCAGATAGCGCCCACGACTCGCGGGCAGGTACAAGGGCTCGTATCCGCCCAAACCCTGAGAGACATCCAGCAGGGTTTCCCACTGCCGTCCATCATCGGACGCCTGTACCGAATAACGCCGCGCCTGCCGGCCGCTTTCCCATTCCAGGGTCAACCCGCCGAAATGCCGCCGCTCCCCCAGATCGAGCTCCAGCCATTGCCGGGTCGGTGT
Source organism: Halothiobacillaceae bacterium (assembly GCA_028696185.1). Classification (GTDB taxonomy): domain Bacteria; phylum Pseudomonadota; class Gammaproteobacteria; order Halothiobacillales; family Halothiobacillaceae; genus JAQVHL01. The sequence continues at coordinate 6,609 of JAQVHL010000034.1, forward strand.
CGGCGCGCTGCGCCAGCCGTCGTCCAGGGCCGTGCCCGGTGCGACAAACACCCGGCCTTCCCCGCGCCAGAGCGCGGGTACAGGGCCTTCTTTCGTCTGCTCAACGGACGAGGCGCGCAAGGCCACAGGCCGAAGCGGTGCCCGTTCGGCATCGAGCACCGCACCCAGGGGCAGAACCCGCTCTGCCGGGGAAAACCTTGGGTTTTCTATCCATACCTGAGCCTGTGCGCCCAGCGAAGTCTCGACACGGAACTCTACCGCACCCAGGGCCGCAGGCGGACCGCCGGCTTGCGGTCCCACCTCGAAGCTGAACAGGCGGCTGTCCAGGCTCACCGTCCGCCAGTCCGGCGTGCTTGCCAGTGGAACGGTGGCCCGCCAGCGGTTCAGACCGCTCGGGTCCACCAGACGCACTTCCATTTCACGCACCGCGCCTTCGACTTTCATCTGAAAGCCGAACACGAAGTGCGACGCCAGTTTCATGTCCAGCGGGTGACGCAGAATGGTACTGGACGGACGTTCGCTGGCGTGGATGTCCGCTCGCAAACGCTGCGCCGTTTCGGGTTGGAGGTTCACACTCAAGCCGGGCGAAGGCAGGACACTCCATCCGGAAGACGGAATTTCCGCAAGCACCGGCGGGGAGGCGCTGGACGCCAGCAAAACGCCCACAAGCAGAACCTCCCTCAGGCTGAGGCGCCTCATTCCTTGACGCTTCCCATCATGACCCCCTGGATGTAATACCGCTGCAGAGCCAGGAACAGCAGCATCACCGGCAGTACCGTCAGCACGGCCCCGGCCATCATCAGCTCCGTGTCCTGCACATGTTCGCCGGCCAGATTCGCCAGAGCCACGGGCAGGGTATGCAGACGGTCGTCCGTCAGCACGATCAGAGGCCACATGAAATCGTTCCAGGTTCCCATGAAGGTGAAGATCGCCAGCGTCACCAGCACCGGACGCACCAGCGGCAATACGATGGACCAGTAAATACGCCACTCCCCGGCGCCGTCGATGCGTGCCGCATCGAGCACGCTGTCCGGTATAGCCAGCGCGTACTGACGGATCAGGTAGATACCGAACACACTGGCCATGCCGGGTATCACCACCCCGGCATAGGTATTGATGAACCCCATGCTCTTGAGCATCAGAAACAGCGGCAGCATGGCCACCTGTGCCGGTATGACCATCGCCGCCAACAAAAGCCGCAACAGACGGTCGCGCCCCAGAAAGCGGAACTTGGCAAAGGCGTAACCCGCCATGGAATTGATGAAAAGCGAGATCAGCGTGACCGACAAGGCCAGCAAGGCGCTGTTGAAGGCATAGCGCGCCACATTCATGCGCGTGAACAAGGCCTCGTAATGTTCCAGGGTGAAATGGCTGGGCCACAGGCGTGGTTCAGGGCCACTCGCCTCCCCCGCGGGCATGAAAGAGACCGACACCATCCATAGCAAGGGGAACAGCGTCAAGGCCGCGCCCGCCAGCAACACCGCATGCAGGGACAATGAAGGCAGCCAGCGTTTCATGCGTCCGCTTCCTCCCGGCGCACCGATACGCGCGCCGACGGACGCGCCGCGCCGCCGTTGCCACGCGAAATGGCCAGTTGCAACAGGGTGCCCGCCAGAATAATCAAAAACAGCACGAAAGCGATGGACGCGGCATAGCCGATATTCCACCAGCGGAAACCTTCCTGGTACATCAACAGCACCACCGACAGGGTGGCATTGGCCGGACCGCCCTGGGTCATCACATAGGGTTCGGCGAACAACTGGAAATAACCAATCAGCGTCATCACCGTCACCAGCAGGAAGGTCGGCGCCAGCATGGGCAAGGTCACCCGCCAGAACTGCTGATGCGCGTTTGCCCCATCGATGCGCGCCGACTCGTACAGGCGCTCGGGAATCGCCTGCAGGCCGGCCAGGAAAATCACCATGTTGAAGCCGAAATTCTTCCATACCGCCATGAGGATGATCGCCGGCATCGCCCAGGCCGGATCGCCCAACCAGTCCACCGGCGGCACGCCAAAAAAACTGAGGGCGCGATTGAGCAGCCCCTGTTCCGGCTGGTACAGATAACGCCAAACCACCGCAACCGCCACCAGCGTGGTCACCACCGGCAGGAAAAATACCGTGCGAAAGACATTTGGCCAGCGCGTCAGGCGCGAATGCAGCAGCAAGGCGGCGGACAGCGACAAGGCCACCGACAAGGGGCCACCGATGAAGACGAAGAATGCCGTGTTCTTGAGCGAAATCCAGAACAGCGGATCGGCCAGAAGGCGCTGGTAATTACCCAGACCAATGAAGCGCAAGGTACCCGCATCGCCAATGGCGTAGATGTCGAAATCGGTAAAGCTCAGGGCGAAGGCCGCCAGCACCGGCAGGGCGAAAAACACCAGAATCAGCGACAGCGCGGGCGCCAGAAACAACACACCGGCCGAAGGTCCGTGAAATCTCATCGCGTTGCCGCCTCCCGCTCCAGCAGCCAGCGACGCTTTTCCAGCACCCGGTCCACATCGGCATCAAGTGCGGCCAGCGCCGCATCGCGGGAAAGCGCCCCGCGCACAGCCAATTCGGTATAACGCCCGACCAGATAAGCGATGCGCTCCCATTCGGGAATCCGTGGCACCGGTCGCACCCGTTCCAGCTGTTCGCGAAATGCCGCCATGCGCGGACGTTCGGCCAGCCGGCCTTGCTCCCAGGCGCCAATGCGCGGTGGCAGATCACCCGTCAATTCAAAAAACCGCAGGCTGATGTCACTACGCGACAACCAGCTCACCAGCGCCCAGGCGGCTTCCTTGTTCGGTGAATCGCGGTGTATTGCGAGGCTGGCCCCACCGGCCAGCGACGTACCGGGCCATCCGCTGCCCTCGGGGGCGGGCAGGGGCATCACATCCCAATGCGCCTGCACAGCGGGAGGCAGGCGTCGCCCCATCTCACCGATATTCCACGGCCCGGAAAGAAAAAAGCAGAACTGTCCGGAGGCAAATGCCTGATACACATTGGAAACCTGCGTGGCTCCCAGGGCGGGCGCGAGGTTTTCCGCGTACAGCGAGCCATGAAAATCAAAGGCGCGCCGAAAGGCCGGCGATTCGAAATCGCCGTAACGATCACCATCGCGCAGGAACGTCGCCCCCTGCTGCAGGCCGAACACGATGGGGCCTTGCCACTCGTTGATCGGCAGCAACAAACCATTCTGGCAGGATTCGGGCGTGGCAATCGCGCGGCGCATGGCAGAAACAAATTCCGGCCAGCTACGCGGTGGGGTCACGATGCCGGCACGCGCTAGCAGATCCTTGCGGTAGAACAACACGCGGGTATCGACATACCAGGGCAGGCCGTAGAGCGTGGCACCGATACGGTTACCTTCGAGTATTCCGGCAAAGAAATCCCCGGCAGGCGGCGCATCGGGACGGCTCATCCAGTCATCCAGACGCAGTACCGCATCCAGCGCGACGAATTCCGCAAGCCAGGTATTCCCAACCTGGAAAACATCCGGCATGGTCTCGCCCACATGCGCGGTCAGCAGCTTTTCATGCGCTGCGCTCCAGGGAATCTGCTGCACACGCACCCGGATATCCGGGTGCGCCGCCTCGAATTCGGGAATCAGGCGCTGGACCATCTCGCCTTCCCGACCCATGGCCCAGAAATGCAGCTCGGTGACCACCGTTTGTTCAGAACGGCAGCCACCCAGCAACACGATACTGGCCACCAGCAACAGTCGGGATATACGGCTCAAGTTGGCGTGCGCGGCGGGTTGGGGCTCAGATGTCGATATTGGTCACGGACAGGGCATGCCGTTCGATGAAATCCCGACGCGGCTCGACCTGATCTCCCATCAACACCGTAAACATCTCGTCGGCCCCAATGGCATCCTCGATACGCACCTGCAACAGACGCCGGGTGTCCGGATTCATGGTGGTTTCCCACAACTGCTCCGGGTTCATTTCACCCAGACCCTTGTAGCGCTGAATAGCCAGACCGCGTCGCGCTTCGTTCATCAGCCAGTCGATGGCTTCGCCGAAGTGGCGTACCGGTGCGCTGCGCTCGCCACGGAAAATGGCGGCATCGGCTTCGAGCAAACCGTCCAGACGTTGAGCGAGCTGGGAAATGGCGCGGTACTCGGGTGTGCGGAAAAAATCGCCATCCAGGGTGGTTTCATGTGAAACACCGTGCTGAAAGCGACGCACATGCACATGATGTTCGTCTTCGACCATCGAAAGCCTCACCTCAAAACGCAGGCCATTGGTCGGATCGCCCGGCAGCAGATGCATCAGGGTATCGCACCAGCCGCGCAGGAAATCTTCGTCCGTCAGCCGTTCGCCATTCACCAGAGGCAGGGACAGCAAGGCACGCATCAGATCGATGTCGTAACGACGACCCAGACGATCGATGATGGCGTTCACCGCCATGTATTCGCGGGCCAGTTGCTCAAGCGACGTGCCTGTAATCGGCGGTGCCTCGCCATTGATGCGCAGACCCGCTTCGTCGATAGCCAGTTGCAACAGGAAGGACGCCAGCTCGCTATCGTCTTTCACGTACTGTTCCTGCTTGCCTTTCTTGACCTTGTACAACGGCGGTTGGGCAATGTAGATATGCCCGCGCTCGACCAGCTCGCGCATCTGACGGTAGAAGAACGTCAAAAGCAGGGTGCGGATATGCGAGCCGTCCACGTCCGCGTCGGTCATGATGATGATGCGGTGATAGCGCAGCTTGTCCGGATTGAATTCCTCACGTCCAATGCCGCAACCCAGGGCTGTGATCAGCGTACCAACCTCGGCGGAAGACAGCATCTTGTCAAAACGCGCCTTCTCCACGTTCAGGATTTTTCCCTTCAGCGGCAGGATGGCCTGACTGCGCCGGTCACGACCCTGTTTGGCCGAACCGCCCGCGGAATCACCCTCCACCAGGAACAGTTCCGAGTGTGCGGGGTCTTTTTCCTGACAGTCGGCAAGTTTGCCGGGCAGGCCGGCAATGTCCAGCGCACCCTTGCGGCGGGTCATCTCGCGCGCCTTGCGCGCCGCCTCGCGGGCGCGGGCGGCTTCGATGATCTTGCCGGTAATGGCCTGTGCCTCTCCGGGCTTTTCCAGCAGGAAATCACGGAAATGCTCGGCCGCCAGCGCTTCGACGGCCGTCTTGACCTCCGATGAAACCAGTTTGTCCTTGGTCTGAGAGGAGAATTTCGGATCCGGCACCTTCACCGAAACCACGGCGGTCAGACCTTCGCGGGCGTCGTCACCGCTGGTCGCTACCTTGGCTTTCTTGAGAATGCCCTCGTTTTCCATGTAGTCGTTGAGCGTACGGGTCAGCGCCGTGCGAAAACCCGTCAGATGCGTACCCCCATCCCGCTGAGGGATGTTGTTGGTGTAGCAGAAGATGTTTTCCTGGTAGCTGTCGTTCCACTGCATGGCGATTTCGACCGTCACGCCGTCGCGCTCGCCGGAAAAATGAAACGCGGTGGAGTGGATTGGCGTCTTGCCGCGGTTCAGGTGCTCGACGAAGGCAAGAATGCCACCTTCGTAGTGGAATAGATCTTCCCGACCGGTGGCTTCTTCCAGAAGATGGATGCGCACGCCGGAATTCAAAAAGGACAGCTCGCGCAGGCGCTTGGCGAGGATGTCGTAGTGGAATTGGATGTTGGTGAAGATGGTCGGGCTGGGCAGGAAACGCACGCGGGTGCCAGAGCCTTCGGCCTCGCCCACGTCCTTGAGCGGATACTGTGGTTCGCCCAGGCGGTATTCCTGGCGGTATTTGCGTCCGTTACGACGGATGATGAGTTCCAGCTCGTCGGACAGCGCGTTGACCACCGACACGCCGACCCCGTGCAGACCGCCGGAAACCTTGTAGGAGTTCTGGTCGAACTTACCCCCGGCATGCAGGACGGTCATGATGACTTCGGCGGCGGAGCGGCCTTCCTCGGGATGGATGTCGACCGGGATACCGCGTCCGTCATCCGCCACACTCACTGAGCCGTCACTGTGCATCGTCACCTCGACCGCGCTGCAGTAGCCGGCCAGCGCCTCGTCGATGGCGTTGTCCACCACCTCGAAGACCATGTGATGCAGGCCGGAGCCATCGTCGGTGTCGCCGATGTACATGCCCGGACGCTTGCGGACGGCGTCCAGGCCCTTGAGGACCTTGATGCTCGACGAGTCGTAGGTGTTTTCTGTGTTCATGGGCTCATCCATTTCAAGACGTTCCGGTCCGAGGGCGCGACCGGCGATTATACCAGCTGTCGTACCGAACCACCTTCCACATGGAAATCCCGTAAGGGAATATCCCTTTCCGGCAGATCGCGGGCATCGATGCAGGTCACCAGCATTTGCAATCCCTGGCCGTGCAGATCGTCCAGCAAGGCGCGGCGACGGGTTTCATCCAGCTCCGAAGGCAGATCGTCGATGAGCACGACCGGACTGTGCCGTCCGCGATGAGTGAGAAACCGGGCCTGACAGAGTTTCAGTACCGCAACCAGATCCTTTTGCTGGCCGCGCGAGATGATGTGCGCGGCCAGCTGGTTCCCCGCACGCAGGCGCAGATCGGCACGGTGAGGGCCTGCTGCGGTGAAACCCTGCAAGCGGTCTCGCTCGCGTGAACGCTGCAGGGCTTCTTCCAGTGTAAGTTCGCGGTTCCAGCCGGGTGACAACTCGATATGCAGGGTGTGTGCAATACGTAATCGTTGCGTCTGGTCGTCAAGTAACTGACGGATTTCTTCAACAAAATTTCGTCTGAGCGCGGTGATGTGCTCTCCGTGAAGAGCAAGCTGTCTTTCCCAGGGAGTGGGATCCTGCCGGGCGTGTTTCAGAGCGGCGTTACGCTGCCGCAGGGCTTTTTGATAGGCCTGCCAATGTGTGTGAAAGCCGGGATCGGCATGAAACAAGGCCCAATCCATGTACCGGCGTCGCTCGTCCGGGCTGCCGTCGATCAGAAGATGGCTGTCCGGATGCAAGGCAATGATGGGCAGGGCGCGGGCAATATCGGCCAGTCTGTCCACGTTTTCACCGTCCATGCGCAGACGTGTGCCCTGCCGGCAGCGCTGCATGCCGAGTTGGTGGGTTTCATCGCCCACCTGTGTTTGCGCACTGACCGTCAGACAAGTGGCTTCGTGACGGATCAGTCGTTCACTCTGTGCTGTGCGAAAGGATCGGCCGCTGGCCAGAAGGTGAATCGCTTCAAGCAGGCTGCTTTTGCCAGCGCCGTTGGGTCCGCTGAAACGGTTCAGTGCTGGCCCCAGGTTCAGTTCGCTGGGGGCAAGATTGCGTATGTTCTCCAGCGTCAGGCGGTTGAGCCGCATCGACGGGTCACAGTTTCATCGGCATCAATACGTACTTGAGTTTCAAGCTTTCATCGTCCGGTTGCGGCAGGATCAGCGCACTGCTATCGGCATCGCGCAACAGGATACGCATCGTATCGGTGCCCATGGCGCCGATGATATCCAGCAGGTAGCCGATATTGAACCCGATGGTTATGACCTCGCCTTGATATTCCACCGGAAGGTCTTCCAGTGAGGTTTCGTTTTCCGGGTTGTGGGTTTCGATACCCAGGGTGTTGTTGTCCAGGGTCAGACGAGCACCACGGAACTTGTCGCTTACCAGGGCTGAAGCGCGCAGCAGGGCCTGACGCAGCAGATGCTTGTCGATCAGCATCTCGTTCGGACCGTTATCGGGAATGACACGGTGATAGTCGGGGAAACGTCCGTCGATCAGCTTGGTGGTGAAACGCAGGCCGGGGATGTCGATACGCAGATGATTCGCATCAATGGCCAGTTCGGCTTCGCTGTCCACCGTTTCGAGCAGGCGTAGCAACTCCATGATGGCCTTGCGTGGAACGATGATCTGGCGGGTACCTTCGCCACCGATCTGGGCCGGTGTTTCACTTAAGGCCAGCCGGTGACCGTCGGTCGTGACACAGCGCAGATAATCCGTTCCCATCTCCAGCAACAGGCCATTGAGGTAGTAACGTACGTCCTGCTGGGCCATCGAGAAGGCAACCCGTTCGATCAGGCGGCGCAGGGTGTTCTGTGCGAGGCGGTAACGCATCGGTTCCACCAGATCGGGAACGCTGGGAAATTCTTCGGCGGGCAGGGTGGAGAGTTTGAAACGGCTGCGTTCGGCCTGGATGTCCAGTCGTCCGGCATCGGCGGAGAGTTTTATTTCGCAACCTTCCGGCACGGCTTTGATGATGTCCATCAGCTTGCGTGCGTTGACTGTGGTATGGCCCGGAACGGCAATGCCGCAGGACGTTTCTGCAACAAGCTCGATTTCAAGGTCGGTCCCGGTCAGGCGCAGGCGTTCGCCTTCGGCATGCATCAGCACATTACCGAGAATCTGCATGGTCTGACGACGCTCAACAGCACCGATAACCTGTTGCAGGGCAGTGAGCAGGGATTCACGGGTAAGGCTCAGTTTCATGGTCGTGCCTCGAAGAATAAATAATTAAGGTTGTTAAGAATTCAGAATGCAGTGACGATGTTGTAGTCGGCACTTGCCGGTGGACAAGCCTGATTTTCCTTTTTCCATCAATGATATGGAATGAAGTAAACCCAGGCTTGAAAGCCGTTGGAGAGCTGTGAGCGGCCTGTGGATGAATTCTGGACAAGTGTCAGGCAGGGGTTTATCCACAGCTTCGGAACAGTTTGCACGCGGTGTTGCGTACAGCTTTTCCGTGCGTTTGAGCGTGCGTTCGAGGAGGAAGATCGCGTTCATGAGCTGAGTGTCCGCAACAGATTGGTATAGTCCTCGGCAAAGCGCGCATCTTCCTCGCGCAGCTCGACTACCTTGCGGCAGGCATGCAGGACGGTGGTATGGTCCCGTCCACCAAAGGCGTCGCCGATTTCCGGCAGGCTGTGATTGGTTAGCTCTTTGGCAAGCGCCATGGCCATCTGCCGTGGACGGGCGATGGAGCGGTTGCGGCGGGCGGAGTTGAGATCCGCCACCCGCAGCTTGTAGTAATCCGCCACGGTCTTCTGGATATTCTCGATCGTGATGAGCTTTTCCTGCAGGGCGATGAGATCGCGCAGCGCTTCACGGGCCGATTCGATGGTGATGGGGCTGCCACGGAACTGCGTATGCGCCTGCACGCGGCGCAACCCGCCTTCGAGCTCACGGATATTGGAGCGGATGCGTTTGGCAATGAAAAAGGCCACTTCGCTGGGCAGATGAATGTGCATCTGTTCCGCTTTGGAAAGCAGGATGGCCACGCGGGTTTCCAGCTCCGGCGGTTCGATGGATACGGTGAGTCCCCAGCCAAAACGCGACTTGAGCCGTTCCTCCAGTCCCTCGATTTCCTTGGGGTAGCGGTCGCAGGTCATGATGATCTGCCCGCCACCTTCGACCAGGGCATTGAAGGTATGAAAAAACTCTTCCTGAGTGCGATCCTTGCCGGCGAAGAACTGGATATCGTCGATCAAAAGGGCGTCTACCGTGCGGTAGAACGCCTTGAAATCGTTCATTGTGTTGTGCTGCAGGGCGCGGATCATGTCTTGCATGTAGCGTTCCGAGTGCAGGTAGATCACGCGTGCGTCGGGCTTGAGCGCCAGGATGGCATTGCCCACCGCGTGCATCAAATGGGTTTTACCCAGGCCCACGCCGCCGTAGATGAACAGCGGGTTGTATCCGGCGCCGGGATTGCTTGCCACCTGCATGGAGGCCGCGCGGGCAATCTGGTTGGATTTGCCTTCGACAAAAGATTCAAAGGTGTTGTTTGGATTCAGGTGCGTCTGAAACTCGCCGGGTTGTGGCGCGGCTTCCTCGTTGACTTCATTGACTTCGCTGGCCTTGTTCACCACGGCGGCAAGCGGTGCACGCGCAGGCGCTGTGCTGGGCACCGGGCGCGGCGAAGGACTGCTGCCGACTTCCAGCATCACGGTCAGGGTCGGATTGGCGGCCAGCTCGCGCGCCAGAGCGACAATGCGTTCGTAAAAGTTCTGGCGTATCCAATCGAGAATGAAACGGTTGGGCGCGAGCAGCCGCAGCGTGTCGCCCTCCTCCCGGCCCTGCAAGGGGCGTATCCAGGTGTTGAGCTGCTTTTCAGTCAGTTCGTTCTTGAGGCTGTCCAGGCAGCGGGACCAGAGCGTCATGGGAGGATCGGAAGTCCAGATCGTGCGGACGTGGTAGTTTACTCCCGATCGCGCGGGCGGGATAGCGTGATCGGGATGTGGATAACCTGGGGGTAAAGTATCGCAGGCTCGGCGCACGGGCCGTCGAAGTTCTTGATTTTTGTTTTTATCTTATTGTTTTTAATTGATTTTGATGGGGGTGTTTCTTGCGGTGACGGTGAAGGCAAGCTTGTGGAAAGTTTCTTTGCGGGCTGTGGGCGAAAGAGACGGGCTCGCCACGTCCGGGCCTGTGGGGCGTGGTTCATCGCAGGCCAAGCATTGACAGGAAAGGAGAAATGCTTTCAAATTCGCGGTTTAGCTTTGTCCGCCCAAAACCCGTTTTACGGAATACAGTGTCATGAAAAGAACATACCAGCCCAGTAACGTTCACCGTCAGCGCACGCACGGCTTCCGTGCCCGCATGAAGACCCGTGGCGGCCGTGCCGTGCTCAACGCGCGTCGTGCCAAGGGCCGCAAGCGCCTGGCTGTCTGACGTTCCCCCGGAACGACGGGGCGTCGGGCATGGTGAATGAAGCGCCCCTGGCAGGGGCCGGTTTTGACCGAAGCCTGCGTCTTACGCGCCCCAAGGATTTCAGCAATGTCTTTGCCGATGCGCGCCGCCAGGCGGCGCGTGGCGTCACGGTTCTGTTCCGTGAAAACGCCAGCGGCAAGCCGCGCATTGGTTTCGCCATTGCCAAGCGTCAGGTACGGCGTGCCCACGAGCGCAATCGTATCCGCCGCATCGGCCGGGAGAGTTTCCGGCATCGGGTGGCGGGTCTGCCCTCCGTGGATATGATCGTCCTGGTACGTGCGGATGTGCTCAAGCTGGATGGCGCCGAGTTGCGGCGCGTCTTTGACCGGATACTCGATCGAGTGAGGGAACAATGCACGCAGACGGCTTCCCGCAATCCAGATCAGCCCGTCTGAGCCCTCGGACATCCCTGCATCTCCTCTCTCCGGAGGAGGTTTCGTCTTTTTTCGTGCCTGACGATACCCTATCCTGCCCCCTGCAGCGGCCGAGGACACTTCCTCGGGCCCATCGGCATCCGCGCAAGGCCGGTTTCGTCGCCGATCCTTCCCACAAGCACTGAAAGATTCCCGTCAATGGATACTCAACGCATCCTGCTTTTCGTCGCCCTGTCGTTTGTGCTTCTGCTCATGTGGCAGGCCTGGGTCGAGGATCAGGCCAAGCTGGCGCCACCGCCTGTCGTGACTATGGGTGTGGACGGTCGTCCCGCGCCCGCAGCGGACGTCCCCAGCGCGGTGCCGGCAGGCGCCCTGCCTGATGCACCGGGCGCCGCGCCTGTTGCGGCAGCGGTCCCCGGCGAGACTTTCGTGCGCGTCGTGACCGATGTACTGGATGTGCGCGTCAACACGCGGGGCGGCACCCTTGCGAGCGCGGATCTTCTGTCTTATCCGGTATCGCTGGAAAAGCCGGATGAGCCTTTCCGCCTGCTCGATGATCGCGCGGGTCGGCAATTCATGGTTCAGTCCGGCCTGCGTTCCGCGTCCGGGCTTGCGCCCGATCATTACGCTCAGTACCTGAGCGCGCAGTCCGAATACCATCTGGCCCAGGGGCAGGACGAGCTGATCGTGCCGCTGACCTGGAACGAAAACGGCCTGCAGGTCACCAAGACCTTGCGCTTCAAGCGCGGCAGCTATGCCGTGGAAATTGGCCACGCGGTGGAGAACCGCAGCGAGACCCCGTGGAATGGCAGCGAGTACCGTCAGTTGCAGCGCATCATGCCCGATGACGGACATGCCCTGGTTTACACCTATACCGGCGGGGTCTACGCGGGCGATGTGCCGGGTAGCGAGGAGCGTGTGCCTTACGAGAAGGTCGAGCTGTCGTCCATGGCGAAGAACCCTCTGTCCCGTGATCTGACCGGTGGCTGGGTTGCGATGATCCAGCATTACTTCCTGGCCGCCTGGGTGCCGCCGCAAACCGATACCAGCCGTTTCTACACCCTGGTCACCACCAGCGGCACGCCGCTGTATTCCCTGGGTGTGATGTCGCCTGCACGCAATGTCATGCCCGGTGAAACGGCGCAATTCAGCTCCACGCTCTATGTCGGTCCGAAGATTCAGGAAGATCTCGAACCGCTTGCCGAGGGGCTGGATCTGACCGTCGATTACGGCATGTTCACCGTCATCGCCCAGCCGATCTTCTGGCTGCTGAAATTCTTCCACGAGTGGCTGGGTAACTGGGGCTGGGCCATCGTCATGGTGACCGTGGTCATCAAACTCATTTTCTACTGGCCTTCGGCGGTGAGTTACCGCTCCATGGCCAATATGCGCAAGCTGACGCCCAAGTTGCAGGCGCTCAAGGAACGCTATGGCGAAAACCGCCAGAAGCTCTCCGAAGAGATGATGAAGCTGTACCGCACCGAGAAGATCAATCCGCTGGGCGGTTGTCTGCCCATCCTGATCCAGATTCCGGTGTTCATCTCCCTGTACTGGGTGCTGGTTGAATCCGTCGAGCTGCGTCAGGCGCCCTGGGTCTTGTGGATCGACGATCTCTCGCGCATGGACCCGTATTACGTCCTGCCGGTACTGATGGGCATCACCATGTGGATTCAGCAGAAGCTCAATCCGCAGCCGGTGGACCCGATGCAGCAGAAAGTCTTCATGTTCCTGCCGTTCATCTTCACCGTGTTCTTCGCCTTCTTCCCGGCGGGCCTGGTGTTGTACTGGCTGGTCAACAACGTGCTGTCCATCGCCCAGCAGTGGTTCATCACCCGCCGTATCGAAAAGGCGGCCGCCTGATACGGCACCGATGAACGCTGCGCGCGACACCATCGCCGCCATTGCCACCGCGCCCGGACGCGGGGGCGTCGGCATCGTCCGCGTCTCCGGGCCGGCGGTGCCCCGGATTGCCATCACCCTGCTCGGTCGCGAGATCAAGCCGCGTCTGGCCACCCACGCGCGGTTTCTCGATGCGGGCGGCGAGGCGCTGGACGATGGCATTGCCCTGCTGTTCCGCGCGCCGCATTCCTTCACCGGCGAGGACGTGCTCGAACTGCAGGGGCACGGCGGCCCAGTGGTGCTCGATACCGTGCTGCACCGTGTGCTGGAACTCGGTGCCCGCCCGGCGCGGGCCGGCGAATTCACCGAGCGCGCCTTCCTCAACGACAAGCTGGATCTGGCCCAGGCCGAAGCCGTGGCCGATCTGATCGACGCCGGCAGCCGCGAAGCGGCGCAAGCCGCACTGCGCTCGCTCGATGGGGTGTTCTCGCGCCGGGTGCAGGAGGTGCTCGATGCGCTGATCGCCTTGCGCGTGTACATCGAAGCGGCACTGGATTTTCCCGAGGAAGAAATCGACTTTCTCGCCGATACCGCCCTGCTCGGGCGGCTCGATGCCTTGAGCCTATCGCTGGACATGCTGCTGGCCGAGGCGGCCCAGGGCGTGCTTCTGCGCGAAGGCATGCACGTGGTCATCGCCGGTCAACCCAATGCCGGCAAATCCAGCCTGCTCAATGCACTCGCCGGGCGCGAGCGCGCCATCGTCACCGAACTGCCCGGCACCACCCGCGATGTGCTGCGCGAGGAAGTGCGCATCGACGGCCTGCCGGTGCACATCATCGACACCGCCGGGTTGCGCGACAGCACGGATGTTGTCGAACGCGAAGGCATCCGTCGCGCCTGGGCGGAAATCGAACGCGCCGACCGCATCCTTCTGGTCATCGATGACAGCGCGGGCCTCGTCGAAGCCGATCGCGCGATACTCTCCGCCCTGCCACAGGGCATTCCCGTCACCCTGGTTCGCAACAAGATCGACCTCACCGGACGCGCGCCCGGTTGCGTCGAAGGGGACAGCGGTGTGGAAATCGCCCTCAGCGCGCGCGGGGGCGTGGGCCTTGCCGCCCTGCGCGCGCATCTGGTGCAGGCGGTTGGCTACCGCGTTGGCGAAGGTGGCCAGTTCAGCGCCCGCCGCCGCCATCTCGATGCCCTCGAACGCACCCGCGCTGCCGTCATCTGTGCCCGTGAGGTGCTGATTCACACCCGTGCAGGCGAGCTGTGCGCGGAGGAGCTGCGCCTCGCGCAGCACAGCCTGGGTGAAATCACCGGCAGCTACAGCGCCGACGACCTGCTCGGGGAAATCTTCGGCTCGTTCTGCATCGGCAAGTAAGCCGCCGTTCGGCGATAATTGCTTCCCGGCCTTTCCTTTGCCGGATTCACTACAGGGATTTCACCATGCGCGACCTCATCTGCCTCACCGAATACAGTCATGGCGCCGGTTGCGGCTGCAAGATCGCGCCGCGCCTGCTCGACGAGATGCTCAAGAGCGACACCGCGCCCCGGTTGGACCCGGCCCTGCTGGTGGGTAATGCCAGCCGCGACGATGCGGCGGTCTACGACATCGGCGGCGGCATGGGCGTGGTCAGCACCACCGATTTCTTCATGCCCATCGTCGATGATCCGCACACCTTCGGGCGTATCGCCGCGACCAATGCCATCAGCGATGTCTACGCGATGGGGGGACGGCCGATCATGGCCATTGCCATTCTCGGCTGGCCCATCGACAAGCTGGGGCCGGAGGTTGCGCGCGCGGTGATCGAGGGCGGGCGCGCGGCCTGTGCCGATGCCGGCATTCCGTTGGCCGGCGGACACAGCATCGACGCACCCGAGCCGATCTTCGGTCTGGCCGTCACCGGGCTGGTGCCGCTCAAGAACCTCAAGCGCAATGACACCGCGCGTGCCGGAGCGAAGCTCTACCTCACCAAGCCTTTGGGTATCGGCATCCTCACCACCGCGCAGAAAGCCAAAAAATTGCGACCGGAACACACCCACATCGCGCTCGAGCTCATGTGCACCCTGAACAAGGTGGGCGAAGCGCTGGGCGCGCTCGATGCCGTGGTGGCGATGACCGATGTCACCGGCTTCGGTCTGGGGGGGCACCTGCTGGAGATGTGCGAGGGCAGCGGCGTGGACGCGCGTATCGACCTTGACCGCGTGCCGGTCTTGCCGATGGTCGATGCGTATCTTGCCCAGGGCTGCACGCCCGGCGGCACCGGACGCAATTTCGACAGCTACGGTCACAAGCTGCCCGCGCTCGACGACCGCCAGAAAGCCATCCTCTGCGACCCGCAGACGAGCGGCGGCCTGCTGATCGCCGTCATGCCCGAAGGCGAAGCGCGCGTGCGAACCCTGCTCGAAGCCGCGGGCCTTCAGGCCCAGCCCATCGGCGAGCTGGTTCCTTGCGCAGGCCTGCCTGCACGGGTACGGCTGGGAGCCTGAGCCCGCGCGTGCTGGCGCATGTTCGAAGAGGCCAGCGTCAAAGCGGGCGAAAAACCACTTCAACGGTTTCTGAAAGCCGCTTTGAGACAGGCTTGCGAGCGGCTTCGTCCGCCTCAAGCGGCGCGCATTTTCGCCCCGTGAATCGGGAGGAAAGCCGGTAGGCGCGAGGTTCAGACCGGATCGCGAGCCGGAAAGTGGCCGGTATTCAGGAAATGTTCGACCGCGTCGAGCGTGGCCTGGCGGTGGTGGATGTCCTTGTGGCCGTAGGGCAGGATCAGGAACTCGTCCGCATCGCGGGCGGCAACGTCCCGCACTTCCACCCGTCCGTCGCTCGACGGTGACAGGAACAATCGTCCGAGCAGGCCGGTATTGCGGTTCCCGGCGATCAGCCCGACACGGTAGTTTCGCGGCGCAGGGAGGGGTGCCACGTCCGCGCCGGGGCGCAGAGGGTGGATCGGACGGAACACGGCGGAATACAGAGGGATGCGGTGGGCCAGCGCCGCGAGCGGTGAGCCGCCGTGCGGGGTGGCGATGAACACGCAATGCCCGGTGTTTTGCGCTTTGCGCTGCGCGAGGTAGGTGCGGGTGATGAGCCCGCCCAGGCTGTGCGCGACAAAATGGATGCGTCTGTGCCGCGCCACCGCCGGATCAATCTGGCGCGCGAGTGCGCGCACGGCCTGTTCCAGTGAGCCGAAGGTGGTCGGCAGTTCCACACTGAGCACGGAAAAACCGCGCTCGAACAGGCCTCGCGCCAGATAGCGCATGTCACGGCTGCCCTTGTTGAAACCATGGACAAGGATGGTCAGGCTGTCAGGGGGGCTCATGTCATCCTCGAAGCGGTTTATCGTGTCATGCCGGGGCAGATTCGGGTGACGGTAGTGTGTGGCCTGCGTCCTGTCAAAGTGCCCTGCCCCGGACTTCCCCCAGGTTTGCTACCATTGGGAGCCTTGCGTTTTCCTGTTTTGCCAGAGCCTTGCCATGCGTCGCGATACGGCGGATTACCGCCGGCTTTTTCTTGAAGATGTGCCCCTGCTCGATGTGCGGGCGCCGGTGGAGTTTGCCGAAGGGGCGTTCCCGCAGGCAGTGAACCGGCCCCTGCTGACCGACGCGGAACGTCATGCGGTGGGGATTCGTTACAAAAGCCACGGACAGGACGCGGCTATCGCGCTGGGGTACGAACTGGTTTCACCCGAAGAAAAGGCGCGTCGGGTAGCGCTCTGGCTGGACTTTGCCCGCGCCCATCCCGAGGGCGTACTGTACTGCTTTCGGGGCGGGTTGCGCTCGCGCCTTACCCAGCAGATGCTGCGCGAGGCGGGCATGGACTATCCGCGCGTGATCGGCGGGTACAAGGCCCTGCGGCGCTTTGCGCTCGACAGCCTCGCGCGCCAGTCGGGCGAAGTGGCCCTGTGGGTGGTGGCCGGGCGCACCGGCAGCGGAAAGACGCCGTTCATCCGCTCGCTGTCGCGGTATCTGGACCTGGAAGGGCTGGCGCATCACAAGGGCTCGGCCTTTGGCCGGCGCGCCCTGCCCCAGCCACCGCAGATCGGCATCGACAATGCACTGTCCATTGGCTTGATGAAGCTTCTGGCCGCCGCGTCCGCGCCCGTCGTGGTGGAGGACGAGAGCCGCGCGGTCGGCAGCCGCGAAATCACGATGCCCTTCTGGAACGCCATGAGCACCGCACCGGTGGTGGTGCTGGAGCAGCCGTTCGCAGCGCGTGTGGAGCAGTCGCTGAACAATTATGTACTCGACCTGTTCGGCGAATTCCGCGCCCTGAATACCGGGAAGGACGTCGCGTTTGCCGCGTTTTCCAGCCATTTGCGCGAATCGCTCGCGCGCATCGAGCGCCGGCTGGGCGGTGCGCGGTATCGTCACGTGGCGGGACTGCTGGATGGCGCACTCGATGCCTTCGGCACAAAGGGCGATGTGGACGGTTTCCGTGAACTGATCGCCCTCTTGCTGCGCGACTACTACGACCCGATGTACGACCACCAGATCGGCAAAAAAGCCGATCGCATCCGCTTCCGTGGCGAGCCCGACGCCGTGCGCGCCTATCTGGAAGCGCGTCTTGCCGGAGGCGTCTCATGAGCGATATCCGCGACCGCATCTATGCCGAGCCTTTGACCGAGGTTGGCGGCTTTAGCTTCGACGCGCGCGTTGCCGCCGTATTTCCGGATATGATCTGCCGCTCCGTGCCCGGTTATGGCGCCATTCTGGAGTCCATCGGCCGCGTCGCCGCGCGCCACGCCCAGCCCGGCAGCCGCCTGTACGACCTGGGCTGCTCGCTGGGCGCCGCCACCCTCGCCATGCGCCGCAACGTCAGCGCCCCCGACTGCCGCATCGTCGCGGTGGACAACGCCGCGCCGATGATCGAGCGCGCACGCGAACACATCGAAGCCTTCCGCGGCGACACCCCGGTAGAACTCATCTGTGGCGACCTGCTCCACACGCCCATCGAGGACGCCTCGCTGGTGGTGATGAACTTCACCCTGCAATTCATCCCCCTGCCCGAACGCGACGCCCTGATGGCCCGCATCCGCGCCGGCATGCGCCAGGGCGGCGTACTGGTGCTGGCGGAAAAAATCCGCTTCGAAGACCCGGCACTGGACGCGCTGGTCACCGAACTGCACCTGGACTTCAAGCGCGCCAACGGCTACTCCGAACTGGAAATCAGCCAGAAACGCCAGGCGCTGGAAAACGTGCTGATCCCGGAAACCCTTGCCACCCACCGTCAGCGCCTGCACGCCGCCGGCTTCGTTTCATGTGAAACTCTCATCCAGCACTACAACTTCGCCTGTCTGCTGGCAGTGGCTTGAAGGGTTGGAGGGTGGATCGCGAACGCATTATCATTATGCGGATGTGGGTATCGCAGGAACACATGCCTGATCTATAAGACAATTTATGTCTTCGGCGCCGCGTGAATGGAGGGAACAGCCCGTCTGGACAGCGGCCTGGATCTCGCGGTGCTCCTGGCTGGCTATGCCGATCCGCCGGTCTGTTCGATCTGGCCGACGAAGCCGGATACCCGGTCGTCTTGCTCGACTTTCGTCGAGTCCACCGTGATGCAATACCCGATCCTCGTGACCGACCTGCGTTGGTGGGCAAAGGAGTCTACTTGGCGGGACACATGACGAGGATGAGGACGGATCGCGTGAAAGGGGTTCGGAGGGCTCCCCCCTCATTTGATAAGCGACACAATTTGTCGCCAGTCTTGCTTACCCTGAGGCCATGTCCACCCGGAGACCGTCCATGAGCCTCAAGACCCGCACCACCCCGGCGACCCCAATCAATATCAGCAAGGCTGTCCGGGCGCCCTCGCAAACCACCTTGGTCAACCGCCTCGTCAGGCACTGGATCGTTCGCCTGATCGAGTGGACTCATGTGCATGCCGACGTGCCCATGGATGTCGACGAACGGCTCCTTCGCTTCATCGGGCTGCCACAGCGCCTTCTGGGCGCGGCCCTGGGGCTCGATGCAAGCAATGCCGAATACCTCGCCGCCCTGCGCGCCTTGCCGGCCTATGCGGATGACATCACGCTGGACGCCCTGCCCCGGGTGAGCAGGAATTTTGAGCGGTTCGGCGCGTTGGCGGGGTTGTCGAGGACGCAGGAGCGCATCCTCGCCGCGTTCCATGTCCTGTACGCCCACCCGCAGATGGAGCGCATCCTGATCCATGGCGACCTGTCGGTGAATCAGCGTCAGATTCACAGCCTCATCGCCATGCTGATCGACGCGCGCCTCCCGGAGGTGAAAAAAGCCCTGTCCCAGGATGGCCGGCTCATCGAAAGCGGACTGTGCATGCTGCAGCAGGGCGCCCTCGGGCTGGATGTCAAGCTGAGTCTCAATCCCGCCCTGCTGCACGAGTCCTGGACGGAGGAGGCCCTGACCCAGTCGCGTATGCTCGCCCTGTTCTTCGAGATGGCGCCCAAGGGTGCGCAAAGCCTCGCGGACTATCCGCACCTGAGCAGGCATACAAACCTCCTGCTGGACTACCTTCATGGCGTCCTGCTCAAGGGCGTGCCAGGGTGCAACATCCTCGTCTATGGCCCGCCGGGCGTCGGCAAGACGAGTTATGTTCAGGCGCTGGCCGATACCATGGGTGCGAATCTTGCCGAAGTGGTCATCCCCAAGGACAAGGCCGATCAATCCGGCTATGCACGCTTGATGCGCTACATGACTACCCAGACTCTGCTGGAGAAGGTCGAGCACAGCATGGTCATGTTCGACGAGATTGAGGATGTCTTTTCGGACGAGGGTATGGACCAGAAGAAACCCGGAAAACTCATGCTCAACCGGATTCTTGAGCAAAACCCCATTCCCACCTTCTGGATCAGCAACAGTATCGACGACATCGATCCAGCCTTCCTGCGTCGCTTCGACTACTCCATCGCCTTCCCCCTGCCCACCCGCGCCGTGCGTCGGCGCATGATCGACCAGCACATGCGCGGGCTGGGCGTGTCGGAGGACTGGAAAGAGAGGATGGCCGGAAAACAGCATCTCACCCCGGCCCAGCTTGAAAAGGCCGCACGCATCGCGCGCCTCAGCACACAGGAGCGGACACAGGATCGCGAGTCCATCGCCACCTGCGTGATCGAGGCCAGCGCCACCCTGCTCCAGCAGCCCGGCGCCAGACATGACAGCCCGATGGCGACAGGCTACAGCCTGGAATTCGTCCGCACCGACATTGAACCGGAGCGCATCATTGAGGGCCTGCGCAAGCGCCCTGTAGGCAACCTCTGCTTCTACGGCCCGCCGGGTACCGGCAAGACCGCCCTCGCCCGCCATATCGCGGACCGAATCGAAAGGCCGCTGCTCATCAAGCGCGCGTCCGACATCCTCTCGCCGTGGGTCGGAGTAGCGGAAAAGGCCATGGCCTCCATGTTCGAGGAAGCCAGTGACGAAGAAGCCGTGCTGGTGCTGGACGAAGCCGACAGCCTGCTCTCGGATCGCCGCAACGCACAGGCAAATTGGCAGGTCAGTCAAGTGAATGAAATGCTGGTGCAGATGGAAAGCTTCGAAGGCCTGTTCATCTGCACCACCAACCTGATGCAGAATCTGGATGCGGCTTCGTTACGACGGTTCGGGCTGAAGGTGCAGTTCCAGCCGCTGACCAGGGATCAGCGGCTGGAACTGTTTCTGCGAGAAGCCAACCGACTGGGCATGCGGGAGGATATCGGCATGGAGGAAGTGTCAGTGCGGCTTGGGAGATTGGATGCGCTTACGCCGGGGGATGTTGCCGCGAGCCTGAGAAAGCTCGCGGTGATTGGGCAAGATAATTCACAGGCCGCGCTTCTCGGCAGCATGGAGCAAGAACATCAGACCAAGATCGGCGATAAGCGAGCCATCGGCTTTACTCAGTGACCTAGAAGAGACAACAGCATGACAAAGGAAGATGTGATCCGAGATATCCTGGAACGCTTCGGCTTCCTTATCGATTTTAGGGATGATTCATGGGTGCACTACAAGCAGTCGGGCAAGGGCTCTGACGACATGACTTGGCTGCAATGGAAAAAGGAATTCTTTAGCAAAGATGCAGACGTTGTAGTTTTCTTTGCATATCCGCCTGCGGGCCAGCAAAAAATCAAGCGCGTCAAGAAGGACTGCAATGCCACCCACCTCATCGACCTAATTGACAAAATAAATCTCGACAAGGAGATCGATCATAAAAGGGAGATTAAAGCGCACACAGAGGCCATCACAAGACTGTACGAGAAGCCAGGGTCCGAGACACTCGACATATGCATGGAAGAAATTGAAGACAAAATTGCACCAGGAATCATAGAGCTAATGAATCGATGGTCCAGCAAAAACAAGGAGACAGCCTCAAACGAAGATCTCGTTAAATTCCTAATAAACAAGATCAATGAGATCAGCAAGGCACGCTGAACGCACATCTGGCCACAATAAACAAGCCATGTTTATTTTGAATTAAGAAGAGGCATCCCGCTCTCTGTATCATCTGAATAATTCTTCACATATTCCCAAATGATAACTCTTTCAGCATATCTTATATAAGCAGAAGAAGTCTTGGATCGCACAACTGGCATCAGCGACACATATAGATTATCAATTTCAAGACGATGATCCTTTTTCCTGATAAAAAACTGAATACCCCCAGAATGACCTGCCGCACCACGCCCTTCTATCCTTCCTTCTCTTGTTGCAGAGACCTCAAACTTTTTAAGTCTTTCTCCGAGAGATTTAGAAGTTTCACCGACATAAATCACAGAGCGCTCTTCCCAGGGATGATTTAAATCGCCACTCTTAGAGTGGGCAATAACATAGACCCCTGGATTTTTGAGAACCTCCTTTAGCTGAGGGCTTGGTCTTTCAATACTTGACCAGGGTACCCATCCATGCACAAAACCGCGAAAAACATCTTTGTTCATTCAAATTTCACCCCATCAATATCGGCGCATATTAGATTTTCACCCAAACCTCGAAGCCAAGCCATAAGCTCTTCGGTTCTTTCGACAAGGACAGACACTTTTCGATAACCATCCTCACCCAATGACCAAGTTTGATTATAATTTAAAGGCGTTTCCTCCAACCACCTGGCTGCTCTTGGGCTTAATTTCATTTCCAAGAGAACACCCCCCCCAACGGGCATCCCAAACTCCCCTGCCCGGATGTACTCATCCAGATCAAAGCCCTCAGGCTTGCTTGCTGGCGTATCCAGCAACTCCGCACTTTTCATCCGGTGCAGCACCAACTGCCTGACCTCCGTGTATTCCCACATGGTGCAGACGATGTAGACGGTCTGGTCCCGCAGCACCAGGGCCAC
The DNA here is from genome assembly GCA_028696185.1 of Halothiobacillaceae bacterium. Lineage (GTDB taxonomy): Bacteria > Pseudomonadota > Gammaproteobacteria > Halothiobacillales > Halothiobacillaceae > JAQVHL01. The sequence continues at coordinate 28,711 of JAQVHL010000034.1, forward strand.
CGGGCTGATTTCGTATTCCTTGATCTCGTTACCCTTCTGACGGTGGTAGGTCACCTTGGCGCGCCGCTCTTCGAGCAGGGCCTGGTAGATCACGGACTGCACGTCCGGGTCGATCTTGGGCGGCAGCAGGGGTTGGCCCTTGGGCAGCACGCGCACCTTGTCGGCCCAGCGGCTGAGGCCGTTGCCTTGGGCATCGAGGACGCCATGCGAGGTATGAAAATACGGCTTGAGATATTGGAGGCTGCTCTTGGGCAGCAAGGGGGTCAGGTAGCCTTCGACGAGAGTGAAGGCCAGCGCGGTCTGGGGATCAAGGCCGGGCACATCGAACACGGCGGCATCGGCCTGCCATGACCAGCCCTGTGGCTTGTGCTCGTCACCCACAAGCGGCAGCACCTGGGAGAGCTTGTTCAGATCCCGCTGGATGCTGCGAAGATTGATGTCGT
>JAQVHL010000035.1 GCA_028696185.1 Halothiobacillaceae bacterium
ATTCGAGCGCCGCACCCGTCAGGGCTTGGGGCATGGATGCCCCAAGGGTGCGAGAACAGGATGATTCGAGCGCCGCACCCGTCAGGGCTTGGGGCATGGATGCCCCAAGGGTGCGAGAACAGGATGATTCGAGCGCCGCACCCGTCAGGGCTTGGGGCATGGATGCCCCAAGGGTGCGAGAACAGGATGCGCGACATCCTGTCGCGGTGGGACTGAAAGGGTCCTCCATGGCCCTTTCACCCGGTCTCCGTAACCCCGTCCATGGCGCCTCCAAGGGGGATCTGGAAATCCTTCGTCCGGCGCTGAATTGTCCGCAACACTTTCTTTTTGGATACACCCTCTCAAAGGGGGAGGAAATATCCAAAGAGGGTGTTTTCCAGCCCCGCAACCGGGTGAAATTATCCGAGCATGCGTTTATAGAGCGCGACATAGCGTCCGGCGCTTTCGGCCCAGCTGAAGGGCTGCTGCATGCCGGCACGCTGCATGGCGCGCCAGTGATCGGGCCGGTCGCGATACAGGTGCAGGGCTTCGCCAATGGCCCAGCCCACCGCGAGAGTGTCCGCGTTGTCGATGACGATGCCGTTGGCCGTCCCCTTGGCCAGATTCTCGTCGGAGGCATGAATGACCGTATCGGCCAGGCCGCCGACGCGGTGAACGATGGGTGGGGTGCCATAGCGCAGGGAATACATCTGGTTGAGCCCGCAGGGCTCGAAGCGCGAGGGCATGAGGAAGGTGTCCGCGCCGGCTTCGATGCGGTGGGCCAGCCCCTCGTCATAACCGATACGTACGGCGATGCGGTCGGGATACGCCAGGGCCAGGGCGCGGAAGGCGTCTTCGAAGCGGCGTTCGCCGCTGCCAAGCGCCACGACCTGGATGGGCAGGTAGAGGATGTGGTTGAGGGCTTCGAGGACGAGGTCGATGCCTTTTTGTTCGACCATGCGTCCTATCAGGCCGACCAGTAGCGGAGCTTCATCGACCGGCAGGCCCATTTCAGCCTGGAGCAGGGCCTTGAGGCGGGGTTTGGTATCCAGGCTCTCGGGGGTATAGCCTGTCGGCAGGTAGGGGTCGGTGGCCGGGTTCCATTCCTGTTCGTCGATGCCGTTGAGGATGCCGACCACATCGGCCTGTCGCTCGCGCAGCAGGCCATCCAGCCCGTAGCCGAAGGCGGGCGTCTGGATTTCCCGCGCGTAGCTGGGGCTCACGGTGGTGATGAAACGCGAGTAGGCAATGCCGCCCTTGAGGAAGGAGAGATTGTTCCAGAACTCCACGCCCCGGTCATGCCACAAGGCCCAGGGCAGGCGCAGTCGTTCGAAGGTGCTACGGTCAAACACGCCCTGATAGGCCATGTTGTGCAGGGTAAACAAGGAGGGCGGCGGGTTGTGCTCCAGGCTGAGCAGAGGGGGGATGAGCCCGGTCTGCCAGTCATTGGCATGTACGATGTCCGGCCGCCAGCCGAGCATGGCCTGATCGGTGGCGATGCGCGCGGCGGCGCGGCAGAACAGGGTGAAGCGCTCGGGGTTGTCGTGCCAGGGATGCCCGGAGGGGCTCATGTACGGGTTGCCCTCGCGCTCGCTGAACAGCGGATGGTCGATCAGCCAGACGACAAGCGCGCTGCCGGGCAGGCGGGTTTCCAGCACGCGGACCCGCGCGCCATCGAGCATCAGCTCCGAGCGGGCGATGACGGCGCCAGCCTTGCGCAGCAGGGGCGCGTAAGCCGGCAGCAGCAGGCGTACGTCATGCCCGGCATCGTGCAGGGCGCGGGGCAGGGCGCCGGAGACATCGGCCAGACCGCCGGTTTTGATGAGGGGATGCGCTTCGCTGGTCGCGAACAGTATTTTCATCATGGGGTCCGCAGCGGCCGCAGGAGTATCCCGGCCAGCGGCGGCAGGGTCAGGTTGAGGGAGTGCGAACGCCCCATCCAGGGGCGTTCGTCGGCGACGAGTTGACCGTTGCCCACATTCGAGCCGCCGTAGTGTGAGGAGTCCGAATTCAATACTTCGACATAGCGGCCGCCTTCGGGTACGCCGATGCGGTAATTCTCGCGCACGATCGGGGTGAAGTTGAAGACGGCAATCAGGATGTCCTCGCCCGAGCGGCGCAGGAAGCTGATGATCGACTGCCCGGCATCGTGGCAGTCGATCCATTCAAAGCCCTGTCCCTCGAAGTCGTGGCGGTGCAGGGCCGCATCGCCGGTGTAGAGGTGATTGAGGTCGCTTACCAGTTTTTGCACCCCCTGGTGCAGCGGGTACTGGAGCAGCCACCAATCCAGTCCTTTTGTGCTGTCCCATTCCGCGCCCTGGCCGAATTCGCAGCCCATGAACAGGAGCTTCTTGCCGGGGTAGGCGTACTGGTAGGTGTACAAAAGTCGTAGATTGGCGAAGCGCCGCCATTCGTCACCGGGCATCTTGCCCAGCATGGAGCCCTTGCCATGCACGACCTCGTCATGGGAGAAGGGCAGGACGAAGTTTTCCGAAAAGCTGTAGAGCAGGCCGAAGGTCAGGTCGTTGTGATGGTACTGGCGGTAGATCGGGTCCAGGCTGAAGTAGCGCAGGGAATCGTTCATCCAGCCCATGTTCCATTTCATGGAAAAACCCAGTCCACCGACCCAGGTGGGGCGGGTGACCTGGGGCCAGGAGGTGGATTCTTCGGCGATGACCGCGACACCGGGGTGTTCGCCGTGGATGACGTGGTTGACTTCACGCAGGAATTCGATGGCTTCGATGTTCTCGCGCCCGCCATACGGGTTGGGCACCCAGTCGCCGTCCTCGCGTGAGTAGTCAAGGTAGAGCATGGAGGCGACAGCATCCACGCGCAGCCCGTCGAGGTGGAATTCTTCGATCCAGTACAGCGCGGAGGTCAGCAGGAAGTTTTTTACTTCGTTGCGGCCGAAGTTGAAGATCAGGGTGCCCCAGTCGCGGTGCTCTCCCTTGCGTGGGTCTTCGTGTTCGTACAGCGGCGTGCCGTCGAAGCGCGCCAGGGCGAAGGCATCCTTGGGGAAGTGGGCGGGCACCCAGTCCAGCAGAACACCGATGCCCTGCGCGTGACAGTGGTCGACGAAGTAGCGGAAATCGTCCGGGTCGCCGAAACGCGCGGTGGGGGCGAAATAGCCGGTGGTCTGGTAGCCCCAGGAGCCGTCAAAGGGGTGTTCGGTGATCGGCATCAGCTCGATATGGGTATAGCCCATGCGCTTGACGTACTCGACCAGGCGATGCGCGATTTCCCGGTAGCCCAGGAACGTTCCGTCCTCGGCAGTCTGCCAGGAGCCCAGGTGGACTTCGTAGATGGCCATGGGGGCATGCAGCCAGTCGGACTGCCGACGGCGTTCGATCCAGGAGGCGTCGTTCCAGGCATGGGCGCTATCGGCAGCGATGCGGCTGCTGGTGTTTGGGCGCAGCTCGAAATGACGTGCGTAGGGGTCGGATTTGAGGAAGATTTCACCGTTATGCCGGTTGCGCAGCTCGTATTTGTAGAGCTCGCCGGCACGCAACTGGGGGATGAAGACTTCCCACACCCCGGAACCGCCGCGGATGCGCATCGGATGGCGGCGTCCATCCCAGTTGTTGAAGTCGCCGACCACCGACACGCGCTCCGCGTTGGGCGCCCACACGGCGAACAAGGCGCCTTCGACGTCGTCCACCGTGTGCGGGCGGCTGCCGAGAAAACGCCAGGCATGCCAGTGCTTGCCCTCGCCGAACAGATAAAGGTCGAAGTCCGTCAGTTGCGGGGCGAAGCTGTAGGGTTCGATGACCTCGTACACATGGCCGTCGTGGGTACGGCAGTGCATGACCGGGTGGGCCGCGACGAGGTGGGCCTCACCGGTCCACTCGAACAGGGGGCCGTCCCACAGGCGCTGCATGAGCGGGCCTTCGGCGCCGCCGATGCGGACCTGTTCGGCCTCAGGTTGCAGGGTCCGAACGACGACGCGCCCCGAGCCGGTGGGGTGTACGCCCAGGACGCTGAACGGGTCGTGATGTCGGCCTTCCAGCAGGCGAATCAGCTCGGAATCCATGTCGGGAAGCCCCCTATAAAATTTATGGAATCGTGGTGTGGCCTCGTCATAGTATAGGCTTCATGAGGGAATGTTAAGGTCAAATAGTCCGGCTTCCGGAGGCGCATCCGGGGTCTGTTTCATTCGCGTTACAACAGGGAAAAGATCATGCAGATCGATCAACCGCAACGTCTTGTCAGCCGCATCACACGCGATACGCTCGCACTCGTGCTGGCCGGTGGCCGGGGGTCCCGTCTCAAGCAATTGACCGACTGGCGCGCCAAGCCGGCCGTGCCTTTCGGTGGCAAGTTCCGTATCGTCGATTTTCCCCTTTCCAATTGCGTCAATTCAGGTATTCGCCGCGTCGGTGTGTTGACGCAATACAAGGCGCATTCGCTCATCAAACATATTCAGCTGGCCTGGGGCAACCCGCGCGTCCAGGTAGGGGAATTCGTCGAGCTGCTGCCTGCCCAGCAGCGTATCGACGAGAATTCCTGGTATCTGGGGACGGCGGATGCCATTTATCAGAATCTGGATATCCTGCGTTCGCACAAGGCCAAATACGTGCTGATTCTCGCCGGGGATCACATCTACAAGATGGACTACGGTCCGATGCTGGCCTATCACGCGGAAAACAATGCAGATCTGACCGTCGGCTGTATCCAGGTGCCCCTGGAGGAGGCCCGGGCTTTTGGCGTCATGGGTATTGACAGGGACGGGCGCATCCAGCGTTTCGTGGAAAAGCCGCAGAATCCGGACCCGATGCCCAATAATCCCGATACCGCGCTGGCATCGATGGGTATTTATGTTTTCAACACCGAATTTTTGTTCGAGCAGCTTATCAAGGATGCGGACGAACCGCGTTCGGAGCGCGATTTCGGCAAAAACATCATCCCCTCGGTCATCGGCAAGTATCGCGTGTTTTCCTATCCGTTCCGTGATCTGCAGACCGGAAAACAGGCTTACTGGCGCGATGTGGGAACGGTGGATGCGTACTGGGCGGCCAATCTGGAGCTGATCGGTGTTACGCCTGAGCTCAATCTGTATGATAACGACTGGCCGATCTGGACCTACCAGGAGCAGCTTCCGCCGGCCAAATTCGTGTTCGACGACGAAGGGCGGCGCGGCATGGCGGTCGATTCGATGGTTTCCGGGGGGTGCATCATTTCCGGTGCGGTTGTGCGCCACTCGCTGCTCTTCTCCAACGTGGTGGTCAACGAGCGCGCCTACGTCGAGGATTCCGTCATCCTGCCCAATGTCACGATCAGCGAGGATGCCGAGGTGCACAAGGCGGTGATCGACAAGGGCTGTGTCATCCCGCCGGGCATGAAGATCGGCGTGGATCTGGCGCTGGACCGCGAGCGCTTCGAGGTTTCGCCAGGCGGTGTGGTGCTGGTCACACCGGAAATGCTGGGGCAGAAGATTCATCATGTCCGATAACGCGACTACCGAGCAGGCACGCAAGCTCAAGCTGGTGCTGTGCTGGCATATGCATCAGCCGGAATACCGCGATCCGCAGAGCGGACATTACCAGCAGCCCTGGACCTACCTTCACGCGATCAAGGATTACGTGGACATGGCCGCGCATCTGGAAACGCATCCCGGCGCGCGTGCTGTGGTCAACTTTGTGCCCGTGCTGCTGGAGCAGCTTGACGACTATGCCGGTCGCATCCGTGCCTGGCGTGCGGCTGGCGGCGATCTGGGTGACGTACTGCTGCGCGCTTTGGCCGACCCGGCCTGTCTGGCGCCCGCCGAGCGCGAGTGGGTGGTGCGGGCCTGCCTGCGTGCCAACGAGGAGCGGCTGATCCGTCGCTTTGCGCCCTTCAACGAGCTGGCTGCCGTGGCACGACGCTTTCTGGCGCGCCCGAGCGATGTGGTCTACCTGAGCGACCAGTTCGTGAGCGATATTTTGATGTGGTATCACCTGGCATGGATGGGTGAAACCGTGCGGCGTAGTCATGAGCAGGTGACCGGCTGGGAGCGCAAGGGGCGCGAGTTCAGCCGCGAAGATCGTCATGCCATGCTGGTGCTGGTCGGCGAGCTCATCGAGGGGCTGTTCAGCCGTTACCGTGCGTTGGCCGATGCCGGGCGCGTGGAGCTGTCCATGACGCCCTACGCGCATCCGATCATGCCGTTGCTTCTGGATTTGAGCAGCATGGCTGAGGCCATGCCGGATGCCCCGCGCCCCGCCCATGCCCGTTATCCCGGCGGGGAGGCCCGTGTGCGCTGGCATCTATCCGAAGGGCAGCGGGTATTCCGTGCGTATTTCGGGCGCGAAGCGCGGGGCTGCTGGCCCTCCGAGGGCAGCTTGTCCGATGCGACGATCCGCTGTCTTTCCGAAGCCGGGTTTGACTGGTGCGCCAGTGGCGGCGGTGTGCTGCACAACAGCCTGCGCGCTGGCTCTCTGGCAGAGCGCTATACGCCCTGTCCGCACCGCCCCTATCAGCTTGAAGGAACCCGCACGGCGTGTTTTTTCCGTGATGATGGCCTGTCGGATCTGATCGGTTTTGAATACAAGACCTGGCATGCCGACGATGCGATCAGCAATCTGATCGGTCATCTGGAAGAAATCGCGCAGCGCTGTAACGGCGGGGAGCACGTCGTGTCCATTGTGCTCGATGGCGAAAACGCCTGGGAGTACTACCCCTTCAACGGCTTCTATCTGCTCGATGCCCTGTACCGTCGCCTGTCCGAGCATCCAAGCCTGTGTCTGACCACGTTCTCCGAGGTGCTGGAGGGGCCGCTGGGTTTGGCGCCGCTGCCGCATGTGGTGGCCGGAAGCTGGGTGTTTGGCACCTTTTCCACCTGGATCGGCGAGAAGGACAAAAATCGCGGCTGGGACATGCTCATCGAAGCCAAGCGGGTTTATGATCGTGTCATGGCCGCGGGTCGCTTGGGGGAAGAAGCCAGCGAAGCGGCCGCACGGCAACTGGCCATCTGCGAAGGTTCGGACTGGTTCTGGTGGTTCGGCGATTACAATCCGGCCGAGGCGGTCAGTGATTTTGAACGCCTGTTCCGCCTGCATCTGACCCGTCTGTACCTCTTGCTGGGCGAGAAGCCTCCCGAAACTCTTGCGCATACCTTTGCCCGTGGCGCGGGCGCGCCCGCGCAGGGTGGGGTGATGCGACCCGGCCAGGTAGCCTCCTGAACATGCGTGATCTGCTCGACCGCCGTCTGGCGGGAATCCTTCTGCACCCGACGTCCTTGCCGGGTTTCGGCGCCCAGGGGCGCTTTGGGGCGGATGCCCATCGGTTTGTCCAGTTTCTTGCCGAGGCCGGTATTGGTGTCTGGCAGGTTCTTCCGCTGGGGCCCACGCATGCGGATGGCTCGCCCTACCAATGCCTGTCCGCGCATGCCATCGACCCCCGGTTTCTGGATGTCGAACGCCTGAATGCCGAGGGTTGGCCGCTGGCACAGGAAACCGAACGGACGCCGGGGGCTTTCGATGTCCTGTTGCGTGGCATGACGCCTGCGCAACGGGTCGGCTTTGAAGGCTTCCGTGCTGCGCAGGCGCACTGGCTGGACGATTACGCACTGTTCATTGCCCTCAAGGCCGTCTATCACCAGTGCGGCTGGTTCGACTGGCCGGCCCCATTGCGTGAGCGTGACCCCGAGGCCCTGCGCTGGGCTCGGCATGCACTGCGCCGCCGCATCGAGGGCATCTGCCTTGAACAGTACCTGCTGTACTCGCAATGGCTCGCCCTGCGCGAGCATGCTCGCGAACGGGGCATCCTGCTGTTTGGCGACATGCCGATCTTCGTCGCCTACGACAGCGCTGATGTCTGGAGCCGTCCGGAATTGTTCCTGCTCGATGATCTCGGGCGTCCGACCCATGTTGCGGGGGTTCCGCCGGATTACTTCTCCGCCACAGGGCAACGCTGGGGCAATCCGCTCTACGCCTGGGAGCGTCATGCCGCAGACGGATACCAATGGTGGCGTGAGCGTCTGCGTTCGCACATGGCCCTGTTTGACCTGGTACGCATCGATCATTTCCGTGGGCTGGAAGCCTACTGGGAAATCCCCGTGAGTTGCCCGACCGCCATTGAAGGACGCTGGGTGCCCGGCCCCGGCGCCGCCCTTCTGGCCGCACTGGCCGAAGAAGCGCCGGGCTTGCCCCTGATCGCCGAGGATCTGGGCATCATTACCCCTGAAGTCGTCAAGCTGCGCGAGGACTTCCATCTGCCCGGCATGCGCATCCTGCATTTTGCCTTCGACGGTGGGGCGGACAATCCCTATCTGCCGCACCGGCATACCCGTGACAGTGTGGTGTTTACCGGTACGCACGACAACGACACCACGGTGTCCTGGTTCGCGTCCTTGAGCGCCGAGCAGCAGGCCCATGTCCGCGACTACCTGGGCGTCGCACCCGAGGAAGATCCTGCTCGTTTTCTGAGCCGTACGGCCTTTGCCTCGGTGGCCAATCTCGCCATCATTCCCATGCAGGATGCGCTGGAGCTGGGGGGCGAAGCACGCATGAACACGCCGGGTACGACCGAAGGTAATTGGGCCTGGCGCTTCGACTGGGAAGAACTTCCTGATGATCTCGCCGCTCGCCTGCGGCATATGAGCGCGCTGTACGGGCGTTTGCCCCAGGCATGAGCGTCCGTTCATGATCGCGTTGAACGGCGCTGCACGCTACGGCGCAGTCATGTAAAATTGCCGGCCAACCCCATGGCGGACGGATTCATGAACCCGAATTTTCTCGATTTTGAACAACCCATTGCCGAACTCGACGCCAAGATCAACGAGTTGCGTCTGATGGGTAACGACAGCGGGCTCAATATCAATGAGGAAATCGAGCGCCTGTCCGCCAAATCCGACACGCTGACTCGTTCGATCTTCGCCTCGCTCAATGCCTGGCAGGTCAACCAGCTCGCGCGTCATCCGCAGCGCCCCTATACGCTGGACTATGTCGCCCGGCTGTTCACCGATTTCCACGAGCTGCACGGCGACCGGGCCTTTGCCGACGATGCAGCCATCGTTGGTGGGCTGGCCCGTCTGGACGGGCAGCCGGTCATGGTTATCGGGCACCAGAAGGGGCGTGATACCAAGGAGAAAATCCGCCGCAACTTCGGCATGCCGCGCCCGGAAGGTTATCGCAAGGCGCGTCGCCTGATGGAAATGGCGGAGAAATTCCACCTGCCGGTCCTGACTTTCATCGACACGCCGGGCGCCTATCCGGGCATCGATGCCGAAGAGCGGGGCCAGAGCGAGGCCATCGCCCGCAATCTGTGGGTCATGGCGGAATTGAAAACGCCCATCATCTGCACCGTGATCGGTGAGGGCGGCTCGGGCGGCGCGCTGGCCATCGGGGTGGGCGACCACCTGAACATGCTGCAGTACAGTACCTATTCGGTCATCTCCCCCGAGGGCTGCGCCTCCATCCTCTGGAAAAGCGCCGAACACGCCCCCGAGGCGGCCGAGGCGCTGGGCATCACCGCGCCTCGGCTGCACAAGCTCGGTCTGGTGGACGAGATCATCTCCGAACCGCTGGGGGGGGCGCACCGCAATCCCGACCTGATGGCAGAAAATCTCAAGTTGTCACTGAAAACCGCACTGGCCCGCCTGGGTGAGCTGGAAAGCGACACTCTGGTCAATCGCCGGCACGAGCGGCTGATGCGTTACGGCAACGTGCTGGAACGCTGACCGGCCAGGGATCGATGTCCCTCCCTCCCGAGACGGATACAGCGTTTGTCGCCCATCGGCCCGCTTGCGGACACTCTTCCTTCGACCTTGCCTGCGGCCCTGCGTCGCGCCCCGCTGCTGCTGGGCTTCAGTGGCGGGTTAGACTCCACCGTCCTGCTGCATCTATTGCTGGCGCTCTCGCGCGTCGGACGCTTGGGCGAGCTGCGGGCCGTCCATGTGCATCACGGCCTGCAGGCGCAGGCCGACGCCTGGCAGCGGCATTGCGAGCAGGTCTGCACCGACTTGGGCGTGCCCCTGCACTGCCTGCGCGTGGACGGGCGCGCCGAAGCGAAGCGTGGGCCGGAAGGCGCAGCGCGCGAAGCACGGCGGCGTGCGTTTGCGCAATTGCTGCGCCCCGGAGAAATTCTGGTTACCGCCCATCATCGGGGCGATCAGGCGGAGACCGTGCTCCTGCAACTGCTGCGCGGGGCAGGGGCCGCCGGCCTGTCCGCCATGCCGGGCTGCCAGCCCTGGGCCGGGGGGTGGCATTGGCGTCCGTTGCTGGATGTGCCGCGCGAGCGCTTGCGTGAGGAAGCTTGCACGCGTGGACTTACGCATGTCGAAGACCCGAGCAATCCCGATCCCCGTTACGCCCGTGGCTTGCTGCGCAGCGCGGTATTGCCGGCCCTGCGCACGCACTGGCCCGAGGCCGAGGCCACCCTGGCCCGTGCGGCGCGGCAGTTCGCCCAAACCCAGCGTCTGCTCGACGATCTTGCCCGCCTGGACCGGCAGGCGGTGTCGGCTCAGACGCCTGGCGGCCTGGACATCCGGGCGCTGGGGCGATTGCCCGTGCATCGCAGGCTCAATCTGCTGCGTTACTGGCTGGCGGAGGCGGGCGTCGAGCCCCCCCCGCGTCGCCGTCTGGAAAGCTTCCTGACCCAGATCGATGCCCGCGCGGACGCGGCACCGTCGCTGAGCTGGACGGGCGGTTCCCTGCGCCGGTACCGCGATGTACTGTATTTCCTGTTGCCCCAGCTCCCTTGGCCGGATGCGCTCTCCTGCCACTGGCAGGGGTATGAGCCCCTGGTCTTGCCAGAACTTGGCCTGGCGTTGCATTTGCGAGAAGCGCCCGGCGAGGGCCTGCGTCACGCGGTGCTGGCGCAGGGCGTGCGGGTGACGCGCCGTGAGGGCGGCGAAGGGATGTATCTTGCCGGACGCACAGGGCGACAATCCTTGAAGAAGCTGCTTCAGGAGAGCGCCATTCCCCCCTGGGAACGCGACCGGCTGCTGCTGCTGCGCGTGGGGAACGACACCGCCGAAGTCTTGGGTTTATGGCGTGACCGGCGTTACACCGTGGGCGCGAACGAGACGGGGCTTGTGGTCGAGCGCCGTCCGCTGGGCTGAGGTCAGTCGTCGTCCAGGCTGGGCGGCAGGCCGCTATAGGGTTGCGGCGGCCGGGGAATGAGCACGGTATTGCGCGGCGGACGCTGGTCGTCGGCTTCGGGAAAATCGCTGGTGTAGTGCAGGCCGCGGCTTTCCTTGCGGCGCAGGGCCGAGCGCACGATCAGGTCCGCCACCTCGACCAGATTGCGCAGTTCGATCAGGTTGTTGGTGACGCGGAAGTGACTGTAGTACTCGTGAATCTCGCGGCGCAGCAGGGCGATGCGGTGGCGGGCGCGCTGCAGACGCTTGGTGGTGCGCACGATGCCGACGTAATCCCACATGGCCTGGCGCAACTCGTGCCAGTTGTGCGAGACCACCACTTCCTCGTCCGAGTTGGTGACCTGGCTTTCGTCCCAGTCGGGAATATCGCCACGCGGCACTTTTTCCTCCAGGCGACGCGCGATGTCGAGGGCCGCCGCGCGACCATAGACCAGGCATTCGAGCAGCGAATTGCTGGCCAGCCGGTTGGCGCCGTGCAGGCCGGTATGACTGACTTCGCCGACCGCGTAGAGCGCGTCCAGATCGGTGCGGCCTTCGCTGTCCACTATCACCCCGCCGCAAGTGTAGTGGGCCGCAGGCACAACCGGGATCGGCTGGCGGGTGATGTCGTAGCCGAACTCCAGGCAGCGTGCATGGATGGTCGGAAAGTGCTCGCGGATGAAATCCCGGGATTTGTGGCTGATGTCCAGATACACGCAATCCAGCCCCAGGCGTTTCATCTCGTGGTCGATGGCTCGCGCCACCACATCGCGTGGGGCAAGTTCGCCGCGTGGGTCGAAACGGTGCATGAAGCGCGAGCCGTCGGGCAGCAGCAGACGCCCGCCTTCGCCGCGTACCGCCTCGCTGATGAGAAAGGATTTGGCGCGCGGTTCGTACAGGCAGGTGGGGTGAAACTGGATGAACTCCATGTTCGCCACCCGGCAGCCGGCGCGCCAGGCCATGGCGATGCCGTCGCCGGTGGAGCCATCGGGATTGCTGGTGTACAGGTAAACCTTGGAGGCGCCGCCGCTGGCCAGCACGACGAAACGGGCGCGTATGGCATGCACCTCGCCCGCGTCACGGTCGAGCACATAGGCCCCCAGGCAACGGTCGCGCGCCTGGCCGGGGCGCGGGGCGTCGCCGCATAGCCCCAGGCGTCGGCTGGTGATGAGATCGATACCGATGTGGCGGGGCATGAGGCGGATGTTGGGCCGCGCGCGGGCATTGGCCAGCAGGGTGGTTTCAAGCGCCGCGCCGGTGTGGTCCGCCGCGTGTGCAACACGTCGATGCCCGTGTCCGCCCTCGCGGGTCAGGTGTAACTCGCCACGCGCGTCGCTGGAGAAGGGCATGCCCTGCGCACGAAGCCAGCGAATGGCTTCTGGTGCCTCAAGCGCGACGCGATGCGCCACGGGCGGGTCGGGCAGCTGCGCTCCGGCGATCAGGGTGTCGCGGACATGCTCTTCCACGCTGTCGCGCGGGTCGAGAACGGCGGCAATCCCGCCTTGGGCCCATTGGGTGCTGCCATCATCCAGGGCGTTCTTGGCCAGCAGCATGATGCGGCAGTCGCCGGGCAGATTCAGCGCAAGGGTCAGGCCGGCGGCACCGCTGCCGAGTATCAGCACATCGCAATCGAGTTTGGGCATGGCGCCTCATGAGGCCGTGGTCGGTATGAATGGTGTATTATGCGCGGATTCGGTCCTTTCGCGCATGATCGGCGCGCAAGAAGCCGAACGACTCTTTTGTTCATTCAAGTTCACGCAACGATCCATCTGTCATCAATGACCACGGAACCGACCGATATCGCGCTGGTGCAACGCGCCCAGGCGGGCGACAAAGGCGCCTACGATCTTCTGGTGCGCAAGTACCAGCATCGCATCGTGCGTCTGTTGTCGCGTTTCGTGCGCGACCCCGATGATGTGCTGGATCTGGCGCAGGATACGTTCATCAAGGCATGGCGCGCGCTGGGAAACTTCCGTGGCGAAAGCGCGTTCTATACCTGGCTGTACCGTATCGCGGTGAATACGGCGAAAAATCAGCTGGCGGCCAATAACCGGCACGGCATTGAATATTCGCTGACACCGGATGATGAGGAACCAACGCCGGAACCTGAAGCTCTAAGGGACATCGCAACGCCCGAGGGCATGTTGCTGACCGCCGAACTGGAAAAGGTCATCAACGAAGCCCTGCGGGAGTTGCCAGAGGATTTGCGCACGGCGCTGACGCTGCGCGAGCTCGAAGGATTGAGCTATGAAGAAATCGCCACTGTGATGGGCTGCCCGATCGGGACCGTGCGTTCCCGTATTTTCCGCGCCCGCGAAGCGGTGGATAAACGCCTGAAACCCTTGTTGGACTGACCCGTCCCGGGAGAGTAGCCCATGACCGCCGCCGAAAAATCCGACCATGCGTCCGTCCTTCTGGACGGCGAACTCAAAGGGAAGGAACTGGAGCATGCGCTGGATGCGCTGGTTCGCGATACCTCGGCACGAGAATCACTGGAGCGATACGAACTGATCGGTCAGGTCATGCGCGGCGAACATCCGCTGTTCGTGGCGCCGGATTTTTCGGCGCGGGTCATGGCAGCGCTGGCCGACGAGGGCAGACCCGGATTTGAACCCTTGCCGCAAGGGCGTCCGGGGCGAGGTTGGCGCACCACGAGGGTGGTGGCCCAGCGCTGGAGTCAGCGCTTTGTGCGCCGTTCGCCTTGGGTGGCCGGCGCGGCTCTCGCGGCATCGGTGGCTGCCGTGACCGTGGTGCTGATGCCGACGGCACATTCCCCCGCTCCCCTGGGAGGGGGGGCGGCGATGATGGCCGATGCGGGCCGTGCCCCGGCCCTGCAGGCCGCTGGAGAGGCCCCCTCCGTATCGCTCAGTCCAGCCTGGGCCAGTGCGCAGGCCTCCCGTCTGCCCTCCCGCCCGGATCGCATGGATCCTTACCTGATGACCCATTACGAGCAGGCTGCCTCCTCGATGCAGGTCGGTGGCATGCTGCCCGGTGCCCGTCTGGCTTCCTATCCGGTGAAGTGAGGCTCATGCGTCGGCTTTCCTCCCCCTGCCTGCTACTCCTTGCCCTGAGCGCTCCGGCGCTGGCCAGCCCCCCCTCACCGCTGGATTCCGAGCCATCGGCCTGGCTCGATCAGATGGTGCGTGCAATGCACACAACGTCCTACGAAGGGGTTTTCGTTCATGTCCGCGAGGACGGGTTCGATACCATGCGTATCGTGCATGGTTATGACGATGCCGGCGAGCATGAACGCCTCTGGTCGCTCAATGGCCTGCGCCGTGAGGTACTGCGCGAAAACGATCGTTGCACCTGTACCTGGCCGGATAGCCAGACCGTGGTGAGCGGATATTTTCCTGGCGCGCGCGCACGCCTGTCCGCCGACCGTTTCAAACAGCCGGCCATGCTGGCGGAAAATTACGAGCTGCGTTTGCTTGGGCGTGAGCGGGTTGCAGATCGCGCCTGTCAGGAACTGGCCCTGGTGCCGCGGGATGCGCTGCGTTTTGGCTACAAGCTCTGCGTGGATGTTGCCAACGATCTGATGCTGCGCATGAGTGTTTTCGACGAGCAAGGGCGAGCGGTAGAGCATAATTTCTTTACGGCCCTGAGCGTGCCGGAAGCGCCGATTCCGCGCGAAAACTTCGTCTCGCGCGTTGATGCTCAGGGCTTCAAGCATCTGGAAACCGCTGTCGCGCCCGAAGCGGCTGACAAGGCCAGGACGCAGCCGCTCGACCACTGGTACATCCCCAATCCGCCACCGGGCTATCGTCTGCGTCACGGCGTGGAACGGCGTAATCCGGAAAGTGGACAACCTTTCGAGCACTACGCCTACACGGACGGGCTGTCGATGATTTCCGTGTTCGTCGAGCGCCGTGGCGATGGCGATTCGCTCCTGCAGGAAAGCAAGGTACAGAGCCTGCGTCCGGGACAGGCGATGCGCATGCAGTCGCGTGATGATGGACCGTACCGCATCACGGTGATTGGAGAGGCTCCCAGCGAGGTGATCCGCCAGTTTCTGGCCGGGATGAAACCCCGCCCGCCTATGACGCCGACGGTCCCGCAGGCAGACGGGCAGTGATTTGTTCAGTATCGCCGGAGTGGGGCGAATGATCGAAGAACAGGCCGATGTGGTGCGCGTGGAACCGGGCCTGGCCTGGGTGCAGCCCCGGCGGGCGAGTGGATGTCAGTCCTGCTCGGCCGGCGCGACCTGCGGTAGCGGTTTGATGGCTCAGGCCCTGGGTGCGGGCGACTCGCTGGTTCGCGTGCTGGACCCCCTGGGCGTGCGTCCGGGGGATACCGTGGTGCTGGGGCTGGCCGAACAGGCGCTGGTTCGAGGTGCAGCTGTGGTGTATCTGCTGCCTGTCGTCGGTTTGTTGCTGGGGAGCGTGGCGGGTGCCGGGCTTCTGGGCGACAGTCTGGCGGTGGCGGACATGCTGGGCGCTCTGGTGGGGTTTGTGGGCGGATTGCTGCTGGTTCGCGCCTTCGGACGTCGGGTCAGGACTTCGGAGGTCTATCACCCGGTCGTCCTGCGCCGCGTGATTCCCCTGCAGCCCCTGCCGGTGGGCGGATCCTGCGAGCGGCACTGAGCGATGGCCGTGTTTGCGCGGGACGTCTGTGAAAAGACCTCTGTGAAAAAGGGAACAGGAAGGATCATTTGATGACTACGGGACTCTCCGGCAGGGCCGGATGGCTGAGAGGGCTGGCGGGCATACTCACCCTCTCGCTCGTGGCCTGCGGTGGTGAACCGCAGTTTCCGGATTTCACCCCTCTGGTGGAGAAAAACAGCCCGGCCGTAGTCAACATCAGCGCCATTCCGGCGAGCGAGACCGCGACGTCGCCTTCGTCGGGGGGCGTTAATCCGCTGGAGGATATTTTCCGGCGTTTCTTCGACATGCCGCCCGCAGAGGGTGAGCCGCTCATGCCGGATGAAGGGGGCGTCAGCCTGGGTTCCGGTTTCGTGCTTAGTCGGGATGGCTACATTCTTACCAATCACCACGTCATTGACGGCGCGTCCGAGGTGTTCGTGCGTCTGGCCGACCGCCGGGAGTTGCGCGGGACCGTGATCGGCTTCGATGAGCGCAGCGACATTGCCTTGCTGAAGGTCGATGCCGACAACCTGCCAGTGGTGAATATCGGTAACTCGGACCGCCTCAAGGTGGGGGAGTGGGTGCTGGCCATCGGTTCGCCATTTGGTTTCGATCATTCAGTGACGGCCGGAGTCGTTTCCGCGAAGGGGCGCGCCTTGCCGACCGAGCAGAACGAGGCTTATGTGCCCTATATACAGACCGATGTGGCGATCAATCCGGGTAATTCCGGCGGGCCGCTGTTCAATCTGCGTGGTGAGGTGATGGGTATCAATGCGCAGATTTTCAGCGAAACGGGCAATTTTGCCGGGCTGTCCTTTGCCATTCCCATCAACGATGCCATGGCGGTGGTCGGACAGCTCAAGAAGCAGGGGCGGGTAGCGCGTGGTTATCTGGGGGTGCGTATCCAGGAGCTGGACCGCGATCTGGCCCTGGCCCTGGGCCTGGATCGCCCCTACGGCGCCCTGGTGACCGATCTTGCCAGCGATGGCCCGGCCGCCCGCGCGGGGCTGCGCAGTGGCGACGTGATTCTGGAGATTGGCACAGAGACGGTGCGCGATGCCAGCATGCTGCAGCAGCTGATCGGCCGTCATGCGCCACAGGACAAGGTGCGCTTGCGTGTGTTGCGCGATGGAGTGCGCCAGAAGCTGGATGTGACCTTGGCTGAGCTGCCGGCTCTGCCTTCGGCCCAGCCCGGTAGCGAACCGGCGTCCATGCCGCCGGATGACGCGAAAGAGCGCCCGCAGAACAGCCCGAAAAACAGTGTGGTGACGCTGTTATGGCAGATTCTGGGCTTGCGTCTGGTCGAAGAGGAGGGATGGGTGCGCGTGACGGAGCTGCGTGCCGATTCACCGGCCGCGCAGGCCGGTGTCCGTCCCGGAGACCGGCTGTTGCGCTTCGCGGGCGAGCCGGTGAGAAATATCGCCGGTCTGGGCGCGTCTCTGGCGGCGCTGCCGTCGGGGCGCCCGCTGGCCCTGCTGGTCGAGCGCGAGGGGAAGCGGCAGTTCATCGCGCTTTCGCCGGCGCCACATTAGAGCCTCTTGCCGGACGCTTTCGCCTGGACAAGACACAGCCCACTCAGGCGCGGAATCCAGGGAGCCGGTGTCGGTTCTGCCGCTTCTGGTATACTCCCGCGGCTTTGGAAGGACAGCAGGAACCCGGCCCGGTGGGCCGTCGCTCGTGCAGGTCAAGCCAGGGTTCGCCTTGCCAGGTTGTTGAAAAGCGTTTTCAACGGCGTGCTAAAAGGTCCTGTTCAAAATCAGGGTGCGCTTGAGTTTATGGCGCATCTCTTTGTTTATCGCGAATGCCGCGCTTTCGGAAAAGACCATGTCGGACCGCCAGAAACTTGTCCGTAATTTCTCCATCATCGCCCATATCGACCACGGTAAATCCACGCTCGCGGACCGCTTCATCCAGCTTTGCGGTGGCCTGGAGGCGCGTGAAATGGACGCACAGGTGCTCGATTCGATGGATATCGAGCGCGAACGCGGCATCACCATCAAGGCCCAGAGCGTGTCGCTCGGTTACAAGGCCGCCGATGGCGTGACCTACCAGCTCAACTTCATCGATACACCGGGGCATGTCGACTTCTCCTATGAGGTGTCGCGCTCGCTGGCGGCCTGTGAAGGGGCTTTGCTGGTGGTCGATGCGTCCCAGGGGGTGGAGGCGCAGAGCGTGGCCAACTGCTATACCGCCATCGACCTGGGCCTGGAAGTCGTGCCGGTGCTGAACAAGATCGATCTGCCGGCGGCCGATCCGGACCGGGTCATCAACGAAATCGAGGAGATCATCGGCATCGAGGCGCACGATGCGGTGCGCGCTTCGGCGAAGACCGGCGTGGGGGTGAGCGAGATTCTCGAAGAGCTGATCCGCCGTGTCCCCGCGCCCACGGGCGACGAAAACGGGCCGCTCAAGGCATTGATCATCGATTCCTGGTTCGATAACTACGTCGGCGTCATCGCCCTGGTGCGCGTGGTCGATGGCAGCATCCGTCCGAAGCAGAAGATCAAGGCCATGGGGACCGGCGGGGTGTTCCAGGTCGAAAAGGTCGGTGTGTTCACGCCCAAGCGCAAGGAACGGGAGGCGCTGCTGTCCGGGGATGTGGGCTTCGTCATCGCCGGCATCAAGGATATCGACTCCGCGCGCGTGGGCGATACGCTCACCGATCAGGAAACCCCGGCTGCCGCCGCGTTGCCGGGCTTCAAGGAAGTTCAGCCGCGTGTCTTCTCCGGGCTGTACCCGGTGGAGTCCGAGGACTACGAAGACTTGCGCGAGGCCTTGCGCAAGCTGCGTCTGAACGACGCCTCGCTGCATTTCGAGCCGGAAGTTTCGCAGGCGCTGGGTTTTGGCTTCCGTTGCGGCTTCCTCGGGCTTTTGCATATGGAGATCATCCAGGAGCGCCTGGAGCGCGAGTATGACCTTGATCTCATCACCACCGCGCCCACCGTGGTCTACGAGGTGGAAACCACCAAGGGCGAGGTGCTGCACATCCACAATCCAGCCGATCTGCCGCAGGTGTCCAACATCAGCGAGATCCGCGAGCCAATCATCGAGGCGACCATTCTCGTGCCGCAGGAATATGTCGGCAACGTGATCGGTCTGTGCATCGAAAAACGCGGGGTACAGAAGAACATGAGCTTCCTGGGCAATCAGGTGACGCTCAAGTTTGAGCTGCCGCTGTCCGAGGTGGTGCTGGATTTCTTCGACCGCTTGAAGTCCTGCAGCCGGGGCTATGCCTCGTTCGATTATCATTTCCTGCGTTTTGATTACGCGCCGCTGGTGAAGATGGACATGATGATCAACGGCGAGAACGTGGACGCGCTGTCGATCATCGTCCATCGCGATCAGGCGCAGAGCCGTGGCCGCGATCTGGCGGAAAAGCTCAAGGAACTGATTCCCCAGCAGATGTTTGAAGTGGCCGTGCAGGCATCCATCGGGGGCAAGATCATCGCCCGCACCACGGTCAAGGCCCTGCGCAAGAACGTGCTGGCCAAGTGCTACGGCGGTGACGTGTCGCGCAAGCGCAAGCTCCTGGACAAGCAGAAGGAAGGCAAGAAGCGTATGAAATCTATCGGCCGGGTCGAGGTGCCGCAGGAAGCCTTCCTTGCCGTCCTGCAGGTCGACAAGAAATGAGTTCGCATCACTACAGCCCGGGAGTTACCCGATGAATTTTGCCCTGATTCTGGTGTTGGCCACGGCGCTCAGCGGTGTGATCTGGTTGATCGACGCGCTGTTTTTCGCCCCGGCGCGGCGCGCGCGTGCGCAGGCAGCGGAGCCTGGACCGCGTGAACCGGTACTGGTCGAGTATGCCCGTTCGTTCTTTCCCGTGCTGCTGGTGGTGCTGCTGCTGCGCTCGTTCGTGGCCGAGCCGTTCCGTATTCCGTCCGGATCGATGATGCCGACCCTGCAGGTGGGCGATTTCATCCTGGTCAATAAATTCAGTTACGGGCTCAAGCTGCCGGTGACCGATACTCTGATCCTGCCGCTGGGCAAGCCGCAGCATGGCGATATCGTGGTGTTCCGCTATCCGCAGGACCCGCGGGTGGATTTCATCAAGCGTGTGATTGGCCTGCCGGGTGACCGCGTGCGTTACCAGGACAAAATGCTCTATATCAACGGGCAACCGGTGCCGCAGCAAAGTCTGGGCATCTATGGCGGCGATGGGGATGCACGCCGTCATGTCGGCGCCTCGCTCATTGAGGAAAATCTCGATGGAATCCGTCATGAAATTCTGGTGGAATCGGGTGCACCGATGCGCA
This sequence comes from Halothiobacillaceae bacterium, assembly GCA_028696185.1. GTDB lineage: Bacteria > Pseudomonadota > Gammaproteobacteria > Halothiobacillales > Halothiobacillaceae > JAQVHL01. The sequence goes on from JAQVHL010000035.1 coordinate 19,875, forward strand.
GCGGCGAATGGGTTGTTCCCGAAGGGCATTATTTCGTGATGGGCGACAATCGCGACAACAGCAACGACAGTCGTTTCTGGGGCTTCGTGCCCGAGAGGAATCTTGTTGGCAAGGCATTCTTCCGCTGGATGCATTTCGACTGGCAGGCCAAGCAGCTGCAATTTAGCCGGATTGGCGATACGCTCAATTAAACCCGAAGGAGGGATTCTCGATGATGACGGTCAAGAAACAGCAGGGGATGACCCTGATCGGCATGCTGATGGCGGCGGTGGTGGTGGGCCTGGTCGCGGTTGCGCTGATGCGCATCGTGCCCATGTACCTTAACGATCAGAAAATCTCGAGCATTTTCGAGCAGATATCCAAGGAAAGCCAGGGCAGCAAGGCGGCGGTGATGGCCTCCATCGAGCGGCGCCTTGACGTGAACATGGTCGAGCATGTCAAGAAAACCGACTTCAAGATCGAGCCGGGCCCGGCGAATACGCTCAAAGTCACCCTGGATTACGAAGCCCGCGCCAATCTGGCAGCCAATCTGTACGTTGTGGCCGTGTTCAAGCACAGTGTGAATGTCAAGTAACCCTTTGATTCGTCCTGCTGCGGAGCTTCTGGAGCGGCTCGCCTTGCCGCCGGAAAACCTTGCCCTCATGAACCAGGCGCTACGTCATCGTAGCGCGGGGGGGCGTCATAACGAGCGTCTGGAGTTTCTGGGCGATGCGATTCTTAACTTCGTCGTTGCGGCTGAGTTGTATGCCCGGCGCCCGGACGCCTGCGAAGGTGAGCTGAGCCGTCTGCGCGCCCTGCTGGTCAAGGAAGACAGCCTCGCGCGAATCGCGCGAGCCCTGCATCTGGGCGACTACCTGCAACTGGGAGCGGGCGAACTCAAAAGTGGCGGTTTCCGGCGCGCCTCGATTCTGGCGGATGCGCTGGAAGCGGTCATCGGCGCGTGTTATCTGCATGCCGGTTTCGAGGCAGCAGCCGTCCTGATCCGCAATCTGTTTGCCGATGCGCTCGCTCATCTGCCGGATGCGGAAACCCTCAAGGATCCCAAGACGCGCCTGCAGGAGTATCTGCAGGCGCGTCAGCGCCCCCTGCCTGTGTATGAAGTGAGCGACATCAGCGGGGCGGCGCACCATCAAACCTTTACCGTGCTGTGCCGCGTCGAGGGGATTGACACCCCCGGTCAGGGCGTCGGCAGCAGCCGGCGCAAGGCCGAGCAGGCGGCCGCACAGACTCTGCTTGAACGCCTGCTGGAGAAACCATGAGTGATTCGTGCGCCTATCGCGCGGGGCATATTGCCATTGTTGGCCGCCCCAATGTGGGCAAGTCCTCCCTGCTCAATGCCCTTCTGGGCGAGAAACTGAGCATTACCGCGCCCAAGCCGCAGACGACCCGGCACCAGATCATGGGCATCCATACCACGCCGAGCGCGCAGTTTGTCTATGTCGATACGCCCGGTCTGCATCAACGGCGTGGCAATGCCCTGAACCGGCAGCTCAACCGTTCCGCTGCCTCGATCATGGGGCAGGTGGATGTGCTGGTCTTCGTGGTTCAGGCCATGCGTTGGACCGGCGAGGACGAAGCCGTTTTGCAACGGCTGTCCACGCTGGGTGAGGTGCCGGTTCTCCTTGTGGTGAACAAGGTCGATCTGGTCAAGGACAAGACCGAATTGCTGCCTTTCCTGCAGAAGATTGCCGAACGGCATCCCTTTGCCGCCATCGTGCCGGTTTCCGCACGCAAAGGCAGCGGACTTGAGCAGCTCGCGGCCGAAGTGGAGGCCCGTCTTCCTGAATCGGAGCCGCTTTATCCGGAGGATCAGATCAGCACGCAGAGCGAGCGCTTTTTCGTGGCTGAAATGATCCGCGAGAAGGCCATCCGCCTGGTGCATGACGAGATACCCTACTCGATCACCGTCGAGGTCGAATCCTTCCGCGAGGAGACCGTGCCGCCGACCCGTGCCGGGCAGGCCCCGCTGCAACGCCTGCGCATCGACGCCGTGATCTGGGTGGAAAAGGAAGGGCACAAAGCCATCGTCATCGGTGAGGGCGGGCAGCGGCTCAAGGAAATCGGCACCCAGGCCCGGCAGGACATCGAGCGCTTCCTCGACCGTCGCGTGCATCTGGGCTTGTGGGTCAAGGTCAAGGCCGGTTGGGCGGACGATGAGCGCGCGCTGAATAGCCTGGGGTATGGGGATACGCTCTGACAGGATGTTGGAAAACCCTTTCAACACCCTTTTCCAGGGCATTTCCTTCATGAGCGAACTTTCCTGTCCTGCCGCTAGCGTTCAGACCCGTAGCGCCTCGTTCGAGGGGCCGGCTTATATACTGCATACCCGCCCCTGGCGTGAGACCAGCCTGCTGTTCGATGTCTTCACCCTGGAGCAGGGGCGCCTGAGCCTGATCGGACGCGGTGCGCGGGGTACGAACCGCACGGGGAGGGCAGGGGGGCCGGGGCGCGCTCCGCCTTTTCAGCGCTTGATCCTGCACTGGGAAAACGGTCGGGGCGAGATTGGTCAGCTGCGCGAGGCGCGTGAGCTGGTTCACGGCGCACGCCTGCGTGGCAAGCCGCTGGCCTGCGCCTTCTATCTCAACGAGCTCCTGGTCCGCCTTCTGCCCAAAGCCGACCCGCTGCCGGGTCTGTTCGCCGACTACGGCGACGCCCTCCTGGCGCTGGGCGAGGAAGGTGCGCGGCTGGATACCCCCTTGCGGCGCTTCGAAAAACGGCTGCTCGAACATTTAGGCTACCTGCCGGATTTCGATTGTGTCATGGACACCGGGGCGCTTCCCGAAGCCGGCCGGATGTATTACTTTGCCCCCGAACTGGGTGTGCTGGAGCAAACTCCGGCGCCGGGTGTCCTGCCTGTGGCGGGGGACGTGCTTGCCGCTCTGGTGCGTGAGGACTTTGCCGACCCGCGTACGGCGCGCGGTGTGCGTACCGTTCTTGCGCGTGCGCTGGCCCCGCATCTGGGTTCCCGACCGCTGAAAAGCCGTGAGCTGTGGCCGGATACCTGACTCTTCTTACTTGCTGCTTTAATGGACCTTGCCCACATGACCCGATCCAGCGAAATTCTTCTCGGCGTCAATATCGATCATGTCGCCACCTTGCGTCAGGCACGACTGACCCGCTATCCCGACCCCATCCAGGCGGCCATCGTGGCCGAGGAATCCGGGGCTGACAGCATTACCCTGCATCTGCGCGAGGATCGTCGGCATATTCAGGATCGTGATGTGGAAATGCTGTCGGGCATTCTGCAAACGCGCATGAACCTGGAAATGGCGGTGACTGAGGAAATGCTGGCGCTGGCGGAGCGTCTGCGCCCCGCGGATTGCTGTCTGGTGCCGGAGCGCCGGGCGGAGCTCACCACCGAAGGGGGGCTGGATGTGGCAGGACAGCGCGAGCGCATGCGTGAAGCCTGTGTTCGTCTGGCCGGCGCCGGGGTGCGCGTCTCCTTGTTCATCGATGCCGATGCCCGTCAGATCGAAGCCGCTGCCGAGGTTGGGGCGCCGGTCATCGAGATCCATACCGGGCATTACGCCGAAGCCGCGACCCCGGCGGAGGAACAGCGTCTGCGGAGGCAGATCGAGGACGCGGTCCGCCTGGGGCAGCAGCTCGGGTTGCAGGTCAATGCCGGTCATGGTCTGCATTACCACAACGTGCAGGCCATCGCGCGTATCGAGGGAATCCGCGAGCTGAATATCGGGCATGCCATCGTCGCCCGCGCCCTGTTCAGCGGTTTTGCCGACGCGGTGCGGGAAATGAAGCGGCTGATGAGAGAGGCGCGCATCGGATGAACGTCATCGGCATCGGAACGGATATTGTCGAAGTGGACCGTCTGGCGCGGGCGCTGGACCGGTTCGGATTGGCCCTGCCGCAGCGCATCCTTGCCGAATGCGAGTATGCCGAGTTCCTCGAAGCCCTGCATCCGGAGCGCTTTCTGGCCAAACGATTTGCGGCCAAGGAGGCGACCGTCAAGGCGCTGGGCACGGGATTTCGTAACGGGCTGGCCCTGCGCCAGATTGCGGTGGGACATGACAACAGCGGTCGGCCGCGTCTTTTGTTTTTCGATGCGGCCCAGGCGATTTCCGCGCGTCTGGGGTTGACTGCCGCCCATCTGAGTCTGTCCGACGAACGGCATTACGCTGTTGCACATGTGCTGTTGATGGGGCGCTGATCTCCCTGCAGCCGCCTCAAGCGAGCGACGGGCGCAAGACCTCCGCCAGCCGCTGCCAGTCCGGCTCCCTGCCCGGCAGGCCGAAGCGCAGGCTGGGGGTATCTTCCGTATCGCGCGCCTCGAACAGGCGGGTCAGCACGCCGCCTTGCGCCAGTGACTCGTGCAGGGCGGGCGCCTCGGGGTGACGCAGCCACTGAAACAGGGCGGTTCCGCCCTGAGGCGGCAAGCCGTGACGGGTGAGCAAACCGGCCAGACGCGCGGCGTCCCGCATCAGGCGGATTCGCGTGTCCGCCTGCCAAGCGTGGTCAGCCAGCGCGGCGCGGGTCAGGACGCGGCTGGGCCCGGCCAGCGTCCAGGGCCCCAGCGCGGCGCGCGCCCGCGCCAGGGCCGGCGGTCGGGCGAGCAGAAAACCCGTGCGCAGACCGGCCAGACCAAAGAACTTGCCTGTCGAGCGCAGCACGAACAGGCCGGGGCGAGCGGTTTCCCCGGCCAGGCTGTGCCTTGGAGCGGCATCGATAAAGGCTTCATCGACCACCAGCCAGCCGCCGCGCGCGGCTTGTTGTGCGTGCAGGGCCAGCAGGGTATCGCGGTTCCAGCATCGCCCATCCGGGTTGTTGGGATTGACCAGCACCAGCACGTCCAGGGCGTGGGCGGCTTCCAGCGTATCCAGCTCGATAAGCGTGTGTCCCGCCATGCGCCAGGCATGGGCGTGTTCGGCGTAACTGCGGGCCAGCACGCCGACCCGGCACGGTGGGCGCAGACGCGGCAGGAGCAGAATGCCGGCCTGGGAGCCGGGCAGGGCGAGCAGATGGTCGGGCGCGCTGCCGTAGTAGCCCGCGGCGACCTCGATCAGCCCGTCGTCGTCTTCGGGCAGGCGGCGTAAATGGACTTCGTCGAGGGGCGGCACCGGCCAGCCCAACGGGTTGATGCCGGTCGAAAGATCGAGAAAATCTTCGGGGGGGCGACCGTACCGTCTTGCCGCCTCGCGCAGGCGTCCGCCGTGGCGCGGGGCAAGGGGTGGGGTGGCGGTGAAATAACGCTCAGGCATGGGCCAGCATCCCAGTCACCGACAGGAGCAAGGCCAGAGCCGCCCAGCCCCAGGCGCACCGACGGACCAGTTTCAGGGCGCGTTCGATGTCCTCGCCCTGGGCGGGTTTTCCTTCCCCCAGCGGCGGGCGTTGCTGCCACTGTCCCTGGTAGCGCGCCGCACCGCCCAGGCGCAGGCCCAGCGCGCCTGCGCCGGCGGCCATGACTGGCCCGGCATTCGGGCTTTTCCAGTGCGGCGCCTGCGTACGCCAGCAGGACAGCGCCGTCCGGGTCTGCCCGGCCAGGGCGTAGCTTGCGGCGGTCAACCGGGCCGGCAGGTAGCCCAGTACATCGTCCAGCCGCGCGGCGGCCCAGCCGAAACGGACGAAACGGGCCGTGCGGTAGCCCCACATCGCATCCAGGGTATTGCTCAGACGAAACAGCACCGCTCCGGCCGGGCCGAGCAGCAGGAACCAGAACAGGGCGCCGAACACGGCGTCATGACCGTTTTCCAGCACCGATTCCACTGTGGCGGGCGCCGGATCGAGCGTTTCGCGGTCGCGGCTGACCAGACAGGCGGCCTGCCTTCGCGCGGATTCCCGATCCCCACGCGCCAGCGCCTCGGCTACCGGGCGGGCATGTTCGTGCAAGCTGCGCAGGCCGAGGGTCGCGTATAGCACCATTGCGCCGAACGCGCCTTGCAGCCAGGGCAGGGGGCGTAGCAGGTGATCGATGGCGAAGGCGAGCAGTACCGGCGGCAGCAGCAGGACGGCCGTCGCCAGCACGCCGTGAACACGGCTTGCGGCGTCCCCGTTCAGGCGCGCTTCCAGATGCTGGGCGAGATATCCGAACCCCACGAGCGGATGCAGGCGGGAGGGCTCGCCCAGCATCTGGTCGAGCATCAGGGCCAGGGGCAGGGTCAGCGCGGGAATCCACAGTGCTTCGATCACGGGGCGATTGCGCCTTGCCTGTGTGCCCAAACGGCGTCCGTCAGGCGCAGGCGGCTTTTCACAGGTCGATGCCTTTCTGCGCCTTTACCCCGGCACGGTAGGCGTGCTTGATGTCGCGCATTTCGGTGACGGTGTCGGCCATCTCGATCAGCGCGTCGCTGGCACCGCGCCCGGTAACCACCACATGCTGTCCGTTCGGGCGGGCGCGCAGCTCGGAAAGCACGGTTTCGGCGTCCAGATAGCCGTAGCTCAAAAGGTAGGTCAGCTCGTCGAGCACGACGAGGTCGCAGGAGGGATCCTGCAACAGGCGTCGGGCAACGGCCCAGCCGCGTTCGGCGGTTTCTGTGTCGCGGCGGCGGTCCTGGGTGTCCCAGGTGAAGCCTTCGCCGAGCACATGCCATTCACAGTCCTCGTCCAGCGAGAAATAGGCTTCCTCGCCGGTATCGGTGCGACTTTTGATGAACTGGCAGACGCCCACGCGCAGGCCGTGCCCCAGCGCGCGGGCGACCATGCCGAAGGCGGAGCTGGACTTGCCCTTGCCGTTGCCAGTGAGCACGAGCAGTAGGCCGCGCTCGTCGGTGGCGCGGGCAATGCCCGCGTCGATCAGGGCTTTCTTCCGCTGCATGCGCGCCCGGTGGCGCGCATCAAGGTCGGCGGTTTCCTCGGTCATGCTCAGTGTCCGTAATGCAGGGTCAGGTAGGCGGCGCGGCCGGTCTGGTTGTACAGATAGGCGGTTTCATAGGCTTTGTCGAAGAGGTTCACGAGCTTGAGCTGTACGCGCCAGTCACGGGCAAAGCGGTATTCGCCGCGCAGGTCGAGGGTGGCGTATCCGCCCAGGCGCACGGTATTGGCAGCATCGTCGTAGAGCTGGCTGGCGCCGTACAGGGTGCCGCCCAGGCTGAAATCGCCGAAGCGGCGGTCGGCATCCAGGCGCAGGCTGTGTTCCGGCCGGCGTTGCAGGCGTTTGCCGTCGTTGGCGCCGCCGATGGCGCGGGCGTCGAGCCAGGTCCAGGACGCGCCCAGGTCGATGCCGGCCAGGTGTCCGTGCAGCGAGGCTTCCAGGCCCTGCAGACGGGCTTGATCGACATTGCGCGCTTCATAGATGCCGGGGGCGACCTGCAAGCTGTTGATGAGGTTGTCCACGTCGTTGCGGAACACCCGTGTCTGCCAGCGCAATCCGGCCACGCGCCCGTCGAGCCCGATCTCCACGCTGGTGGATTCTTCCGGCTTGAGATCGGCATAGCCGTAGCCGGGGAAGTAGAGCTGGTTGAAGGTCGGCGCGTTGAAGGCGGTGCCGGCACGCGCACTCAGGCGCAGGCCGTTGCCCAGCGCGTAGCCCGCCGCGGCTGTCCAGGTGCTGTGACCGCCGAACTGCTGGTTGTCGTCATGCCGCAGCGAAAGCTGCGTGTCCAGCGCGCCGAAGCGGCCCAGCCATTCGCCGAACACGCCGGTATTGCGCCGGCTGTCCACGGCGTAGGCTGTGGTGCTGTCGACATGGTCGTTGAGATGGTCCAGGCCGGCGGTCAGGCTGTGCGCGGGGGTCATGAGCCAGCTTGCCTGCAGGGATGCGCTGTCGCGGCGGGTATCGAAGCGGGTGCGGAAGGCGCCGTCCTTGAAGTTGTCGCTCTCGTCGCGGCTCTGGCCGAGGGCAAGATCAAGACGCAGGGCATCGACCGGATTGGCGCGCAGGGTGGCGCCCAGCGCTTCCTCGCGCATCGTGCTTTCGTTGACGAAGCCGCCATCGTAATAATTGTGCGCGTCGTTGCGCAGCCAGTGCGCGCCGATTTCAACCCGCTCGCCCAGGCGTGCGCCGGCACGCAGGGTGCCCGCACGATTGCGGTAGCCATCGTCATCGCCCTCGTAGGGCGAGAAGCGCGATCCGCCTTCGTAGGCATTGAAGCCGTCGGTGCGCGTGCCGGAGAGCTGGGCGGAGAGCCAGTTGCGCCCATCGCCCAGGCTGATGCCGGCGCTGGCTTCGCGGGTGCGGTAGCTGCCGCCGCCGAGGCTCAAGCGCGGATGCACGCCGCGCGTATCGCCCTTGCGGGTGAAAATCTGCACCACGCCGCCGATGGCTTCCGAGCCGTACAGGCTGGAGGCCGGGCCGCGCAGGATTTCGATGCGCTCGATCTGCCCGGGCAGGAGGTGTTCCCAGGCAAAGCCGCCGGTGGTGGCCGAACCCATGCGCACCCCATCGATGAGCACCAATACATGGTTGGAGTTGCTGCCGCGCAGGAACAGCGAGGTGGATTTGCCCGGTCCTCCGCTGTTGGCAAGGCTCACGCCGGGCAGGCCCTGCATCAGTTCGGCAAGCGAGGTGGCCTGCGAGCGGTCGATGTCCTCGCGGGTGATGACGGTCAGCGCGGCGAGCGCCTCATCTTCAGGCTGCGCCACGCGCGCACCGGTGATGACGATCTCGCCCAGGTCGGTAGCCGGTTCGGAAGCCAGAGCCGCAGACAGGAAACAGGGAAGGGCTGCGAGGGCGAATCTCGCCCGAAAGACGGTGTTTTTCATGGATCAGGTCCCGTGAGCGCGCCCACCGCGCGCCGAAGTGGAGGGGAGCTTCGGGCCGGTCTCCGGGCTCATGCCTTGGACGACATTTCGTCCACCCGCGCCGCCTTCCCGTCCCCCTCAGGGGCAGTGGCTTCATGGCGCGCGTACCGGCATTTACCGTTGCGGGGGCAGCACAGGCTTTCGGCTCGTGGCCGGCACCTGTTTCCCGTTTAACCCCGCCTCAAGCAGGGCACCCGAAACATGAACGCCGCGCGGCTCACAGGCGCGCGGCGCGAGGCATTATAGAGTGCGGGAGGGAATTCGGAAGCCTTCGCGGTGCTTGAGGCAATCTCCGTCTCGTTGTCCGTGGGCACAGCAAGGGCGGGATGCTGCGCGTGCTTCAGCCGGCCAGGGTGTTAAAAATCGCTTTGATCGTTCCCACGCTCCAGCGTGGGAACACCGCCTCCGACGCTCCAGCGTCTCAGTACCATGAATCAACCTCCATCAGCCCCGTCTGCCCGGCATAGTCGCGTGCGCTCGAATAGCGCCAGTGCTCGGGCACATCCACATAGCCGCGTTTCACCGGATTCTGGTGGATGTACTCCAGCTTCTCTCGCATCACCGCCTCACTGAAC